>JBBTSV010000001.1:0-90383 GCA_038064595.1 Patescibacteria group bacterium
CCCCCCCCGCGAATCCAGTCCGGACAGAAGACAGAAAAGCGCGGACAGGGCTCGGGGCCGCCGTCCGCGGCGGCGAGCCCGCGAGTCTGCGAGCGGGCGAGTGATCATTAATTCGGGTTTCGTGTAAAATGGGTTCTAGCGTGCTTTAATAGAGACTCATGGATATTTTGTCGCACGGGCTTTGGGGTTCGGTCGCGTTTGGACGGAAGAATCGTCGCGACTTCTGGGCGTCGTTCTTCTTCGGAGTTGCGCCCGACCTCTTCTCCTTCGGCCTCTTCACACTCTTTATGGTGCTCGGGCTCACGTCGGGGCCCGAGTGGGTGGGTGGGCCGCCCCCCGAGAGCTCGATTCTTTCATATGTGCACACGCTCTACGACGTGACCCACAGTCTCATCGTCTTCGCGCTCGTCTATCTGGTGGTCTTTGCCGTGTGGAGAAAGCATTACCTCCCCTTGTTTGCATGGCCGCTTCACATCCTTGTCGATATCCCGACACATTCAGCCGCCTTTTTCCCGACACCCTTCTTGTGGCCGCTTGCACCGAGTGTGCAGATCAACGGTATCCCGTGGGCGCACCCCATCATCTTCATTCCCAACATCGTGCTCTTAGTGCTCATATACTTTTATTTCTTCTACTGGCGACCACGGCAGCGCGCGTCTGGTGTCAGCACGTTCACGAGGTAATACAGAAGACACCGGAGCTTTTAAAGAAGGGGAAAACGCCTCGCGCACGATAAACGTGTGAGATACTCGAGTTATCATGATGAACGACCAACTGGTAGGGTATATCCGTGCCCAGCTCTTGGCAGGGGTGGCGCGAGAAGAGATTCATAAAGCGGCGGTTGCGGCGCAATGGATGCCAGCCGATATCGACGCGGCATTTGCCGCCATCGAAGGTGCGCCGACCGCCCCGTCCGTTGTAGTGCCACCTCCGCCCGTTTTTTCTCCTGAACCCATGAGTGCTAGCGTCCCGCCGGTCATGACACCCAGTATGACGATTGCAGAGGCACAGCCGCGCCGCTCATTTTTGGTCCCGGCCCTGATAGCGGGGGCTGTGCTGGTGGTGGCAGGAGGAGGCGCCTATGCCTACTTCGCGCAGATGGGCCCCTTCAGCGCCTCACAGTATGCCGAGAACACCTTCCTCTCGAGCATCTTGATGAAGTCACTCGAGATTAAGAACGCCTCCTACACCGCCACCGTCTCGCTCGCGGTCAACCCACGCGAGGAGGACGCGACCCCCTTTGTCGCCCCGCCAGTCAACGAAGCACTGGAGACACAGTACAAACGCGATGCCGGGCAGATCAACACTCTTGGTAGTATGGTTAGTGACTTAAAATATAAGTATGGTGATCAGCGTACCTATGATTACACCAAGAAGACGTACGTGACCAAGGCAGGGAAACCTTTCCCCGCGGCACTCTCGAGTGCCGATATGAAAAGCTTGAGTTACAGAACCTCCAGCGGGGATCTAGTCACGGACCTCCCCTATACCTATGCGGCTACTGAAGGAGGAAAAAACTTTACAGTTACCACAACCCTCGAGACCAATGAGGCAGTGAATGCGATCAGAAAGTCGTATAACTACACAGCGACGGGAACCCCGATTGTCGGGAAGAAAGTGACTTTTACCAAAGACAGCTACGTCTATATCCCCTCAAAACTCCCCAAGCCGTTTCTTGTTGAGCTTGCGGAGATGATGCGCCAGATACCGCCGGATGTCTCTGGCGATATCAGCTTCGCGGCCGTGACCGACTTCAGCGCAGAAGGAATTCCTGATTGGCGCTTTAACCTCACCGCCAATGGTGACTTGGGCGATCTCACCTACGCGATAGATGTCGAGGCGCTGCGCAAAGATAAAAACTACTACATCCGCGTGAACAAGCTCCCCTCACTCTTCGGCGACTTGGCGAGCTATAAGGGGCAGTGGTTTGTGATCTCTCCTTCGGCGGCATCCTCGACAGCACGCGGCTACGGGAGTGATTTCTCATATATCGCACGCTCTATTTCTGAAACAGAGGTTGCCTACAAAGAGCAGCGCGCCGCGACTGTCGAGGTGGGGAAGAAGGTAAATCAGCTCGCCGAGAAGCATCGCCTCTTCACCTTCAAAACACAGCCGAAAAAAGAAAATGTCGAGGGGCAGACCCTCTATCGGTATCAGCTCGATATCCGCAAAGAGGCCATTATCCCGTTTGTCAAAGACGTGGTTGAGGAGACCAAGAACGACAGAGCGTTCAGCTTCCTCAACGATCCGGGGCTGCTCTCGTATCTGGAGAGCGAGGACTTTGACACCACCTTTGCCTATCTGAAGCACAACGTCTTCTACACCGTGTGGACCGACCGTGACGGGTTCCCGGCGGTGCTTGAGTATCGGATGCGTGTCGTGCCGCCCGACACCGCGATGCAGCTTAAGGGCAAACAGATCGACCTTACTTTCAAATTGAATCTCGCTGAGATTAATAAAGGCGTGAATATCGAAGCACCGAAGGATGCTAAGCCGATCGAGAAGGTGATCGAAGAGATGAGTAAAAACAAAAATTCCAGCTCACTTTTTTAGATTGAGTTTGTGTGGTAGAAAGATAAGGCACAGAAGCCGCCTTAGCTCAGTTGGTAGAGCAACCCCTTCGTAAGGGGTAGGTCCTCAGTTCAAATCTGAGAGGCGGCTCTAGGGGGTGTGGATAGAGGGTTGACAAATATTTGACAGAGCTTTATTATTATTGCATGGAAAATCCTGAAATGTGGAAGAGTGGAAGTCGTGCGGCGGAAAACAGGGCGAGTGAGCGTGCTTGGGTTGACTCCCTGTCTGGTGAGCAAGAGGCTAACGCCAAGCTCGAGGCAGCGCGGGAGGTTGATCAAATCGATGCGCAGTTGATCGAACTCGACAATAACTTACAAGAATTGCAGACCAAGCTCGCAGAAGGGAACGCCAAGGCCGCGACTATAGGGGCAGATGAAGGCCTGCGCAAGCTCTCGATTACTCTTGGACGTCAGTTGCAGGCTGAGATTACTGCTCTCGAGACACAACGCACCTCGCTCACTGATCGAAAGGCAAAACTTTCCTCATCGGGTACGCTTCAGTGATCGTTCTGGGTCATGGAGGATCGAGAGACGCGACTATTAGCATTGGAGGCGCTGATGGCGTCGCCAGAGTTTTGGAGTGATAAAGAGGAGGCACAGCGCCTCGTCGCCGAGTATCAAAACCTCAAGGAAGGGATATCTGGCGATCCGCATGACGCGGGCAACGCCACCCTAGCTATCCTCGCGGGCGCAGGCGGAGACGACGCTGAAGACTTTGCCCGCCTCCTCCGGCGAATGTATGAAGGCTACGCTGATAAGAAGGGGTGGCGTGTGCGTGAGCTGCATGCCAATGAGAACGACCACGGCGGGTACCGTAATCTCCTCCTTGAGATCTCGGGCTCTCTCGCCTATGGCCGACTGAAACATGAAGCAGGGGTGCATAGGCTTGTTCGCCAGTCTCCCTTTAATGCCAACGCAAAGCGGCAGACAAGCTTTGCGCTCGTTGAGGTGCTCCCGACTCTGGTAGCAAGCGACAAAGTCGAGCTTTCTCCAGACGATCTGGAGATCCAGTTCGCCCGCTCGGGCGGCGCAGGCGGCCAGAACGTGAATAAGCGTGAGACCGCGGTACGAATAGTCCACACGCCCTCCAATCTCTCTGTGCACGTCTCAAGCGAGCGCAGCCAGCTCGCCAACCGTGAGAAGGCGATGGAGCTCCTCAAAGCCAAAATATACAGAAAACAGGAGCAGGAGCAGGAGCGGGAGGCAAAAGGCCGGTCAATTGCAGCGACCACGGCGAATGAGTGGGGGAGTCAGATCCGCTCCTATGTGCTCCACCCCTATAAGATGGTGAAGGACCACCGTACCGAGTATGAATCCGGGAATCCCGAGAAGGTCCTTGAGGGCGATCTCGACGGCTTCATAGACGCGATGGAGTCACGTGCGGTAGAATAGAGGGGTTATGATCTACTTCGACAAAGTGACAAAGCGGTATGGCGAAACCGCAGCGCTCGAAGAAGTCAGCCTCTCAGTCGCCCCCAAAGAGTTTATCTCTATCGTTGGTCACTCGGGCGCCGGTAAGACCACCCTCCTGAAGCTCCTCCTCGCTGAAGAGCGTCCTACCGACGGCTCCGTCTTTTTTGAATCTATCGACATTAACGACCTCCCGAGCTCGGCCTTGCATCACTACCGTCGCAAGATTGGGATGGTATTTCAAGACTTCCGCCTTATCCCCAACAAGACTGCCTATGAGAACATCGCCTTTGCGATGGAGGCAGCCGGACGCACCGATGATGAGATCGCGAGCGATGTGCCCTACATTCTCGAGCTGGTGAATCTCGCCGATAAAGCGACCCATTTCCCCGACCAGCTTTCGGGTGGAGAGAAACAGCGCATCGCTATCGGCCGCGCGATCATCAACCAACCCGAGCTCATCGTTGCCGACGAGCCGACCGGGAATCTCGACCCTATCAACACCTACGAGGTGGTCGAGATCCTCAAGAAGATCAACGAGCTCGGTACCACGGTGCTGATTACTACTCACAATAAGGGGGTGGTCGACGCGATCGGCAAGCGAGTGGTTACGATCGACCGTGGGCGGATTGTGCGCGACGATGCGGATGGCAAATATGTCTTATAGCGGTACACTAGGGGTATGAACTGGATGGTCCTCAAACGCATGTTCGTTTCCGGATGGAAGAACTTTGCCCGCGGCGGCGCGGTCTCAGCCGCGACCGTGGTGATCATGACCGTCACTCTCGCGATTATCGGCTCACTCATTTTTCTCTCGGCACTTCTCTCCTTCACCCTCACGTCAATCAAGGAAAAGGTGGATGTGTCGGTTTACTTTGTGACCACCGCCAAGGAGTCCGACATTCTTTCTGTACGGAGCCAGATTATGAAGCTCCCTCAAGTCGCTGAAGTCACGTACACGTCGGCGATCGACGCGCTCGCCGCATTTCGTGCGCGATATGCTACTGACCACCTGACGCTTCAGGCACTTGAAGAGGTGGGCGGTAATCCATTCAACGCGTCACTTTCCGTACGGGCAAAGGATCCTTCAGAGTACGAAAGTATTGTTAACTTTCTTGAAGCGTCTCCGACACTCTCTTCAGGCGGTACGTCAATTGTCGACCGTATCAACTACGATGCTAACAAGAAAGAAACGATCGACCGTCTCTCACTCTGGATCCAGGCGGCCGATAGGATTGGTCTTGTAGTGAGTATCCTCTTTGCGCTTGCGTCGATCCTTATTGCGTTTGCTACCGTGCGTCTCGCGATCTATACCGCCAAAGACGAGATCGCGGTCATGCGGCTTGTGGGAGCGAGCAATGCGTACATCCAAGGCCCCTTCATAGTGACGGGGCTCATCACCGGTGGGTTTGCCGCCGGTTTGGTGCTTCTCCTGTTGTGGGGAGGGACGTCGTATGCCGGTGAGCGGATGGCGGTATGGTTGGGCGGCTTTAACGTCGCGTCATATTTCAGTGCACACTTCACACTCATTTTTCTCATCCTTGCTGGATCGGGGATCCTCCTTGGGGCGCTGGCATCACTACTTGCTATCCACAAGTATCTGAAGGCATAATCCACGGGTATGGCAACTGAAGGACATAAGTACGTATTTGTACTCGGCGGCGTCATGAGCGGCGTTGGGAAGGGTGTCGTGACGAGTTCCCTAGGCCTCCTTCTTCAGGAAAAGGGGTACCCGGTAAATCTGGTCAAGGTCGATCCCTACCTTAATGTCGATGCGGGGACGATGAATCCCACCGAACACGGGGAAGTTTTTGTGCTCCGGAGCGGGCTCGAGACTGATCAGGATATGGGGAACTACGAGCGCTTCCTCAACCGCGATCTCACTAATGAGGACTACATGACAAGCGGTATGGTCTACCAGTCTGTTATCGCGCGCGAGCGCGCGCTCGGCTATCACGGTAAGTGTGTCGAGGCTATCCCGCACGTTCGTGATGAGATCCTCTCGCGCATCCAGAACGCGGCTGCCTACAACGGCAGCCGCGTTTCTGTTATCGAGATTGGGGGAACGATTGGCGACTTCCAAAATGCGCTTTTTATCGAAGCGGCGCGGGTGCTGAAGATGAATCATCCAAACGACGTTCTTTTTGTCATCGTTTCCTATCTTCCCACTCCGGGTACGCTTGGAGAGATGAAAACGAAGCCCACCCAGACCGCCGTGCGCGATCTTAATTCGTACGGCGTGCAACCAGATTTTATCGTCGCGCGCTCTAAGGAACCGGTCGACGAAAAACGGAAAGAGAAGCTCGCGATTTGGTGTAATGTGCGTAAAGATCGGATCATCAGTGCGCCGGACATCAAGAGCATCTACGAAGCGCCACTCAATTTCGAAAAAGATAAGCTCGGGGAGGCGGTGCTTGATGCGCTCCACCTTCCCGCGAAGAAAAAGGCTTCACTCACCGCGTGGAAGAAATTTGCTGCTGCCGTTGCGAGCACTAAGGCGCCAGAGGTACAGATTGCGATTGTGGGGAAATATTTTGACACGGGGGACTTTGTCCTTTCTGACGCGTATCTTTCGGTTATTGAGGCACTCAAGTTTTCAGCAGCAAAGCTTGGGCTTCGTGTGAAGCTCTCGTGGGTTAATGCAAAAGAGCTCGAGAAGAAGGGTGCTGATATGCGCGCGCTTCTTGGAAAGTACCACGGGATCTTGGTGCCGGGCGGCTTTGGTGAGTCGGGAGTGGAAGGGAAAATCAAAGCGATCCGCTTTGCCCGAGAACACAAGGTGCCTTACTTCGGTCTCTGCTACGGTATGCAGCTTATGGTGGTTGAATACGCGCGCAATGTCTTGAAGTTGAAAGACGCTCACACGACCGAGATCAAGAAGAGTGCGAAGGATCCGGTGGTCGACGTGATGCTCGAGCAGAAGAAACACCTCGCTGACAATAAGTATGGCGGCACGATGCGGCTTGGCGTCTACCCCTGCTACCTAAAGAAAGGGAGTGTGGCTCGCGCCGCGTATAAGAAAGAGCTTATCGAGGAGCGCCACCGTCACCGCTATGAGATCAACGCCGCATACGTGAAGCCGCTTGAAGCTGCCGGTCTCATCTTCTCCGGCACCTCACCTGACGGTGTGCTCATGGAGATCGCCGAGCTTCCTACTCATACCCACCCCTTCATGCTGGGTACCCAATTCCACCCCGAGCTCCAAGCGCGCCCCCTCGCCCCGCATCCTTTATTTACCGAGTTCCTCCGTGCTGCCGCTACCCACAAGCGCAAGAAATAACTATGGCAGTAAAGATTGTCTTTGAAGCACACGGCACAACCTACGATAACGAGGCACACGTGTCCTCTGGTCACAATGACGTCGAACTCTCTCCACTCGGAGTGGAGCAATCAAAAGAGATGGGCAAACGGTACGAGCACGATCATTTTGATGCCATTTTCTGTTCAGATCTGCAACGTGCATATCATTCAGCTGAAATCGCTTTTGGAGAGGGGTTCCCAATTATAAAAGATGCGCGCTTGCGAGAGTGCGACTATGGAGATTTCACACAACATTCAAGCAGTGAAGTCGATAGTGAAAAACCAAAGCGTATTATCGAACCATTCCCAAACGGAGAAAGCTACGAACAAACATCCGGGAGAATGAAGTCGTTTCTGCAAGACCTTATCCGTGGCCATGATGGGAAGCGGGTGATGATTATTGGTCATCGGGCAACCCAGTATGGACTCGAGCACTGGATTAATGGGCGGTCTCTTGAGGAGATTATTCCAGCACCATGGAAGTGGCAGCCCGGCTGGCTCTACACCCTTCCAGAAGTTTAACTTCCGCAGAATGAGTAGTTATTCTGACTGATATAAAATACTACGATATATCATAGTGTTTTTATGCAGTATCCACACAACACAACTCGGTGGCTGCACATTGCTTGTACGTGTCTAGGTGAGGGCACGGATGTCTTCGGTGAGGGCGTCGACGCGGCTGAAGAAGTGCGGACTCCGGATGTCGCGCGGGCGCGGGAGATCGACCGCAATGATCTTCTCGACGCGGCCCGGGTGCGCGTTCATCAGTATGATGGTATCTGAGAGCTCGATGGCGTCGGGGATGAGGTGGTTGACCATAAGCACAGTCATGCCATAGGAGCGCCAGATTTTCAACAAATCGGTCTTCAGTGCCTCGGCAGTGATTGTATCGAGGTTTGAGAACGGTTCATCCATGATGAGGAGGTCAGGCGAGATTGCGAGCGCGCGTGCGAGCCCGACTCTCTGGCGCTGGCCGCCCGAGAGGGCGGCGGGGTAGTGTCGCTCGAGGTGGACAAGCCCGACTTCATCGAGCTTCTCG
Source organism: Patescibacteria group bacterium (assembly GCA_038064595.1). Taxonomy (GTDB): domain Bacteria; phylum Patescibacteriota; class Minisyncoccia; order Phycocordibacterales; family Phycocordibacteraceae; genus C7867-001. Next base: position 8,323 of record JBBTSV010000001.1, read on the forward strand.
CGCGCGACGCGTTCACGCTCTTTGCGTCCCACACCCTCCATCCGGAGACCAAAGGCGACATTCTCAAGCGTTGTGAGCCACGGGAAGAGGGCATAATTTTGAAATACCATTGCCGGGCGCTGTACGTTGCGGATAATCTCACCGCTTCGTATCGGCATAAGCCCAAGAATGACACGCAGGAGGGTTGACTTACCCGAGCCTGACGGACCAACAAGTGATACAAACGATCCGTGGGGGATAGAGAAGCTGACCTCATGCAGAACCGAGGGGTCCTGCTTCTCTTCGTCGACAAAACGCGTTGATACACGTGAGAGCACCAGTGCCATGGGAGGGTGGTCGGTCATGTTACTCCGCATAGCGGCGGCTACTCTCTGAGAGGAGGGGCGCCCACACGAGTCGGTTCACGATGAAGACGATGACGAGGATACCGAGCGCGCCCGCAACGGCGCTTGGGCTAAGGCCAGAAGCGTCGGCGCCTTTAATAAACGCGCCAAAGCCTTCACTACTGATAATAATTTCAGCGCCAATCACCGCTTCCCAGCCTATCGCGATACCCACAATTGAACCTGAAAGCACAGCGGGAAATGAGAGAGGGGCAAGGTAGTGGGTAATGCGGCGAAACCCTGTCGCACCAAAGATGATAGCTGCATCATTCAGATCTTTATGGACACTGCGGATGGTCGTGAGCACGGCAAAGAGTATGGGCCACACGATAGAGGTGACGGCAAACAAGACGATCATTTTGTCGGTGAAGCCGAAAAAGTAGACAAAGAGGGGGAAGAGAGCAAACGAGGGAAGGTTCTGGAGGACGTCAAAAAAGGGGAAGAGGAAATCCATAAGGGGACTCCAACCGACGAGAAGGCCGATCCCCACCCCCAGAGCCAGCGCGATACCGTACGCAACAATCAGCCGGTATGTTGTCTGAAGAACTGCGTCAGTGAGTATGGGCCAGTCAACATCGGTAAAGTATCCCGTTTCGACAAACAAGACGGCACCGATAATCACCAGAGTCATCAGGAGCCACGCCAAGCGATTGCGTATCGAGTGCGCGTAGTGGAGCGAACGCGTTTTGGGATGCGAGATGCTCCCGATCATGAGTTCATTCTAGCGCATCACGGGGTATCTCAGGGGAGGGTGTGTGGAGGAGTGGCGTCGCGTTCATCAAACTTGAAACCGCGTGCGACAAGCTCGCTCCAGAGATAGTTGTACCACAGTCGATATCCTTCACTGCTCGGATGCATTTTGTCTTTGGCATAGTAGCGATCAGGGTTTTCAAAAAATGGATTGGAGGTGTATTTGTGGATCTTCTCCGTAATAAAAAGCTCGACGAGCGGTAATCCGACCGCATCAGTCGCTCGCGCGAACACGTCGTGCACAATATCAGTACGCCGTCCGATAACCGAACGGATGAACGCTGGGAAGAAGGGTGCTTGTCCAAGATTTGCGTAAAAAAGTACAACGACGCGTCGATTGCTTTTTGCAATGGCTTGATCAAGGAGGCGGCGGAGGTCTCGTTCAAGCGATGTTACACTGGTACGAAACAAAATATCGTTTCCTCCTGTACTTATAACAATCAAATCAAATGTCTGAGAGTCAGTACGCTCGAGTTGGGTGATGGCATCGCGTACGAGTGATCCATTTACCGCAACGTTGAGAATGGACGTATGAGGGAAATCGCGTCCAAGACGTCCTGCGATAGTATCTTCTGGCGCATCAGCACCAGTGCCGTACGCAGTACTATCACCAAGGACAAGAATTCGTTTCGGGCCATCACGCTGCGCTGAGTACACGACAGGTTTCTTCCACATAAATTGAACCTCATGAAGCAGTGTCCAAATCATGTGGAGTACCTTGAGTGTCACGAGGAGTGCCGTACCTTCTCCAAGTAGGATGAGGAATGCTGGGAGGAAGATCTCCACACCGACGGGTCCACCCAAGGAGATTCCATCGACGAGTGACTGTATATTCTCTCTTGTATGAGTGATCGCACCACTACCGATACTAACAAAAACATCTCCAACTCGAGAGCCTATCGTGCGAAGAAAATCGGTCATGTTAGGAGCGCTCGTATGAGCGTCTCGTGTATCTGACGATACCACACTTCATACCCTGCGTCATTTGGATGCATTAAATCACGAGCGAGGAGCTTCTGATCTATAACCGGGTCGTTTTTTTCATGGAAGAGTGATACATGCGATACGCCAACCTCGTGCGCAACTTCCTGGTACAATATCTTCATTTGTCTTGAGCGATTGTGATAGAGCGGTAACAGAAAAGGAGGATAGCACAACATGAGTCCCGCGTTGTTTGGACTAATAAGCACAATGTTTTTTCCGTACTGTTGACTCCGCGTAAGTATGGTCTTGAGGGAGCGCCGCAGAAGTGCAAGAGGGGTAAAACAAACAAGGTTCATACCACCAAGCATGATGACAATGAGATCAAATGGAGGGGTGTTTTTCTGAACGCGAGTATCAAGTGCAGTATGCGCGTAGGAGAGATAGACTCCCGGTTTACTCGCATTTTCAATATGGGCAGTTGGAATCGCAGCAGCAAGTCTCCCAGGGATGGAGTAGCGACCTTCGCTGGCACCTGTACCGTATCCGGTACTATCACCGATAAAGAGTACGCGCATCGGCGCTTGATCGTTGTGGCGTTCATAAGTGGTAAGCGCCGCACTCAATTCTCGCGAGATTCGTAATTGACGGTATACGCGCATAGCTCCACACACGCCGTAGAATATCAGCATTCCGACAACGATACCCACCCCCTGACCGACACCTGTCATGTTTTACTGATTAGGAATCACTTTATAGTCTTTAGTTTCGTCTACCAGGACCACATCTCCCTCACGCAATCCTGACACTATCTCAACATAGCCATCGACACCGACTGATCCGGTTTCGACATGGGTGCGCACAGGCATGTCATTTTGGAGCAGGTTGACCGTGGCGCTTTTACCAGCACCAGCGACGGCAGCGAGGGGGATAGCGAGTACGGACGGCTTATCAGCAACTTGAATGTGTGCGGATGCGGTGAGACCCGGACGGATATGCGCGTCGAACGGATCGAAGTAGACCGTCACTTTAAAATTAGGGACACTGTCTTGAGGGGTTGCCGTTGGATCAATGGAGCGCAGAGTGCCCGTAAATGACTCACCCGGGAATGCGTCAAGCATAATGGACACCCTCTGGCCGACCACTATTTTATTCGAGTGAACCTCTGGAACATACCCCTCAAGCTTTAAGGGTCCCGTAGCGATAAGGGAGAGCACGGTAGCTCCGGCGCCGACTGCTTCACCAACGTTTGGCTCTATCGAGGCGACGGTACCTGAAAGGGGAGCAACAAGAGTTTGGTCACTCAGCGTATCCTTTAGTTCGGCAACCAATTCACGCGCATGCGCAACGGCCGCTTCCTGTGCCTGACGCGCTTCGTGTGTTGGACCAGACAGGAGAAGATCGAGCTCGCGCTCTGCGACGGTGACCGCTGCTTGAGTGCTCCGCACGGCGCTATATGCCTCATCAAGGGTGCGATCAATCCCGGTAAGAGCCGTACGAGCGGTCGTCACCGCACTCTGTGCGGCGGCACTTTGGGTTGGATCGCCGCTTGCGAGAAAGGTCGTCAAATTATCGAGGATACCTGCGATGACCTGTATGTAGTCGTGCATGTCATCGGTGGCATCGAGTAACGCGTCGACGGATCCAGTCTGGAGTGCCGTGATGCGTGATCGCCATGAGATAAGTTGTGGCTGGAGATTACGGCGGGCACTGAGTGTCTGGATACTTGTTTGTTGATCGACGATAAGGATGGTGAACGAGGAATGTGTAAAGGACGGGTTCTGAATAAATTGATCAATAGTGACGCGGATGACCGTGTCGGTCATGCTTTGGGCACTCGCGATCACCTTCAGCAATGCCTTTTGTGCATTGGTAAAGGCAGTCTGGGCATCGGTTACCTGAGCACTGGCTACGGCTATCTGTTCAGGGCGGGTTCCACGAAGAAGTTCACGTAATCGTGCGCTCTCCGCATCAAACTGTGCCTGTGCCTGTGCAAGCTGGTCTTTTACCGTCGAGCTCCGTAAGACTATCAGCGGGGTGGTGGTCGTCACCGAGTCCCCAACGTTCACGAGGACAGCTTCCACAATGCCGTTGTTTTTGAAAGCAAGATCAATCGTTTCGGCAGCTTTTGTTGTTCCGAACATATCGACTTGCTCGACTATGTGCCGGTAGCTCACGGGTACGGGTGTGAGCACCACTGATTGGGCACCCTGCATTTTTGCATAGCCGTACCATAGACCAACGCCGCCGAGGACGACACCCACCACGACGGACACCACGGTCAGGATACGAGTCATTATCCTCTATTGTAGAACATATTTTCCGTCTAGAGACCCACCATTTGCTGAAGCGGGGATTGTGGAATATGGGTGACGTCAACGAGTTGGCCCTGTTTCAACTCGAGCACGCGTGTGGCCATACTAAGCGACTCTCGTTCATGGGTCACCATAATAATCGTGGAACCCGCTTTGTGGATAGCTCTAAACATCGAAAGAATTTCAAGGGCGCTGGTAGTGTCCAGGTTGGCCGTCGGCTCATCGGCCAATATATACGAGGGATTATGGGCGATTGCACGAGCAATCGAGACGCGTTGTTGTTGTCCACCTGAAAGTTTCGATGGTCGGTATTTGGCATGATCGCCCAGACCGACGCGGTCGAGTGCAGCACGGGCGAGTTCTTTTGCCTCAGCACGACTCTTTCCTCGCATAATGAGAGGGAGCACGACATTATCGAGAGCACTCATCTCAGCCATCAGCCCATAATCTTGAAAGACGTACCCCAAACGGTCTAAGCGCAGATCAGATCGTGCGTTCCTTGAGAGTGTGCTTCCTACGAATCCATCAATACTGACCACCCCCTCGTTTGGGGTGTCGAGGAGACCCAAGAGGTAGAGCAGCGTTGACTTACCAGAACCGGAGCGGCCGGTGATAATAACAAACTCACCCTCTGCGGCTACGAAATCAAGGTGCTCAAACACAATAAGCGAACTCTCGCCCGAAGCGAACTGTTTTTTTAAGTTGCGTGCCTCAAGCATAGGAGTTAGCGGCCGAGAATGGCATCGACGATTTCTTGTCGCATAATCATTCGTGCCGGGACAATGCTTGCGCACATAATCGCTATGTAGAGCACCAACGCTTTTACCCACGCCTCGGTGATCGATACAGAAAGGATACCATTACTGAAAGGAAAATCGATCGGGTGAGCAACGAAATATGGTTCAATAAGCATAAAATTAAGCGCAATGCCAATGACTGCGCCCAGTGAGGAAAAGAGCGATGATTGAGCCACATAACCTATCTCGATGCCACCCGGACGGACCCCGATGGCTTGTAGGATGCCGATAGAACGGCGGTGGGTGACCGTGTTGATAAATACCAAAATAAAGACCGCAATGAATGATATGACCAAGCCCGTACTTCCAAGAATCGTGCCCAACTGACCGAATGTTGATGCAAAGTCTTGGAAAAATGACGGTTCGGAGTCACGACCATAGAGTATCAAACCGTTATTCCCTATAGGCGAACGCTTGAGCTGGTCTCGAATGGTGGGGGCACTCGCTCCAGGAGCAACTCTGACCGCGATCTCGTTGACTCCCCGATTCGTTCGTCCAAGCATAGCGCGAAGTTGAGCATCCACCATGTAGGCACTCAAGTTTATTTCCTCCAATTTACTTGCCACGATTCCTTTTACGGTCATTTCTCGCTCAATACCGTTCAGCATGATACGTACTTTGTCTCCCACCCCAACCTTGGGGATGGGTATGGTACCAGGGAGTGCCGTGAGCGTTTTGTACCGTGCCAACAGGCTCGTACCGATGAGAATCTGGTTGTAATCCGTGGGACGTAAATACTCACCCTCAACAATGAGGTGAGAGAGCCCGGTCGTGGCATCTTCTGCGGTTGGGTCGATACCAATGAACGTCGAAATAATTACATCGGGAGTATCTTGTTCAGTGATCTTCTCTGCATAATTTCCCTCGATGATCCCGGTTGTTTTGTAACGCGGAGAAAACGAGGTAATAAGTGGCAGCGTTTTTAAATAAGAGATTGTGTCGGGAGAGTTCAGGATGGCGTTTTTTCGATCGTGCTGGACGATCATAATGTCCCCCGTATAGTGATCTCGTCGCTCTTGGCGTAGCCCATCAACAATACCGACCAGCAGCCCACTGACCATGAGGAGGTTGAGATACGTCAGAATCATCACGACCACAATAAGGATTGACGTACCCTTATTCGCCAGCATCTGACGGTTTGCAAGGAAAAATCCAACACGGATCGTGTTCCAGGTGCGCCTGAATGAGGAGGGAGGCATACTACGAGGATCCATGCACTTTAGTATAGCGCAAGGTGCTCCCTTAATAGTGAGGCACAATTCTAACTGGTATACTACAGAGCGATGACCTCTCCTTCCCGTTATCGACCCCGCATTCTCTTTGTAAGTGAAGCAGTCACGCTCGCCCATCTTGCACGCCCGCTTGCGCTTGCTTCAGCACTCGCTGAAGATGAATACGATGTCCATCTTGCCGTTGGGGATGCGTTTGAGACAGTCGTGAAGCAGAGTGCGATCACACGACACACGATTACCAACCTTTCGCGTACTGAACTCATCAAACGTGTGCGACGTGGTGCGCCCCTCTTTGACCGCGCGACTCTTGAACGAGAGGTGGTTGAAGATCAGGCGCTCATCAGAGCCCTCCAACCAGATCTCATCATCGGAGACTTCCGGCTTTCGCTTGGGGTAAGCGCCCGCATCTGTCGGGTCCCGTACGCCGGCATCTCCAATGCATACTGGAGCCCATCAGTAGCCTCCTGGTACGAGGTACCGCCGACTTTGTTTACCCGTGTGTGTCCGCTCCCGCTCGCCCAATTCTTTTTTGATCATGCACAGACGCACATCTTTGCGCACCACACTCGACCCTACAACCAGGTACGTGCGCACTATGGTCTTCCCCCGATCCCGCCAACGCTTACACACCTGTATACCGACGCTGACCACATGCTCTACGCTGATCCCCCTGACTTATTCCGAGGGCCACAGTATTTAGCAAATGAACATTTTCTAGGGTTCATGCCGTGGTCGCTCGAAGCCCCGCACCCCTCAACGATAGAGTTTCCCAATACACACGAACCGCTCTGTTACGTCGCACTCGGCAGCAGCGGTGCGCACCATCTAACCGAGAAAATTATTCAAGCATTCGGTGCTCTGCCGGTACGCGCGCTCATCGGGCGCGACGCCCATCTCGTTGACGTCCCCCTCTCGCCTAACGTGCGTTTGACGCCGCTTTTGTCGGCAGCAACGATAGCAGAAAAAGCTGATCTCTTGATTATCAATGGCGGAAGTACGATGACGAGTCATGCGATAACTGCTGGGAAGCCAATAATCGGTATATCGGACAACATTGACGCATTGCTCAACATGCAGCGGATCGTAGCAAGTGGTATCGGCCTCTCCTTTCGTACCGATCGCTTTACGTCTCGAATGTTTGCAGATGGAGTGATGCGGATATTAACTGACCCCACCTTTCGCACAGCCGCACAGCTCCTTCAACGCTCTGCAGCGCAGCACGACTTTCGGAGAAATATCAGGTCATTCATTTCTTCAGTGACTGGTATACAATAAAGGTACGCATGAAAACCTCACCTCTCGACCTTGTGTTCAACGGAGGTGCTTTCCTCCTCATTCTCGGGGGGGTGAGCGTGATTGTGCTCTGGTACGTTGCCCCCTTCACGACTGCGCTCACGGGGGTATACCATCCCGTGTTTGATGTCGTGGTCGCGTCCGTCTTGTTTGGGGTAGGCGCAGGTATCCTGGTACGCACCACGCTTCTATTTCTCCCACTTCAGCAAGGAACCTTTCGTATGGATCAACCGATTTTTACCTACTGGAAATTTCTCACCCTCACCTATTACACCGGGAAAGCTGCGCTCTCTCCAGTAACGGTACTTCCACTTCGCCCGTGGGTGTTACGACTGTTTGGGGCACGTATTGGTAGCGACGTTGCGATTGATGGTGTGGTCGACACCCCGTTCCTCACCACCATTGGCGATCGCACGCTTGTGGGAAACGGGTCACATCTTGCGGGGAACGTGACCCAGAACGGAGCACTGATTATCGGGCGTGTACAGATTGGATCAGACGTTACTATTTGTATGAATGCGGTCGTATTGCCGAATACGATCATCGGTGACCGTGCGGTCGTTGACATTGGCGCGGTGGTCATGCCCGGCTCGGTGATACCGGCAGGAGAGACCTGGCGGGGGAATCCGGCACGCAAGTGGCTCGGCGCGAGCGTCTAACACTATGGATACGCGAGACAGAGTTCGCACCGTGTTTGACGATACGCTCCAGCTCGGTGGACGCACCGCCGCGTGGGAGGAGACGACCCCGCTCCTCGGGAGCTTGGCCGAACTTGATTCGCTGACTATCTTTACGGTCATCGCTGCGCTCGAGAAAGAATTCGCTATCGCGTTTGATGATGGCGATATCAATGCCGAGGTGCTCGCGACACTCGGTTCACTCACCGCGTTTATCGACGAGAAACAGGCGACATAATCTGCCATGATCATCCTCGTTCACGATCTCATAGCATCTGCAGCAGAGCGGTGGGGGGAACGGGTTGCGTTGCGGTACCAGAATCAAGAACTCACCTACCGGGCGCTCGCAGACGCGGTCGCCGCGAGCGCGTCCGGCTACAGGGCTCTCGGGCTTGCGCGCGGCGATCGTGTTGCGGTGTATACCGAGAAACGTCTCGAGACCGTCATCGCGCTCTTTGGCGCCACACATGCTGGTGGGGTCATGGTGCCTGTTAATCCGGTACTCAAGGCCAATCAGGTCGCACATATTGTACGCGACAGCACCGCACGCATACTTGTGACTACGAGTGAGCGGGTCGCGAGCCTCTCCGCCGTGCTTGATACCTGCCCAAGCCTCACTCACGTGATCTGTATCGGTGAAGCGCCCATTGACCACTCGGCGCGATTCTCGTGGGTTGGGTGGTCGTCTCTTCTGGAACAGGTGCCGTGTGAAGGTCACCGCACTATTGATAGCGATATCGCCGCGCTCCTCTATACCTCCGGGAGTACGGGGAGACCCAAGGGCGTGATCATACCGCATCGTGTGCTCTGTGCGGGCGCGGCAAGTGTCGCAACGTATCTCGAGCTGACCGCCAAGGAGCGTGTGCTCGCCGTTCTCCCACTCTCTTTTGATTATGGTCTCAATCAACTGACGGCGACGTGGTATGCAGGCGGCTGCGTGGTACTCATGAACCATCTTCTCGTAAAGGACATTATTTCTATGGTGGAGAAGGAGAAGATTACCGGTCTTGCGGCGGTGCCCGCACTCTGGATCCAGCTCGCGCAGCTCTCATGGCCGCCCGCGTGTCGTGCCCACCTACGCTATATCACGAACTCTGGTGGGCATATGCCCAATGAAACGCTTGCGCGTTTACGTGCCGCGCTCCCGACCACCACTCCATACCTGATGTACGGCCTCACCGAGAGCTTCCGCTCGACCTACCTGCCACCGGCCGATCTTGATACGCGCCCCGACTCTATCGGAAAAGCGATCCCGAATGCAGAGGTTTTGGTGGTACGCCCAGACGGCACTCCCTGCGCGCCGCATGAGCCGGGAGAGCTCGTGCATCGCGGCACACTGGTCGCACTTGGATACTGGAACGACCCGGAGAAGACCAAGGAGCGTTTTCGTCCGCTTCCGGGGCAGCGCCCCGAATTGCCTCTCGCCGAGCTTTGTGTGTGGTCCGGCGATACGGTTACTATGGATGAGGACGGGTACCTCTATTATGTTGGGCGCACTGATGAAATGATTAAGACGTCGGGGTATCGAGTGAGCCCGACAGAGATCGAGGAGGTACTCTATGCCACGAAGCTCGTTGGGGAGGTCGCTGTTTTCGGCGTCCCGCATCCGGAGCTCGGGCAGGCAATCGCGGTAGTCGCGACCCCCGCCTTGGGCACTGATCTCTCGCCCGAGACGCTGCTCACTGTCTGTCGACAGCGCTTCCCGCGCTATATGGTCCCAGCTCATCTCGAGGTTGTGCACGGACCGCTTCCGGTGAACGCCAATGGGAAGTTCGACCGCCGTCTGCTTGCCGAAGAACGGAAACACGTATGCATCACATCTTAAACTCTTTTTCTACCACCAACCACGAGCTCGTCATCGGCGGTGTGCCGCTCACAACGCTCGTGGCGCGTGTTGGCTCCACCCCTTTGTATGTCTATGATCGAGAGCGGATCACTGACCGGGTTGCACTTCTGCGGAAACACCTCTCGCCGATGCTCAACGTCTCCTATGCCATGAAGGCAAACCCCATGCCCGCCGTGCTCGCGCACCTTGCGTCACAGGTTGATGGCTTTGACGTCTCCTCGCTTACCGAGATGACGCGGGCGCTCGATACAGGCATGCCAGCTACCGCGATAAGCTTTTCTGGACCGGGGAAAACTGAAAAAGAAATCACCTGTGCCGTGGCGGCGGGCGTACTCCTCCATGTGGAGTCGCTCCGCGAGCTGCGAGCAGTTATCGCTGCGGGGATAGCACTCGGACAGACACCACGCATTGCACTCCGGATCAATCCGGATTTTGCGGTGAAGGGGGTAAAGATAAAAATGGGCGGGATGACCCAGTTTGGTGTTGATCCGGAGACCGTCCCCGAGATGCTCACGATGCTCACGGCAGCCGGTCTTACCTGTGAAGGATTCCACATCTTCTGTGGCTCGCAGAACCTGCATGCCGACCTCGCAGTTACTGTGGTGAAGGACTCTCTTGCGCTCCTGTATCGTCTCTCTGCGCAGCTCCCCGCGCCGCCGCGTTCGCTCGTCCTCGGTGGCGGGTTCGGCATCCCGTATTTCCCGGGTGACGAGCCACTTGATATAGCTGCCGTGGGGAAGGGGCTCCAGCCTCTCCTGACTGAAGCGAAAGCGCATTTTCCCGAGGCAGTCATTGGTATGGAGCTTGGGCGCTATCTGGTGGGCGAAGCCGGGGTATATGTCGCGCGGGTGATAGACACAAAAACGGTACGGGAAAAAACCTTTGTCGTCACCGATGGCGGACTCCATCACCACCTACCCGCCTCGGGGAACTTTGGGCAGTTTATCCGCCGCAACTACCCCGTCGCCATCGGTAACCGCATGAACACCCCAGCCACTGAGATCGTCTCAATCGTGGGGCCACTGTGCACCACCCTCGATCTTCTGGCCGACTCGGTGCAGCTGCCGCACGTGAGTATTGGCGATCTGGTGGTCGTCTTTCAGTCGGGAGCGTACGGCCTCACTGCAAGCCCCCTCGACTTTCTCAGTCACCCACACCCCGTCGAAGTACTGGTCTAGAAGGCGGTATACTATACGTACTATGTCCGTTGATGCTTGGTCATACCGTGAAGCGTTTGATCGCAACAGAAAGCTCATTAGTGACGATCATCAAGAAAAACTCGAGCAGGCGCGCGTCGCGATCGCGGGGCTCGGCGGGGTCGGCGGGATCCACGCCACCACGCTTGCGCGGCTTGGGATAGGGCACTTCAGCATCGCTGACCCCGATACGTTTGAGCTCTCCAATATCAATCGGCAACAAGGGGCGAACACCACCACCCTTAACATGCCCAAGAACATCACCCTCGAGCGGCTCATAAAAGAGATTAACCCCACAGCCGAGGTGCGCGTGAGCGGCGCCCTGACCGAAGAAAATATCGACGCCTTTCTCGAGGGAGCAACGCTTGCCGTCGACGGTATCGATTTCTTCACTATAAGTGCCCGCCGTCTCCTCTACCGCACATGCCGCGCGCGCGGGATCCCGGTCCTGGGCGCCGGACCAATCGGCTTTGGGTCCTCGATGCTCAACTTCAGCCCCACTGGCATGAGCTTCGACGACTACATGAACATCACCGATGCCTTGCCGGAGCGTGAGCAGATACTCCACTTCGCGCTTGGTATCGCACCGCGCATGCTCCAACGTTCCTACTTTGCGCCCACGACTATCGACTTCGCGGGTCATCACGCCCCCTCCTCCGTGCTGGGGACCCTCGCGTGTGCCAACTTCGTTGGTTGTGAGGCGTACAAGATTATCGTCGGACTCCCGTATGAGAGTGCACCGGTTTCCTGGCACTTCGACCCCTACGTGCGAAAGCTCCGACGCTGCAACCTATGGGGAGGGAATCGTAACCCCATTCAGCGCTTCAAAAAATGGTATTTTATACATATCCTTAAATTGAAATGACCGCAACGCTCACTAAGAGGGTCGGCATACGCTCGCTCGACACCATATTCCGCACGACCCAGCTCATTACCTACCCCTTCAACTGGTGGCTCAGTCGGCGTATCAAGCTGACGGCACGGGTGCCCTATACCTTCAGCGTACCGCGCGGGACCCTGGTGCTTGCAAATCACCGGAGTCTCTTTGATCCGTTTTTGATCGCGTATCACTTGGGGATGGAGAATTGGCTCCACACGATCCCCACGCGCTATCCGGCGACTCCTGACTATACGCTTCGCCCCATCCTTGGTTCGGTGATACGTGCGCTCGGCGCCTACAACATCGGTAGGACACCGATGGAGCGCGCCAAGAAGCTCGTGTTTACCCGTGACCTGCTTGATCGCGGATGTACGGTCCTCCTTTTTCCAGAAGGGAAGATTGTAGATAACGGGGAAGTGGTCGCCGAGTTTCAGCGGGGTATCAAGATGCTTTTCGCCCAGGACTACCCGATCGTCCTCGTCCGCCTCTCGGGCTTCAACACCCACTCATTTCTGCGTCCCCATACCGTCGCCGACGCCCGTATTGAGTACAGCCCCGTTATCCGAGGGACTCCCGAGATGAAGCTCGAGCAACTCCGCACGTTTTACGGCTTACGCGATGTATGATCTGGGATCTGGTGCGCAGTAGCGAGACGACGCGCGCGGCGCTCTCTACCGCCGGACATCAGGCAGCCACGCGCGCGGCACAGCGCGCCCTGCAGATCAGCGACCCGCGTGGAGAGCACCACACCATTGCTATCGAGAAAGATGTACTTGGGAAGCCGGAGGCGCGTGTGCTGGGGAGTGCCCAGTCAGTCGCGGTGTCCATATCACACGCAGCTCCGTTTGTCTGTGCGGTCGCGGATACGGCGCCGGTACTGCTCGGTACCGACATCGAGCGTATCCGCCCGTGCACCACTGCCGTTTGGGAGGCCTGTCTCACCCCCGCGGAAAAAGCGTTCATCGCGGCCGCGCCGCGCCGCGAGCGCGAGATGCTCCAGATTCGCGCGTGGTCGCTCAAGGAGGCGGTACTGAAGGCATTTGGGGTGGGGTTGCGCGTGCATCCGCGCAATGTTGATGTGACCAATGCGCTTGGGGCGACCACCTCGACCGTGCGTATTGGATGGCGGGGGGTGTGGCATACTGCAACGGTAGAGTGGATGCACCTTAACCCCACCTATGTCGCGGTGGCGGTTGCATTTCCTTTTTCAGCTCGTACACTAGAGTGATGGATGTTCGCGATTTTGTGCTCACGGCTATTGCAGAAACGCTTGACCTTCCGCTGGCCGTGGTGCGTGACGACAGTAAGCTCGTCGACTTGGCCGAAGACTCGATTAAGCTCTTTGAGCTCCTAATCCGGCTCGAGAACCTTTTTTCATATCGCGTAAGTTATGAGGCGATTGTGCATATTGAGACAGTGGGCGATGTCATCGCCTACATAGAGACGCTCCCGATCGACCGCGGCGTGCTCCAGGCTACTACCCAGAAGAAAGCCGCATGAGCGGGAACCCGCGTTGTGTGGTGCTCACCCTTCCCGCAGAAAAGCAGGCGGCCCAAGATATCGTCCGGCGTGTCTACGCGGCCCAAGGTTATGACTTGAGCGAGGGGGTGTTTGTCCGCTTCCTGCGCACCCCGAATGCTGTGGTGTGGGGGCTCTTCGAAGAGGATGTCCTCTTTGGCACCATCTCCATTATCCCTGACAGTGAGGCAGGACTCCCGATGGACTCGCTCTATGCTGAAGAGCTCGCCCCCTTTCGAGCCGAGGGGAAGAAAATAGCAGAAGTCGTCCAGTTTGCGATCGATCATACGCTCAAAAAACCATCACCCTTTGAAGCGGTCCCGCTTCTTATCACCGTCCTCTCCTATGCACGCACCCAAAAAATTGACACCATCTGCATCTCAATCCACCCAAAGCACAGCCAGTTCTACCACATGCTCGGTTTTGAAAAAATAGGTGACCTCAAGCAGTATCAGGCAGTCGCGGCACCAGCCGTTGCGTATGCGCTGCCGCTTGTCGCGTGGGAAACTAATCCCTTTTTTGGTAACTTTCTGCGCAACGCGATTCGCCCTGATGGTGGGGTCTCTAGTGGAGAAGAGCGAGCTGCAATATAAGCGCGAGAGCGATCATACCCCCAGGGATTATATAATCGAGCACAAAGGAGAGTCTTTTTTTATCCGGACTGAAGCCAGCCCTACGTAAGTAGTAATAGTAGAAGCCTTCATTCTCCTTGCCAAATTGCCCCTGGGTGATGAGGCAGCCCTTGGCGTAGTAGAGCTGGAGGTGGTAGAGCACGACGGTGAGGATAACGATACGCCAGTCGAGGTAGAAGGGGGAGGTGTACCACAGAGCGAGGAGGACGATGTGGAGCACGAGAAAGAAGGAGTAGCGGAAGCGCGACAGGGACATGCGGATTAGTGTAAAACCATCACTCCCTCGTGACCATAGGGATCATCCCAGAAGGTAGACTGCCAGTCGGTGGTCGCGAGGATCTTCTTCAGCTCCTCAACCTGCGTCATGTCGCATTCGACATAGAGCGTGCCGCGCTTGGTGAGATATTGTTTGCCCTTTTCGATCAGCTCTCGGTGGTGGCCAAAGCCGTCCGTGGAGCCGAAGAAGGCGATACGTGGCTCGTAGTGCATCTCGGGATCCATGTCAGCTTCACCTTTTGGGTCAACGTAGGGTGGGTTCGCGCAGAGCACGTCAAAGGTGCCGGTAATTTTCTCAAGGCTATTACCGGCGAGGAGCGTCGTCCGCGACGGATCGATTGAGTTTATCTCAAGAGATTTCTTAATCTGCGGGAGCAGTGCCGCGTCGATCTCATTAAAGGTGCAGGTCGCCTCGGGCAGGTGTTTCAAAAGCGCGATGCCGATATTGCCGGCGCCAGCGTAGAGATCGGCCGTTGTGACTGGCCCCGCATCCTTCCACTCATCAATGACCCGCTTCACCCACTGTGCTGTCTCGTCACGAGGAACCATCGGGCGATAGGAGAGGTCAATCGTTGCGCCTAAGAAATCGGTATGACCGAGCACATACTCCCACGGCTCGTGTGCTTCAAGGCGCGCACAGTCTGCGCGATAGGCGTTACCCTCGACACCCGCATATTTCTCGGTAAGTATTTTCTGCTTCGCTTGGGCGAGAGAGAGGTACACAGTGACGTCAGTATAACGCGGATGAAACCATCGGCAGAGTACGGACGTTTTAGTGGGTATGTTCGAGAAAGTCACACTCCGCATATTCGCCCTCTGTCTCGTGAGTTGCGCGAGCTTGGTCCTTTTCTCGATGTGGGTATATAAACCAGATTCAGAGGCATACTTTAAGCTCGCGGCCACCTTCTTTATCGTTGGTCTCGCCTCCTTCCTTGGTTGGCTGGTCTCACTGTTCTATAGCATTCGCGCTATCCTGCGCGCCTCTTAGAAACCAAGATAGTCATCTTTTTTGAGGGGGATCCCTTTAGAGCGCAGGATGTCGTAGGCGGTCGTGACGTGAAAGAAGAAGTTGGGGAGCGCGAGCTGCGTCGCATAAAAGTCCTTCTTGAACTTTTTTGTGGGGTGAAGGAATGTTTTTACCGTCCCTGTTGTTGAGGCACATGAACGGGGGGTGATAGTTTTGAGAAAAGCGATCGCTTTTTTTAGACTATGATCGAGCTCAGTCAACGTTTTCTCGTCATATTTGAAATCCTGCGGCATTGGTCGCCCCGAGAGATTCACCGCCGTCTCGAGCGCCATGAAGTAGGCATACTGCACCTGCTGGGTGAGCGTATACATATCGGGCGCGAGTCGCGCAGTGAGGAGTGTGCTCATTTTTATCTTCTTTCGCGGCGCATACCGCGCCGCCTTCCGCACTATCTTGCGCAGACTCTCAAGTGAGCGAATAAAGACCGGTATCGATACTTCGTAGAGGGGGTATTTCATACCCTAAGCCTATCACAGAGCTGCGGTTGTGGTACACTTTTTGGGACTCCTTTATTCACTTCCATAAACCCCAGTATGAATGAATTTCATCCGTCAGATCTGGCCAGAGGTGAGCCGTTTCGCGAGTCAATCCGCTATAAAGAACCGTTTGACGTCGAAAGACTCGACAAAGCACACGCAATCCTTAGCGAGGTACTAGAAACACATGGGCACGAAAGTGTAACCCCCGAAAACTTCCACGAAGTGGTAGAACACATGCGTAAAGACTCTCGTTGGCATGGACTCCACTCGGCGGGACCGGCCTTCGAGAACGCGCTCCGCACACACCTCAAGATCGAAGATCCAGGCGAGACTAAGCATTAAGAACCTCTTTTTACGACCGTCACAACGGTAACCAGTGGAGGTGCAAAAATTGAAAGATTTGATACAGTCTAAAGGCTACACACCGTAGATAGTGCGGGTTCGTCTAATGGTAGGACACATCCCTCTGGAGGATGGTATTGGGGTTCGAGTCCCTGACCCGCAGCAAAAGTGCGAAGCAGCTTTTGCTGCGGGGAGCGAGGTCTGGGAAACCTCGCGTCAGGGACTCGAAAGCCGGAGCGCGACGGCGCGAGGCGGGGTCGCGCAAATTTCTAGAGGGGAAATCGGGGAAATCGTGACAGTCACGATTTCCACTCCGTTGTTGAATAAATAGTTCGCGGACACGGACACTTTGCTTTCTGCAGGTTTTTCAGTATAGTGTCGCGATGGACTGCAATGTCTGCGGTCCAATAACAGGAGCGAGAAAATGATCGAGATGACCAGGGCTGGGGGCGGGGGTCGAGGGCGCGTGCGGTGGCAGTTGACCGCCATCGCTGAAGACAGCACCGCCGCCATCGAGTTCCCGGGCCCCGAAGAGATTCGGGAACTCTTCCACAAGCATGCGGACGCCCGTCACCGGGAAGGTCCGTTCAGCGTGGTGAGTCGCTCACCGTGCGTTGTGGAACTCCCCGCTGGGGTGTGCCACCGTTGCCGCCAGAACTTCTTGGCGGCTGTCGCGGTGGTAATGGGTGTTCCCACCGCCCTCTAGGGCGAATCGGGTCGAGGCATGCCTCGACCCGCGTCTTTTATAGACACACCAGTTTCATTGTCTTTCATACGGAAATCAGTATGATGCGGCCATGGTCGCAATCCCTGCGACCTATGAGGAGATGCCCATGAACCCATGCCGGCTTGAGCTGGTACGGAGGGGAGCAGATGCCCCACGCCTTTCTCGGTGGTGGCTCGGGAGGAAGGATTGTCTTCCCGTCACTCTGCCGAGCGATGGAGATCTGACGCAGATGTACGGCGCGACCATCGGCCGTGAGAGCGAGCGATTCATGGTCGTCGATCGTCAGATCAATCACGTCGCGTTCTTGATGCCGACGAGGAGCTCTGACGAAGAGCGCGCTCGCTTTGTCGCGGCCATCGAGGCAGCGATCGGGCTCTCCGTTTCTGCTCCTGTGTGACCGAGCGGGTCGAGGCTTGCCTCGGCCCGCGTTGTTTTTATACGAATTCTTGCTTTTTTGATAAAAAAAGTGATGATGTACTGGGCCGTACACCGTACGCTCATAACTCAACCCCTGGAGAAGACATGCACAACCCACCGAACATGGGCGACGTCTACGACGTGTTCGCCAAAGCGTTCCGCGAGGCCGATCAGTTGCCGACGTGGCAGTTTGTCGGCAAGCCGGCCATGGAGGCGCTCCTGCGCGACTCGGCGCCTGATATGCAATTTCTCGATCTTGGCTCCGCGAGCGCGCGGGTCGAGGTCGGGGTCCTCATCCCGCACGACGTTGCCCCAGGCAATATCACCGGCGTCGAGATCAGCCCCGAGCAGGTCGAGATGGCACGCATGCGGGTGCCGGGCGCGCGCTTTGAGGTCGGCGACATCGCCGATCCCAATCTCCTTGCAGGTGAAGAAGAGCAGTACGACGTGGTGCTTTCGCACATGGTGTTCGAGCACCTCGACGACGCACAGCTTGCGTGGGCGTGCGCGAATGCATACCGCCTGCTGAAAGCGGGCGGGACTTTCGCCTTCGTCGTCACCCACCCTGACAAGATGACCGATCTTGAGGGAAATCTTGTCACCACCTATGGATCGTTCATCACGACAGCTCCATGGGGTGGCGAGCTCCACAACTGGCGTCGCAGTATTGCGACGACAAGGGAGATCGTGGAGGACGTCGGGTTTGCGGTAAGCGGCGTGAGCGAAATTGCGTTCCCGACCGAGCCTCCCGCAGGGCTCGACCCTGAGCAAGAGGCCACGTTTCGCGCGGCTGCAGAGAAGTATCGCCGGTATCCGGCGATCCGGCTCGCGCTCCACGCGACCAAGGCCTAGTGCGCGTGCGCACATGGTCGACCGACAGCGCCCCCGCGGCGCTGTTGTTTTTGGTACACTACGGGTATGAAATCTCCATGGATCGGTACGGTGGTGGTGTGTGCCGGCATTCTCCTCGCCGCGGGTATCTTTTTCTATCCTGAAGGCACTCAAGCGCCGTCACATGACGCCGGCCGTGTCGAGGTCGGTCTTGGTGAGAGCGCGACGGCGCTTGGGGTGACGCTTACCCCACGTGAGGTGCGTGAAGACAGTCGTTGTCCGAGCGATGTACAGTGTATCCAAGCAGGTCGCGTGCTCCTGCGTGTGTCGCTCATGCAGGGGAACGAGACATCGGACCATGATTTTCTTGTCGGAGAACCATTTCACCTAGGGACAGAGTTAATAACTCTTCTTGAGGTCCAGCCGGCGAAGGTCGCGGCGGTGACCATACCGAACGAGGACTACCGTTTTATATTCAAGGTAGAGAAGCTCGATATCGTTTATACCAACGCATCTGCTGACAACATTCGTGTTGCGCTCCCTTCTCCCGGCGCGGTAACCGGCAGGACATTTGTGGTGGTGGGGGAGGCGCGGGGGACCTGGTATTTCGAGGCATCATTCCCGATAAAGGTGATCGGTGCAAACGGAGAGACGCTTACGACTGCTATCGCCCAAGCAGGGAGCGAGTGGATGACGAGAGACTTTGTCCCTTTTACTGCTCCAGTTACGATACCGGAGAGCTACAGCGGCCCGGCGACGCTGGTACTCATGAAGGATAATCCCTCGGGCGAGCCGATACACGATGCCTCGTTCTCATTCCCCATCACGATTGAATACTAAGAAGTGGATTAATACACGCGTACGGGGCACGGGGTGGTACGCTGCTGATATATGAACACACGCACCATTCTTCTTACTGCCGGTGGGGCAGTCGTGCTCGCCACGCTATGGTATGTCGTAGGAGGAGCGCCAAGTATCGAGCCGGCTCCCGTACCGTCAGACGAAGTACGTCTCCCCGTCACACCGACCACTCCCGCCCCTGCGCCATCTGCGCCAGCACCAGCGCCGGCGAAAAAACCGACCCAAGCCCCGTCTCCCATAAAGGTCGCGGGCTACAACACGCTCACGTATCTTATCGGTCTGAAGGAGTCGCTGACCTGTACGGTGAAGGAGTCGAATAGTCGCACCGGTACCGTGTACGTTTCTGGCGGACAGCTGCGTGGCAACTTTGTGAACGTCTACTCCGGCATCAAGTCGTCGATGATTAATGACGGGACCAACCTCTACGCTTGGATCCAAGGCGCCTCAACTGGCCTGGTCGTTCCCGCAGCGCTCAGCGTCTCGGGGAGTGCGGTCGCGACTCATGGCGGCATTGACCTTGCCGTTTCAATTTCTTTCTCCTGCACCAGCGGTGTCCAGGGTGCCGGAGTCTTTGCCCCACCCACCTCGGTTACCTTCTCCAAGAATCCTTAATGCACGCTCGACACCTTTGTTCAAGATAGAGTAGGCATGGTGCAAGAGCCGCCCGACTGTTTTAATGGTATGGTATGGGATATGAAAAGAGGAATACTTGTGGGCGCCCTCGTGCTTCTGGTGGGTGGTGGTTTTCTGTATTGGTCGCAGAAGGTACCGATTGTCGCGCAAAGCGATTTTAAAAATGCCACCTATCAGATCGAGGGGCAGCCAGTCACCTTGGTCAACGGCCGATCTCCAGCCGCTGGAGTCATACCTGCGCCCGGGAGTATGGGGACCGCCTACTTTGGCAATGAGGCAGTTGGCGATCTAAATGGCGACGGTATCGCCGATACCGCGTTTCTTCTCACTCAGAGCTCGAGTGGAACCGGCACGTTCTATTATGTGGCGGCCGGTATTAAGACGGCCGAAGGCTACACGGGTACCGACGCGGTACTTCTTGGCGACCGAATTGCACCCCAGACTACCGAGATTAGAAATGGAAAGCTTATCGTCAACTATGCCGACCGTAATCCGGGTGAGCCGATGACCACCGCTCCGTCGCTCGGGAAAACACTCACGCTCAAACTCGACCCGACAGCGCTCCAGTTTGGCATCGTCGCACCAGACTTTGAGGGTGAGGCTGACCCATCACGGATGACACTCACGATGCAGACCTGGAAGTGGGTCGGCACGCGCATGAGTGATGGCACGAGCGTAACCCCTAAAAAATCAGACGCATTCACCATCACGTTTATTAAGGATGGCTCTACCTTCTCGGCCACCACCGACTGCAACAGAATAGGAGGGAACTACCGCGTTGTAGGGAACCAGATCACGATCAGCAGCATGATGTCGACCATGATGTACTGCAACGACTCGCAGGAATCAGAGTTCGCCACGCCGCTCGGTGAGGTGCAGAGTTATCAGTTCACCTCTAAGGGTGAGCTCGTCTTTACCCTCAAGCTCGATAGCGGGACGATGACCTTTCGGTAGTGCTACACTATAGGTCTATGACTCACAGCAAGGTCCGACCCTACTTTCTCGTGCTGGCATTGGCGGGTACCTGTGTGCTCACCGCGCTTGTATTTGCACCCTTTCTAAAGCCGCTCGCACTCGCCGCGGTCTTTGCGGTCGTCCTGCAGGGGCTCTATCGTAGGGTCGGAACGGTGTTTCGTGGGTGGCCGAGCATCTCTGCTCTCGTCACCGTTCTCGTGAGCGTAGTGCTCATCGTACTCCCTCTATCCCTCATCGGGACGCTCGTCGCACATGAAGCGAACATGCTCTACCTCTCTCTTGAGAGCACCGGGGGTGGGCGTACAGCACTCGCCCAGATGGTTCTCAATATCGATGCGAGCTACGGGAGTGTTGTACCGGGATTGAGCGCATTTGCCGAGAATGCTTCAGCGAATATCGATGCGTACATAAAAGAAGGGTTGCGGTGGGTCACCGACAATGCCGGCGGCATATTCTCTAGTTTCTCGCGAATCCTCCTCTCATTCTTTATTTTCTTTATCGCCCTCTACTACCTCCTGCGAGACGGGAAGCGCGTTCGCCAGTTTCTTATCCACCTCTCGCCGCTCGGCGACATTGAAGATACCCACGTACTCGATCGACTCGAGCTTGCGGTCAACTCGGTGATTAAGGGGAATCTCGTCATCGCGCTCGTGCAAGGCACCCTCACCACCATTGGCCTCACCCTCTTTGGGGTGCCGAGCGCGATTCTCTGGGGTATGGTTGCCGCTATCGCGGCGCTCATTCCGGGCGTTGGTACCAGTCTCGTCCTCGCCCCGTCGATTCTTTTTCTCTTTTTTGTCGGAGAGACCAGCCAGGCAGTGGGACTACTCATCTGGAGTGTCATTGCCGTTGGTCTTATCGATAACGTCCTCGGCCCCAAGCTGGTGGGCCAAGGGATGAATATGCACCCGCTCCTTGTCCTCTTGTCAGTGCTTGGCGGACTCCTCTTTTTTGGTCCATCGGGGATCTTTCTTGGCCCGCTCTCGGTGAGTCTCCTCTTCGCACTTCTCTCGCTCTACACAGATTTTTCTCATCCTCCGCAGTCGGGACATCTCTCGTAGTGTCATGCAGCATCTTAGGTGGTATGGCGTAGTCGCACTTATTGTTCTCCTTGGCGGTTGGTATGTATATGCGACTCGCGAACGACCCGTTGCCAACTATCCGTCAGCGGGGACCGATATCATCGCCTTTGGTGACAGCCTCGTCGCAGGGAGCGGCGCCTCCCCCGGAAACGACTTTATCTCGCTCCTCTCGCGCAAGATCGGGCGACCCATTATCAATCTCGGCGTCTCGGGCGACACCACGGCCGACGGTCTTGCGCGCGTAAACGAACTCGATCAGTACCAACCCAAGATTGTCCTCCTGCTCCTCGGCGGGAACGATCACCTGCGGAGAGTGCCCGCCGAGACTACCTTTACCAATCTCGCCACACTCATCGAGGCGATTCAGGCGCGTGGCGCGATCGTCCTTTTGCTCGGGGTGAAGGGTAACCTCATCGGTGACTCGTTTGCGAGCGCCTTTGAGGAGTTGCGTGACACCTACCACACCGCGTATGTGTCGAATGTGCTTGGTGGGCTCTTCGGAAACAGTCAGTACATGGCCGATGCGATTCACCCCAACGACGCGGGATATGCTGTTATCGCCGATCGCATCTACCCGGTCCTCCTGCCCCTGTTGTCCGGTCGTATATAAAAGCAAAACGGTCACCCTAGGGTGACCGTCTTTTGTCGCCCGCATGGGCGACGTCTAGAAGCGTTGCGGCTTCCAGATCGGAACGGCTTCGTACAACGAGCCGTTCTCGGTCTCCAAAACCGTCCCTTCCCCTTGCAGGGTCGGGACTATTGCCGTGATCGGGCTCGTCCTGAAGCCCGGGACGTTCCCGCGCCTCCGAATTCCGAAGTGCTGTTCCGCCGGCACCTCGGCAGTTGCGGCAGGCGCCACCGCGATCGGCGGGAGACCCGGTCCCCGACCCTTGTGGGTTTGAGTGACCCGAAGGGTCACTCCGCGGTACAGCACCGTCGTGCCGACCAATGGGTCGCGCAGTGTGAGCATTATCTCTATCTCCTAAAGTTCAGTTTCGCCACCCTAGACAAGGGGACTTGGGTGCATCATAGCACCCTTTACGTATATGTCAAGCATTAAAAGTGCACGGCCCCTGGTGGGGCCGTGTGCGTCAGTCGGGGAGAAAGTTGCTCTCCCCCCCGAACGACAGCGAACTGTCCTCTTCGAGGGGGCGGAACCTCCGCGTCCTCACCCTTCTCTCCGCTCGGATCTGGTAGACAGATCCGTTCCTCGTCATCACGACAAGGATCCGCTTCTTGCGGGAGTAGTAGAGGAAGTCTGTGATTGACCGCGTAACCCTCTCTTGGGGCACGCCGTCGAGCACCTCCTCGGTGGGGATACGCAAGCGTTCCCCCGCCTTCACTCCTTGGTGGTATCCCTTTGGGATACGCCACCGGGCGCTTCGGCGCTCCTCGGGCGAAAGAAGTTGCCCATCGGAATTGCTTCCGATGTGGTCCCGCTCCTCGAGTGGGACATGATCGGTCGCCAGTCCCTTGCGGACCTGTGCGACCTTCAGGTCGCATCCCTTGAAGTAGGTCGCCCCACCCCAAAGGATGATCGACAGCGCGCGCCACACGCGCAGGATGACCACATACGCGGCCCGTACGGCGCGCACTGCGGCATGCAATTTTTCCATTCGATCTCCTTCTCCTTGGTTGAATGTGCTTCGCTGCCAATTTGGGCAGCTTATGTATATGATATCATTATTATGTATATTTGTCAATACTTCTCTAAAACGTGATAGAATAAGCCTATGACAGAGACGGCGGTGTTTGGCGGCGGGTGCTTCTGGTGTACCGAGGCAGTATTTAAAATGCTCAAGGGGGTTGTGGCGGCTGCGCCCGGCTACGCGGGAGGGAAGACGGAGAACCCCACTTATGACCAGGTGTGTAGCGGGCTCACCGGTCACGCCGAGGTGATCAAGATTGAGTATGATCCCGCGCTCATCTCCTATCGCACTCTCCTGACCGTCTTCTTTGCTACCCACGACCCGACGACCGTTAATCGCCAAGGGCCCGATACGGGGACCCAGTATCGTTCCGTCATTTTCTATACGACCCCAGAGCAGAAGGCCGAGGCCGAGGCTTTTATCAAGGAGGTCGACACCTCGACGAGTGCGGGCGACAAGGTGGTCACCACGGTCGAGCCGCTCTCCACCTTCTACGAGGCCGAGAACTATCACCACGACTACTTCACCCACCACCCCGACCAGGCCTACTGTCAGCTCGTGATTAGCCCCAAGGTGGAGAAGGTGCAAGAGAAGTTTGCGGAGTTACTTAATACAAAAACAAGCCTATGAAAAAAGATGAAGAGCTCTCGCCCGAGCTGCGGCGAGTCGCGCGCGAAGGCGGCACCGAGGCACCCTTTACCGGTGCGTATGTGAACAATCATGAGAAGGGGATGTATCGCTGTGCGATCTGTGGGACCGAGCTCTTTTCGTCTCTCACCAAGTTTGACTCTGGCACGGGGTGGCCGAGCTTCACGAACCCAGCCAATCTCGCACACGTGGAGCTGAAGACAGACAGCTCGCTCGGGATACAGCGCACCGAGGTGGTGTGCAAGACCTGTGGTGCGCACCTCGGTCACGTCTTTGACGACGGGCCGCATGACCAAGGAGGTAAACGGTATTGTATAAACTCCATTTGTTTAGATTTTGAAAAAGGTGGTGTGTGAGCGTGCTACACTACTCACACAAGTTGCAAAGCTTGTATCAAGAGGCAGTGAGAGAATTGGCTCGATGACCTGCCGGCAACACGGAGCACCAGCTCGCAGTGTGCCTCTTCCAACCCGCTCGGGAAAGATACCACTATCTTTTTTCGTGCTTTATAAAAAGTAAGCTTACACTCTGTATGATCAGAACTGCTGAGTTTGTGTCTCCGGGTCACCCGGATAAGCGGTGCGACTTTATTGCTGACTCTATCCTCGACGCTTACCTCGCAGGCGATGCGGGGAGCCGGGTCGCGATTGAGGTGATGGGTGGCCACAACCTCGTCACGATTAATGGTGAAGTCACATCGGGGGTAAAGCCCGACATCATCGCGCTCGTGAAGGGGATCGTCGGTGAGGAGTATAAGGTGATTGAGAACGTTGCGCTCCAGAGTAAGGAGATCGGGCGCGGCGTCGACACAGGGGGCGCGGGCGACCAGGGGATCATGAAGGGCTATGCGACCAGTGAGACCGAGACTCTGATGCCACTTGAGTATGAGCTTGCGCGCAATCTCTGTCAGAAGGTCTATGAAAAGTATCCCTATGACGGCAAGACGCAGGTGACGGTTGAAGACGGTGAGGTGACCACGGTTGTCGTGAGCTTTCAGAACACAAAGAATGCCGAGCTCCTCCCCTTGGTACAGAGCGTGATCAACGCAAAGGAGTATCTCCTCAATCCTGCCGGCGAGTGGGTTCAGGGTGGCTTTGACGCCGACACCGGCCTCTCGGGGAGAAAACTTATTGTGGATAATTATGGGCCGGAGGTGGCTATTGGCGGGGGCTCATTCTCGGGCAAGGATTACACCAAGGTTGATCGCTCGGGTGCGTACATGGCGCGTCGCGTCGCGGTCGAGCTCCTCAAAGAGCGCAGAGCGAGGGCAGTGCATACCAAGCTCGCGTATGCGATCGGCAAGGCTGAGGCGGTGATGGCAGTGGCCGTTGTCGATGGGGTCGAGGAGCCGATCACCGGCTATGACCTCACGCCGCGCGGCATCCGCGCGAATCTTGCGCTCGACACCGTCCGCTACACCGACACCTGTACCTGGGGACACTTTGGGCGAGGCTTCACCTGGGACGCCTAGGTGACGTATGATAGGGGCATGAAATTCTCTGCACTCGAGTGGCACAAGCGCTCAATCGTAAAGTCGATCAGTTATCGCGTCCTTAGTCTCACCGTCGATTCACTGGTCGCATACCTCTTTACTCGTGACGTTGCGCTCTCGGCCACCATCGTGATTGTGGTGAATACCTACAGCACTGTTCTCTACTACCTCCACGAGCGCGTATGGGCGCACATCCACTGGGGGCACACGCGGCTGCTCGCTACGCCGTTCCCAGGTGAGTTAAAAAGCGAGTCAACTCCGCGCCCTCAATAGGGCGGTGTGCGCCCGGTGCGAGATCGCCAAGGCGGATATTGAGGATCCGTGTGCGCTCGAGATCGACAACCGAGTTGTGCATCGTAGCGACCATACGACGGATCTGATGCTTCTTGCCTTCAGTGAGCGTGATGATGAAGCTTGTCGGTCCAGATTTGCGCACGATGCACGGCTTGGTCTGATAGCCCTCGATATCCACTCCGGCCTCCATCGTCTTTTTAAAGCTCTCGCGCAAAGGGTCGGCGACGCGTACGCGGTACTCCTTCTCGTGCTCGCGAGCGGGAGAGAGGAGACGCTCGGTGATGCGACCGTCGTTGGTGAGAATGAGAAGGCCGTGCGAGTCTTTGTCGAGGCGGCCGACCGGGAAGACGTCGTGAGGGAGTCCAGCACTTGTCCGCGCGTCTTTCTCTCCTTGCTTGGGCGAGTGGGTGATCACCCCGATGGGCTTATTGAAAGCGTAGTAGACATACTGCGCGGGCGCACGCTTGTCGCGGAGCTCGACCGTGTCGCCTTCATTCACCTTCTCGCCGAGGGTGGCAACACGGCCATTGACGAAGACTGTCCCGCGCGCGATGAGCTCGTCAGCCCCGCGACGTGTCGCAAGCCCTTGGTGAGCGAGGTATTTATTGATCCGCATCGGGTATTCCGCTGCGGTCTCTTCTGGCTGGGGAGCCTTTTTCTGCATGGAGGCACTATACAGTCTTTCCATTTTAATGCGAAATAGGTTAGGGTGTGGAGATGGCAAAAGAAGAGAGCGTGATCCGCTTTGAGGAGGTGTCGTTTGGCTACGGACACAACAAGCCCATCGTGGATGGGGTCTCCTTTCCTGTCCGGCGCGGAGCGAAGATGGCCGTGATGGGGCAGAATGGCGCCGGCAAGTCGACCCTTTTTTCGCTCATGACGGGTGCACTCAAACCAGAGAGCGGAGAGATCAATGTGTCGCGCGGGATGAGAGTCGCTACCGCGCCGCAGGTGCTCCCGCGGGAGGAGCTCTCGCTTACGGTGCGTGCGTTCTTTGAGAAGCGCTTTAGCGAGAAGGTGTATGACATTGACCCTAAGATTGATGAAGTTCTTGAGGTGGTGAATCTGAAACACCACCACAAGAGTACTTCCATTTCCGTAAGTCCGAGTACGGACAACGGAAATTGGTCGCACGAGAAGCTCCACGACCGATTGATGAAGAGCTTCTCGGGCGGGCAGACGGCGCGGCTGCTCCTCGCCTCCGCGCTCATCCAGAACCCGGATCTTCTCCTTCTTGACGAGCCGACCAATAATCTCGACAAGGCAGGGATTGAACACCTCACGCAGTTTTTGATCGACTATGAAAAGACCGTGATCGTGATCTCCCACGACTCCACCTTCCTCAACGCGTTTACCACCGGTGTGCTCTATCTCGACGTCTACACGCGCCAGATCGAGCAGTACTCGGGCAACTATACCGATGTGCAGCGTGATATCCTCGCGCGGATCGAGCGCGAGAACCGGGCGAACGCTCAGCTCGAGAAAAAGATCCAAGAGAATAAGGATAAGGCCAACTTCTTCGCCCAGAAGGGAGGGAAGATGCGCCTCGTGGCTAAGAAGATGCGTACCGAGGTCGAGGAGATGGAGGAGGAGAAGGTCGATGTGCGCAGAGAGGACAAGACAATCCGTCCGTTCACTATCCCCGCACAGACCGACTTAAGCGGCGTGGTGCTCGCGCTCACCAGCTACGCGGTGCTTAAGGGCAAGAAGCCGGTCGTGAAGAAGGCGAATGTCGCACTTCGTAAAAATAATCACCTCCTTCTGAAGGGACCTAACGGGATTGGCAAGAGCACCCTCCTTGAGGCGATCGCGAGGGGAGAGGCAAAAGGTGTCGAGATAACCAAAGGAGTGAAGGTGGGGTACTACCGCCAAGATTTCTCGACGCTTAACTTCGACCAGACGGTTCTTGAAGCACTGCGCGCGGCGGTGGGCCGGCCCGATGAGGAGAAGATACGTGCGACCGCCGCAGGGTTCCTCCTTACGGCCGACGTGATGGGCACAAAGATAGGTAGTCTCTCAGAGGGACAAAAGGGTCTGGTCGCCTTCTGCTCCCTTGTTTTGGAGCGCCCCGGACTCCTGATTCTCGACGAGCCGACGAACCATATCAACTTCCGCCACCTCCCGATTATCGCCAAGGCGCTTGATCAGTATCAGGGCGCGATGATCCTCGTCTCGCACGTCAGCGAGTTTGTCGAGCACATCCGCATCGACGACGTCCTCGACCTCGAGAAATAGTAAAAAACCACTTTACCTTACCATCGTCTATAGGACAGACTAAGGTAAAGTGGAAATGAGAGATACATAAAAGCGACACCCCGCCGGAGCGGGGGTCGGGTGCGTACTGCGGTGTGTGGTTACGACGAACCGCACGAGAACACCTCCCGCAGTACCTTCGTGAGGGTCATCTCTTCGTCCCCGCGCAGCTCGATGGGGGACAGGGGAGTGACGCGGTGTGTGATCTGGAGTCTCCAATCACGCGGAGCACTTCCCGAGAAGATCCCCCGTACGGCAAAGTGGGGGAGGAAAGACTTGTCGCGACTAATCTCGCAGAGCAGCCGACCCATTGCCGTCTTCTGCGCGAGGTCGGTGGTCACGAAGACCTCGATGGGGAGAACGTTCTCCCCAACGACGACAGTTTTCATTTCCATGATCACTCCTATCCGGCGACATGCCGGGTCTTGCGGCATCCTACACCTCTTAGGGCGAGATTCAAGTCTAGCGCTTCTCGAGGAGCGTGAGGATCTTTTCGAGCTTCTCGTTTTCGATACGGGCGAGACGGTGCTGGATATCTTCAATCTCCTCTTTCGCTTTCACATTTGTTGCATAGTCGGCCTCGGCTTGTATCCGGTCGCGTTGCGCCTGACGGTTCTGACTCATCATGACAAAGGTGGTGAGAAAGATCGCCTCGAGTGAGACAGACATCGTGAGGAGGCCATAGGGAAACTTCTCGATCTTGAAGAAGAGCCACGCACCAAACCAGAGAATATGAAGGATAACGAATGGCCACGAACCGACAAAAGAGGTAATCATGTCCGAGAACCGCTCGCTCAGTGTCCGTTCCGCCTGATGCTTCTGATGCCAATTTAAAGTCATATTCATATACTATCACCTCGCGCGTGGTACAATCGACTCTTCACATGACTGAACCTGCGCTCACTATCAAAGACCTTGAGAAGACTTATGCGGGTGGTACCAAGGCGCTCGGCGGCGTCTCGCTCACCGTCCCTGCCGGTGACTTCTTTGCGCTCCTTGGTCCCAATGGGGCGGGGAAGACAACGCTGATCGGTATCGTCACCGGGCTCGTGACCAAGTCGGGAGGCAGTGTCGAGGTTTTCGGTATCGATATCGAGAAGGAGCCGGAGAAGGCACGCACGATGATTGGCGTCTGCGGTCAGGAGGTCAATTTCGACCCATGGATGAAGCCCTTGGATATCGTGGTTAATCAGGCCGGTTACTACGGCATCCCGCGCTCGGTGGCGATCCCGCGTGCCAAGAAGCTCCTCGAGGATCTCGGGCTTGGCGATAAGATGGATCAAATAGGCTTTCGACTCTCGGGCGGGATGAAGCGTCGGTTGATGATCGCGCGCGCCCTTATCCATGAACCGCAGTTTCTTATCCTCGATGAGCCGACCGCGGGCGTTGACGTCGAGCTGCGCCGAAGCATGTGGGACTACCTTACCGAGCTTACCAAGAAAGGGGTGACGATACTTCTCACCACCCACTACCTTGAAGAGGCGGAGCGGCTCGCCAAGCATGTCGCCATTATTAACAAAGGTCAGATCGTGGCGAACGGTACCATGGAGGAGATTCTTGCGCTCCACGATGGCGCCGAGAGCGGCTACGGCGGTGGCAAGCTTGAGGACATCTTTGTGAAGCTGACCACGGATTCGACCAGCTCACCGCAAGCCACCTAATATGTCTCCTGAAAAACAATTCATCTCGTTCTATACGATCCTGCGCAAGGGGGTCATCCGCATTTTCCGTATTTGGTCGCAGACCCTGCTGCCACCTCTGGTGACCTCGGTACTCTACTTTGCCATCTTCGGCAGTATCCTCGGCGCACGCATCGGAGAGCTCGACGGCGTACCATACATCCTCTTTGTGGTCCCGGGGCTGGTGATGCTTTCGGTCATCACAAGTGCCTTTATGGAGGTGGCATCGACCTTCTTCTTCGCCAAGTTCTTCTCGCGTAATATCGACGAAGTGCTCGTCTCGCCAACGCCGCCGATCGTGATCATCGCGGGCTACATCGCGAGCGGCGTCGTGCGCGGGATGTTGGTCGGCGTTTTGGTACTCATCGTCTCACTCTTCTTCGCCCTCCCGTCGATCGAGCACCCTCTTATCGTCCTTTTGTTCCTCTTCCTCTCCTCGCTCGTATTCGCCCTCGGCGGGCTCATCAACGGTATCTACGCCAAGAACTTCGACGGCATTAGCATCATCCCCACCTTCGTCCTCACCCCGCTCGTCTACCTCGGCGGCGTGTTCTACTCTATCAACTCCCTCCCTCCGCTTTGGCAGAATCTCTCACTCTTTAATCCTATTCTCTATATCATCAACGGCTTCCGCTACGGCTTCCTCGGCACTGCCGATGTGTCGCTCTTCGCGTGTATCAGCGTCCTCCTTGCGC
The DNA here is from genome assembly GCA_038064595.1 of Patescibacteria group bacterium. Taxonomy (GTDB): domain Bacteria; phylum Patescibacteriota; class Minisyncoccia; order Phycocordibacterales; family Phycocordibacteraceae; genus C7867-001. Next base: position 39,123 of record JBBTSV010000001.1, read on the forward strand.
TCACCGCGGTCTTGGTCGGCGTCAATCTCTACTACCTCAAGAAGGGCCTCGGCTTGAAGCAGTAGCTTGACGGAGTAGGGCAGTAGGGTACACTCAGACTGGCTGCTTGGGCAGAGTAGTCAGTCTCCTCCTGGCACAGTCCGCTGTGCTTTCACGCGGGTCCCTCGGGGCCCGCTTTCTTTTTGCGCCTATTTGTTGTATATTGAGAGCACCGCCCGCGCGGCCTTTTTTAATTCTATGGAAATTCGTAATATCGCGATTATCGCGCACGTCGACCACGGTAAGACCGCGCTCACTGACGCTATCTTGAAGCAGACCGGTGCGGCCCAAGAGGGGACGACGATGGACTCTAACGCGCTCGAGCTCGAGCGCGGCATCACTATTTATGCCAAGAACGCCGCGGTTGAGTATAAGGGTACCAAGATCAACATCGTCGACACCCCGGGCCACGCCGACTTCGGCAGTGAGGTCGAGCGCGTCCTACGCTCCATTGACTCGGTCTTGCTCGTCGTCGACGCCCAGGAGGGGCCGATGCCGCAGACCCGCTTTGTGCTCAAGAAGTCCCTGGAGCTCGGCCTCAAGCCCATCGTTGTTTTGAATAAAATCGATAAGCCCGCGGCCGACGCGGCGCGCGCCCACGACCAGGTCCTCGAGCTCTTTATGGAGCTCGGGGCCTCTGACGCGCAGTGTGACTTCCCGGTGATCTACTCTATTGGTCGTGAGGGGCGCGCCGCGACAAGCGTCGACGCGCTTAAGAACAGCACCCCCGAGGGCAAGGATCTCACCCCGCTCCTCGATTTGATACTAGAAAAAGTCCCGCCCGCAAATGCAACTGCCGATGCTTCAGCGCCGCTGATGCTCCAACCCTTTAACCTTGCCTATGACAACTTCATGGGGCGGCTCGCGGTGGGTCGCATCTACGAGGGCACCGTGCGCCCCAACCAGCAGGTCTTTATCAAGAAGCCAGACGGCACGACGCGCACCGGCCGCACCACCAAGGTCTTCACCTTCAAGGGGCTCGAGCGCGTCGAGGCCACTGAAGCAGCTGCGGGCGACATCGCGCTTATCGCCGGTCTCCCCGACATCTACATCGGTGAGACGGTCACCACCAACGAGAGCGCCGCGCCCCTGCCGGCTATTGCGGTCGATGAGCCGACGATTGCGCTCAACTTCTTGGTCAATAATTCACCCTTTGCGGGTAAAGAAGGGAAGTATGTCACGAGCCGCCAGATCCGCGAGCGACTCGCTCGCGAGCTCGAGGTCAACGTGGGGCTCAAGGTCGACTTCGATAAGACCGAAGTCTTCCATGTCTCGGGGCGCGGTGAGCTCCATATCGCGGTCCTCTTGGAGAACATGCGCCGCGAGGGCTATGAGCTCCAGGTCTCACAGCCGCAGGTCATCATCCGCGAGGAGAATGGGGTGAAGCTCGAGCCGTTTGAAGAGGTGATTATCGACACACCGTCAGAGTTTCAAGGCGCGATTATCGAGAAGCTTGGGCAGAGGGCCTTTGTGCTCCAGAACCTGGAGCAGCATGAGAACACCGTGCGCCTCACCCTCAACGGCCCCACCCGCGGACTCCTCGGCTATCGCAACATTTTTATTATTGATACCAAAGGCGAGGGCATCCTCTCCTCTCGCGTACTCGGCTTCCAGCCGTATGCGGGAGAGATTAAGAAGCGGCAGGTGGGCTCGATGATCTCGATGGCGACCGGCAAAGCGCTCGGCTACTCGCTCTGGTATCTCCAAGACCGTGGTCAGCTCTACATCAAGCCCGCGACGGAGGTGTATGAGGGCATGGTGATCGGCAACACCAGTAAGGGCGAGGAGATGATGGCCAACCCGACTAAGGGCAAGGCACAGTCCAACGTCCGCTCCTCGGGGATGGACGAGGCGCTCACGCTGGTGCCTATTTTCGACCTCTCGATTGAGCGCGGGATGGAGATCATGACCGAGGATGAGTATCTTGAAATAACGCCCACATCAGTCCGTCTGCGCAAACAATTCCTCACCGAGAACGACCGCGCCAAAGCGCGCCGGTAAATAGCAAACACAACAGCCGCGATTACGCGGCTGTTGTGTTTAAGATTGTGGAGGTGTCGAGAGTCGAACTCGAGTCCGATTCTGGCCATGAGAGCGCTTCTACGACGCATAGTCACCGTTATCTTTAAGATAGGATGCGAGGAACGGAGACGAAACCATTCCTACCCGATCCCTTATTTAGACGCAGCGGGCGGGAAGTCCGCGCGTCGATTCTACAGATGATTCCACCTCACTCTCCGACTGTAGAAACTCAGGGGAGTGAAATGTCGCGAGGCGAGAGGCCGTTAGGCGACCGCGTACGCGAACGTAAAGTCCTTACTACCGAAGTAGGGAGACTTTACGCTTGCAAGAGTGTTCTTGGCAAGTTTGGTTGCTCGTTAGATTAGAGTGATAGCCGAGCGTGCACTGCGTCGCACGTCTTTCAAGGTACAGACCGTCAAAGCCGGTCACCCCCCTAAAACATACCTTCGGTATGTTCGGGCGAACATTTCGTCAGACGAAATGTTTTAGCCAGAGAACGCATCTTTTTCTTTCGATGTGTTCTTTAGCCATTCTAGCAATATCTTCTTTTTCGTGCGCGCTCCCCAAAGACTCTTGAGGAAGCGTTCACGATTGAAGGCGTCTGCGGTCAGCTCAAACTGTTCCGTATGGATGAGCTCGAGAGGTCTGCGATTTACGGTCGCCTCGACCTGTCCACTGTGATGACGCTTCAATCTTTTCTCGATATCGCTAGTGCACCCGACGTACAGTTTCTTGTCCTTTTTGCTATAGAGGACGTACACCATGTAAGCCATGCTCTAGGGGATTGATCGAACTATCTATTTTTCAAAACGCGTCCCGTTTCGCGCGCGGCGTCGCGCTTCTTGAGATCTTCGCGACGATCGCTCTTGCCTTTGCCGCGGACGATAGCGATGCGCGCCTTCACGAGATTCTTACTAGTATATACCTCAAGTGGGATTATTGTCAAGCCCTTCTTCTCCTCCTCCACAGCCAGTGTGGCGATCTCGCGCTTAGACAAGAGGAGACGACGCGGGCGCTCAGGGTCATAGCTCTTGCTCGTATTCGCCGGCTGGTATGGCGGGATCGTCATCCCCGTGATATACGCCTCGCCCCCGCGCACCACTACCCGCGCCCCTTCTAGAGAGCCGAGCTTAGCCCGCAGCGATTTCACTTCGGTGCCCAAGAGCTCGAGTCCCGCCGAGAAAGTTTCGAGCGGGGAGAAGCGTAGTAGGGCCTTCTTATATTCGACGAGAGTCATGCGTTCCAGTATACTCGTTTTATGGCACCCGTCTCTCCGAAGAAGCCAAAAGGGAAGAAGCAGCCCAGCAAGGGCGGCTGGCGCGCGCCCTTTGGCGGGAACTCCTTCTTCGGTAATTTGTTCTCCACCATCCTCATCTTCTTCCTCATCATGAGCGGGTACTCGCTCGTTGAAAGCCTGTTCGAGCCAAGTGTCGAGATCCCGCTCTCGGTGGTCGCGGCTGATGTCGGGGAAGGGAAGGTGAAGGCCATCACCATAAGTGGCGACTCACTCAAACTCGTTTACACCGATGATTCGATTAAGATCTCGCGTAAAGACCCCTCGGCCGGTCTCCTCGAAACCCTCTCAACATACGGTGTGACTCCTGAGGGGCTCGCCAAGGTGGCGATTACTATCCAGGGAGAGTCGGGATTCCAGTTCTGGGTTCTCACTCTTGCGCCAATCCTTATCCCGATTCTCTTTCTCGCATTTCTCTTCTGGTTCCTCTCTCGCCAGGTGAAGGGGGCGGGGATGCAGGCCTTCACCTTCGGTCAGTCGAAGGCGCGGGTCATCGATCCGGCTGATGTGACCCAGCGTGTTACCTTTGCCGATGTTGCGGGCGCCCGCGAGGCAAAGGAGGAGCTTTTAGAGATTGTCGACTTCCTCAAAAGCCCCAAGAAGTTCCTCGATATCGGCGCGCGGATCCCCAAGGGAATTATCCTCATGGGCGCGCCGGGGACCGGCAAGACCCTGCTTGCGCGCGCGGTCGCGGGTGAGGCTGGGGTCCCGTTCTTCTCGATCTCGGGCTCTGAGTTTGTCGAGATGTTTGTTGGCGTGGGCGCCTCGAGAGTGCGCGATCTCTTCCAGCTCGCTAAGAAGGCGGCGCCTGCGATTATCTTCGTCGATGAGATCGACGCGGTGGGGCGCGTGCGCGGCACCGGAGTGGGTGGCGGCAACGACGAACGCGAGCAGACTCTGAACCAGATCTTGGTGGAGATGGACGGCTTTGAGCCTACCGAGAAGGTAGTGGTGATGGCGGCGACTAACCGGCCCGACGTCCTCGACCCGGCCCTCCTTCGCCCCGGGCGCTTTGACCGTCGCGTGACGATTGACCTCCCTGATCGGCGTGATCGCGAGGATATTCTCAAGATCCATGCGCGCGCGAAGCCGCTCGGCCCCGATGTCGCGCTCGCGGTTATTGCCGAGCGTACGCCGGGCTTCTCGGGCGCCGAGCTGTACTCACTCATGAATGAAGGCGCGATTCTTGCCGCGCGCGAGAATCGCAAAGAGGTCACCCAATATGATTTGATTCGTTCCATCGAGAAGGTGATGCTCGGCCCAGAGCGCAAATCGCATTTGCTTAGTAAAAAAGAAAAAGAGCTCACCGCCTACCACGAGGCGGGACACGCGCTTGTCTCTTCAGTCTTGCCGAATGCCGACCCGGTGCACAAAATTTCTATCATTAGTCGTGGTCGCGCCGCGGGCTACACGCTGAAGCTCCCCTTTGAAGACCGCAAGATGCAGTCTAAGAAACAATTTCTCGATGATATCGCGGCGACGCTCGGCGGCTACGTCGCAGAAGAGATGCTCTTTGACGACGTGACCACGGGGCCCTCTAATGACCTGATGGTGATTACCGCGCTCGCGCGTGAGATGGTGACGCGCTACGGCATGAGCGATAAGCTGGGGCCCGTCGCCTTCGGCGAGCGCTCCTTGGGCAACGAGCCCTACTCCGAGCACGTCGCCGCTCAGATCGACGCAGAGGTCACACGGATTATCGAGGAGGCCAAGGCACGCGCTAAGCAGGTGATTACCGATCACCGCGCTGCGCTCGACGCGATCGCCAAGGAGCTGACCGAGAAGGAGACGGTGGAGCGCGCTGAATTCGAGAAGATCCTCATCGCCAACGGCATCACGCCCAAGAAGAGTGAAGAGGAAGGCATCGTCATCGCGCCCGCCCCTACAGGAGACATTGCATAATTTTTAGTCCGCCCCCCTGGACTCGAACCAGGAACCGCAGAGGTATAAGCTCTGTGCTCTAACCATTGAGCTAGGGGCGGATACTTCTGTACTCTAACGCACGACTACTCCAAATGCATCTGCCGGTCGGCGGTGTGGGCGCGAGAGGCGAGGGCGGGGTGCATTGTTAAATCGGGGTCATCCGCGACGAGCGCGGCCGCCTCCAGCTTAGCCGCTTCGACGAGCTTAATATTTTTGAGCGCCTCCATCGCGATATCTGAGACGCCCCACTGGCGGCCGCCGACGAGTTCTCCGGCGCCACGGAGCGCGAGATCATACTCGGCGAGCTCAAAGCCGTTCTTAGCATTCTTAAACGCTTTCATCCGCTCGCGCGTGGTCTCACCCGCGCTCTCGGGGAGCGCGAAGCAGTACGACTGATGTGTGGAGCGGATCACGCGGCCGCGCAGCTGGTGGAGCTGCGAGAGGCCGAAGCGCTCGGCACCTTCGATGAGAATCACCGTTGCATTGGGCACATTCACCCCCACCTCCACCACCGAGGTGGCGACGAGAATGTGGGTATCGCCATCTTCAAACGCTTTCATCGTCGCCTCCTTCTCTGCCGGTGTCATCTTACTGTGGAGGATGTCGATCGTCGCTTCAGGGAACACTCCTTTGGCGAGCCGCGCTGCCTCGGCCTTGACCGACTTAGCCTGAAGCGCGAGCTCCTTGGCTGGGTCTGGCTCGTCGATGCGCGGACAGATCACGTATGCCTGGTGACCTGCCGCGAGCTCCTGCCGTACGCGCGTGTAGGCGGCTTCGCGCTCCTTGGGAGAAAGCACCTCTGTGATCACGCGCTTGCGCCCTGCCGGCATCTCGTCAAGGAGCGTGAGGTCGAGATCGCCATAGAGCGTGAGAGCGAGGGTACGCGGGATCGGCGTTGCGGTCATCGAGAGCAGGTGGGGCGCGATCGCTCCCTTGGTCGCGAGCTTCTGCCGGTGTCCAGTGCCAAAGCGATGCTGTTCGTCGATGATGGCATAGGCAAAATATTTAAACGAGAGCGACTTTTCGATGATCGCGTGCGTGCCGATAACGATAGGGATCTCACCGTTGCCCACCATTTTCTTAAACGCGGGCTTGGAGAGCTTGGCCGATTCCTCATAACGCACCTTCGACGGGAACTTGCGGCACTCGCTCCCCATGATGAGCCCGATCGGGATCGGATGATCTCTGAAATACGAGACGAAGGTCGAGAAATGCTGCTTTGCGAGGATCTCGGTGGGGCACAGATAGGCGACTTGCAGGGTGCCGGCGATGCGGCCCTTTGGGAGCGAGGTGGCGACGAGGTACGCGGTCGCGGCAGCGACCGCGGTCTTGCCGCTGCCCACATCGCCCTCAAGGAGGCGGAGCATCGGGTGCGACTTCTCGAAGTCCGCGACGATACTGTCGATCGCGCGCAGCTGCGCGCCTGTTGCCGGGAAGGGAAATGAGGCGATAAAGTTCTTAAGCTTCTCGCGATCGACCGCCACCGGCAGTGCCTCCTCGCGGAGCTGGAGGGTGCGGCGCTGCTGCATCACGATCTGGAGCGCGAACACTTCTTCAAAGGCGAAGCGCTTACGTGCCGCGTCGGCATCACTCTTTTTCTGCGGTGCATGGATAAAGACGAGCGCGGCAGCGAGTGAAGGGAGCTTGTAGCGCGTAAGGATCAGGGAGGGTATCGGATCCTCGATTTTCTCATGCACACCAGACTCAAATACCTTCTTCATCGCATGAAAGAACCAGAGCGATGAGACGCCCATGCTCTCGGGGTACACCGGCGTGAGCGTCTCGTCCACAGGCACGTTTCTTTCGCTAAATAAATTTGGGTGAACTGTCTCGGCTAAAACATTCTGCGAAGCAGAATGTTCGCCCGACCCGCCGCGTAGCGGCGGGTTTAGGGGCGACTTATCGATTTCTGGGTTGGCGAGATAGATCTTTACCCCGCTCCCCGCCACCTTCCCCCTCACTTTCACCACCATCCCGTCGTGCAGCGACTTCGCTATGTACGGTTGGCTAAACCATATCATCTTTATCTTTCCCGAGGCATCCTCAAGCCACGCCTCAGCGATAGGGCGTCGACTCTTCCAGGTCTTCCTAATATCCGGCTTACGCACCGTGCCGTAGAGGGTGACCTCGGCCCCGGCTGCAACCCCTGCTATTGTCCCGAGCGATCCCGCCTGTTCATAGCGGGCAGGGAAGTGGTAGAGGAGATCACGAATAGATCGAATCTTGAGCTTGGTGAGTGCACTCCTCTGCTCCGGACGGAGCCGGGTGAAATGCTTCTCCAAGGGGTCGGTGGCGTTCACGCTTCTAGTATAGTCTGTTGTCAAAACTATTCACCACGGTATGATTACGGGATATGAACACATCAACAGTCAGAAGTTGGTTCACGTGGCCCGTGATCCTTGTCGGCGTTCTCATCGTTCTCGCACTCTACGTGGGTGGAAAATATAACGGTCTCGTTCGTCAGGATGAAGGTGTCAGTACTGCATGGGCGCAGGTTGAGTCACAGTATCAGCGCCGCTTTGATCTCATCCCCAACCTCGTCTCGTCAGTCCAGGGAGCGATGGCGCAGGAGCAGAGCATCTTTATTGCGCTCGCTGAAGCGCGCACACGTTATGCTGGCGCGTCGACTCCGGATGCGCGTGCCGCCGCAGCTAATCAGCTTGAGGGCTCGCTTGCGCGCCTTCTCGTCGTGATGGAGAATTACCCGCAGCTGAAATCAATTGATGCAGTGCAAGGACTCATGAGTGAGCTCGCCGGTACCGAGAATCGTGTCGCGGTGGAGCGGATGCGTTACAACGAAGCCGTGCGCGGCTACAACGTGAGCGTGAAGACGTTCCCGGGCTCACTTGTCGCCGGCATGTTCGGCTTTGATCCACGGACGATGTTTGAGGCCAAGGAAGGCGCCGAGGACGCCCCGAAGGTTAACCTCTAAATGAAAGCGCTCGCCACGGCGAGTATTCTCGGAGCCGCTCTTCTCTCCCTCGCCCCTATCGCTTTCGCCTATACCTCACCCGGCTCACCGAGCGGGTATGTGAACGACTTTGCGCGTGTTCTCAGTACCGAGGCAATACAGACGCTGAACGCAGAACTTACTGCATTTGAGCAAAGCACCTCTAACGAGATTACCGTGGTCACCGTGCCGAATATGGGCGGTGACTACATCGAGAATTATGCCGTGAAGCTTTTTGAAGAGTGGGGAGTGGGAAAAGAAGATCGAGACAACGGTATCCTGCTCCTCCTCTCTATTGAGGAACGTGCGATGCGTATCGAGGTCGGCTACGGGCTTGAGGGCGCGCTCCCAGACTCTCTGGCACAGCGCATCCTCGACAACGAGATGACGCCCAAACTTAAAGCGGGGGATTATGATGGCGCGGTCACGGCTGCCGCGACCGCGCTTGAGCAGGCCACAAAGGGGGAGTATACCGGCAAGAGTTCAGCGAGTGACTTCTTCACGAACCTCTCACTTGAGACCGTCTTTGTATTCCTTTTCCTCATACCGCAGTTTCTTGCAGCGATCCTCGCACGAAGCAAGTCGTGGTGGGCAGGCGGGGTCGTGGGCGGCGCCGGCGGGCTCGGGATTGGGTGGCTACTCGCCCTCTCTCTGGTCTCACTGTTTGGACTGACGGTTGTCCTGGTGTTTCTCGGTATGCTTTTCGACTATTTCGTCTCGAAGGGATACAAGGATGCTAAAGCACGCGGTATGAACCCGCCCTGGTGGACGGGCGGCTCTCTGGGACGTTCAGGAGGTGGCGGCTTCGGAGGATTCGGCGGCGGATCAAGCGGCGGAGGAGGGGCATCGGGCAGATGGTGATATATTTTCTCTATGCGCAATGATCTCCTCTGGCTCGCCGCCTTTGCTGGATGCGTGAGCTCCATCACTATCTTTCTGATAGGAGGCGGAGCGTCGTCTCTTGATCGCTCGCTCTCGTGGGTCTCGCGCGAGGCTGGGTCGGCGGCGGCTTTCTTTGTCACCAGTATCACCGCAACGCAGATTAAGAACGATTATCATAGCAACACCACCGGTTCGGTTACCGACACACCACCGGCAAATGCCGCCGTCAGAAAGGTGGGAATCCTGATTGTCCCCGGGCACCAGCCCACGAGTGGCGGGACCGAGTTTAATGGTGTTTATGAGCGCAATGTCGTGGTCGACCTCGCCGAGGAGCTCGGAGCACTACTTGCGCAGAATCCACACTACAGCGTTATGGTGGCGCGTACCAAGGAGACGTGGCACCCCACGCTCCAAAATTACTTCGATACTCAAGCGGACGCTATCGAGACCTTCCGTCAGTCACTGCGAGAGCAGATGAAGGACCATATCGCTGCGGGTACTATTCTCCCAGCCGCTGATCAGGTGTACCACAATAAAACCCCTTTAGAGGGGGCGCTGCAGCTCTACGGGATCAATAAGTGGGCAGGGGAGCAGGGCTACGACATCACGCTCCATCTCCACCTCAACGATGACGCCGAGCGCCGCGCACGCCGGGCGGGCGAGTACAGCGGCTTTGCGGTCTACGTGCCGGATCGTCAATACTCAAATGCAGAGGCTTCAAAGGCGATCGGTGTCGCGCTTGCCGCCCGGCTCAATACCTTTCACGCGACAAGCACCCTTCCCAAAGAAGATCGGGGCGTGGTTGAAGACCAGCAGCTTATCGCCGTGGGCTCCAACAACAGCGCGAGCAGTGCGGCGCTTCTTATCGAGTATGGCTATATCTATGAGCCGCAGTTTCAAAATCGAGAGGTGCGCGCGATTGCTGTGCGGGACTATGCCTATCAAACGTATCTCGGGCTCCAGGATTTTTTCAACGACACCCCTTCGACTGCTCCCGGATCGCTCGCGTACCCCTACGACTGGAGTGAGGTAACCGCAAAGAAGGGAGAGAAAGGTGCCGATGTCTACGCGCTTCAGGCGGCGCTCCGTTCACTCGGCTTCTATCCACCCGCGGGGAAGAGCTTCTCTGATTGTCCAATCTCTGGGGTCGTGGGCGCTTGCACGCGGAGTGCGCTTGAAGCCTATCAGGCAGCACACGGCTTTGGGGTGACGGGCTTTGTGGGACCGGCGACCCGTGCGGCACTCACCGCCGAGGTGGGTGGCGCGCGGGATATTTTTAAACCAATCTAACGATATACTGGTCCTCTATGGATAAGAAAAAAATAGTCGCGACGTTTATGAAGCAGGGGGCGCGCATCGAGACGAAGGCGCGTGTGTCACTCAAGACTAAAAAAGATGTCGCGCTCTGGTACACCCCGGGCGTGGGCACCGCCTCGCTCCACCTCGCGAAGCACCCTAAGGACGCGCGTAAGATGTCAGTCAAGGGCAACAGCGTCGCGATTATTTCTGATGGTTCGGCGGTGCTGGGTCTCGGGAATATCGGCCCCTATGGTGCGCTCCCGGTGATGGAAGGGAAGGCCCTCCTCTTCAAGAGCATGGCCAATATTGACGCATGGCCGCTGGTCCTCAACACGCAGGATCCCGATGAGATCGTGCGTACCGTGCAGGCTATCGCCCCCTCCTTTGGCGGGATCAACTTGGAGGACATCAAGGCGCCCCAGTGCTTTCTGGTCGAGCGGCGACTTATCGAGAGTCTCGATATACCGGTGATGCATGACGATCAGCACGGGACAGCAATTGTGGTCTTGGCAGGGCTCATCAATGCTGCGAAGGTGGTGAAGAAAAGTCTGAAGAGTCTCAAGATCGTGATCAGCGGTGCCGGCGCAGCCGGCACCGCGGTGGCCAAGCTCCTTTTGGCGGCTGGAGTGAAGGACATTGTTCTCCTCGACCGTGCGGGCGCGATCTACACCGGTCGCCCCGGTCTCTCGGGCGAAAAGAGTGAGCTCGCGCGGCTTACCAATCCGCGAAATGTGGGCGGCGATCTTGCTGTGGTGATTAAGGGCGCCGACGCCTTTGTCGGCCTCTCAGGCAAGGGACTCCTCCACGCGGAGCATGTCGCAAGTATGGCACCGCGGAGCATCGTCTTCGCGCTTGCGAACCCTGACCCTGAAATCTTGCCAGATGTTGCCACAAAAGCGGGCGCGGCTGTCGTTGCCACCGGGCGCTCTGATTTCCCCAATCAGATCAACAACGCGCTCGTCTTCCCGGGTATCTTCCGCGGTGCACTCGATAGGGGCGTGAGGCAGATCACGCAAGCGACCAAGCTGCGCGCGGCGCGCGCAATCGCTGCTCTCGTGAAGAAACCCTCGGCGAGCAGGATTATTCCCGATCTCCTTGACACTCGGGTGGTAAAAGCGGTCGCAGGGGCAGTACGCTAAAAGAGATGATATACTCCATACTATGACTACTATTACCATCGTTCTTATTGCGTTAGCAGTCGTTGTTTTATGGGCTATTTATTCGTATAACCGCTTCGTGACGCTCGTGAATCAGGCCAAGGAAGCGTGGTCGGACATCAGCGTTCAACTGAAGCGTCGCTACGATCTTATTCCGAATCTCATCGAGACGGTTAAGGGGTATGCTACTCACGAGTCGAGTGCGTTTGAGAATGTCACCAAGGCGCGTGCCGCCGCGATGGGGGCCGGAGGAGCAGCGCCAGCCGCGCAAGCACAGGCCGAGAATATGCTCTCCGGCGCACTCAAGACTCTCTTTGCCGTCTCGGAGGCATATCCTGATCTGAAGGCGAACCAGAACTTTCTTCAGCTCCAGAAGGAGCTGGGTGATACTGAAGATAAGATCCAGGCGTCGCGCCGCTTCTACAACACGACCGTGATGACGCTCAACACCGCTGAGCAGGTCTTTCCGGGGAATCTTATCGCGTCAGCGTTCAACTTCAAGCCGATGGACCTCTTCGAGCTTTCTGAAGCCGATGCGGCCGCAAAGGAGCCCGTGAAGGTACAGTTTTAGATGAATCTGTATCAGGAGCGAGCATCGAACCTTCGTCGGACATGGGCACTCGTCCTCGGTTTTTTGGTCGTCGTGATTGCGGTCGGCTACGCTATTTCTTGGTATTACGGCAACCCCCTTATCCTCTATGTGGCGGTGATGGTTGCGGTAGCGACCAACTTTTACGCGTATTGGGCCTCTGACAAGCTCGTGCTCTCGCTCAACAAAGCGCGCCCTGCCACGCGGGAAGAGTTTTTTGATCTCTACACAGTGACCGAGAACATGGCGATTGCCGCAGGGCTGCCCACTCCCAAGCTCTACGTCATCGACGATGAGGCGCCGAACGCGTTTGCCACCGGCCGCGACGAGAACCATGCGGTCGTCTGCGCCACCACCGGATTGCTCGCACTCCTCTCGCGCCCCGAGCTCGAGGGAGTGGTCGCCCACGAGCTCGCGCACATCAAGAATCGCGATATGCTCGTTATGACGGTGGCAGTGGTGCTCGCGGGCTTTGTGGCTATCCTCGCCGACATATTTCTGCGCACCTCGCTTCATGGAGGGTTCCGCAGCAGCGACAGTAAACAGGGGAATGTCGTCCTCATGATCGGGGTGGTGGTCGCTATCATTCTCGCGCCGCTTGCCGCAAAGCTTATCCAGTTTGCGATCTCGCGTCGCCGCGAATTCCTTGCAGATGCTTCAGGCGCGCTCCTCACGCGCCATCCGGAAGGGCTGGCCTCGGCACTCCGTAAGATAAGCGGGGTCAACCGGCCGCTCACCCACACGAGCCACGCGACGGCCCACCTTTTCATTGACGAGCCTTTTGGGAAGGCAGAAGGGAAGATGGGGTGGATTAACGGCCTCTTTGCTACCCACCCTCCGGTCGAGGAGCGCATTCGCGCCTTAACCCACACCCCCTAAGGGGGTGGTGTATACTCTGCACATGAAATTTTCTTTTGGGTCGCCAGACAAAAAGCCAGACAAAAGCATAGACGCACTTGAAGAGTTGCGACTCAGTAGGGAGGCTGGTAATGTCGCAGGACTCGCAGAAGACCACATCAAGTATCTGGAAGAGCAGCACGAGACAGAAGGACTCACGGGACTCAAGACTCGTAAAGTCTTTGACCGAGAGCTCGAGGCCGCGCTGGGGCTCTTGAGCGGGAAGATACAGGAGCGTCGTGCGCACGCAGAGGCACCAAAGGTCGTTTCAGTTATCATGGTCGACCTCGATGATTTCAAAAAAATAAACGATACGCGCGGCCACGCGGTAGGTGATGCGGTGCTCCGAAGCGTAGCCGAGGTTATCAGTGAGTGCGTACGTGCTTCAGACACAGCGGCGCGCTACGGGGGTGAGGAGCTCGTGGTGCTCATGCCCGGCGCGACCGCGAAGGTTGCCGCACAGCATGCTGAGGACATTCGAGCTCGCATCGAACAACTCACCTTCGATCAGTACCCTGACTTGCGAGTGACGGGGAGCTTAGGCATCGCTGAAGTTACTGAGGTGCATGAGAATGACGAGTCTGATGTGCTGGTAAAGAATGCAGATAGGGCTATGTATGAAGCCAAAGCGAATGGCAAAAACCGTGTTGAAATCTATCAAGGAGGGCGGTAACCGGATAGAGGTTTTTCTGCTATAACTCATAGACGACGGAGGGTTCGCATAGAGGTCTAGTGCGCACGCTTGGAAAGCGTGTGTGGGGAAACCCACCGAGGGTTCGAATCCCTCACCCTCCGCAATGATTCGCAAAGACGGTTGGGAACCGTCTGCGCGAAGCATCATTGCGCGAGATGTGAGAGATTCGAAGGCCGGAGGGCGACGGCCCGAGGCGGGGTAGCGCAAATTTCTAGCAAGAAATTATGCGTGACCGAATCCCTCACCCTCCGCCAGAAAGGAATGTTCTGCTATCATTGCTCTACCCATGAAAAAATACATCCTCTACACGGTGGGCAGTATCATAGGCGTGGCTGTGCTCGCTTTTGCGTATTATGCGATATCGCCGCTCTTCAGAACTATCAAGGCTGACGATGCAATTCCTGATGCGAGTCCTGGTGTAAGCACCCCAACACCTCCTGAATCATTTTCAATTATTGACACTCCGTTGCATCCTGCATCAGGCACCGTTCGAATCGTTCATGCAGATAATAAGAGCTACATCCGCTACGAGAACTTTAAGACCATCAATGGCCCTGACATTTTTGTGTATCTGGCAAAAGATTTGGGCGCGAAAGAATATGTAAACATCGGAGCCGTTAAAGCGACGGAGGGCAATGTAAATTATGAAATTCCAGAAGGAGTCAACGTCGACGAGTATCGGTATGTGATGGTGTGGTGCAAGGCATTTGGCGTCCTGTTTAACTACGCAGATTTGTCTCAACCACGCCCAGAATAAGTAGACATACCGGCCCAACATCAAAACTAACACCAAAACCAGGTATACTTACTTCATGCATATTACCCGCGACGGCCGTTTTGAACGCACGGACATCTGGAGAGAAGGGAAGTGGCTTGACCTCTGGAGTGTGGTCCACTTTCTCACTGGAGCGTCGATCGGTCTGTTCGCACCCTTCTTCTCTCTCGGCACGCCGGCCACTGTCGTTATTGTCTTTTTACTCCTCACGGGCTACGAGATGTGGGAAAAGATCGTTGCTATTGAAGAAGCACCCACGAATCGGGTGATGGATGTGGTGGTCGGTATGGCAAGCTTCCTTCCCACCTACCTTCTTCTCATTCCACGACTCTCTGATACCTCCTTTATCCTCGTCAGCGGTTTTGTCATCACGGCGAATATCGTGATGAGTGTCTTTGGGTGGGTTGCTTCACAAAAGGCCGCAGCGCTTGAGCAGCGCTTGCGTGAGCGTTATGAGCGGCGGCGGGCGCGGTTACGCGCCCGCAAGCTCGAGCGTTCTCTCGGACAGCCATAAGGGGAATACACTTTATTTCTTTGAGTTTTCAAGGACACATAAAGCTCTTTTTGTTTTGCGTCATCTAGACAGAGATGTCTTTTACACTCCAAGTAGCTTTTGTGTCTGATACATGTCTTTTACGCACGAATGCGTCAAATATCTGACGTTCATTGAAAAACTTTCTAAGCGTTACGAAATAACGCTGTCCACAATGACGTTTGCGGGGTGTAGGAGTACACTTATCAAAACAAGGTCATTATCAGTTTTCTAATTGTCCTCCTCATGTCCAAATCTGCGAAAGTTTCTCTCCGCTCAAAGGCACTTGTCGCTCCCGTGTCGCAGGCTGCCGGGCCGGCTGACTCAAAGGAGACGCTCCGCTATCGTGAGCTCATCCCACAAGTTGAGAAACGTGATGGGCGACTCGTCCCCTTCAACTTTGACAAGATTGCGACCGCTGTGTGGAAGGCAATGAGTGAAGCAGGAGAGGGTGGACAAGAGGACGCGATCTTGGTCGCGCACCAGGTCGCGGGAGAGCTCGCGCGCTTTGCCAAAAAGTATAAGAGTTTTCTTCCCACGGTGGAGGGGATGCAGGACTCGGTCGAGAAATACCTTATATTAAACGACTACGTCAAGACGGCCAAAGCCTACATCCTCTATCGCGATAAGCGCGCCCAGCTACGCGCCGCACACATCGATATCCCCGAACATGTGAAGAAGCTTGCAGAGGAAAGCAAGAAATATTTTGCAGGGAACACGCTCGGTGAGTTCGTCTATTTGCGCACCTATGCGAAATGGATCCCTGAAGAGGGTCGCCGTGAGACATGGGTCGAGACGGTCGATCGCTATATAGCTTTCATGCGCGAGAACCTTGGCCAGAAGCTCACCGAGAAAGAGTATGCCGAGGTACGCATGGGGATCCTCAAGCAGGAGGTGATGCCCTCAATGCGTCTCATGCAGTTTTCTGGTGAGGCAGCACGCCGCTGTAATGCGTGTGCCTATAACTGTACTTTTGTTGCACCCACGGGACTGCGCGACTTCGCCGAGATCATGTATCTCTCGATGCAGGGATGCGGGGTTGGCTTTGCGGTTGAGAGTCAGAATGTCGAGCAGTTCCCACAGATTAAGAAGCAGATGGGGACGAAGCTCCCCGTGCACGTTATCGGTGATTCAAAAGAGGGATGGTGCGACGCGCTCACTCTCGGGGTTGAGACCTGGTATGCCGGCAAGGACATCACGTTTGACTACTCCCAGATTCGCCCCGCAGGTGCCCGACTGAAGACGATGGGAGGGAAGGCGAGTGGCCCCGAGCCACTCATGTCTCTCCTCTCCTTTGCTCGTGATCGGATTCTCACGCGCGCTGGTCGCCGACTCCGTGCGATCGACGTTCACGACATCTGCTGCAAGATTGGTGAATGTGTGGTTGCGGGTGGAGTCCGCCGCACCGCGATGATCTCACTCTCTGATCTCGACGATGTCGAGATGCGTGACGCGAAGAAGGGGCAGTTCTACATGACCGATCCACATCGTTCAGTTGCGAACAACTCAGCCGTGTACGAGGCGCAGCCGACCAATGCCGAGCTTATGGACGAGTGGGTCGCGCTCATGAAGAGCGGGAGCGGTGAACGAGGGATCTTCAACCGCGGCTCTTTGGCGGTCACGTTTCCCAAGCGTCGCACCGACTACTTTAAGAAAGTCGGTTTTATTGGTGAAGACGGCGTGGTTCGTGGTCCGATTGGCACGAATCCGTGCGCCGAGATCATCCTCCAGTCAAAACAGTTCTGCAACCTCTCGGAGGTGATTGCGCGTGCGCACGACACGGAGGCGAGCCTCCTGCGCAAAGCACGCCTTGCCGCAATCCTCGGTACCTATCAGTCGACTCTGACCAAGTTCAATTACATCTCGCAGGAGTGGGCTGACCACTGTAAAACGGAACGACTCCTCGGAGTCTCGGTGACGGGGCAGTGGGACTCGCCAGTTGCTCGCCAAAGCGAGGTGATGCGTAAGATCCGCGACGTTGCTGTGAAGGCCAACGTCCTCTACGCGAAGCGTTTTGGCGTCGAACGCTCGATGGCAGTCACCGCTGTTAAGCCCTCAGGCACCGTCTCCCAGACCTTTAATTGCGCGTCAGGCATCCATCCACGTCACGCGCCTTACTACATCCGCCGCGTGCGCATTAGCGCGACCGACTCGCTCTTCAAGATGATGCGTGATCAAGGCGTGCCGTATTACCCTGAAGTGGGGCAGTCGCTCGAAGAAGCCAACACGTATGTTTTTGAATTTCCAATCAAGGCTCCCGACCACTCAAAAGAGGCTCGATTTAAAGATAGCCTCACTGCGCTCGACCAGCTTGAATACTGGAAGCGGGTCAAGCTTAACTTCACCGAGCATAACCCATCGGCCACGGTCTCGGTCGGTCCTGATGAATGGATCGGCGTGGTGGACTGGATCCAGAAGAACTGGGATATCATCGGCGGGCTCTCCTTCCTCCCGAGAACCGATCACGTTTATCGTCTCGCGCCCTACGAGCAGATTTCAAAAGAAGAATACGAGGCACGTCTCGCGCGCTTCCCTGAAGTAGACTACTCCAAGTTGATAGCCTATGAGCGGCAGGATGAAACCGAGATGAAGAAGGAACTCGCTTGTGCAGGTGGTGTCTGCGAGATCGTCTAGACAGCGTTTTTTCTTGGTATACTCGTGTTCAGACGCACCTTGTCGCTACTGGGCGTCCTGTCGGATTTCAACGCAGCAAAGGAGATGACATGTACCCACACGTCGACTTCCGCGCGGGCTATGACAGACCGTTGACGACTGAAGAGCTTTTTCGAAACGCCTACATATGGCGATTCGATAAGGACATTCCTCACAGTGCCCTTCGTGAGGACGTACAGGCCTATGAGCGAGATGGCGTATGTCCGCCATACGTTTCAACCTACGAGGCCTATCTGTCACAACCTGCTCGGTGACTCGCTACCCCTCCTTTGCGTTTTGCGGGAGGGGAAGCCATTTCTATACGAGAAAAAATGGAAACACCCGCGCAGGAGCGTGGGTGTTTCCATTTAGTAGACCGGGTCGGTAAGCCGAATTCTGTTCCCGCTCTTTCTTGAAGAAAGGGCGGGAGGCGATCATTTATCTGGGATGGTACTTACGCACCACCTCGAGCGGCACTCCCCGCTCTTTCTTGACGAAAGGGCGGGACACGGCCTTGCATGCAGGTAAGGATTTGTTCGTTGCATTCCGGTCTTGCGACCGGCCTATTCCACAAGGGAATCCGCAGCCTCTCGGCATTGGCGTCTCTGTAGTCACCTCTATCCTCGCGGACGACGGGCGTTACCCGCTACCTATCTACCCGCTCTTTCCGTAAGAAAGGGCGGGTGCATGTTCGGACTTTCCTCCCCAATACCCCAAAAGGGCAGTGGAGCGATCGTCTAACCCGGTCTGTTTCCATTATACCACACCTGCATTTTTATGGAATATCGAGATTCGCACAATACTGCCGTGCCTCGCGCAACATCTTGTGTATGGGGATAGTCCGCGCTTGAGACAGTATCTCGGTGTCTATGATAGCGCTGGCCGGCGTGGGTACGCCACAGTGAGCACTGAGGCTTGAATACGGATAGGTTGCTAAACGTTCTTCCACAAACTGATGGTCCACTACATGCCCCGTTTTCCATTCCGGTTCGTACAATATGGTCGGGTTAGCGTGCACATAGTTGATAAGGTGCGGATAGCGGTCGGGCGACGCATGGATCGACTGAAATGGCTTAAGGAACAGGTTACCTTCTCGCTTATAGCGAGCGTTGAAGTAGAGCGTATACGCTGTCCCCACTTTCCGCATGAAGGTGGTAATACCCCCTTCTGAGGTTTCTTTGAGTGCGAGGTGGAAGTGGCTAGGCATCAGACAGAATGCCCCAATAGCGACGATTTTTTTGGTACGAGGAATCTTCAAAACCTCTTCAAACTTGCGTGTGCCGATGTCGTTGCGTCGCAGTGGCGCCTCATCATTGGCTAAGTAGAGGAGTTCTAGAAAGCGGTGATAGTCTCTGGTGTCCTCAAATGAGATACGTTTTTCGATACCGCGATTATAACAGTGGTACCACTCTCCTAGAGCAAACGGTGCATCTCGCTTTGTCATAAGGCACATAATACAAGGTGTCACCTTACGGAGTCAATGAAATACAAAAAATAATAAGGTGACACCTCGCGGATACGTGTGGATAAGTCACTAGGTACACTCAAGATGAGAAGATACACTGACCCTATTACTAGTGAGTAGCTATCACCATATCCACATATGCCCCCGCAACAGTCAGTAGTCGTGCGACGCAGTTCTCTTGAGCAGTTTAGTGTCTGGGCACTTTTTGCGACAGTTGCCGCAGGAGTGCTCGTGCTTATCCCGGGATCTTCAGTACCCGCGGTCACGACAAAAACATTTATTCTCGCTGCCGGAACCATTCTCACGCTTGCGCTCTACATCCTCGCGCGCCTCTCGCGTGGAAACGTCGTCTTACCGCCGTTTAAGCTGGTAGTTGCACTCTGGCTCCCCGCGATAGCGTACGGACTCTCCGCAGCCTTCTCGGGAGCGCCGTTCTCGAGTACGTTCTGGGGTGCTACGTTCGACACCGATACCTTTGGCTTTATGCTGGTCGCGGCAGTCTTGGGGACGTTGGCCGCATTTGTGCTCCGCCGCGCTGACCACTACAGTTCCTTCCTGCGTGCGGGAGCAGTGCTCTTTGGCGCCGTCGCGCTTCTCCAGACGCTGATTGTGCTCGTGGGGCAAGTCATGCCAAACACTATCTCCCCGACCCTCTCTCTTCTTGGATCTTTTGATGATCTTGCATACTTCATGGGACTGGGTGTGATCGGAGTACTTCTCGCATTCCGTTTCCTCAAGCTCCAGCAACGTACGCATCGCGCGCTTATGGCAAGTGGAGCGCTCGCGCTCTTTCTTCTCGCGCTCGCAAATGCAAGTGTCGTGTGGGTGCTTGTTGCCCTAGTCGCTCTCGGTCTGTTTGTGGAGTCGGTTATGCAGCGTGGCCCTAAATCGGCAGATAGCGATCTCGACGATATGGTGGAACTTGGTGATGCCTCTCCTGATCATGAGGAGGGCGTACACTCACTCGTGATGCCGCTCGCGGTCCTCGCGGTCTCTCTCTTCTTCCTCATCGGGGGTACGCTGGGAAGCGCGCTCGCACAGTCGTTTAATGTCGGTACGCTCACGGTCCGCCCGTCGTGGCAGTCGACCTTCTCAGTGGCGCAAAAGACGTATAGCACCATGCCGGTTTTTGGTTCTGGCCCAAGCACCTTCGGCATTGAGTGGCTCAAGTATCGTGACGTCTCTCTCAACACCACTCAATTCTGGAACGCAGACTTTGTGACCGGTATCGGTTTCCTGCCGACCTCGTTTGTCACAACTGGCATGCTTGGGGCGCTCGCGTGGATTGCCTTCTTTGTTCTCCTTCTTGTGTCTGGGCTCCGGATGCTCATTCTCCGTGCTCCTGAAGACGCGTTTATCCGCTTTGTTGCGATCCTCTCCCTCGTAGGTACCGTATATCTCTTCGTAAACGCGGCCTTTGGACAGCCAGGTGCGGTACTCCTTGCACTCGCGTTTGTCCTTGCCGGCGTATTCGTCTCGACAACGCGCTTTGCGGCGCGTAGTCAGCAGTGGGGGGTTATCTTCTCACGAAGTCCACGACTGGGCTTTGTGATTGTCTTCTCGCTCACCATCCTGCTCCTCTCTTCAGTGGTTGCTGCGTACACGCTCGCGGGTCGTTACTTGGCCACCGCTGAAATCGCTCACGCCAATGCAAGCTATAACGCAGGTAACTTGGACGCTGCTGATCAGGCAGCACAGCGTGCGCTCTCATTCACCCCAAGCACGCTTGCATATCAGGTGCAGGCAGGGGTTGCACTTGCGCGTCTCAATCAGATCGTGAGCTCGACCACCATGCCGGCAGCTACGGCACGTCAAGAATTCCAGAACGCACTTTCTGCTGGTATTAACGCTGCGCTTACCGCAACGCGTCTTGCACCAAATGAATACCGCAGCTGGCTCACGCTCGGTAACCTCTACGCACAAGCAGTTCCGCTCGGTGTCTCGGGTGCATATGAGAGTTCCCGGGAGGCTTATAAGAAGGCAGCAGCACTGAATCCAACCAACCCGCAAATTCCATTTATCATCGCGCAGCTCGATATTGCCGGTAAGAATCTGAAAGCGGCACAAGAGGAACTCAAGACCACCATCGCTCTCAAACAGGATTATACAGCCGCGATATTCCTCCTCTCTCAGCTCCAGGTGCAAGATGGCAATGTGAAGGACGCGCTTGCATCAGCGCTTGCGGCCGCGTACTTCCAACCCAGCGACCCAAATATTCTCTTCCAAGTCGGTATTCTCTATGCCGCGCAGAGCGACTTCCAGAATGCAGCAGCCGCGCTTAGTGCTGCAGTTGCTGCGAATCCACAGTTTGCGAATGCCCGCTACTTCCTTGCGGCAGTGTACGCAAAGCTGAATGATCTGCCGAACGCTCTCTCGCAGGTGCAAGCAGTTGCTGCGATGTCCCCAGAGAATGCTGCAGCGGTGGAGACTCAACTCAACGCTCTTAAGAGTGGGAAAAATCCGTTTCCCGCGAATCTCCTCTCCGCTCCTCCCGCGCCTATCAAACAGTAAAAGAGTAGGGTAGTATTGCAGGATGGTTGGGCAGATCTTCAAGCGCATCACTGCGCCGGTACGCGGTCTCGTTCTCCGGCCGATACGCAGCCTCCATCAGGCTGCGTATCTGCTTGCGGGTCTGACCCTCGCTTCTCAAGTGCTTGCGCTCCTGCGAGATAGAGCCTTCGCGCACACCTTTGGGGCAGGGCAGACCTTGGACCTCTACTACGCAGCGTTCCGGGTCCCGGATCTCGTGTTCGCGCTCGTATCTTCGCTCGTGAGCGCGTACGTGCTCATCCCCCGTATCACGGGGATGGACCGTACAGAGACGCGTACGCTTCTCTCGGAGTCGGCGACGTTCCTCCTTGGACTCGGAGGGACGCTCAGTGTGGCGCTCTTCGTGTGGATGCCGAACTTCCTGGCGTTTCTGTATCCCGATCTTATGCACACCGCGGCACGAGACGAGTTCATTCTCCTATCGCGCCTCCTCCTCCTGCAGCCGATCCTCTTAGGTCTCTCGGGCGTCCTCGCGAGCGTGACGCAGGTGCATCGCCGCTTTGTGCTTTTTGCCCTCTCGCCGATTCTCTATAATCTCGGAATTATTTTTGGCGCGCTGGTACTCTATCCCCGTTTTGGGCTCATTGGGATCGGGTGGGGTGTTGTCATTGGCGCGCTTGCATACCTCTTTGTGCATGTGCCGGTTGTGATTGAGGCAGGAGTACTTCCGACATTGCGGTGGCCGCAGATGAGCGTCATGGCCTCGGTCGTGCGCGACTCGGTGCCGCGCTCTCTGGCGCTCGGGATGGGTGCGGTGACTGCGCTCGCACTCACCGCACTCGCTTCTCAGGCAGGGACAGGTGCGGTCTCAATCTTCACCTTTGCGAGTAACCTTGAGGCGGTGCCGCTGGGGCTGATCGGCGCCTCCTACGCAGTCGCCGCCTTTCCGGCACTTTCTGAAGCGTCAGCGCTTGATCGGCGTAGTGAGTTCACAAACATCCTCTCGGCGAGCGCGCGTCATGTCATTTTATGGTCTCTGGTCGCCTTTGGGCTTATTGTGGTGCTGCGCGCACATCTGGTCCGTGTAATCCTAGGGACGGGCGCTTTTGACTGGAATGCGACGCGTCTTACGGCCGCACTCCTCGCGATCTTTGTGGTTGGTCTCGCGGCGCAAGGGCTTATTCTCCTCTTCTCGCGCGCGCTCTATGCTGCACGCAAATCATGGCAGCCACTTCTGTACCAAGTAATCGGGGGCATTCTTACGGTCGCACTTGCGTATTTTCTACTCACCCTTCCCCCAGACGGGTTTCCTAGAACACTCGCCACTCTCCTGAAAGTGGGAGATCTCCAGGGGACACCCATACTCCTTCTCGCCTTTGCCGCGACGTTGGGGCAGCTTGGTCTCCTCGGGTGCTTGCTGTTTGCGCTCCGGAACGTGACTCCCGGGCTCGCGCGCACCCTGTTACGTCCCGTGATCGACGGCAGCATCGCTGCTCTTGTGGGCGGCGCAGCTGCGTACGGCACGTTGCTTATCGGGGGAAGTATTGCACCACTTACCACGCTTATGGCGGTGTTTATTGAGGGTGCGCTTGCCGGCATTGTTGGTCTTATCTTCGCTGCACTTGCGCTGTACGTGGTTGAGAACGAGGAGTTCCGCATCGTTTTTGCTGCGCTTGAAAAGCTAGTGCGCGCACGCGAGGAGCGAGCGACCGCACTCGCCCCTTCGGCTGAAGAGCCGCTCCGCCCATGATGAGTACAGATATCCGTAACTTTTCTATCATTGCCCACGTCGACCACGGGAAGTCGACTCTGGCAGACCGTCTCCTCGAGCGTACCGGAGCGATCCCAGAACGTCTCATGCGCGACCAGGTGCTCGACCGTATGGATCTTGAGCGCGAGCGTGGCATCACGATAAAAATGCAGCCCGTTCGGATGCACTATAAAAACTATGTACTGAATCTGATCGATACGCCCGGCCATATCGATTTTTCCTATGAGGTATCGCGGGCGCTTCACGCGGTTGAAGGAGTGTTGCTTCTGGTTGATTCGACACAGGGAGTGCAGGCACAGACGCTCACGACGCTTGCGGCAGCGCGAGCCCAGGGCTGCGTCGTGATTCCTCTGGTCTCAAAGATTGACGCGCCCGCAGCGCGGGTATCTGAGGTGCGTGCCGAGCTCGCTGCACTCGTGCACTGTGCTCCAGAAGACGTGCTCGCGGTCTCGGGAAAAACAGGAGACGGGGTGGATGCACTTCTTGAGGCGATCGTCGCACGGGTCCCACCACCAGTGGCCTCCGCGAGTACGAGCGAGCCGCGCGGACTCGTCTTTGACTTCTCGTTTTCCTCGCATCGAGGTGTGGTGGTCTACCTACGCGTCTTTGACGGCGTTTTCAAAAAAGGGCAGCCACTCGTCTTTCATGCTGCCGGAAAAGAGTTTGTCGCTCTTGAGACGGGGATCTTCACTCCCGGTGAGACTCCCGCTGATATGCTCTCGGCAGGCGAGATCGGTTATGTCGTTACGGGGATCAAGGAGCCGGGCGTGGTCGCCGTTGGCGATACGGTCGGTGTGGTTAAAGGGACGCTCCCCGCGCTCCCCGGGTACGCACGTCCGCGCCCCGTGGTGTGGGCCTCAGTCTACCCTGAGAGTCAGGACGATCTCCCGCTTTTGCGCAAAGCGCTCGAGCGCCTGCGTCTCTCTGATTCCTCACTCTCATTTGAAGAGGAGTCTTCCGGTGTGCTGGGGAGAGGGTTTCGCTGCGGCTTCTTGGGCCTCCTGCATCTCGAGATCATTACCGAGCGCCTACGTCGCGAGTTTAACCTCACACTTATCGTCACGATTCCCACCATCTCGTATGTGGTGACGACCACAAGCGGCGCGCGAGAGGTGATCTATACTCCCGCGAAGTTCCCCGAGTATGGGAATATTACTAAAATTGAAGAACCGTGGGCGAGAGTGACCATCATCACTCCTCCCGAGACCGTGAGTGCACTCGTACAAATGCTCTACGATCACGAAGCGATCACGAGCGGGACTGAGACCTTTGGTGATGGGCGGGTGGAGCTCACGGTGGAGATGCCGCTCCGGGAGCTTATGCGCGGCTTCTTCGATAAACTCAAGAACATTTCCTCGGGCTATGCCTCGCTCTCGTACGAGATTCTCGAGGAGCGGGAGGCAGATGTAGTGCGTCTTGATGTGCTCGTTGCGGATGAGCCGGTGCCGGCTTTTGCACGCGTGATTGCTCGCCGTAGAGTGGAGGAGGAAGCAGAGAAGATGGTCGAGAAGCTCCACAGCATCCTCCCCAAACAGCTCTTTGTGACCAAGATTCAGGGGCGCGCTCTTGGAAGAATCATCGCCTCGCGCTCACTCTCGGCGATGCGCAAAGACGTCACGGGCTACCTCTACGGCGGTGACGTCTCGCGTAA
Source organism: Patescibacteria group bacterium (assembly GCA_038064595.1). Taxonomy (GTDB): domain Bacteria; phylum Patescibacteriota; class Minisyncoccia; order Phycocordibacterales; family Phycocordibacteraceae; genus C7867-001. The sequence continues at coordinate 64,205 of JBBTSV010000001.1, forward strand.
GAACAAGCTCCTCGACAAACAGAAGAAGGGTAAGAAGCATCGGGCTCAGTTTGATAAAAATCGCATCCAGATCCCCGAGGATGTGTTTATGAAAATGGTGCAGTCCTCCGCGGAGTAATTCATCGTGATATTCTTTAGAGGTGATGAAAGATTTTACGAAATGGTTCAAAGAAAAGACAGGAGTACATAACGAAAAGGAGAGGCCGTTCTTCCGTGACGGCGAAGTGTGGTCTGCATCGCTCGGAGCAAATATCGGTTTTGAGCAGGATGGTCGAGGAGAACAATACTTGCGGCCAATCCTAGTCATTAGAAAATTCAACAAAGAGATTTGCTGGGGCATCCCACTAACGAAAAACAAGAAAAAAGGCCCCTACTACTTCTCATTCTTTTTAAACGATGCACCGAGCACAGCAATACTTTCTCAAATTCGTCTTGTGGATGCGAAACGTTTGTACTACCGTATCGGCACAGTCGCGGAGACTGACTTCACAGAAATGAAGAAGCGGCTCAGGGCATTACTGCCATGAACCGCTTTTCCATTTTTACCCCTTTCGGGGAGGGCCGAAGCCGTTTGTCTAAGCATGATAGTACGTATGACCTATGAAGTCAATGGTTGTAGTGTGTCTGGTACTATATCTTGAAAACACAGCATGAAGCCGCATCTCATTTTAGTGCACTCATTCCCCACGAATAGCATTCTGCTCCATGGGCTTGAAGAGTTTCTGGCTGATTTTTTCACTGTACATTTCATAGATCTCCCTGGGTTCCACCAAGAGAGCCCTCCGTTTAAGGGAGCTATCACCCTGCGTAAATTCTCACAGTACCTCGATGAGAAAATCACAGAGTTGAATCTAAAAGAATATATCGTGGGAGGCGTTTCCTTTGGTTTTCTCGTCATAAACAATGCTAAATTGAGTACACATTGCAAGGCGATACTGGCCATGGAGCCGTTTATAAATACCCAGTGTTTGAATATGACGTTTTGGGAGAAAAGAAGGTACACATTCCTAGCGGCTCTGATGAAAGTCATACATCACCTCCACCTCGAAAAGAGGGTATGGAACTCACAATGGTTCAATACGTACCTCCAAGAAGTATCCGGCTATCCAAGAGTACGGGTCGATACGATCATACAGCATGTAGATCCTCGAACATTCTTTGCTGTTATGGGTTTGTTATTGAGCTATACCAAGAATCCGACATTCCACAATCTCCCGCACTTCTTAGTGGGAAACTTTTCGGATAAGACAATTCATTTCGATAAGACGGTAGAGATTTTCATTAAAAATCTACATGAATTGCACCTCACTTCCGAGCCTATTGATCACTACCCTAAGGATCTGACGAAAAGCTATTTTAAAACACGCATACCCGAGGAACACATACAGCGGATGTTGGCCTGCATAGAGGGGTAATAGAAGACGCTATACTACCTCTATGCGTGGGAAACAGATGCGACAAGGGCTCATAGTGAGCGTTCTCGCGGTGGTGGCCTTTTGGCTCGGCACGAGTATTTGGAACCTCGGGAGTAAGGTGCTCATAGCTGTGTCAGAGGCCAATGAAGCGCAGCTGCAGTATGAAGAGATCCACTCACGCAAGGCGGCACTTGAGGCAAGTGTAGCCACGCTCTCAACCGAGCGCGGTAAGGACGCGGCAATCCGCACCACCTTTGGGGTTGCGCGGGAAGGAGAAGAGGTTATCGTAGTGGTACCCCCCCAGGCGACCACGACCCCCGTGGTAGAGAAATCATGGTGGGAGAAGGTTCTGGAGTGGTTTTGATGCGGGTATGGTTTAGTGGTAGAACGCGACCTTCCCAAGGTTGAGACCCGAGTCCGATTCTCGGTACCCGCACTACCGTTTTTGTATTTTAATATTTTGTGTTATAATCTCTTGCAGTTCAACTAACGGAGCCACCATGGCACCACTGCACCTTATGGGCGGGCGGGTGGTGCGTATCACACGCTTCAGCACCCTCGCCAGCGCGCTTGAGCGCGCCTACGGCACGAAGATGGTGCGTCCAAAGCCACCATCTCGTGCATGGAATCGTCTTCTCCCGCCGCCGCCCGCCTCTCGCAGGGCACCACCCCGAGCTGATCCGACGCCGGCACTGCTCTGGGCCTCGCTCTGGAAATGGTACGAGGGCGAAGTCGGATACGACGGTACGCTCGCATATCTTGAGGTACGCGAGTTGCTCACGGAGGAGACTGTCAGAGCGGCGCTCAAAGCTGAAGGGTATGACCCTGCGGGTGTGAGCGAGACGTTCGCATATCTCACGAGCGAGCAACCCCGCTGCGAGCGGTCGGTGTTCATTCTCGGAGCGGTCTTTCATGACGAAAGTCTGAACGAGTATCGCCTCCAGATAGATGCCGACGGCACCCCGCACTTTCCCGAGTGCCCGGGGGGCGTCGTGAGCGTCCCCGCTGGCTGCTGCGTTATTGGAGTCAAAAAGCAGCCAGCGTACCCCGTGTAGCCCGCCCCTCTGGGGCGGGTCGCTTTTCTGGGGATACCACGGCGTGGTATACTGATCGGGTAACTTTATCTTATGAAACCAGTCACCATTTACAGCACCCCGACCTGTCACTTCTGTCACATGACTAAAGATTTTCTTACTGAAAAGGGTGTTGGGTATACCGACTACAACGTTGCCACCGATCTCGAGAAGCGCCAAGAGATGATCCAGCGCTCCGGCCAAATGGGAGTCCCTGTCATTTTTGTTGGAGACGAGTTAATTATCGGTTTTGACAAGGAGAGGCTCGTGTCCTCACTCGGCATCACCGCGTAGTTTTCGTCTCCATAGTTCAATGGATAGAACAGCCCCGTCCTAAGGGGTAGATGCTGGTTCGATTCCGGCTGGAGGCACTTCCATGTGCGTGCACCTGCTATACTGGGAACATATGGATCCGGAGATTGCACGACAGCTTGAAGAGATTCGCGAAGTGACCCATGAAAATAATAGGATGCTACGCTCCATCCATCGCGATCTCTTTATTGATATGTTCGGTAAATATATTCTCTGGGCGCTCTTTATTCTCGGCTCGGTATACTGGATCGTGAGCTACCTTGCGCCGCTCGGCAAGGATTATTCAATGACCACCGGCCAGAGCCCTTCCGGGCCATTTGGGCTCCCATCTTCCGCGGATATCCAAAAGCTGATAAACTCGTACAAAGCGGGGCAGTAAGGCCCGACGCTTGGATAGCTCAGTTGGTAGAGCACTTCCCTGAAGAGGAAGGGGTCCCCGGTTCGAGCCCGGGTCCAAGCACCGTATGTGGCAAGCGATCTTTCAATGGATAAAAGAGCACGAACACCGTCTCTCGGTGGTGGCGATAATCGCGGGTTTCATCGCGGATAATATTCTCTTTACTCGTATTGATGTCGGACACACCCATTTTGTGTTTGCCGCGTATACGATAGCCTGTTTTATTGCCATCCCTCTTCATCACTGGATCGATTCGCGGGTCAACCGTGGACGATTCCTCACCCGATTCAACCTCCTTTTTGTTCTGGTCATCCAAGTTGCCCTCGGAGGTTTTTTGAGCGGCCTCGTCATTTTTTACGGCCGCTCGGCCGTTCTCGGTTCCTCGTGGCCTTTTATTCTTTTTATTACGTTGGTGTTCCTCGGGAGTGAATACTTCCACCACTACCACGAGCGACTCGTCTTTACGAGCGTCCTCTTCTTCTTTGTGCTGTATTCCTACGCGCTGTTCGCCGTTCCTATCTACACCCACACCCTTGATGCCGTAACGTTTGTCTTTAGCGGGCTGGCTGCGCTCGTGGTGTTCAGACTCTTCACTGGCATGCTGCGCACGTTCGCACCGGATCGCTTCTGGAGTAATGTGTGGCGTATTCGTATGGGAGTGTTTCTTGTCGTGGTCGGGATGAATACACTCTATTTCACCAACATTCTCCCGCCACTGCCGCTCTCCTCTACGGCGGCGGGCATCTACCATCAGGTGTGGCACGTTCCCGACGCCTATATTGCCAAACGTGAACCGCCTCCATGGACGGTCGAATATCTGGGGTTTCCTCCCACGCTTCATATAACGCCTGGCGAGACAGTCTATGCGTATAGTGCTGTGTTTGCCCCCACCGCACTCACGACGACCGTGGCACATCACTGGCAGTGGCATGATCCAGAAAAAGAAGAGTGGATGACCCGCGCTGTCATAAGCTACGAGATCTTGGGCGGGAGCGATGGCGGGTATCGTGGCTATTCCAAAATGAAGCCGGCTGAGGCAGGGCGGTGGCGTGTGCGGGTCGAGACTGCCGACGGTCGTCTCATTGACCAACTCCCCTTCATTATTGAACGCGTGACAACGTCCCCACTGTTGGAGACGATTACGCTGAAATAAGTTACCCGGCCTTGACGCGGAGTTTGGTCTGGCGGGCTTTGTCGAGGCGGGGGAGAATAATGGTAAGGAGGCCGTCCTTGGCGCTTGCCGAAGATGCCTCAACGTCTACCTCCTGAGGGAGAAGGATCGTACGGGAAAAAGAGCCCCAGAAAAGCTCGCGAGTGAAGTAGTCGGTACTTGCGATCTGTTCGCGCTCCATGCGAGAACCGCTAATCTCGACCATATCGCGACTGATAGATATACTCAGCTCGTCGGGACGCACGCCGGCGACGAACGCACGGATCACTATGTCACTTTGGGTTTGGTGAACATCAACAGGAAGCTGTCCTTCAGAACCCTTTGACTCACTACCGAGCGTGACGGTTTGGGGGGTGGTTGTAGCCGAGCGTGGTGCGGTGCGAGGTATGAAATCTTTGCGCGGTGTGGCGATAGTTGGCAAGTCATCATCAAAAGCATCGTGCTGCGGCTGCACCGCCGACGAGTTGCCGGAGAGGCGCTCAAAAAACGAGGGCTTCATGTTCATGATCGGGGAGTAGAGTTAGAGGAGGCACGCGCCTGAACATATTTTAGTACTTCAAATGCTGCAAAAAACATTACCGCGGCACTCCAGACGAGGAAGAACGCAGCGAGCGTAGGCGAGTTGCCTTGACCCATGATAAACAGGTTAAACGCAGTATGCAACACAACAGCGAGGATAAGTCCAAGTGCAGCAGCACCAATCCGTTCTCGCGGGCTTCCATGATAGGAGAAGGCGAGCGCGAAGCCGATGATCGCTGAGGCCGTAACATGGAGCAGGGTTGAACCAAGAAAGCGGATATTGTTGGTGAAAAGTCCGCTCAAAAACTCTCCCTTAAACAGAGGGTCTCCGATAAAGAGCATGTTTTCAGCAGCGGCAAAGCCAAGCGCTACGGTGATCATATAGATAACATAATCCGGAGCCTCGTCGACAGCTCTCCACCATAGAACGAGGAGGGCGGCAATGAAGTATTTGAAGGCTTCCTCGATGACTGCCCAGCCAATGAGGAAGTTCACTCCACCCGTGAGATGCTCTCTCACGTATATCTCAAAAGGGATCACGAGCGGCACCGCTATCATACCCGCGATAAAAGCAAAGGCGATAAGTCGCTTGGGCTCCGGGTGAGTCGCATCTTCCTTAAGAAGGAAGTAAAGCCAAATAAAAGAAGGGAGGAGTCCTCCAATAAACACGTAGCCGAGAGTCGTAGGAGTCACCTCTCTATTGTAGCAGGATTAGGACGGCCACCGTGCGACCATGAGGAAGGGTGCGTCCTTGGTGGGGAGCGACTGCCAAATCTCTTCAGTGACAAACGGCATAAAGGGGTGCAGCATCCGAAGCGAGCGGTCAAGGAGGGTCAGCAGAAGAGCTTGGCGCGAGGTCCTCGCGCCCTCATCAGTGCCAGCGAGGATCGGTTTTGACTCCTCAATAATCTTATCCGCAAGCTCATGCCAGATATAGTGGTAGAGCTTTTCTGCCGCCAGGTACATGCGGTAATTCTCCATGTCGAGAGTGACGTCAGTGGTGAGCGTATCGAAGGCAGTGAGGAGCTCGTGGTCGGCTGGGACAAGGGCGCTTTGTGGAGTGGCGTCGGCCGAGGTGTTGCTTAAGACAAAGCGCGCGACGTTCCAGAGCTTATTGGCGAAGTGTTTATACCCCTTTACTTTCCCTTCGTCGAAGCTGACATCGTTGCCGACCGCAGTGCCGACGAGTAGCCCCATGCGGAGGGCGTCGGTGCCGTAGCGCCCAATCATATCGAGTGGGTCGATGCCGTTGTTGAGCGATTTACTAAACTTGCGCCCTTGTTTATCGCGCACGAGTCCGTGGATCATCACGGTTTGAAAGGGAACCTGGCCGAGGAGAAAGCCGCTCATGAGAATCATGCGCGAGACCCAAAGATTAAGGATCTCATACGCAGGCGACATAAACGATGTCGGATGAAAAGTAGCGAGATCATCGGTCTCTCGTGGCCACCCGAGCGTGGAGAAAGTCCAGAGTGCAGAAGAGAACCAGGTGTCGAGCACGTCTGGGTCTTGAGTCCACTCACCTCCTGCTGGTGCTTGTGCACCGATGTGGATATTCTCGCCGCTATACCAGACCGGTACGCGATGGCCAAACCAGATTTGTCTGCTGATGCACCAGTCGCGCAGGTTTTCGATCCAGTGTAGGTATGCGTTGCGGAACCCTTCTTGCGGCATGTTGACTCCACCGGCGACGACTGCAGCGCGCATGAGCTCCTTCAGGGAGAGAGTGGCACCGCTTGCAATCCCGGGAATGTCTGAGCGCACGAGAGTAAAAGGGCGCGTTACATCGACGAACCACTGGAGCTTGATCTGGGGCTCGATGACCCCACCAGTACGCTCTGCGGTGGCAATATTGTGTGTGTACGCCTCCTCCTTGACCACGAGCCCCTTGCCGCGCAGCTTCTCGACGATCTTCTCACGCGCTTCGCTGATCTTCATCCCCGCAAACTCTCCAGCGATGGGGAGGAGCTTGCCGAACTCGTCGATAATCGGCTCTTTGTCGAGCTCGTGGCGCTCTGCAATGTCGAAGTCGACCATGCTGTGCCACGGGGTAATGGTCATCACGCCGGTGCCAAAGGTCATGTCGATTGACGCATCCTTGATCACGGTTGCGGTAATGGGACCGTTAATCCACTCAAGCTCAATCTGCTGTCCATCGCTCCATGCGCTATAGCGTGTATCGTCCGGATGCATCACGACATATTTATCGCCGAACTTGGTCTCAGGACGCGCAGTGGCGATAGTGAATGGTCCGTATTGGAGGTAGTAGAGTACCGCCTTTTCTTCCTGATACACGATTTCATCATCGGAGATAGTAGTCTGCCCCTTGGGGTCCCAGTTGACGATGCGGTGGCCGCGGTAGATGAGCCCAGCGTCGTACATCCGCTTGAAAGCTTCAGTCACGGCTCGGTTTCGGGTGTCGTCGAGCGTGTAGGCGTAACGGCTCCAGTCGAGGGAAGCGCCCATGCGTCGCACCTGCGAGAGAATAGTTCCTTCACTTGCTTTGGCAAAGGCGGCGACGCGCTTCACGAGTTCTTCACGTCCAAGGTCATGTCGGCTCTTGCCTTCCTCCTTCTGAATATTTTTCTCGACGCGTGCCTGGGTGGCGATAGCGGCGGAGTCGGTCCCCGGGACCCAGAGCGTGCGGTCACCCTTCATGCGGTGGTAACGGACGACCGCATCTTGGAGAGAGTCTTCATAGGCGTGGCCGATATGGAGGACGCCAGTCACGTTGGGCGGGGGAAGCGTCACGGTGTAGACAGGCGCGTTTGCCGAGGTGACCCCTCGGGCGACGCACTCATCAGGATTAAAGAGTCCGCTCTTTTCCCACGCGTCGTAGAGCCGCGTTTCAGTTTCGCTCGCGTCGTATGGCTTGAGGAATTTGTCAGGCATTGCTCCTCAAATATAGCAAATATGGGCTAATCTGCGAGAGAGAGATTTCCATTGGCCACAATCTCGGGTGAGAACTCTTTGCGCAGAGCACGGTAGTAGCCGGCGAGACCGATCATGACGGCGTTGTCGGTGGTGAGCGCCGCGGCGGGGATCCGCAGACTCACGTGTGGATGTCTGACATCCACAGCATCGGTGAAGACGCGGCGGATGTGGGTGTTGGCGGAGACGCCTCCGCCAATCACCAGGGTCTGCGCAGCGGTCTCTTCAAGTGCCAGAAAGGTCTTCTTCCACAAGACGTCGGCGACCGCGTTTTCAAACTCATGCGCAATCGCCATCTTCGTTTCTTCAGTAAGTTGCGTACTGGTATGATATATCATACCTTTTGTATCTTTTAGCAAATACAACACGGCAGTCTTGAGGCCGGCAAAGGAGAAGTCGCACGTCCCCGAGTCAATCATCGGCCGCGGAAGTTTGAGGTACACCTCGAAACTCTGCTCCTCGCCTCCTTCGGGCCCTGCGCTGGCTTGGTCAGCCAGTCGGCTGCGGACAGAGTTTGCTCGGCGCACCTCTTCTGCGAGCTTTGAAATCTCGGGGCCGCCGGGGTAGGGGAGCTCCAGCATCCGTGCGACTTTGTCGAACGCTTCGCCCACCGCGTCGTCGCGTGTCTGACCGATCAGCTCATACTGGAGCCACTCTTTCATAAGCACGAGCTCGGTGTGTCCACCCGAGATGAGAAGCGCCAATACCGGCATCTCCACATCAGAAATAACAAGGTTAAACCTTGTTCCAGAAGGTGGCGTAGGTACGGGCTCTTTGGCGAGGGCGGAGAGAATGTGCCCCTCCATATGATTGACGGCGACCAGTGGTTTGTCCCACAGAAGCGCGAGCGCTTTGGCGAAGTTGATCCCGACCCAGAGCGCGGGCTCGAGACCGGGGCCCGCGGTGACGGCGATAGCGTCAACTGCGGGTGGCTCGCATTCAGAGACGAAGTCGAAAAATGCTTCCGTGAGGCCGGGTTCACGTGCCAAAACTTCAGATATTTTGGCACGCGTCTCCTCCGGGATCGCCTGCGTATCTTCGTGCAAGAGCTCGGCCTCCTCGAGCGCGCTCTCAAGAAGCGGGACAAGGTTTTTGGCGTGCTCGCGCTTGGCGAGCGCCGGGAAGACACCCCCATACTCTTTATGTATCTCTACCTGCGAGAGGAGCGCGTTACCGAGGACGCGAAAGCGCGCACTCTTTTCATCTCCCTCACACTCAAGAATTGCGATCGCTGTTTCGTCGCAGCTCGTCTCAATCGCGAGTATCCTCATGGGCGGGTAGGGGAGTCCAAGGAATGGGATCTCCGTAGGGGATTTCAAATCCGGCCGCTGCGGGGTGTCCATTCCCACCATATTTCTGGGCGATTTTTGCAACGTCGATGCTCTTGTCGCTCCGGAGCGATACGCGTATGCCTTCAGCATCTGCGGAAACAATGATCGCGACCGGTGGCTTCAGGCGTGCGAGTTGATTCCCAATGTCGCTTGCGAACTCGCCCGTGGCACTCGCGAGGTAACACTCAAAGCCCTCAAAGGATACGAGCTCGGCACGATGTACGCCACGCGTCACTACGTGCTCATGGTATTGCGCAAAGAACGTACCGATGTCTACGACGCGTTTAAAGGTCTCTGGCGTATCAATATCACTCACAAAGGCGTCCCATTGCGCCACATTTTCCGTTTCCAATGAAGAAAAAGAATTAGTCAGCGTGTAAACGTAAGAAAGAATTTCTCGCGCATGCGGGAGTGTGTGGCGGTATAGATCTCCATCCTCAACATACTGCAAGAGTGTTGGGACAGGGGTGTCTGGGTGGAAGTAGCTCCAGGCGATGGTGGCGCCAGAACGGTTTGTGTCAAACACGCCAGGAAACGTGGTCGCAACGTCGCGAACTCCTTCGTGATGATCGAGTACGACGATCGATTTCGCCACAGCCGCAAGCTGGTCCATCTGCGGTCGTGCGTAACAAAAATCAATCAGATAGAGTTCTTTCCCCTCGAGGTGTTCGGGGATCGGCTTGCCGTGTTTGAGCGGGATGTAGTCGGCAGTGTCGCCAAATTTCTTAAAGGCTGCATACGCGCCGCCAAAGCCGTCGGGGCACCCACCGTGGTAGAGAATGGCGATTAGTTTATGCTCGTGCATAGGTAGAGTGTAGCTCGCTAACGTACAAAGCGCACATAGATCCCGGCGGGGACGACGCGCTCAGAAGAGGCCTCTTTGATCGCGAGCTCGCCATACTCGCCGGTCACGCTACCAAAGACGCTCTCAACTGCTTGAGCAAAGGCCCGCGGCGCGTAGCCCGCGGCGTAACCGTTCACCAAGAAGAATGAGCCAGGCTTGTCTGAAAATATTTCTTTGAGTACCTCAAGAAGGGGAGTGAAGTCTTCTTCGATTTTCCACACCTCGCCCTTGGCGCCGCGACCAAAGGCAGGCGGGTCGAGAATGATGCCGTCATACTTGGCGCCGCGGCGCGCCTCGCGCTTCACAAACGAGAGAGCGTCATCAAGTATCCAGCGGATCTGATCCTCATCAATCCCCGAGAGCTTGGCATTCTCGTGAGCCCAATCGAGGGATTGCTTCGACGCATCGACATGCGTCACCTTAGCGCCAGCATTCGCTGCCGCAAGCGTGGCGATGCCAGTGTAGCCGAAAAGATTAAGTACGCTCGGCATGTTGGACATCGGATGTCCAACATGTGATGAAAGACCTCGGAGGTCTTTCATCACACGGACCTGCTCCTTCACCCAGACCCAGTTAGGTTCCTGCTCAGGGAAGATGCCCGTGTGTTTAAAGCCGGTGAGCCGCGCGAGAAAGCGGAGCGGCCCGTGCGTGAGCCCCCACGACTCTGGTACTGGTTTGTGCGTTGCCCAAGAACCCTTTTTATCTTTAAAGGTAAACGTTGCGTGTGCGTCGCTCCAGAGCTCGGGACGATTCTTCTTCCACAGCGCCTGGGTTTCGGGGCGCGCGAGAGTGACGCTGTCAAAGCGCTCAAGCTTCATCCCGTCGCCCGAGTCGAGGAGCTCGTAGTCGGCCCACGCTCGTGCGGTGAGATTCTCCTCGGTCATGGTTCGACCTTGCTCACCACCAGTAGTGCCTCCGGGTGTTTCTTCGACCACTCGTAGAAGACGACCGCGGCCGAGGCGGCCGCGTTCAGTGACTCGGTACGCGGATGCATGGGGATAGAGAGTGTCACGTCACACGCTTGGATGGTCTTTTCGCGGATCCCGGCGCCCTCATTCCCGATCACAAAAGCGGTCGGTGCGTCAAAGGCGTCGGTGCCGAGGGTGGCGGAGCCATCCATCGCAAGGCCGTAGATCCAGAAGCCCTTCTCTTTGAGCGTAGCGAGGGTCTGGTTCACATTCCCAATGGTCACGAGCGGGATACGGAAGGCCATACCCGCAGAAGTCTTCACCACCGCGCCGGTGATGGGCGCTTGATTGTGCTGCGGGATCAGTACAGCCGAGAGGCCAAAGGCCGCTGCGGAGCGGATGATGGCGCCAACGTTGTGCGGATCTTGCACCTCGCCAAGCACCACGATTGCCGGGTTCTTCTTGAGGTCGACTGAATCGAGGAAGGTGTCAAGAGAAATCAGTAGGGAAGCAGGGTCCATAATGCCGATCACGCCCTGATGCGCGGCCTCCTTGCCCACAAGCTCCTTGCCCTTGCCAGCGGCAAGCACAGCAGTCGGGATCTGGTGCTCGGTGAGGAGGGTCTGGAGCTTGGCTTCACCGAGGTCGGGCGCGAGGAATACCTTCTTAATCACGCGTGGCGCGTTTAGAAGCGCCTCCAGGAGGGCGTGCTTGCCGTAGATATAGACTTTCCCCTTGGGGGCGTCGTGGTGCCGTTTTGGTCGCATTAGGTAATATTATAGCACGAAATCAAGGTGCGCGGTAAGGGACTCGAACCCCTGACCCTCTCAACGTCAATGAGATGCTCTACCAACTGAGCTAACCGCGCGTGTTCTGGACTATATCATATACCCAAGAGCCGTTGCCACTATGAATAGGAGTATGATCTGATGACGATACGCATAACGCCCCCTATGTAGGAGGCGTTATGCGTATCGCATTCGTTTTATTTTATTGAGTCATCATCATTTTTCCCATATCGCCTTCAGTCGATCTGCTCGTGTCTTCGTTCAGATATTTTTCCCCGATGACTTGCAGATCTTTTCCTTTCTGCACCAAGCTGTCATCTTTGTACCGCATACCAGCATCTTGCAGAGACATACCACCTTGTTTCATCATGTCGCTCATCTGTTTAATGCTCGTGGACTGGTCTTTCATCATGACAATAGCATCTTGCATTTCTTTTGAACTTTGGGAACCTACGGAACTTTTTCCTACAACGTATCCACCTCCACCTCCAACGATAAGAGCCAGGATAACGGCGACGGTTATTGAGTTATTCATATTTTTTAGTTTATATAATTAAGCTACTCTGACGCACAGCCCATGTGCCTGCTTACGGTGGCTCGCGTCCGTATCGGATAGTGTTCATACCAGTCTAGAATCCTGATGACCCTTCTCCCGCTGCTTTCAAAGCCGCCTGCTTACCAAACCGGTAGAACAGGGCAGGTGTTAGAAAGAGCGAAATAATGGTGGAGGATATGAGTCCACTGAAGATCACAACCGCAAGAGGATGCAGCATTTCTTTTCCGGGCTCACTGCCCCCAAGAAGCAGAGGGACGAGCGCGAGAGCTGTCACGAGCGAGGTCATGAGGACGGGAACGACTCGATCGAGCGTTGCTTTGACGATAGTGGCCGGCTCAAACGGCAACCCTTCTTTTTGTACCAAGGTAAGACACCGTCCTATGAGCATAATTCCGTTGCGAGAGACGATACCTGCGAGCGAAATAAATCCGACGAGGTGCGCGAGGTTCACTGAACCGCCCGTGAGCCATATGCCTATCATGCCTCCGATAAGCACGGTCGGTATATTGGTCATGACAAGTGTCACAAGCGCCACTGAGCGAAACGCGTGATACAGCACCGCAAAGATAAACACCATACCAATCACGAACACAAGAAGTAGTCGTTGCGAATTTTCTTTTTGACTCTTGTAGTTCCCTTCGAATGAGAGAGTGACACCGACCGGCAGTCTCTGGGCCTCGAGGGCAGACTTAGCAGCACCCACAGCACCAACCACATCCGTTCCTTGATAATTTGCAGAAACGACGAGCACGCGTTTACCGCCTTCATGATCAATGTTATTACGTCCTCCCTCCACGCGAATATCCCCAACACTTCCGAGTGAATCAGCTCCGATAAAGGGAAGTGAGATGTCGCGCAGTGACTCCATAGAATCTTTTGACTCTGGGTCAAAACGCGCAACAACATCTACCGACGCGGAACCTAATCGGACTTGGCCGAGACGATCTCCCATGAGTCCCATCTCCAGATCACTGACCACCTCTGCGCCAGATAAACCTTGTTCTGCTAAACGGTTTGTATCTACGTATATCCGGAACTCGGGGACGACGGTGTTTTGTTGGATCCGCGGATTTGTAACCCCTTTTTGTTTCTGTAACTCGGCGACGACCTGTTTGGCAGCACGCTCCATATCAGAGGGGTCGTCCCCGAACACCTTGATGACAATCGGGGCGCGCACGCCTGAGAGCAGCATCTCAACACGATGCGTTATAGGTTGACCCAAACTGAAGTCAGCCTGCCCAAAACGATCGAGTACCGCCTGTATTTCGCGCACCAAACGGTTGCGATCGTCTTCAAATCCAGGCTGAAGTGCAATTTGTATTTCACTTGAATTGGCGCTCCCGCCGTGCGGATCAGCTGTCGCACGTCCCGTGATGTTGCTTACTTGTCGTACCCCTTCTATTTTAAGAAGCGATCGTTCGAGTTGTGCAACGTAGTCACTTGTCGCGGACAGGGCAGTCCCGGGAGGTAGAAAGAGCATAACCACCATTGAACCTTCATTGAAGGGTGGAATACCCTCTTTGCCTGCCAAAGCGTAGAGGCCGATTGTGAGCACAACTGCCGATACGACAACGATCCCCACCAACTTCACCTGGGCAATACACCACCGTATCCATGGCGTTATGACGGTCTTTATATTCTGAACAATTTTTGTTTCCTGTTCGTGTCCCTGAAGTGAGGAATCGTTTAAGAGGAGTGCGGACAGTACCGGTGTTACCGTCAGAGACACCACCATCGAGGCAATGAGCGAAACGAGATAGGCTGCGCCAAGTGCAATAAGCAGACGGCCCTCGACTCCTGGCATAAAGAAGATAGGGAGAAATACCGCCGCAACCAAGATGGTCGCGTAGACAATAGAATTCCGGACCTCTCGTGACGCAGACAGCACCACCTGTTCACGATCTTCTTTTTTCCCTCCGAGCGCCCACACGCGAAGTCTGCGGAAAATATTTTCCACATCGACGATAGCATCATCCACCAGTTCACCGACGGCAACCGCGATACCGCCGAGCGTCATCACGTTGACAGAGAAGCCAAACAGTTTGAACACTATTGCCGTGACAAGAATGGAGAGGGGTATCGCAGTCAACGTGATAGCTGTCGTACGCGCACTCATGAGAAACACAATGAGCACAATGACGACGAATATCGTCCCGTCGCGAAGCGCCGCCTCGACATTTCCGAGTCCCGCGCGGATAAACTTTTCCTGCCGGAAAAGATCGGGATGCAATACCACTCCTGGCGGTACACTTGCCGCAAGAGACGCAAACGTTGCGTCAACCGAGTCGGTTACCCTCAAAGTTTCAACATCAGGTTGACGAATAATACGCAGGATGACTCCCGGCTTCCCATCGATGGTTCCGCTTCCACGTATCGGACTCGGCCCCTCGACGAGAGAAGCTATATCTGCAAGACGGATCGCACGTCCATTAACGGAGTTTCTTCCTATAGCGATATTTTCGAGGGCGCCCACTTCTGGAGGGGCGATAAGAATGCGTATGGCATATTCTTTTTCATCTTGTGTTATGATGCCGCCACTTTTATTCGTCAATCCGTCTGCAATGTGCGCCCGCACATCCTCGAGCATAAGACCATAGCGGCGCATACGCTCTGCATTAAGACGTATTTGCCATTCGCGTACCTCACCACCCATCACGAGCACGCTCGCCACTCCCGGTGTTTTGAGGAGTTCTGGACGAATAGTCCAGTCAGCAAGAGTACGTAACTGCATCGGAGTAACATCCGGACTGTTTGAGCTGACACCAACCCACATAATCTCACCCAAAAGAGATGTCGAGGGACCAAGTGTCGGTCTAACTCCTTGCGGCAGCGTCGCTTGTGATAATCGTTCTTGAACAATCTGCCGGTTACGCAACCTATCGCTCCCCCAATCAAATTCGATATTAACAGTCGCCTGCGCATATGCGGCGTTACTCCGTACGCGCGTGACTCCAGGAGCGCCAGAGATAGCTGATTCGATCGGATTGAGAATGAGCCGTTCAACCTCTTCCGGAGCCATACCAGGACTTTCCGCAAATACCGTGACCGTCGGCTGATTGATATCAGGAAGAATATCAACCTGCATCGTCGCAATACTTACTACACCGCCTACCACCACCAGACCCGTGGCAATAAGTACGGCGATTTTGTTATTGAGTGACCACGCAATAATGGTGTTGAACATAAAGGATTGATCAGTTTACTGATTAGATACCTTACATATCTCCGTGACCCCCATGTTCGTCTGACACGGAGGTTTCGGTGCCACCAGAGGTAGTCGTCTCGTTGCTCGGGAGCACCATATCTTCTTGCATATCAGAAGATGGACGGAGGATGTATCGATCTCCATTTTTCAATCCACGGTACACCTCAATAGAAGTGCCCAGTGTACGGCCGAGCACAACCTCTGTACGGAAGAGTCTATCTGCGTCCGATACGCGCCATACGTGGGAAATCCCCGCTTCGTCCCACCACACTGAAGAGAGGGGAACCGTCGGAGTGTTTGTGTTAGACGACGCTATCACTCGGACCGATGCTTCTACGGGCCAATCAACAGGGTCAAGAAGTAGTGCGTCCGCCATATAAGAACCGGTCTCGTCGAGTGATATCCCAACACCGAGCATTTTTGCTTTTCGCACATCTGTGGGGAACCCTGGTCGAACTACCGACACACTATCTCCGACTGCGGGCTTGCGAATATTGCTCGGGATACGCATACGCACGAGCAACCCGCTTGTCCCATGACCCGCAACGACCGCTACAGACATCTCGGGGCCAACGAGATCGCCCACTTTCTTGTAGATAGCCGACACAGAACCCGAACGAGGAGCATATATATAGGCTCCTCCGGTAATTTCGTTCGAAACAGTCTTATACGCTGCCGCGGCTGCTTGCGCGTCCACCTGTGCCATCGATCGGTCTCTCTCAAGCATGGCGACTTTCTCGCTGATCATAATCTTGTACTCGGTCTCTTTGTCAGCAACCTCTGTCTGAGCGTCTTTGTACTCAGAGACGAACTCCAAAAATTCACTCTGATCTGAAGAGGTCATGGTCTTGAAATCGCCGACCATATCATTTGGTGTGCTATTTGCAAGACGGATCGCAAGATCAAAATAGCTCGAGACTGCATCGAGAGGCACATCGTCTGTGTTCTTAAGAACATCGACCAGAGCCAGAAGAGTAGTCTGGTATGCGTTTCGAACTTTTTGATTCGTTGATCCATACTCAGCGAGCATTCCATACTGGACATATCTCCAGTCAGAGTAATTGGTAACTCTCGCCACGTGAGCCGTTAGCGTTCGCTCAACAAAAGAGCGAAGAGATTGTTTTTTCACCTCGACCTTCTCGCGAAGACTTTTCAAAGCGTTCAATGACAAATCTGCATTCACGTTTTCGCTATTGCCAATAGAATCGCGTAAGGCACTAAGTCGCGCCTGCTCTTTTGATATATAGTCGTCAGTAATGCCTGCCTGTGCTTTTGCGCGAGTAACCGCCTCTGTCTGTTCAGCCAGCATCTTAATTAGTTCAGGAGTTGCGGGTGGGGAAGATATCCTCCCCATCACCTGCCCGGCAGAAACTCGTTCTCCGACACGCACGCGCCACTCGACGATGACCCCCTCTCGTTGCGGCTGTATCTGCGAGATTTCTGACGAAACAATCTCTCCTGGCCATGAGTTGCTTGGTCCGACATTGCCGATGCTCGTCGTGCTCTCTTCTCCGACCACGGCAATGCGTGAATCGGCAACGTTTTGCATCGTGGCCGTCTCTTCAGCCGCGTGTATCTTTTGATCTCCAGCCGTCAGCCAATAAACGGTTGGGATGACACCAAGGCCGAGTAACGTTACGGATATAACAATGCGTGATCTATGGCGTATAGGGATTTGTCGCAAGACGTCTTTTATTTTTTCTTTCATATATAACTGTTTTAACTGCTCGGTGAGTAATGGCGTAAAAAATAGTCCTTGCATAACAAGGACTAACCGGCATAGACACGCACCGTACGGCGCAGTCTATGCCGGCCTCACAAATTCAGGACTACGTACAAAACGAGAAAGCCAGTGGAGTTCAGATTGATCAATCAGCGGAGCGTTTGAGTGCCTTCGTTTTCTGCGCGCTACGAGTTGTCGTACAGAGAGTAGTTTGCGTACCTGCGTAACGAATACAAACGCAAGTAGTAGTAGAGATGCAATTAAGATAGAGAGCGCATTAGCCTGCGACATCATCGCCGAGCTCAACAGCTGCATATGATCTACGTGTATCGGAAAAGACGACGAATCGTGCGTACTAGAGTGAGCCATGCTCCCCCTATTTTCGAGAGCAAGAAAACAAGTAACAACCGAGCCCGCAATGACAAAAAGCATAATCACAGCGGTAATTATTCGCGTGAACCGCCATGCCTTCTTTCTGAATATAGGGGCACTTTCCATGTCCCACGGATGATACCCCCGTAGGGTATACGGTGTCAACAGGTCAGGTGTGGATTATGAACACAATGGCCTTGCCGAGTATACCCCTATGGGGTATACTCGGCTGTATGAAGTATATGGACGATAAAAATAAGACAAACGTTGCTCGGCGCCTCAAGTTGATTGAGGGACAGGTCCGTGGTCTCCAGAAAATGGTTGAAAACGATATCTACTGTATTGATGTTATCACCCAAACATCAGCAGTGAAGCAAGGACTATCGAACGTTGAGGATTTACTCCTTGAGAATCATTTGGATCACTGTGTCCATCATCAGATGAAAACGGGGCAGACAGATAAGGCAAAAGCGGAGATCATCAAGGTGTATAAGCTCAAAAGAAAATAATATGCACACACAGACCTATCGGGTCAAAGGAATGCACTGCGCCTCATGCTCCGCAGTCATCGAGAAGGCTTTTAAGAAGGTGAAAGGCGTGCATTTTGCGGAGGTAAATTACGGAACGGAAAAAGCAAAGCTTTCTTTTGATCCAGCGGAAACAAGCCCTCATGACCTTTCCAAACACATCGAACCGCTCGGATACTCATTAGACGTTCCAACGAGTGCCGAGGACATGGGTATGTCCGAAAGTGAGCACGCAGCTCATGTAGGTTTGAACCAGTCTAAAAAAGAGAAGATGGAAGAGGTGGCTGACATGAGAGTGAAGGTACTCTCGGCCATTCCTATTGCCATCCTCGCTGCCCTTGTGATGGGCTGGGACATACTTGCCGAATACAACCTCATCTCTGCGATGAGCTATACTCTCAAAGAGTTTTTTCATCACCTGCTCCCAATACTTGCGACCTATATTTTGTTTGTGGTCGGTAAGCCGTATCTGCTTGGTTTTTATAGATTTCTCCGGTACGGAAAAGCGAATATGGACACCCTCATCGGCATTGGTACTACCACCGCCTTTCTGTACAGTTTTGCGGTAACGGCCTTTGAGGATGTGCTCCGCCCCTTCATCGCTGTTGAGTACCAGTACTACGATGTGACGATCGTGGTTATTACCTTTATCGCACTCGGTAAATACCTTGAGGCACGATCAAAAATAAAGACGGGGGATGCTATTGAAAAGCTTCTCAATCTTCAGGCAAAGACGGCACTAGTAGTTCGTGACGGAACAGAAGTGGAGATCTCAATACATGAGGTAAAACACGGAGACTTCATTATCGTTAAGCCAGGCGCAAAGATTCCTGTGGACGGTGTCCTTACCGAGGGAGGTTCATTTGTTGATGAGTCTATGGTTACGGGAGAGCCGATGCCAGTACAGAAAAGAGTTGGTGATAGTGTCGTGTCAGGCACACTGAACACGAGTGGTTCATTTACGTTTAGGGCGACAAAAGTTGGTTCTGAAACATTGCTTGCCCAAATCATCAAGATGGTTGAGGACGCTCAAGGGAGTAAGGCTCCGATACAAGCACTCGCGGACAAAATATCAGCAGTTTTTGTGCCCAGTGTTTTAGTAATTGCTTTTCTCACTCTTGGCACATGGCTCGTTGTCGGGTCGCAGTATATGGGCTTCTCTCAAGCGCTCTCCCTCGGCCTCGTTTCCTTTGTGGGAATACTCGTTATCGCTTGTCCGTGCGCTCTCGGGCTCGCTACACCGACCGCAATCATTGTCGGGGTTGGCAAGGGAGCCAGAGAAGGCATTCTCATTAAAGACGCGGCAACTCTCGAGAACCTTCACAAAGTGGATACGGTTGTTGTCGATAAGACAGGAACGATCACTAAGGGCAAGCCTACTCTCGTAGACATTCAAAGCCTCTCACATCTATCAAACAATGAATTGGTATCGGTTATCGCCTCCCTAGAGAAAAAGTCCGAGCACCCCATTGCACATGCAATTGTGCGCTACGCTCAAGAAAAAAATATCCCTCTGTCGGAGACTTCAGGATTTGAAGGAATACAAGGCAAAGGACTCACAGGATCATTCAATGGAACAGAATACTTTGTAGGGAATACGAAACTTGTCAGTGACCTCACCCTTCCATTTGACACCACCCAGTTGGATGAATTTACCGCGCAAGGCAAAACCCCGGTTATTCTCATGACAAAAGAGAGGGTACTTGGCTTCGTCATGGTTGCTGATGAGATAAAACAAGAGTCAAGACAGGCCATTGCCGATCTGCACACGCTAGGCATCAAGGTTGTGATGCTCACGGGTGATGACGAAAAAGCAGCTACATACATTGCATCGCTGGTCGGTATTGATGACGTTGTTGCTCATGTACTCCCTCAGGATAAACTTGAAAAGATACAAGCGCTTCAATCACAGGGCCGGATAGTTGCTATGGCAGGAGACGGCGTGAACGACGCCCCAGCGCTTGCTCAAGCGGATGTGGGTATCGCTATGGGGACGGGGACAGATGTTGCGATCGAGTCGGCAGGAATCACTCTCCTGGGAGGCGACATCTCAAAACTTGCAAAAGCCATAAAACTTTCTAAGATCACGATGAGGGGTATCAAGCAGAATCTCTTCTGGGCATTTATCTACAACATTATTGGAATCCCCCTTGCGGCCGGCATCTTCTATCCGTTTTTTGGATGGCTCCTAAACCCTGTATTTGCAGGATTCGCCATGGCACTATCGTCAGTATCGGTAGTATCAAATTCGCTCCGTATCAAGGCGAAGAAATTATAAACCATATGAAGACATATATATTCCACGTTTCTGGTACCCATTGCCCTTCGTGTAAAATCTTCATCGAAGACACGTTACATGACCAAATTGGTATTACGAGTGTCGATGTTGATTTGAAAAACGAAACCGTCTCGATCGAAACTACTCTGGACGAGAGCCACCACGCGCTTGCGGAGATACTAACTGAAAAGATACAGCACAACGGATATGCTCTCTCGGTCGATAAGAAGGTGAAGGGTAAAAGAGATGATGGAGTTATGTGGCAGGCCTTACCCATTGGGTTAGCGTTTCTGTCCCTCTTTTTTATTGTGCAGAAATCAGGAATTCTAAATTTTGGTTTGGGCGGGACCATAACACCACTAACCAGTTTTATCATCGGTCTGGTAGCATCCGTCTCAAGCTGTCTTGCGATTGTCGGGGGGCTTGTCCTCTCTCTTTCTGCAACAGTGTCTCAGGACAAAGTAAGTGACGTGAAGCCGATGATGCTTTTTCACGGAGGTCGTCTTATAAGTTTTGCCGTACTTGGTGGTATTCTTGGCGCTATTGGTAGTGCGGTGGGCATAAGTTTTACCGCCACTGCCATTCTTGGAATCGTTGCATCAGTCGTGATGATTGTACTTGGGCTTCATTTGGTGGGAGTGTTTGAAAAAAATAGGATCGCATTACCTTCTGGATTTTTCAGTTTCTTCCGTACCATTGAGCATAAGACGATAGCACCATTTTTAGTTGGTGTCGGTACATTTTTCCTGCCATGCGGATTCACTCAGGCAATGCAAGTTGCGGCACTTTCAAGCGGTTCATTCTTCTCGGGACTCCTGATTATGACTGCATTTGCTCTCGGTACACTACCGATGCTCGCACTGCTGTCATTTGGTTCTGCATCATTCGCTCACTCAAAACATGCCTCGCTTTTCTTCAAGTCAGCAGGTGTGGTGGTGGTTGGTCTTGGGGCTTTCGCACTTCTTGCAGGACTTGCAGGACTCGGTGTTATCGACCCTCTGTTTACGGTATAATCTTTACTCCATGCAGCAGCAAAAAGGTACCATCATATCTATTGTCATCAGCGTTGCCCTTATTGCGGGGACTTTTTACTATGTCTCTGACAGGTCAGTATCTTCAGGTGGCGAGGTCACACCATCACAAAATCTTGAAGTGAGAGACGGCGTGCAGTATGTGACCATAACCGCCAAGGGGGGCTACTCTCCGCGCATCACAGAAATCAAGGGAGGACTCCCCACCACACTGATCGTGAAGACAGATGGTACCTATGATTGCTCACTATCGCTTGTTGTCCGTTCCGTTGGTTTTCAAAAAATACTGCAACCAACAGGCGAAGAAATAATTGATTTGGGTATTCCGAAATCTGGCGACAAAGTGCAGGGGGTGTGTGGAATGGGGATGTATAGCTTTCAGATAAAAGTTAGCTAGAAATAGCAACCGCAGCGTATTTATGCATCCACCCCAACCGCTTCGGTGATATAACGATACCCATCTCTCGTAAGGAGCGTTGCCAGCCCCTCGTTTATCTGAGAAGTCAGCTGTGGTCCTTCAAAAACGAGACCGGTGATAAGCTGCACCAGACTCGCTCCGTACTTAATTTTGCGGTACGCGTCTTCAGCTGAAAAGATGCCACCACAGCCGATGATTTTAATACGAGAACCGTATTTCTTAAAAATCATTCTAATCAGCTCGTCTGATCTTTGTTGGCAGGGAATTCCGCTAAAATTTCCTTTTGGAAACTGTGCAACCTCGTCTGGTCGGAGTGACGGAGCACCTCGATCTCTCTGGAGATTGCCAAAGATGACGGCCTTTATGCAGTCGTGTTGAACGATAACGTCCATCATGTCGAAAATCTCCTCGTCAGTTTTTGATATGGGCATTTTTACGAATATCGGGCGCCGCACCCCCACCTCCTGCACTGCCGTCAAAAGCTGTTCGAGATGATGAGGTTCGTAAAATTCGATTGACCCGAAGAGGTTGGGGCAACTGATATTGAGCTCATAGTAGGCAAAAGGAACTTCGGATTTTTCTGCTTTTATAAAAGCGGCCACGACATCCTCCACCGCCTGTTCTTGGGTCGTTATAGCTGACGTATTGGTTTTACCGATACTCACTCCTACCGGATAGGCAAATGTCTTATCACGCAGGGTCTCGAGCGTGGCTTCGATGCCCCTATTCTTAAATCCTTTATTTACCATCAGCGATCGAGACTTGGGCAAGCGTCCCAGCATCGGGCGCGGATTCCCCTCATAGGGGAGATTCGTCAGGGTGCCCACCGTTCCAAAGCCAAAACCAAGACAAGGCAGCACGTGGGTGAGTTCTGCCTTATAGTCGAAGCCTGCCGCAAGTCCGACAGGAGATGAAAACTGAATGGTAAACAGAGACTGGGCGATGGAGGGGGCCTTGGTGGCAAACAGGGAAGTCATTATGTTCTCTGTAAGCCGAAAGTCTCCAAGCTTTTTTCCCAAGGACGTTGCGCTGGTGTGTACCGCTTCTGGGTTAAAGAGAAAGAGAACTTTTTTAACGATGTGGGTGTAGGAGAACCGTATGAGATGAGTAATCGTCGTGCGCATGGGTATTCGTATACGCGCCACCAGAATCAGTTTTCACTACGGCAGATACCAGAGAACCGTCGCTACCGCGAGAAAGACGGCAATGTAGTACCCAGAGTCGATAAGGAAGAGGAGCTGCGCACGACGGCCCCAGTGCGGCGGGGTATTGGTGTAGATGAGCTCGTTGAACTTGAGCGTGACGATAAAACCAAAGCACATCAGGAGAGCGACTTGGAGCGACTGCACGAGCGAAAAAACGTCCACGAGCGCGAACATGACCGCGATCACAAACGACATGAGGAGGGTATTCACAAAGCCGTAGAGCAGTATGCGCGGACTCATCACCGTGGGCGCGTCTGCCGCGTTGCCGCGGCTCTCGTTCCACGGCTTGCCCCACAGGAGCGGAGAGTACCACGCCCAGCCGATTACGTACGCTACCACTGCTGCGACCAGCACTGCCCACGGGTCAATGAGAGTAAACATGTAAAAAGGTTAGTCGGTAATGGGGTAAGTATACCCTGTCCCAATGAATCGCGGCGGTGAACTCCTTACCTTTGCTCGAACCTACTTCGCACGCGCGGAGCGCGTGGTGGCTTTAGACTAGCTCGTACGCTCCGCTTTCGTGGTGATGCGGACAAACGCCTCGGGAAACAAGCTGACGCTTGTTTCCAAAACCAAAAACCTTCCAATTTTTCGCGTCCCTCCCCCGACCCCTTCCCGCTTTGAAAAGAAGGAAAGGTTTTTGGTTTTGGTTCGGCGTTTCGTCTCCCAAAAGCTTCGTTTCAATCTCCATCGTACTTGAGAGATTTCCACTCCGCTTTTTCCGCCTCCACGCCGACCCGAGGCTCGACCATCTCCGCGCAAGGTGTTAGCGCTAGCGTACGCGAACCCACCAACCGCCTACGCATAGCCCGCTCGCATTCGCTCGCGCGACTGCTTCGGCGGTTTGTGGGTCGCTTGCGGCTTCGACACTACTCGTCTGCAATGAAATCATCTAACTGTTTACGCGCGACTACATCAGGAAGTTGTTTTGGCGGACGTTTGTTAAACATTGAGGATGCCGAGTCTATTACACCTCCGATTTTTCTATCCTTTGCTATCATCAGTACCCTAAGTGCGTCCACAAGAATACCTGCTGAGTTGTAAGCATCTTGAACTTGTAACATAACATCCACCCGCACTTTCTTGCCACCAAAAATGCGCCCTTCTAACCGAGTATAAGCTTCTTTCTGGTTTTCTAAAAATGGTATGTAATCAACCGCAGATATTTGAGCCTCCACACTATCTTTATTTGGCAATCCCTCAATAACAGATTCTGTTTTTGAACGACGCTTACCACCAGTTTCGTAGCGTTGATTGCTGGTGAGATTACAGAAATCCATATCACCACCCCAATCAAGTTGAATGGTTCTGTCCATAAATGCGTTACGCATAGGAAAGAGGTTTGTAAGCGCTCTGTGAATAATCGTTGCACCAATCTGTGACTTTATATCATCGCCGATTATTGGGACGATATTTTCTGTAGCATAAGCGACAAGTATGTCATTGTTTGCAATGTCGGCTGGCATCCCGTTCACAATCCCACAACCTGCTTCTATGGCGGCTCTTGCATAGTGTTCAGCCGCCTTTTGAGAACCTGTCGGTAAAAGAATTATAAGCACATCAACATTGTGTTCTTTTAGAATTTCAGTGACGTCTTCTGGTGATTGCGATTCGTCAACAGGGACGTGCTGCGATATGTTGCTGTCTAATCCATCAAGAACATGACCTTTGTATACCATTCCAAACTCTTGTACTGACTTATATAGAAATTCCGCGCAATTTGGCTTCACAAAAATTGCCTCACTGAGCGATTTGCCGATTTTGTCTTTGTGAACGTCAAAACCCAAGACGAACTCAATGTCGCTAATGGCATATTTACCAACGCTCGGAGCGACACCAACAGGTTCATTATCTAAGTTTCTATAATACTCGACTCCTTGAATAAGCGCACTGGCGCAATTTCCAACTCCAGCTAAGGCAACGCGTATTTTCTTCATAAATTACATTATACAACAAAAATAAATAGTTTTTTATTTCTCAAAAACCATCACACATTGAGGATTCAACACGTCCCGATTGGGGAAACCGATGTACTTTTTGTACACATTCCTATAACCGATTTCTCCAAACATCTTCTCCCAGTCTTCGACGGTTCGATAACCAAATGGACATGGCACTTTCTCGCGTAAGCGAAGAACGCGGTTTGCACACCAATCGTTGATACCAGTAATAGCGTTACGTTCCTCTGGTGAAAATTTCATAAAAGTATCATGCAAATTTTTTCCATATTGAGGAGCGAGTGTGGTTGAATATCCATCCTCAAGAATTACTACTTGCGCTCCTGGTTTAAGTGCCGTATATAAGCGTCCCATGTAACGTACTTGCTGATCATATTCCATATGATGAAGAACCCATGCTAAAACCGCCGCGTCAGGTAGTTCTCTTTGTAAAAAATTCTCAAAACCCTCCTCGTCAATAACTTCAAACCTAATTCTTTTATCTGTAAAGGTATTCCATTCAGGATAAGAATTTATTTCAATTCCAACGATTTCTTCAAAGTTATCAGTTTCTAGGAGCAGCTTAGAGAGGACGCCTGTTCCACAGCCAATATCTGCAACTTTTTCGCAAGGCTGAACAACGGGGACAACATGCTCCTTAAAATAACTCGTCTCGACATCATCTCGATACTGGACATTGAAAACCGCCTGCAGTTGTTCTTGGTATATTTCCCAAAAAGCATGCAAGTCTAGTTCGGGCAGATTTTTCAAAAAGTCTTCAATGAGTTCTTGTTCGCAACCAAGTTCACTGAGACTTTTTTGGAAATTTTTGTATACAAAATTTTTAAGACCCTCATTCTTTAGAGCATTTTCAACAAACTTTTGGTCTTCAGGTATGTTCTCTCTTGTCGGTTTCATATCCGTTTACTTTAGGAGTTTATCAGCCGACACATCAAGAGCGTTCGCTAGTCGTTCTAGCTGTGTAATCGTTATGTTCTTTTTGCCATTCTCAATAGCACTCATGTATCCTCTATCCATATCAAGCGCTCGGCAAATGTCGCCTTGCGACATTCCCTTACGAGTCCGTATCTTCTTTATATTCTCCCCCAACTTCTGACTTATCAACATAATTGTAGCATACGAGAAATTGTACTTACGAACAATATTGAATTATAATTCAAGTACGCCGAACCAAAACCAAAAACCTTTCCTTCTTTTCAAAGCGGGAAGGGGTCGGG
>JBBTSV010000002.1:0-54564 GCA_038064595.1 Patescibacteria group bacterium
ATCATTAATTCGGGTTTCGTGTAAAATGGGTTCTAGCGTGCTTTAATAGAGACTCCAGAATCAAAACAAGGTCAGATTCGCCGTCAGAAAATTTCGCGGCGCGGAGCGCCGCGTAGGGGGGATGCGCATTTCCGCGCGCTTCGCGCGCGTGGAGGAGGTTCAGAAATACCAGATCCGAAAATTTTTGGAGGAAGGATTTTTTGGAGGGGAATGCGAATACAGAATACATCCGTAGTGTGCTTGCCCCTCCCACCCGTGCGCGCACCAGCCCCTTCGCTGGCGGGTCTGAAACCAGCGAAGCTCCCTAAATGGAACTAGCGCTTGCCCATCTCGTCTCGAAATTAGCCGTTATCGTTTTTCTAATGTCTTTTCCGTAGCGATCTTGAACAACGACTATTAAAGATTCTCTGTCACCAAGGTCTTTTATCCCATGTCCGACAATCAGAAATTGGTCCGTTGAGATGATGTACCGGTCGTGTAAGTCGTTGTGCGAAGTGACTCGCATTTCAACTTTTTTGGAATGCTCTTTTTTAAAGTCAGTTAGGGCTCTGCTCAAGGTCGCCTGTTTCTCGCCCCCACCTACGCGAGCTGTCAAAAATCGGATTTTCTTGTGGTGCTTCGCAAATGCCTCCAACACCTCTAGGGTTCTTAATCCATAGTAAGGGTCGCAAATTAACAGCTCTCCTTTAGGGAGTGTTCTTATGAGCGACTCTAGCGTCCTTCGTGCGGTACGAGGTTTGTTGGGGTTCACATAAAGGACATTGAGTGGTTCGTCCTTCTTCAATCCCTTAAAATAAGCCTCGCCTGGGCTACTGATTTTTAATCCGTTGCCGTTAGGACTTTTGATTATTTTTTTCCCAATAACCGGCGCAAACGCCTTCTGAAGGCGTTTTATGGTGATTGGTATGTCGAGAAACTCTTGCAAGATCGTTTGAATCTCCTCATAAGTTAAGTAGTCGACTCCGAACTCGTCCTTGCTCACGAACAAACACCACAGCCCCGCATCGAGAGATGCTTTGGTAAACCCGTAAACCGAAGGCAAGTCAGCCCTGCTCACTGCCGACATTCTCCATTTTTTCTTGTCTCCCTTCATGCTCAGTCAAATATGCTCATCCATCCTTGGCGCAAGTGATAGAAACCGTACTTTTTGGAATCTACCCAACCCTGAGTTACCGCCTCATTCGGGTACTTCCCGTTAAAGGTATATCCCAAAAGGTTCTTGGCTTTCATTTTGTTCCACTTGCTACTAATTACACCCACTTCAATATCGGAACCAGTTTTCCCTTTCGTCATGTGCGCGAGAAGGAGCGTGAATTTTTTCGGCCCGCTCAACCCTTTTGCATAGATTTTTATAAAGTTTTTCTCATTGAGTCCAAAATCTAGTTTAGTCGGTTGCGATGATTTTGTGTCTGTCGTTTTCGCAACTGGCTTGTTTTTACCAGAATTGAACACCGCCCTTTCCAGACGTTCTAGCCGAGTAAGTATGGCCTTTGTAGTTTTTTCATTCATAAGCATCTATTGAACGTAAAGCCAGCGCTTCTTATCTTTAATTCTTCGCAGGTGCCGCTTCCTGACAAGACGCAACGCAGTCGGAGACAACGACGTGACGGGATAATGATAGCCCTGCTCGGCCAGGGCATTCTTTATTGCACTCAGCTCGCGCGGCTTCTTGAAGAATCCGCCGTCAATCAAGTCAGTAACGAGGCTAATGGGAGTGGGACGCGCTTTATCAGACATCGCCTCCTTTCTCGAACTACGTCCATCCGTCTTAGTAGGAGCAGAACGTGATTTGCCGCCTTGTAGTTGTGAGACAAGATCGGCGACTTCCTTTGGCGTACCCTCCACGGTTATCTTTACGCCTTCTTTCGTTGTAATGTTAGCTTTTGCCATATTCCATTATTCAGATGTATGCTATCATAAGGGATAACTGAATACAAAGTCAAGCCTATGCTCTACTTCCTTTACGCCCGCAAAAGCACCGATGTCGAGGATAAGCAGGTGCTGTCTATCGAAGCCCAGCTCGTCGAGCTCCGCGCGCTTGCTAAGCGCGAACAGCTCAACATCGTTGAGGTATTCGTGGAGAAGAAATCCGCAAAGATGCCGGGTCGCCCTATTTTCGGCGATATGATGGCGCGAATACAAAAGGGCGAAGCGCAGGGCATTATCTGTTGGAAGATTGACCGGCTCGCGCGTAATCCGGTAGACGGCGGGCAGATTCAGTGGCTCCTGCAACAGGGTGTGATTCGCCATATTCAGACGCACGACCGCTCGCACTTCCCAAACGACAATGTGCTGATGATGTCGGTGGAGCTCGGTATGGCGAATGAGTACATCCGGCAATTGAGCGCGAATACTTCTCGCGGGCTCAGGCAGAAAGCGCGACAAGGTATCTATCCCGGCCTCGCGCCGTTCGGATATTTGAACGACCCGAGTACAAAGACTATCAAGACGCATCGTAAAAATGCGAAGTTAATCCGAGAAATTTTTGAACGGTATGCGACCGGCAAGGATACTTTAGACATTCTCGCCACGATGCTTGAGAAGGCGGGCGTTCTGTCTAAAGGCAATCGTCGCATTCATATCTCGCAAATTTCGTTCTTTCTCCAAAATCCGTTCTACTACGGACACTTCCGCTACGCGGGCGAAGTGTACGAAGGCACGCACGAGCCGCTCGTTTCTAAAGAGCTTTTTGATAAGGCGAATGTCGTCCTGCATAGTCGCGGTCGTGTACCAGATATCAAGGATGATCCGAGCCCGTATTGTGGCCTGCTCCGCTGCTCCTGCGGTATGAGCATCACCGCCGAGAAGAAAGAGAAACACCAGAAGAACGGCAATATTCACCTCTATACCTACTACCGCTGTACGCGAAAATCTAAGGCGGTTAAATGCGTCGAAGCGCCGATACGAAGCGAATTGTTGGATTCTCAACTCTCGGCGCTTCTTGGTGAATACACGATGCCCGAGGAGTGGGTATCGCCGTTGTCTGCCCTTCTTGATACAGAAGCCGCCAACGCCTCTAAAACGGCAGCAGGTGCCGTTGCCGACCTGCGGGACAAGGTTACGGACATCTCGCGCACGCATGCTCGGCTAACCGACCTCTATGTCGCCGAGGATTTGGAGCGCGAGGAGTACTTGTCCCGCCGCCGTTCGCTTATGAGCGAGCGCCGGACGATTGAGGAACAAATCGTCCGCCTTGAACGAACCCCTGCCGCGTGGGTTGAACCGGTCAGGAATTGGATAGAAGACGCTTCGCGTCTTGATGAAATCGCCCATTCTGAAAACTACCCCTCCAAAAAATCCTCCCTCCAAAAAATTTTCGGATTGAACCTCTCCCTCCACGCGCGCGAAGCGCGCGGAAATGCGCATCCCCCCTACGCGGCGCTCCGCGCCGCGAAATTTTCTGACGGCGAATCTGACCTTGTTTTGATTCTGGAGCCGAGAGTCGGGATTGAACCGACGACCTGCGCCTTACCATGGCGCTGCTCTACCAACTGAGCTATCTCGGCAATGTGCGCACACACTACCATATTTTAAAATCAGTATATACTGGAGCGATGGAAGGACTCGAGCACTACGAGAAGGAGGAGCGCCCCTGGGGCGCCTTTGAACGCTTCACGCTCAATCAAGAGACGACGGTAAAGATAATCACCGTAAAGGAGGGTGAGGCCTTCAGCCTCCAGACCCATGAGCACCGCGATGAGTACTGGCGCGTTCTCTCTGGGGTGGGTACTGTGCGCATTGGCGACACTGATCACGAGGCACACGCGGGGGACAGTTTCTTTGTGCCGCGGCACACCGAGCACCGCGTCACGGGCGGCGAGGGCGGGATCACCTTTCTCGAAATCGCCTTTGGCACCTTCGACGAGAGCGACATCGAGCGCCTCGACGACCGCTACGGCCGGACCTAACAGAAAAGCCGGGGACCAACCCGGCTTTTTCTTGCTTTGCGCGGTCGATGGGATTTGAACCCACGATCTCGTCCGTGACAGGGACGCGCTTTGAACCAACTAAGCTACGACCGCATTCTTCTTCGTGGCTAAAAATCGCTCAAAGACGACTTTCTTCCTTACCAGCAGTAATTCCGAAGAATCCTCCCGATTATACATCAATTTATATAATTTCAAAGAATCTCGCGTCCCGAGCTGCAACCGAGAATAGTTATTTTTTGAGTCATAAATTGATCCTCCGTCGATACCCTGCTGTCGCAGTTTCTTCAGAAGAAGAACGAGAAAACGCCTCGAACAAGAGGTGAACGCCGTCAAGAGCGTCAAGCTGGGACTTTTCCTCTCCTTTTTCGTAAGGCCGAACCACACATTCCCATCTCCATCGAAATACCCTCGAACAAAGTGTGAGAAATACTTTTGGGGAACATGTGGTACCGCCAGACTTTTTGTTTTATTTGGCATGAATCCCAATTTCTCCAAATCCGTACACATCTCTTTATTTCCTATTTGAAGACGGTAGATAATCTTTTCATTTCCCTTCCTCGATCGAACACTTATTTTATGCTCAGACCGTATCGCTTTTTTAATCTCGATAAGAATATGTTCATCAGTAATTTGAATATTCCAAAAATGAGCACCCCTCTTATTAAGAGTTAGATATCCGTCTGCGGCGAAAAATCCAAGAATGTAGGCCATTTCGGGCGACCATGTTTTAAAGAAATCTGCGTTCACCGCGCGATGCATCGGCATATCCCAAGTATATTTTGTGACAGTGCATTATACTAGCCGTCTTATACACAAACTGGGTTTAGGAAGCCGGTGCGCTATGTCGCGACTCACTTTTGTGAGGCGGTGGCGAAATACTGTTTCGCGAGTGCGGCCATATCGCTTGCCTGTGCGGTATCGCCGAGACGAGCGTAGGCAGTACTCGCCTGAAGGTAGACATTGGCAACCTGCTCCCACACCACCTTTTTGTACGGATTCACCCAATATGGGTTCGCATAGAGCTCTGGGGGGTAGGAGGGGAGGATTCTTTTCGCAATAGCGATGGCTTTTTCATACGCTTTCTGCTGGACATAGAGCTGCATGAGCTGCTCGTATTCATATATCCCCTCTACAGGGTTAAAAGTGATCGTTTTGAGAAGTGCGGCTTCATACTGTTCTTCGTCACCCAGCTCTCTGTAAATGAGAGCTTCCCAGCTGTAGAAGAGCGGCTTCTTGGGCTTCTTTTCGATACTGCGGTGTATCTCGTCTAACGCCTCTTCGAGCAATGCTCTTCTCTTGGTTGGATCGTTAGTCAGATGTGAGAGCCGCTCAAGTGTGGTGGCCGCATGAAAGTGTGGAGAAAAATCAAAATCGCCAAGCCGCGTTGCGGTTCTAAATTCAGCGAGCGCCGCATCATACTTTTGATTGCTCAAGTAGGCCAGGCCCATTTCAAGATGGTACGAATCATACCAATACGAGATACTGAAACAGCTTATGGCTGCGGCGCTCCCGAGCACGAGTATGGCGAGGCCCCTTCCCCATCGATGCACCCTTTCTGGTGTCACTATGCCCCGCTGTCCGTAGACTGCGCCTACTATAAGGAAGAAGAGGAGCGGGTTTGCCGCGTATCCCCAGTTAACCTCCATACAGAGCGCCAGAATTGTCGCCACAGCTCCTATGAAGACGGCACTGCGCGCAACCTCCTCTCCCGAGGAGTCGTCCTGGCGCGCAGAGCGATACAGAGACCAGACAATCACGAAGACGAGGAGAGTGAAGAGAAGCCCGCCAAGAAGGCCGATCTCGGCAAAGAGCTTAAGAAATTCATTGTGCGGGCTTGACGCATAATACGCAGGCGTATCTTTATACCGTTTGACTGCCTCGCCATACGTCCGGAGTCCAACCCCCATAAGAGGGTTGTGTCGTATGATGGTCAACGCGTCATCAAAATAATGGAGTCGCGCGGTGAGCGCATTCGCCTCGAGCGTTTCTCCGGTAAACACCCCCACCTCTTGACCCTGTGTCGCCGCTCGCTGCTGCGTGAGCGCCAATAGACCAGCAACCAGAAGCGCGCTGCAGGCAAGAAGAGCGAGTATACGTACGGCGACCACTCTCGTTCGCGCCAACGCCACCACCGGTCGAAAGAACAGCGCCGCCCCGAGGACAAGCGCGATGAGGAGGCTGAGCCAGCTCCCCCGAGAGAACGTCAGTACAAAAGCGGCGCTCACCAGCGTGCCGCATACACCCCACCCTATCGCGCTGACGCGCGTTTTGGCTGTGGCGGTACGCGCATACAACAGCACGAGTGGGAGCAATAAAAACCCAGCAAAAGCGTTGTGGTCGTTGAAGGTAGAAGCGAGTCGAAGATATCCGAAGTTATTGGTGAAAAAGAGTTCTACGATACCCCAGAGAGCGAGGAGGCCCGCGCTCACCATAGCTACGGCGGTCAGAAACTCGAAGCGAGGGCGTGAGTCAACGACGAGGCGCGCAGAGATAAACGCTACATAATACCCAACCCAGTGCAGTACATTTATGCCCGTCGTCGTCCGATCTGCTGAAGGGATAAACGACAGCGCCATGGCGCCAAGGAGGAGGAGAAACAGCACACTGACTGGTTCACATAGTGCACGTTGAAATGCCTCACGACGGTGCCTCCAGGCAAAATACGCAAACGGTCCTGATAAGAAAAAGAGGAACAGTTGCGCCTCGTACCTCGCTCCCCCGTGATAGAAGGGCACAACAACCAGAAGAAGACCAAGAGCAAGCAATGCAAAAAAAGAAGGGCGGTCTGCAGCGTTCACGCTCATAAGCCACTCTTTCACGGTGACTCGATAGTAGCACATAAGACAAAAGTTACTCCGTCATAAAACGAGTGAAGAGCCCCCGTCGCAATACCAAACGATACACATACCGCAGAAGAACAAAAGACCCTACGAGATAGAGGAGGGAGAGGGCTGAAGCAATAAGAAAATAGTACATCGAGAAACTTCCACCGCCCACAATATGTCGCATGCTTTCAAATACATACGTGGTAGGAAGTAGGTACGAAAACGGGTGAATAAAAGCAGGGAGCGTGCTGATTGGATAAAATACTCCTGAAAAGGGCATGGTGAAAACGGGGAGGGACCATACCAAGATTTCCGCAGCAGGACCCATGCGCAATACCGCTGCCGTTGCAACGATACCCATCGCCCAACCAAACATACATAAGATAAATGCAAACGGTATGATATATAGACCAAACTGAAACACATCATACGCGAAGAGGAGCGCCGCAAAAACTGTCATAGTCACGATCGCAAGAATTGTGGTAACGATACTGGTGAGTATCAGTCCCATGCAGTATTCGCCTACCGTAAGCGGTGAAGAGAAAAGATTAATTAAGTTGCGGGTCCATACATCCTCCAAAAAAGCGTTCGTCATGCTCTGTTGAATACGTGTAAAAAAATTCCAAAATATAACAGCACCAATCAGTACCCCCAACACGGTGAATGGTGTCCCCCCAAGACTCATCAGGTATTGAGTGATGAGACCCCATATAAAGAGCTCGACGGTAGGCCAGTAAAGTGACGATATAAATCGAGTCTTACTCCGCGATTGCAAATAAAATTGCCTTAAAAAAATGGCGTATACGCGTTTAAGACTCATGGTTGGAGTGTGCGCGACGATTTATGAGAGCAACAAACAGTTGATCAAGATTCTTAGTACCGTGCATTGATGCGAGCTCTCGCGGATTCCCTTCAAGAATGATCGAACCGCCTGCAATGAAGAGCACCCGATCACATACTGCCTCTACTTCGTACATATCGTGTGAAGTCCATAAAATTGCCGCGCCACCTGTAACCGCATATTTCTTCAATTTTTTTCGAATCGTATCCGACGTGTGCGGGTCAAGAGACGCAGTTGGTTCGTCAAGCAACAAAAGTTTTGGCTCGTTTAGAAATGCCTTCGCTAGGCTGAGTCGAGACTGCTCTCCCGAGGAGAGCAGTCCCACCTTTGTATTGGCTAATCGCATGAGACCAAAATCCTCAAGAAGCGTCCTGACACGCTGTGGAGGGTGCGGGATGTCGTATAGGTACGAGAAAATTGTTAGGTTTTGCCACGCTGTTAGATTGCCCGGCAAATGAGCATAAGGGGCCACAAAATTGATCTGCCCGAGCAGATCGCCGCGATGTGAGGTGAGATTTTTACCAAATATGTGTATCGATCCTGTGGTTGGAGTCACAATGCCAAGAATCATGTTGAGCGTGGTCGTTTTCCCTGCACCGTTTTCACCCAATAAACCGACTATTTCGCCCGGTTTGACGGAAAAGGAGACATCTTTAACTGCCACAGTGGAGCCATATGTCTTACCTAACTGAGTAACTAAAAGGGTGCTGTCCATATCAGGTCATTTTGATTTTCCTCAGTAATTACTCTATCATAATCGAATACCATGGATGATCCGACAAATCGAGGCGAACGAATGGTACCAGAAATGCAGCGTGATGACCTCATCTACTTGGAACACATCACCCGCTATCTTTTCGCGAAACAGTTTGTTACTCAGGCTCGCGTGCTCGACCTTGCCTGCGGTGCTGGGTACGGATCCTCTATGCTCGCTTCTGCAAACGCTACACACGTACACGGGATTGATGTTTCTCCAGAAGCGATTGCCTACGCACAAAAGAGGTATGCGCATGAACGAATTTCGTTCCAAGTAGGAGACGCTGACGCTATTCCACTTGAGACGGGGTCGATCGACGTGGCTGTTTCTTTTGAAACAATAGAGCACGTGCATCACCCAGAACGCTTTGTCAAAGAACTCGTACGCGTGCTTAAAGAAAATGGTCTTCTCATTCTCTCAACCCCCCACAGTCCGGTAGCACCAGAGGATAATGAGCACCATTTGCATCTCTTTACCGCCGCACAGCTCCTGTCTCTCTTGCACGATTTCCCGCACATTCGTACGTTCTATCAAAACACAGTGGCAGCAAGTTATGTGGTCGAGGAGAACCACCTTAAAGAGGGAGCGTACCCCCTTCATACAGAACAAGTATCAGACAAAGAGCCCGGACAACAGCAATACATCATCGTGGTCGCCTCCCGCCACGCCCTCCCTGCCTTACAGGAGATTGCGACGCTATTTACCGATCGAGAGTTACAAAAAGGACTCGCCCTTGAACGAACCCATCAATTGCGTGCGCGAACGTGGCAATGGAAATTATTACGGATGCTATACAAAACGAGCAATTTTTTCTCCTCTCGAAAATCAGGATGAAAAAGGTAGCCGTCATCATTGTTAATTGGAATGGGCGTCGTTTCTTAGAAAACTGCCTCAACTCACTCTCTGCACAAACCTACCATCCCATAAAAATCTACTTCGTAGATAACGGCAGTGACGACACTTCTGTGGCTTTTGTGGAGAAAGCGTACTCGCACGTAACCCTTATTCGAAATTCTTCAAACCTCGGGTTCGCAGAAGCGAACAACCAGGGTATTAAGGCGGCACTTGCAGATCCCGAGATCTCTCACATTGCTCTCCTTAACAACGACACTGAAGTAGATCCCGACTGGCTTAACTCGCTCCTACAAGGTATGCAGACGGACACGACTATCGGTGTGGCAGCCAGCAAAATATACAACTTTACTCAGCGAGACATTATCGATTCTGTAGGCGACTCCTTTTCAAGAACAACAGGGCGGGTACGAAATCGAGGCCATAATGAACGCGACGAGGGTCAGTATGAACTATTTGAAGAAGTATTTGCTGCGTGTGCCGCTGCGTGCCTTATCCGGAGAGAAACGCTTGAAGATATTTGCATGGATGGTTCATATTTTGACACCGACTTTGGAAGTTATATTGAGGACGTTGACCTTTGCATACGCGCTCGTCTTGCTGGGTGGACATGCTGGTACGTACCAACCGCCCGGGTATACCACGTTGGATCCGGAACATCCTCTCGCCTCGTCCGTACATGGAAGTACAGTATCTCCCAGCGAAACCGAATTTTCACCGTCATAAAGAATATGCCATTCCCGTATGTGGTTGTGCTTCTTTTCCACTACCTCATTCCTATCCGTGATGCGGCTTATGTTGCTTTGAAGCTGTTCCCATTTTTGCGCCGCTTCCGTACGAACCCAGCTGCCCCAATCGAGAGTTCTCTAAGTATCCAAGACGTTGGATACGTGTATGTACAGGGAACCTTAGGTGCTCTGCGACTTCTCCCAAAAATGCTGAAGAAAAGACGCATCATCCAACGAAGCCGCGTTATTTCAAACAACGAGGTGCGACGTTGGTTTCGCGAACTCGCACTATGAACGACGTTTCGGTAGTCCTGGTAACCTACAATTCTGAACACTATATCCGTACGTGTCTCGATGCACTTGCAGAGGCGCAGGTGCGCGATGTTGTTGTTGTCGACAACAATTCGCATGACTCTACCCGCGCTATTTTAAGTGAATTTTCAAGTCTGACCGTGATTCTAAACGACACGAACCGGGGATATACTCAAGCGGTAAATCAGGGGGTTCGCGCGACTGGGACTCCGTACATACTGGTACTCAATCCCGATGTTGAGATATCGGCTGACACTATCCAAGTGCTCGTATCTGAGCTGCATACGGACCCTCGAGTTGGGATCGCCGCCCCAAAACTGGTCTACCCTGATGGAAAGCTGCAGTACTCGTGTCGTCGCTTCCCCACCTTTTTTACCTTCCTTTTACGAGGTCTCGGGTGTACCGAGGCACGAGCATGGATGCCCCGACTGCTCCACAGGCACCTCATGACGGAATATGATCACGTGCAGCCTCTCGATGTCGATTGGGTATTGGGAGCATGCATGCTTATACGCCGAGACATGCTTACTTCGATCGGTCTTCTAGATGAATCCTACTTCCTCTACTACAGTGACATAGATCTCTGCTTGCGCGCTAACCGTGCCGGATGGAAAGTGCGATATGAGCCTCGTGCCACAGCGATACACCAGTACGGCCGAGTGAGTGCGCAGAATCGACTCTCTAATCCTGCAACGCGTTCGCATATACGGAGCGCCCTCCGCTTCTTTTGGCGCCAATTGACGAAGGCGGTATGATAGTACGATGAGAGATTTGGATGTCAGTCAAGCATCACCGTCAACAATCCTCCTTTTTGATGTTGGTGCCCTCGCCACGAGCTTCTTTCTTGCATACACACTCCGTGGCTCTTTTGGGTATGCACTGCAACCGTCCTCGTTCTACTTATTGTTTATAGGGTCTGCGCTTTGTGCGTTCGTCATACTTGGCACGCTTTTCTCCCTCTATACCAACCGTAAAAATATCCTTTCTCTTTCATACTTATCTGATTTTCTACGGACCTACGCACTGTGGGGAGCTTTTATAATTACGTGGCCTTTTTTGATTAAAACGGACTACTCACGCACGGTCGTCCTCTTCTTTGTCGTTATTTCTTTCTTCATGCTCTATGGAGGAAGGATCCTGCTCGCATTCGTTACACGAATGAGTGGGAGTTCTGATGCCGAGGTAACGCGAGCCGTACGCGGTATTCTTACCCTCATCCGGGTGACCCCCGACCCAATCGCCTTACTTGAGGATGTCCGTATCAGCCGCTCCTTGCGACCGATGGATCGCCTTGCGAAACGCTCTCTCGATATCGTCGGCGCCAGCGTCGGGTGTGTCATACTACTCCTCGTTATTCCCGTTATCGCGTGGCGTATACGTCGAGAGAGTCCTGGACCAATCTTCTTCGTCCGCGAACGAGTCGGGAGGGACGGAAAGATATTTAAGATGTTCAAGTTCCGCACCATGTATCTCCACGAGAAGCGCAATAGCCCTCCTCGTTCAAGTGACGACCCACGCATTACCCCGTTTGGCAGAATTCTTCGCCGTTACAGCATTGATGAATTACCCCAAGTCATCAATGTCCTGCGCGGAGATATGAGCTTGGTCGGCCCTCGCCCTGAGCTCCCCGCGCTGGTTGAGAAGTATGAGCCGTGGCAGCGGGCGCGACTGCGCACCCTCCCGGGTCTTACGGGGCTTTGGCAAATCCTAGGACGAAAAGATCTGCCTCTCAATGAGAATCTCGAATACGATCTGTACTATGTTTTCAATCAGTCGTTCTTCCTCGATTGCGCGATTATCCTCAAAACCATCCCGCACCTCGTCCTACCTAAAGGTGCGTATTGAACGGGTGCCGAGGGTGAGAGTTGAACTCACGACCTTCTCTTTATGAGTGAGATGCTCTAACCACCTGAGCTACCTCGGCAGTACTATTGACTCTATCAAATTTTTGTATACGACTCAAATCCGCTCGTGAGGGTCGCGATGCCTTGTGCATCTATGAGGTAGCCCTCAAGGCCGGGAAGGGACTCGATAAAAACGATACCCTTCTTCCCCATCGCAAAGGCTCCTGTAGCGAAGCGATCAGCTTCGAGTACGTCAGGGCCAATCACCGTGAGGCTCACGATTTCATTCTGCTTCAAATGCGGCGCGTGGGGGTTGTAGATGTGGTCGCCACGAATATACGAACCCGACGTCGCAATTCCCCTCCCTCGCGGATAGATCACCTTTACTATCTGGGTCGGATTGAATGGGTTCCGGATCCCCACACTCCAGTCTTTCCCTTTGCTGTTTTTTCCGGCAAGCGCGATATCGCCCCCCGCATTCACAAAGTAGTGCTCACACCCTGCGGTCGCGATGAGTGCCGCGACGTTTTTAATCGCCCATCCTTTCACGATCCCAGACGGGTCGAGAAGCCCGTCGGGGCGCTTGATATTGAAATACCCCTGTGTCTCTTGGTGTGTTTTTGTAGCCACGTCAAAGACTTCGCGCATGTCAGTGCTCATCGCGGCAAGCGGCAGCTCGCCGCGATTTATCTGCGAGATCTCACTCGTCTCCTTGTAGGTACTGAAGCGTTCATCAACGCCTCGGAGATAGTCAAACGCGGCATGCATCGTTGCTGCAGGGTCGAGGGCCACAATCTCGATCTCAATCGGCATACCCATTATGGACTGTACTGACCTCATCTCTCTATACTACCGAAGTACTCCCCACCCGCCACTTTTATTCAGAGGAGAGTGTTCTACAATGGAGATATATGAACACGTACAGCGTCGAACAATCACGGATTATCCATTTCTTTACCGCAAGCACGATGAGCGCCCCCCTCTGGCTCCTCGTCCGCCTCTATCTTGGATATGAATGGTTTATAGCTGGCTGGGAAAAAGTCATTAATCCGGTCTGGTTTGGTCCTAGCGCTGGTGCAGCCGTCCAGGGCTTTGTCAAAGGCGCGCTCACGAAAACGACCGGACTTCACCCTGACGTATCGATGTGGTACGCATCATTCCTCCAAAATATGGTGTTGCCGAACGCGACAGCGTGGTCAAACGCAGTCGCGGTCGGCGAGGTCTTGGTCGGGCTTGGTCTCATTGTCGGGCTCTTCACCGGTATCGCTGCGTTCTTTGGGTTTGTGATGAACATGAGTTATCTGCTCGCAGGCACGGTGAGCATGAACCCCGTCATGCTCTTCCTGGCACTTCTCCTCATGGCCGCATGGCGAGTCGCTGGGTACTGGGGTCTCGACCGTTTCGCGCAGCCG
The DNA here is from genome assembly GCA_038064595.1 of Patescibacteria group bacterium. Lineage (GTDB taxonomy): Bacteria > Patescibacteriota > Minisyncoccia > Phycocordibacterales > Phycocordibacteraceae > C7867-001. The sequence goes on from JBBTSV010000002.1 coordinate 13,501, forward strand.
ATGATTCGTAGGAAATTCTTTCGGCTCACTTGACACGTTCCGTATGTCCTCTCTGCGTAACCAGAGCGCGCTCCAGGTAACCGCGCTTCGTACCGATGCGCTTGCTATCGTCGAGGCCGGCTACGACGCAATCAATGTCGAAGCCGCCCTCTCTCAAAGGCTTGTGGTTCGCGAAGAAGAGCTTGTGCTCGACGGGGTACCCTACCCTATTTCCGAGCGGCGTCTGTATGTCGCTGCCGTCGGTAAGTGCGCGTTTGCGGCAAGTCGCGCACTAGAGAAGCTCGGCAGCACACATCTTGCGGGCGGGATCGCGCTTGATGTGGTTGACCCAGAGCCCTACGCACTCACGACCATTACCCCCTACCAGGGTACGCATCCGCTCCCCAGTGGGACGAATGTGTCTGCTGCTACTGCGTTGCGTACCTTCCTTTCTGACCGTACGCCTGAGGACTTTGTTCTGATGCTTATCTCGGGCGGCGGCTCGACACTCTTGTGCCTGCCCGAGCTTCCTATGACTGCCGCCGATGAGGAGATCCTTTTCAAAGAACTGACCGCGCGAGGCGCATCAATTCAAGAATTGAATACGGTACGCAAGCACACCTCGCACGCACGCGGCGGCGCTCTGGCCGCCGCGTGCCCTGCCACAATGCTCACTCTCCTCGTCTCCGATGTTCCTGGGAATGATCCTGAGTATATTGCGTCTGCCCCAACACTTCTCGATCCATCAACCATCGCCGATGCAAAAGCGGTTCTCACAAAGTACGACATCACGCCCCCATCTACCACGACCTTCATTGAGACACCCAAAGACACTGCAGCATTTGCGCACGTCACGACGACTCTCTTCCTCACTAATAAGCACGCGCTTCACGCGATGCAGGCAGCAGCAGAAGCGCGCGGCTACACAACCGCTATCATGAATGATCAGGTGGTGGGGGAAGCGAATAATCTCGGGAGAGATATCGTTGAAGAACTTCACAGCACACCCCCGAAGACTGCGCGACTCTACGCAGGCGAGAGCACCGTAACAATCGGCGGCGCAGGCGGCGCAGGCGGGCGCAATCAGGAACTTGTGCTCGCCACGCTTGAAGACATTCATGACGATGAGCTCGTACTCGCCTTCGCTTCTGACGGACACGACAACACAGATCACGCCGGAGCAATCGCGGATGTGACCACGCGCGAGCATGCGGTCACGCACGCGCTCGTGCCGCGCGAATACCTCACCGAGCACCGCTCCTATGACTTCTTTAAAACGAGCGGGGACGCCCTCATAACCGGGTATACTGGATCTAACGTGTCTGACATTATTCTTGCGCTCAAAAAATAACTACTATGGCTACTGAACACATTCTCTGGATGCACAAGGTTGGGATGGAACAGGTCCCCCAAGTGGGTGGCAAGAATGCCTCGCTCGGTGAGCTGTTACGCGCCGTGGTGCCCCAGGGCGTACGTGTCCCCGGCGGCTTTTGTATCACGGCCGATGCGTATTATCACTTTTTGAAAGAGACCGGACTCGATACCTTTATTGAAACGACACTGAAAGATCTCGACACCCGTAATCTAAAGGAGCTCGCGCGGTGTGGAAAGCTGATACGTGAAAAAATGCGCGCCACCCCCCTCCCTCCGGATCTGGAGAAAGAAATCGTTGAGGCATATGCCGAGATGGAAAAGGAATACGGCAAAAACGTCGATGTCGCCGTGCGCTCAAGCGCGACTGCAGAAGATCTTCCGGGTGCCTCCTTTGCTGGTGAGCATGAGACGTACCTCAATATCCGAGGTGCCTCTGATGTCGCACGTGCAAGCATTTGGGCAATGGCTTCCCTCTTCACCGACCGAGCAATCTCCTATCGTGCCGACAAAGGCTTCGCCCACACCAAGGTCGCGCTCTCGGTCGGGGTGCAAAAGATGGTCCGCTCTGATAAGGGTGCTTCGGGGGTGATGTTCACGGTCGATACCGAGAGTGGCTTCAGCGACCTTGTCCTTATGAACGCTGTATGGGGGCTTGGCGAGCTGATCGTTCAAGGACAAGTCACGCCCGATGAATATCTCGTGATGAAATCGAAGATCGGCAAGGTGAGCAGTCCGCTCATAAGTAAGACGCTCGGCGCGAAGACTAAAAAGATGCTCTACGCCTCCGGCAAAAAAGGTGTGATCCAGACAAAGACCGTACGCACCTCCGCTGCTGAAGAGAGTCGCTTTGTTCTCACCGACGCTGAGGCGATTGAGCTTGCGCGCTGGGGTGCCTTGATCGAGACGCACTACTCAGAGCGTGCTAAAACCTGGACTCCCATGGATATGGAGTGGGCCAAAGACGGGATCACTGGCGAGCTCTACATCGTGCAGGCGCGCCCCGAGACCGTGCAGGCAGGACGTGACTTTTCAAAGTTTATCGAATACCGCGTCTCGGGTGCAGGGAAAGAGCTCGTGCGTGGAATCTCAGTCGGCTCGAAGGTCGCAAGCGGAGTCACCCGCACCATCAAGAGTCCTCGCCAGATCAAAGATTTCAAGCAGGGCGAGATCCTCGTAACCGAAATGACCGACCCTGACTGGGAGCCGATTATGAAGATGGCCTCGGCAATCGTCACTGACCGCGGTGGGCGCACGAGTCATGCCGCGATTGTCTCACGCGAACTTGGTCTCCCTGCCGTGGTCGGCACTGGTAACGCGACCCGGGTGCTGAAGAACGGAACTCTGGTCACTGTGGATGCTTCGGGAAGCGTCGGGAGTATCACCACCGGTAAAGCAAAGATCGAGATGCGTGAGCACTCAATCGGTACCATTCCAGAGCCAAAAATCAAAGTGATGGTCAATATCGCTTCACCTGACATTGCGTTTGAAAACTCCTTCCTCCCCGTGAAGGGGGTGGGGCTCGCGCGTGAGGAGTTCATCATCGCATCGACGATCGGTGTGCATCCACTCGCGGTGCTCAATTTCAAGAAACTCTCACCCACGCTCCGCACCGCGATAGGAAAGAAGATGCAGGGATGGAAAAATCCGATCGACTTCTACGTCGACAATCTCGCGTACGGTATCGCAAAGATCGGTGCTGCCTTTGCTCCTCGTCCGGTTATCGTCCGCTTCTCTGACTTTAAGACCAACGAATACGCCACCCTCCTCGGCGGAAGTGCGTATGAGCCGAGTGAGGCCAACCCGATGATCGGCTGGCGCGGTGCCTCCCGCTACTATGATCCAAAGTTTAAAGACGCTTTTGCACTCGAGTGTCGCGCATTGGTAAAAGTACGTAAGGAGATGGGGCTCGAGAATGTGATCCCGATGATCCCCTTCTGTCGTACCGTCAAAGAAGCGGAGGAGGTGCTCACGACAATGCGTGATCATGGTCTCGTCGCAAAGTCACTCGCAAAAGGAGGTGAGACGACCACGCCCGTCTACATGATGTGTGAGATCCCGAGCAATGTCCTCCTTGCAGAAGAATTTCTCGACCTCTTCGACGGCATGTCAATCGGCAGTAACGACCTCACTCAGCTCACGCTTGGGCTCGATCGCGACTCGGGTATCGTCACCCATATTGCCAACGAAAACGACGAAGCCGTGCGTGCGCTCATCTCCATGGTCATCCGTAAGTGCACTGCGCGCGGCAAATATATCGGTATCTGCGGTCAAGGCCCTTCTGACCTCCCTGACTTTGCTGCATTCCTCGTGAGAGAGGGCATCGAGAGCATATCACTCAATCCTGACTCGGTGATTAAAACGATCGAACAGATTGCGGAGCTTGAGGAGAAACTGGCTACTTAACATGCGCGTTGATTACGTTGAAGCACGAGCGATTGTCGACACGCGTGGACGTCCGACTGTCGAGACCACTATCGCGGCGCATGCGCTCACAGCAACTGCTTCGGTCCCTGCGGGCAAGAGCACCGGCACCCACGAAGCGGTTGAATTGCGGGACACCGATGGTGGTGTGGCAGCCGCAATCGAGAATGTAAATACTACGATCCGGCACGCGCTCGTGGGCCGCCGCTTTGAAACACTCGATGAGCTCGACACGTACCTTATCGAGCTCGATGGTACGCCGAACAAGGCGCGCCTCGGCGCGAATGCGATACTCTCCGTCTCGATCGCGGCACAGCGCCTCGCGGCCCTCTTGGCCGACGAGCCGCTCTGGAGAAATATCGCGCGACGTGTGAACGCGGCGCCTGCGGCGCCGCATCTCTATATGAATGTCATGAATGGTGGAGTTCACGCCGATTTCAAGCTCCCCTTTCAAGAATATATCCTCGTGATTGAGGGAGAAACAAGCAGCGCGCTCGCCACTGGGCGAGAAGCGTTTGCCAAGCTCGGTGAGAAGCTCGGCGCAGATACCCCGATGGGCGACGAGGGCGGCTACGCGCCCTCCTTCGACACGCTCGAGAGGCCTTTTGAGATTCTCACTGAAATCGCCGCACACTTTTCGAATGTCTCACTTGCTATTGATGCGGCCGCGAGCGAGTTTTATAAAGACGGCAGTTATATGCTTCTCGGGACACCATATTCGGCAGACCAACTCACTACGATATATCGTAGTATTTCAGAAAAGTATGCGATCCACAGTATCGAAGATCCTTTTGATGAAGAGGCAGCACCTGACTTCACTCGTCTCACTGAGCAGCTCGGCAACAAGCTCCTCATTGTTGGTGACGATTTCACCGTTACCAACCCCGCACGCATTAAGAAGGCGGCGGCAGAGAAAGCGGTCAATGCTGTGTTGATTAAGCCAAATCAGATCGGCACTGTTATGGAGGCACTCCAAGCCGTTGCGGATACCCGCGCACTTGGTTGGCAGCCGATCGCCTCACATCGCTCGGGCGAGACGCTCGACACCTTTATCGCCGACTTCGCCTACGGCACTGGCTGCCACGGTATCAAGGCCGGCGGCCTCGGCCAGCGTGAGCGCCTCGAAAAATACGAGCGCCTTCTCGCCATCGAGCAAGAAGCAAAAGTCGTGTAATATACCGAGTATGAAAATCCATTACTTTGCGGGCGAGGGGTGGGAGGAGCAGGTGGTGAGGGAGAAACTTGTGGGAGATGAGATCATTTTTCATGAGGGACCCTTCTCGGCTCACGCTGACGTGAGCGACTCCTCCGCAGATGCGCTCTGTGTCTTTATGGAGTCCAGAATCGGCGAGGCGGAGATGAACCGATTTCCTGCGCTTAAGCTTATCGCCACCCGCTCAACCGGCTTTGATCATATTGACCTTGCGACGGCAGCGGCAAAGGGCATCACGGTAGTGAATGTCCCGTTTTACGGTGAGAACACCGTTGCCGAGTTTGCCTTCGCGCTCCTCCTCTCCCTCTCGCGCCGCATACCCGAGGCGCAGGCGCGCGTGCGGAGCGGGGCTTTCTCACCCGCAGGACTCCGCGGTTTTGACCTCGCCGATAAGACGATCGGGGTTGTCGGTTGCGGCCACATCGGCATGCACATGATTAAAATGGCCAATGGCTTTGGTATGAAGGTGCTCGGCTTTGACGTCCGTCAGGACCCGCAGTGCGCGATCGACAATAACTTCACCTACGCGACGCTCGACGAGATCCTCGCCTCTGCCGACATTATTTCACTCCATGCACCCTACAACCCGCATACCCATCACCTTCTCAACGCCGAGAATATGAAGAACATTAAGAAAGGTGCTTACCTCATTAACACCGCGCGCGGCGCGCTCGTCGACACTGCGGCGCTCGTTGCCGCGCTTGAGCAGGGTGTACTCGCTGGCGCCGCGCTCGATGTCCTCGAGGAGGAGGGCGATCTCGCTCATGAAGAGTCGCTCTTAAACCAGCCCCATCCAAAAGAAGAAGAGCTGCGCACGACTCTCGCAAATCACTACCTCATTGACCATCCGCGCGTCATCGTCACCCCGCACCTTGCCTTTAATACCCAAGAAGCGGTGGGGCGTATTCTCACTACCACCATAGAAAATATCCAGCACTTTGCGACAGGGGCCCCCACTAACGTCGTCAAAAGTTCCTAGAGCGTCGGATCGCCTGGGGTGTAGAAAAAGAGATCATCACTCGAGCGCGCCCACCTCTCCTGCACCGGCGCGAGAATGCGCCACGATTCAATCACCTCCGCGCTTGAGACAAAGAGTGCGTGATCAGAGCGGAGCGCCTCCACGAGCACCTTCTCGTAGGCGTCAGGGTCAGTCGAGGTGAAAGCGGCCTCCGGTGCCATATCGTTTTTATACCGTATATGGATGGCCGTATCCTTTTCTGCGAGCATCTTGCCGGTCACCAGCCGTACCCTGACACCCTGCCACTCGGGTGCGCTCGAGACAAGCGTGAGATCAACATAGGTCTCGGTAGTACTCGCAGGGTTGGCCACGTCGTCACGATAGCCTCGGTATTGACCGCGCCGGATCGCGGCGCCAGGCGCGAGCGTGAGCGTGGCGAGCGCGTTCGTGCGACGCTCGGGAATGCTCACCGACTCATCGAGACGCATGAGCACAAGGGCCGCAAGCTGCAGCAGGTGGCTCTGCAACACATCTCGGAGCGCACCCGTCTGCTCATAAAAGTGGGCCCGCCCTTTGGCGCCAATTATCTCTCGCGCACTGATCTCGATGCGCTCGATGGACTGATTGTTCCATGTCGTCTCTCGTCGAAATGAGAGCAGATTCTGCACCATCTGCTTGGCGAGGTAGTGGTCGATCCGGTACACCTGCTCTGCCGTAAAGTACTGCTCAACATGGGTGATGAGCTCGGTGGCTGACGCGAGGTCAGTGCCAAACGGCTTCTCGAGGAGAAGCTTCGTCCCCGGCTGCGCGAGCCCAGCTGCCCCCATGTGGGTAACGATAGGCGAGACAGCGTTCGGCGGCACGGACATGTAGAAGAGACGTTGTGCGGGCTCCCCTTCTTCAAGCGCCACGAGACGCTCCGCGAGACGCGTATAGCCAGCTCTATCGTCGGTGTCGAGGGTGAAGAGCTCAAGGTGCTCTTGGACAAAGGGTGAGAGGTCGTCGAGCGTCACTCCCTCACGACGCGTAGTACCGAGAATTGTTGTGCGCGCCGGGAACACACCTGCCCCCGCGATCGCCTCTATGGCGGGGAGGAGTTTCTGCCGTGCGAGGTCACCGGTAACCCCAACGATCACGAGAATAAGGGGTTTTTCAATCATCGCCCCAGTATACTAGACCCTTCGGTTGTCCACTTGGTACCTTCCCCTCCTCTCCCGTATACTGGCGGAATATGCCTCAAGAAACACAGCCCCTCCCGCCCGCTTCATTCATTAACAAAAAAGTTGCCCTCTCACTTGCGCTCATTCTCGTTGTGGGCGTCTACGTCGTCTGGCAGCGCATGAGTAGCCCTGAATCGGCTGTGGCTACCACGCCAGCGACCCCCGAGGTCGTCGGCCGGTTTAGAGATGGTACCTACACGGGCAACTCGGTTGACTCAATATTTGGTCAGGTACAGGTGCAGGCGGTTGTAAAAGGTGGGGCGCTCGTGAATGTGATCGGACTCGTCTATCCGAACGATCGAGAAACATCGACCCGCATCAGCAATGAATCGCTCTCTGTTATGACGAAGGAGGCGATCGAGATTCAGAGCGCTGACGTTGATCTTGTCTCAGGTGCGACCCAAACGTGGGAAGCATACGTCGTCTCGCTCGACTCGGCGCTCAAGCTTGCCGCTCGATAAATGACCTGGATCGACGCATTTCTCAACCGGATCACGATGTACCGGTTGGTGCTCTACTACCTCACGGTGGTGTGGGTTGCTGCGCTTGGTGCCTCGTTCTTTGATCTGCTCCCCTTCTCAACACCAGAACTCCTCTTCTCAACGGTCGTGATCCTTGGTGCCTGCTGGATCACGAATGAGGTCTTTGCGTCAGTCTTCAGAGTTCCGGCAAATGTTGAATCGGTGTATATCACTGGGTTCATTCTCGCGCTCCTCATCGCACCCGTTTCTGCAACTGATGGAGCCGGAATCGGTTTTCTCCTCTTCGCCTCCGTCACGGCGATTGCCTCGAAGTACATCCTCGCGCTTGGGAAGAAACATCTCTTCAATCCTGCGGCGTTTGGTATAGCTTTTTCTGCGCTCGCGCTCCACCAATCGGCAACCTGGTGGGCAGGAGGGAGCGTGCTCCTCATGCCGTTCGTCCTTACCGGCGGACTCCTGGTGGTGCGCAAGATACGCCGCTTTGATCTCGTCGTTGCCTTTCTACTCTCGGCGTCAATCACTATTGCCCTTGCGGCTACCGACAGCGTGACCGCGCTCACTCAGACGGTGACCCACTTCCCTCTCTTCTTCTTGGCGCTCGTGATGCTTACCGAGCCCCTCACGATGCCGCCGACGCGTGCAGGACGCATCGCATACGGCGTGCTTGTCGGTGTCCTCTTTGCACCCAATGTCTCGTTCTGGCCGTGGGCGATCACGCCCGAGCAGGCACTCCTTATCGGTAATCTCTTTGTCTATGCGATAAGCCCAAAAGGCCGCTTTGTCCTCACGCTCAAAGCACGTAACCAGCTCGCCAGTGCCACCGAAGAGTTCATCTTCACTCCCGATCGACCGTTCGCCTTCTCGGCCGGGCAGTACCTCGAGTGGACCCTCGAACCGAAGGGCGCCGACGCGCGCGGCAATCGCCGCTACTTCACTATCGCGTCTTCACCTACCGAGAGCGACGGCACTATTCGTCTTGGCGTAAAATTTAACGATCCCTCAAGCACGTTTAAACACGCGCTCCAGACGCTGAAAGCGGGCGACACGGTCTCGGTCGCGAGCCTCGCGGGCGATTTTACCCTCCCGAAAGACCCAAAAAAGAAATTAGTTTTTATCGCGGGCGGGATCGGCGTGACCCCCTTCCGCAGTCATGTACAGTACCTCATGGACACCCACGATAGCCGTGCGGTCACACTCTTCTATTCAAATAAGACCGCGGCAGAAATTGCCTACAAAGACGTCTTTGACCGCGCAGCGAGCATGATCGGCATGAAAACGGTGTATGCCCTCACGAACGAACCCTCTCCTGTGCCGGGAGCACACAATGGTTTCATCGACGGTGAGCTTATCGCGCGTGAAGTCCCCGACTACAAGGAGTGTGTCTTCTACATCTCTGGTCCGCATGGCATGGTCGAAGCATTCAAAAAGACCCTGCGCGACATGGGCGTCTCGCGCTTCGCTATCAAGACCGACTACTTCCCGGGCTTTGTGTAGTATCTTTCGGCAGACCCCACTGCCACTTTGGCGATTCACCTTTCGCATGGCACACCAGGATAAGCACGAGTACCGCGAGAGCGGTCTCAATAATGAAAGGCCGCAGGGTATCACTTCCTGAGTGAGAAACGCTATCAAGCCTCACAAAGTTCCAGACCTCAAACCCAAGAAAGGCGAGCAGAACAAGCCATCCCTGCCAGCGCGCTGGCGTCCAGCCCCAGCCATAGAGCTTGCGCTTAAACCAGTATCCCTGCGGGTTATCTCTCAAGTACGCAATCTGCTGATCAAAGAAGTTCATAGCTCTATACTACCCCAGGTGGGCATGGTCGTTCCATGTCCAGACCCACCAACCGGGCTCCTTTTCAGAACCGTACTTGAGAACAGTGAGACCAGTATTTTCCATATGGAACGCGCGGGTGAACGCATCGCACTCGGCGCCTGTAAGCTCATCTCCTAAAACAACCACCGCCATAATGATACGCATAAAGAATCCATGCGTAATCACCGCAATATTTTCTTCAGGGCGCTGCGCGAGAAACTCGAGTGCCTCCTGCGCGCGAGTGCGTAGATCCTCAAAGTTCTCTTCATCGGAGTGTCGCCACCCCGGCACACCAAAGTTACGTATGATTTCTTTATCTATAGCCAAGGCTTCCGGACTATGTTTTGGCTGCCCGATTTGCGCTGAAGGACGGCGGCGCTCGCCGAAAAGCTCTGACGACAGCGGTTCTTTGCCTATCTTTGCGGCAATTATGGTCGCTGTTTCCTGTGCCCGAGTCATGGAGCTCGCTACCAAAAGGTCTATCGGGAGTGTGGCGCAGCGTTTGGCCATAGTCGCCGCCTGTGCGCGCCCGCGATCGGAAAGACTCGTCATCTTCCCTTGTCGCGTCGGGCCAGTGTTCCCCTCGCTCTCTCCGTGGCGAATAAAATAGATGGTTTTCATGTCTCAACTATACCTCCCTTTCAGAAACGCGAAAACCCAGCTTGCGCCGGGCCTTCGATGCTTGTTGCCCGAGGCGGTACGGTACTAAATTTCAGAGACCTTTGCTTGCTGTTTATTTTTTAAAATATTCCTACGAACTAAGATCATTGTTGCAAAAGATGAGTTGGTGAAAAAGAGACTGCCTATGTACAAGACCGTAGTAACCGAATAGTTCTGCAGTGCAATAATACTCAATCCGTTCGCAATAGCGCTCACGACAAAAGTGCTCGCCGTTTCTGTAAATGGTTCTTCGAAACCCTTTCGGAAGGTCGGCAAGAATCCAACAAAATCGACAAGCGCCACCACTATGGTAGCCCAAACAGGGTTATCAATGAAAAGATAAATGCCTACTGCACCCACAGCAGCAATCAAACAGGACAAATCAAACTTTGAAATGTTTTTTGTCCCATATTTAAATGACAGAAGAAAGATAGCAAAACAAAAGAATGCGCCAATGGCGAGTGCCCATGCTCCATATCCGGCGCCATCTTTTATTTGCGCAGCTACCCCGACGATTTGGAGTATCGTCCAAATGAGCCACGAATACATATGCGGCTCGGTTTTCCGTTTCAGAATGTCCCGCAGATACGGCAAGAAACAAATAATCGCAAGAAGGCTCGATGCGAGCCCAAAAAAGAGTTTAAATTCCACGAGTTAAGTATAGCTTGATTTTCAAAACGTAAAAGCCGCGGCGCTCGACACGCATCTGCGGGGCGCAGCCACGTGGCAAAAGAGCCTGCAGGTATTTCCTGCAGGCTCTTTTGCTTTACGTGGTTGCGGGGGCCGGATCGAGTCAGGAATAATTTGTTCGCCGTCGCTCACAAATTTTCACGACCCTTCCTCGCGGTTTTGCCTACTGGCAAAACATCGCTGCGGCCGTTCGATTCCGGACGGAAAGCATTCAGATGCTTTCCTCCCCGCAACAAGTAAAGGAAAAAGCGCCTTATGGCGCCTTTTCCATTCTTGTTGCGGGGGCCGGAATCGAACCGGCGTCTGGAGGTTATGAGCCTCCCGAGGTACCTCTCCTCTACCCCGCTATATGACTTTACAATGAATTCTCTAGCTTCGCACCCGCCCTCCCGCTTAGATTACCAACTCTCCTCTACCCCGCATTTAAAAGTATACACATATGTCGCCCGCAGGCAACCGCCCGAGTATTTGATGGACACGTAGTGTCCATCATTTCATTTGCTTTACAAATGCGAAGCGGCGCCGGGGCGCCGCTTCTTGGGGTGATCGGGGCTCATGCCCCGATCACTGGTTGCTTGTGGAAGTGCTCGTGCAGCACCACCACGATTATCAGTATGCCTCCGGGGAGGCACACGAGTCCGAGTGCGAGAAGGACGTTCATGTCCTTTTCTCCTTTGCGCTGCCACCAGCGCATGAAGACACACTACGATGAAATTCTTATGAAGTCAATGCGCGCTATTTCACAACTTTAAATTCGCGAAAGACGCTCTCGTAGCGCGCGATGGTACGGCGCGCGAGGTCGGCCGAGAGCTCGAAGTTTGACCCTTCGTGCGCAATCTGATTGCGCACCTTGTGGGCATCCCAGGCGTCTTGGATTGAGGCGAAGGCGTGGTTGTCGAGACTCTTCAACTTCTCGCTCACACTCTCTCCGAGGTAGCCCGCCTTGGTTAGGGTCTCGTCGAGAAGGATATCAGCCTCGATAATCGCCTCGCGCCACTGGCTCGGCGTCTCTCCGGCGATCAGCTCCTGAATCTGTTCCCAGCGGGGGTGGCCGCCGCTCTCTGCGTCTGGCGCGAGGATAAGCGTGCCGTAAAATTCCTCCTCACGCTTACGGAGTTCAAAGAGGCGCACCGTGCAGTAAATAACGACGAGCAGCGCGAGAATGGAGAGGATGTATCCCACATACACTATCCAGACCCAGAGGTGTGCGAGAAACGGCGCGAGCCAGGAGAGATTGATCCCACCCTGACACCCCTGCCCCCCATGGAGGCACTCATAGAGGAGGCGGAAAAAGTATTCAACGTTCGCTTGATTCCCTGGGACGTCACTGTTCATTCCTTTTAGTATAGTCGAAAGACTTAGTCACGACGCTGTTTCTCCCCCGCTGCGGTGGCGAATTCAAAAAGAGTATCTTCTCCTTGGTGTGGCGCGGTGAAGTGAATCCCGACTGGAAGCTTCTCGACGGTCCCCATGGGTACCGAGATAGCAGGCATGCCCGTGAGGTTTGCTGTGACCGTGAAGATGTCCTCAAGGTAGAGCGAGAGCGGATCGGCTTTTGCCCCGATGGTGAAGGCCGGGGTTGGCATAGTCGGCGTCGCGATCACGTCAACCTGCTCAAAAGCTTTTTCGTAATCGGCGCGTAGCGCCGTGCGCGCAGCGTGCGCCTTGCGGTAGTAGGCATCGATATAACCTGAAGAGAGTACAAAGGTCCCGAGCAGGATGCGACGAGTCGTCTCGCGTCCAAATCCTTCCGTGCGCGAGCGCACATAATCTTCATGCAGCGTTTCTCCATGCGCGGAATGTCCATAGCGGATCCCGTCGTAGCGCGCGAGATTGGTCGAAACTTCAGCAAAGTTGATGATGTAGTAGGCAGCTAGGGATGGCTTGGCTGAAGGGATGCTAATCGTTTTCGTTTCGTACCCAAGCGCCACAATCGTGGCGCGAAACTGTGCGAGCATGTCAGGATCCACTCCTTCAAGTAGTTCCTCAGGGATACCGATTACGCGACGCTCGCGCTTTTGCTCCCCGTAGAGACCGGTGGGGATCGTCGTGGCATCCTTTGGATCTGGTCCCGCAATAGCCTCAAAAAGAATCCCGGCATCGGCGACCGTCTTGGTAATCGGGCCCACTTGGTCAAAAGAGGAGGCGGCAGCGATTATCCCTGATCTCGAGACTGCTCCATACGTCGGCTTCAGCCCCACCACGCCGCAGTAGCTCGCCGGATTACGCACTGAGCCACCCGTGTCAGTGCCGAGTGCGGCAATAGCGAGGTGCGCCGCGACTGCTGCTGCGGAACCGCCTGAGGTACCGCCCGCAACCCGTGAAGCATCGTGCGGGTTCTTGGTCACCCCAAAGGCCGAGTTCTCAGTCGAGCCCCCGAGTGCAAATTCGTCCATATTGGTCCGACCAAGAAAGAGTGCCCCCGCTGCGCGCAGCTTCTTAATCACGGTCGCATCGTAGGTCGCACGGTAGTTCTCGAGCATCTTTGACGCCGCACTCGCCACCTTCCCTTCTATAAGAATATTGTCTTTGATTGCAAGCGGGATGCCGCAGAGGCGTGGGGCCGCCTCGCCCTCGGTATCAATACGCTTTTGTGCTGCCTCAATCGCCGCATGGTCGGCATCAAAAATCTCTAGATACGCATTCAATTCTGGGTTCTTCGCGTGCGCCGCCTCGGCGCACGCGTCCCAAAGATCGCGAACCGTGAGTTCGCGCGCGCGCAGAGCGCGCGCCGCCTCTTCGATCGTCATCTCGTTTGGCTTAGTCATGAGAGATGATCTGCTTCACCGAAAGTGCGTCACCCTTTCGCGCCGAGAATTGCTCGACGATTTTCTCGGTATACTGCCCAGCCTCATGGGGCTTCTCATCGGGACGCATTACGTTACGTAGTGGCGGCTTCTCGTCAGCAACCTGCGCGAGCTCAAGCTGCTCTAGCTGTCCAACATACGCAATTATCGCATCAAATTCCTGCGTAAACTGCTCGAGCTCGGCCTCGGGCACGGTAATCCGCGCCAAGGCTGCGAGCTTCTTCACCTCATCAGTCGTTGCCATATTAATCACTCTACCACGGCACCAAAAAGCTTACATTGTCTTGACTGTTTTTCACTTTTCTACCTCTTATCGCTTTTGGTGCGTGGCACGTCATGCGCCAAGCTTTTTGAGGAAGTCGGCTTCGTCTACGACCGACACCCCGAGCGCCTCGGCCTTTGCGAGCTTGCTGCCGGCGGCTTCTCCTGCCACGACAAAGGCGGTTTTCTTTGAAACTGAGGCGGCCACTTTCCCGCCCGCCTGACGCACCCGCGATTCTGCCTCTTCACGCGAGAGAGTCGGCAGGGTGCCGGTAATCACCACCGTCTGGCCCGTGAGCGGCCCACGCTTGGGCACGGCAACGGGTGTGACCGTGAGATGCTTCTTGAGGCGCATAAGGAGTGCGCGATTCTCTGAATCTTTAAACCACACGGCTACTGACTGCCCAATAATAGGGCCGATGCCTTCGATGCGCGAGAGTGCATCTTCGCTGGCACGCGCGAGCTCTGTAAGTGTATGAAATTCTGCTGCCAGAAGAAACGCCGTCTCCGCTCCCACGTGCGGGATCGAGAGACCGATCAGGAGCCGGTTGAGCGGGACCGTCTGCGCGGCCTTGAGTGCCGCGACCAGATTACTCGCCTTCAGCTCCTCGAAGCCGTCGAGTTCGAGGAGCTCATCTTTGGTGAGGGTAAAGAGGTCGTCAAAGTCGCTCACGAGCTCATGGGTCATGAGGAGTCTCACGGTCTCTCGCCCACACCCCTCGATATCGAGGGCGTGCTTACTCGCAAAGTGAATAAGCTTGCGCGCCTGCTGGTCGAAGGAGCCCGCGACCACACAGCGGTGTGCCGCTTCACCGGGAACCCGCTCAACAGAACCATCGCCACCACACAGCGGAGAGTGTGTCGGGAAGTGCCAGCGCTTTGCGCTCTTCGGTCGCAGTGCGGTAATCACCGATACAATCTCGGGGATGATGTCGCCCGCCTTCTGCAGGATTACGGTATCGCCCATGCGTATATCTTTCTCTTTTATAAAATCTTCATTGTGGAGCGTGGCGCGCGCCACGGTGGTCCCCGCGACCGCCACCGGTTTAAGGTGCGCGACCGGCGTGAGCTTTCCGGTCCGCCCCACCTGGAGCGTAATGTCTTCGACGATTGTCTGTACTTGCTCGGGGGGAAATTTGTACGCGATAGCAAAACGCGGTGCCTTGCCGGTATAGCCGAGCACCTCCTGGAGCGCATGGCTCTCAACCTTGATCACCACCCCGTCAATCTGATAGTCGACTGTCTCACGAGCGCTCCCCCTCCACCTCTCCCAGTAGTCAAAGATCTCGTGGAGAGAGTCTGCATGACGGTGTTCGGGGTTTACGGGAAAGCCGAGCTCTGCGAGATACATGAGCTCCTCGCTCTGTATTTGGGGGAACGTCTCTGACGTTTGTGCAACGTCGTAGATAAATGCGCCAAGGGGGCGCGCCGCCGCGATAGAGGGATCAAGCTGACGGATAGAGCCTGCCGCGGCATTGCGCGGGTTGGCAAAGAGCGGCTCGCCCGCCTTCGCGCGCTCCTCGTTGAGCTTCATAAAGCCGGAGCGCGTGAGATACACCTCACCTTCAGCGATAAGGTCGACAGGGCGCGCCAGCTGCTGCGGTATCTCGGCAATCGTTCGTACGTTATGCGTCACCTCTTCACCAACCACTCCGTCCCCGCGCGTCGCTGCAGACACCAGCACGCCCTTCTCATAGGTGAGCACGATCTTGAGCCCGTCAATCTTGAGCTCAAGGTCGTAGGTCGGTTGGCCGCCGCTCACCTTACGCACCCGCTCGTCAAAAGCGCGAACCTCTGTTTCAGTAAACGCGTCGTTAAACGACCACTGCGGCACCTGGTGCGGCACTTTGACGAGCTCGGGAAGTGCTTCGCCAACCACCCGTTGTGTGACTGAGTCTCTTTCAACAAGATCTGGATACTGTTCTTCAAGAACGCGGAGCTCGCGCACCAGAGCATCGTACGCACCGTCTGAGAGCTCGGGAGAATCGAGCGTGTAGTAGCGGTGGGCGTGATACGCGAGAAGCTCGCGCAGCTGCCTTGCACGTTCTTGTGCTTTCTTAGAAGCTGCCATACCCTCACTATATCAGCGGGCTAATAGTACGCCCAGATGCCCCGCGAGATGTAGCGTGCGGCGCCCGGACTCGCCACGGTCGCGCACGAGGCGTTATATCCTTGGACGTATATCTCGGTCGCGCCAGTCGTGTGCTTATAGACCGTCACGTCTGCGCACGTTTTTGTGGAGAGTCTAATGCGCTGAATGTCGATAAGTTGACTCCCCGGAGTATACGTATAGCCGCTCAACCGCGTTGTGAAATTGCCCGCCTCATCGCACGTGACTGATGTGATGAGGAGGGGGGGATTGCTCTGGTCGTGTGACGCGAGATCAAAGAGGTTTGCCCTCTGGTCGGCGTAGAGTGCGCACTCGAGCGCCGAGTCAGCAGCATAAAAAGCGTACTGCGACTGAATAGCGTCAGAGGCGAGCACCTGCTGTTTATACGCGAGGGAGCCGAGCGCGAGGCCAAAGGAGAGCATCACCGACATCACGATGAGGGCGATGAGGAGCGCGAACCCTTTTTTGTACGTCGTTATTGCCATGGTGTGAGGTGGAGCGTCGCCGCTATAGAGAAATCGGTACCGTGATAGTTCCACGAAACGGTGGAGACCACCTTGAGATCGGTCGGCGAGACGTCAAACGCTTGAATGGTCCGTGTGTAGGGCTGCTTCACCCAGCCGCTCGTGCTCTGCTGGCTGTAGATCCCGGTCGTCGAGTGTAGATAGAGCGTCTGGCAAGTACCCACGCACTTGGAGAGTGTCGCACCACTCGCGATGGGGTCGACCGTGCAGATATTGGGCGATATGCAGTCTTTAATCGAGTTGACGTCAGTGAGCGGGTCGTTGGTTTTGAATCTGGTCCACGCGGTATCTGAAATGTTCGTCCCTCTGGCCTGATACGCCGCGAGGTACTCGTTGTCGCGCAGCCGGCGCACCTGCTCGATGCCCTCCTGCGCGAGCGAGGAGGCGGTGAGCTGCATACTCGACGTCTGTGCGGCGATGATACTCCGATTGGCGGTGAAGAGGGGCGCTGTGATCGCGATAGCGATGATGCTGGTCGCTACGAGGGTCTCAACAAGGGTGAAGGCTTTCATATCAATAGGTAATCACCACAAGTCCACGACTCCCTGCTGCGCCCGGCGTTGCAGTTGAGACTCCGCCATTACCGCCCTTGCCGGCAATACCGTCATAGTCACCGTCAGACGCCCCTCCAGGTGTGAGCTGACCACTCCCGGCTGAACACGAACCAGAAGAGTAGTAGCAAGACCCGCCGCCGCCGCCGCCGCCACTTGCGTTGGAACCGGGCGCGCCGCCGCCGCCGCCGCCATAGTATCCCGCGCCGCCGCCGCCGCCGCCGCCTCTACTGCTATCAGTATCGACTGAGCCGCCTGTCCCGCCGCCGTTGATTCCCCCTGCTCCGGGCGTACCACCCCAAGGACCAGAGGGATCTCTTCCACCATTTCCTCCTGAAAGAGGACTCCCATTTGAACCTGTTCCTCCTGTAGCAAAGCCTGCAACACCACCCGCGCTCGATGTTCCGCCGCCGCCGCCAGTAGCAGCGCCTGAGCTCCCTCCAACAACTCCAGTAGTGCCACCCCCCGGACCTCCTGCACCAGCATTAACACCCCCTGCTGCGACAGATGTATTATCTCCGCCACCTCCGCCACCTCCGCCAGCAGCGATGACCAAGTCAACTCCCGCAAGCTTGACGCCAGAGTAGCCGCCGCCGCCGCCGCCTGCTCCAGATGCAGGACCTGCTAGGTATAAACCTCCTCCTCCGCCACCGCCGACAAATATATCAAACTTTTGTCCCGGAGTTACTAAAAGCGTGGCAGTGGTGTACCCTCCGGCGCCACCAGCGCCACCAACCGTTCCCGACCCGCCGCCGCCGCCGCCGCCGCCAGCACCCCACGCTTCGACGGTGATCGAGGTGACTCCTGTCGGTACTTCCCAGCCAGCGCTACTCGCCACGAGACTATTACTGGTAAACACGACCGTGGTGGGGGCTGCCACCACCACAGTGCCGATGTCCGAGCCGCGCATGCTCGCCCCGGTCTGGATGCTAAATGACTTAGACGTCGCTGGGCCCACCATCACCTTCCCCTTCACCACCACGGTGACATGGGGCTGGGCATAGTCTGACGCGCCTACCGCCCGAGTTCCGTTGACATAAAACGTGAGCGAGTCAACCGTCACGGTGGAGGTGTCGGTGAGTGGGGTGCCGTTTTGGGTGATCGCCCCGCTATTGAGTGTGTAGGTTACATCGACACCGTTTGCATTGGTGACTTTAAAGGTAGTATTCCCGCCCGGACAGTCGTTGGCGCCAGCGCAGCTAAAACTCTTCCCGGTACGGATCGTCCGCGCCATCGTCTCTATAGCAAAGGAGAGGTTATTGATTCCTCCTGTCGTCGACTGTGCCTGCCGATTGAGATTAATTATCACAAGGTAGGCTCCCGACGCAAGAAGCACGATAATAGAAAAGAGTCCCACCGAGACAATGAGCTCAACAAGGGTAAAGCCTCGTGTGTGGCGGGGGGTTATGGGCATGATGAAGCAGTGGCGGTGATAAGCCCTGAAGGGCCGACCGACACATAGCGCGAAACACCCTGTGGTGAGGTCACGGTGAGACATGCCGACGCAGCGGCATTACCGTTGACAAAGGTGTCGGCATTGGGGCGCACAAAGGCTATGTCGAGTGCCTCGAGTGACCCGTCTGAACAATTTCCGCCAATGACGCAGAACTTGGAGACCGAGATGCCGTTCCCGAGCGTATAGGTCTGGACCAGGGTGTCGGAGTCGCTCGTATAGAGACGGTCTCCTGATGTACAAGCGGGCGTTTGACCCGTACACGACGCACCTCCGATGTCGTGGGTATCGGCAAATACCTTGATCGTTTTGGGCGCTGCCTTGTCGAAGCGAACCCCATACCCCACGTTCGGGCTCGCCCCAACCGCTCGGGTCCCGAGCCCGAGGCTCTGGGTCGACCGTATCGTGAGCGCGATATCGTAGGCAGTGTTGGAGAGGATGAGCGTCTTGTTGAAGGTGCTCTGATTGACGAGCGCGACAGCGGTGATGAGCCCGATGATTGCGAGCACCACCAAGAGCTCGATTACGGTATAGCCACGACGAAGATGAAGGGGTTCCATTGGGTAAAGTACGCAAGGAGGAATCCAGCCGCCAGATAGGGAGCGAAGGGTACCTCAACGTTCATTCTAGACCCTCGTGGCCTCCTCGCCAACAGCGCTATCCCATGTATCGCTCCGATCCAAAATGAAAAAATAAATCCCGGGAGTGCCGCACTCCCTACCAGGAGCGCACACCCAAAGGCGAGCGGCGCATCAGCAAAGCCCATCGCTCTCCCCCGCGAGAAATAGTGGATACTCGCGAGAAAGAGAGCACAGAGAAATGCGACCATGAGCGACCCGTACCACTCCTCGAGTGTGGGTACACGCATAAAACCTGAGAGTGCAGCACACGCGATAAACGGGACAAGGAGCGCCGGGGGGAGGATCTGGTGGGCGAGATCATAAAGCACGAGCGCAAGCAGTAGAGAAAGCGAGAGAAGAAAGAGGGGGAGAGCACTGACTGCTCCGAGTGTATGGTAAGCAAGAACAAAGAGAACACCGAGAAGGAGCTCGGTGAGGGGTGCCGCGGCACTGATGCGCGCGCCGCAGCACGTAGCGCGGCCGCGCGCGGCGAGGTAGGAGAGAACTGGGACGAGGGAGAGGGGTGCAAGCGGCTTCCCGCACGCGTCGCAGAAAGAGCGGCCGCGCAGGATGCTCTGGCCTGTAAAGAGGCGCGCAACAACGACCCCGATAAAGCTCGCGATAATCGCTCCGAGAACAAACAAGAGCGCCCCGATAAAAACGTCCATCGCCTCATGATACCAGAAAAAAAGTGAGGTTAGTTGAGACTGACGCACTCTCCGCACGACACGCCCGTGAGCGCATTACTGTTGACACCGCAGTGGTTGGGCGCATGGTCAATGCACCAGTAGGTCGTCGCCGGCTCAGCATTTACCGGACGGCCTACCACCACCGCATAGTCGGCATCATTGGAGAGACAGAGAGCAGAGCCGCCCGCAGAGTCCTTCACCGCTGAAGCGATAGCGTTCTGCACCGTGATGTCGTGGAAGAGGGTGGTGCCGCTATCACCCGGGAGCGGGCATGCTGCCGGATTGCCGCCACCGTCATCAAAGACCCCAAACAACCCGTCGTTGTTGGACGCAAAGATTGCGGCCTGCGATTCAACACTACTGAGATTTGACTTCACGCCGGCGTCACTCCCCTTTGCGCGGGCAGAGTTGAGCGATGCGAGCACCACCGCAGAGAGGATCCCAATGATGGCGATCACGACCAAGAGTTCGATCAGTGTGAACCCTCGTGAGCGTTGTGTGGTGATCATGGCTAAGAATTAAGCGGATAAGTTATGAGTCAGGGCACTTAAACGCACCGTTTATAGGACCCGAACGGAGACCAGAGAAGCCACGCGAATCGATGCACCAGACTTTTGCCGACGATGCCATCTTCACCTGTATTGCATACGCTTGTGCAGTTGTGTACCCAGACAAGTCACTATTGCACTCCATCTCACTTGAGCCAACGATCTTTGCCACATTAGCGAGTGCGATTTGGATCGTGGGATCCATGAACACCGTCGCGGCGTTTAGTGAGGAACAAGCTCCTGTTGCCGATACGGGGCCGTATGACTTTTTATATCCTGGGTTGGTATTGGTGTCGAAGAATACCTCTGCCTGCACCTGCACGGTCGCCAAGTTGGCCTCGATCGCGGCGTCAGCACTCTGGAGCTGGGCGGTGCGCACCGACACGAGCACTACCGCAGAGAGGGTACCGATGATGGCAACAGTGACAAGAAGCTCAATATAGGTGAATCCTCTCTTCCCATTCTGTCTCTGCAGACAACTAGCCACACTGTGTGTCATTCGCGGAGAGCGATGAGCCACTCGTCGTCGTTGCATTGCCTGTTGAGTCTGTGCAGAACATCGGGTTTGCCGGTGGGCCGTTATCAAGCGGCGCCTCAGCAGCCCAGCCGGTTGCGGTCGCATGGCATGTAACGGTGGTGTTTGAGCCTGCAGTGCCGATTGCGGTATTGACTGCTGTGCTGATTCCTGCCGACCTCCTCGCGCCTTCGACCTGCGCGTTAATCGACTTTGCACCGTTGGGAGCTGCGGCAACGTCACAGACACCAGAATAGCTGGCACCATTCCCGAGGAAGAAGAGCTCTGCCTGTTCGCGCGGGCCCACAAGATTTGCCTTCACTGCCGCATCGCTCCCCTTCCCCCGTGAGGTGTTGAGGGCGGCCAAGACCACCGCAGAGAGCACTCCGATGATGGCGATAACCACCAAGAGCTCGATGAGGGTGAAGCCGCGGCTTATTTTCATATCAACCATACATTACTTGATAACACCCTCAAGTCTCTGCAAGAGAGCTGTGGGAGGGCAGCGATTGACTACGTTGATGGACACTGGGTATTGTTGCCGAGAGCTGTTGTGCGACCACCAGAAAAACCGGTAGAGTCAACACACCAGTAGCTCGTTGCATTGCTTGCAAGAGGAGAGGAAACTGCGTACTGAGTGCCGTTAGCAGCCATGTTACAGACTACGACCGAGTTCGTTGTGTTTGCAATGTCAGCAGCTATAAGAGCATTCTTAATATTTGTATCCGACCCAAACATTGTGGGCAACGCTGTGCCGGCGATACAACTATTCCCCGTTGCAGCAGTACCTGTCACGTTGAGGACGGTGGCGCCATTGCCTCCATATGCGTTGTTCCACGTACCGTAATAGATCTCTGCCTGGGTCTGGATGGTCGAGAGGTCAGACTGGATGGCGGCGTCATTGCCCTTCGAGCGAGCCGTGTTGAGCGAGGCGAGCACGACCGCTGAGAGGATACCGATAATTGCGATAACGACGAGAAGTTCGATGAGTGTGAATCCTTGGAAACGATTTTTTTGCATAATAATTACTATGTGGCTAATAGACGCATTGTACACCCTCCCCTCCTGCGTGAGTGCACACTACCCTCCATCTGTGGATAAGGCTCGCTAAAAACCGGGCATGATGGACACTACGTGTCCATCACATTGGCTTCATTGAGCTGATCAAGTCGATAGAGCATGGATTCTCGCGCGAATTCTTTAAAAGATTCTGGGGTTTCAAATAACTCTCCGAGCAAGTCGGGGCTAATGATGGGAGTCGCGCGCGCCCCTGCATATACCCCCAAGCTGTTGAGTGGGTCATTGATCGCCTTTTCATAAGCATCATCAAACTGCTCAATGGCGAGGCGCAGTCCTCCAGGAAATAGTTCAAAGGGATTCTTCACCATTACGTACACTGCAAGATTTTTAAAATCAGCGTCACTCTCAACCAGGCGCGACTTAAACGTTCCTTGAAACAAACTGCCGCTCTCGTCATACTTTTCGTTAATATATTTTGAATACGCCATACTCACCTTATGCATGAATTTACTCACTCCCCCTTCAACAACCTCTTTGAGCATGAGGTGCACGTGATTGGGCATAATACTGAAACCGAGAACAGCAACGATAGGCTCCTGCTCCTTCCATGTCTCGGGCCAGTGAGGATGCGTCGCATACCCTTTTCCCTCAATTTCGCGCGTCCAGTTGTCGGGCATGCGATCGGTATGATTAAAATAATAGAGATTGAGGAGCAAACGCAATAAGTCTTCCTTTTCACGATAGATGGGAAGTTTCTTTACTCCTCGATTATAGACGTGTACATATGAGCCGACGCCGAAGGGTTCTCGTGCCATTTCACCCTATATTCCCTTGATGGACACTACGTGTCCATCATTTAGATGTGGATTACGGAACGATCTTGAGCGCACGGCACAGTGAGGGACACTACGTGTCCCTCACTGTGCCGTGCGCGTGGATAAAAAACAGTAATGCGCTAGAAGGCGCCTGCAAGGTTATAGATCGGGATCAGCACCGCAGCGAGAAGTGTCCCGACCCCAAGACCAAGGAGGACAATCATCATCGGCTCGATGAGGCCGACAAGGGTGTCAACCGCATTACTCACCTCGCGGTTATAGAATTTGGCGAGCGTGTTGAGGATCTTACCCAACTCGCCGGTCTCTTCACCCACCTTGGTCATCGCGACCATAATGCCGGGTATCTCTGGGTTCTTACTGAACGCATCCGAGATAGACGCCCCTCCTTTGACATCTGTCGCGACTGCTTTGATCACGCGCTCATACACAGAGTTCCCGATCACCGAGGCGGTGATATTGAGCGCCTCGATCACTGGCACGCCTGCAAGAAGCATCGTCGAGAAGTTGTCGGAGATGCGAGAGAAGTAGAGCTTCTTGTAGAGGTCGCCGACGTAGGGGATCGAGAGGCGGAGGTCGTCAAGGATAAGCTTCCCGCTTGGCGTCTGGGCCATCTGGTGGACATACACCCCCCCAGCAAGGATCGCGATGAGCACAAAGAGACCGTACTTCACGAGAAATGCCGAGAGGCCGATCACGATTGCTGTGTAGATAGGGATCTCCTGCCCTGAATCGATAAGCACGGCGCTAATCTTTGGTATCACCATCGTAAGCATAAGCGCCATCACGCCACAGAACACAATCACCACAAAAAGCGGGTAGATGAGCGCGTTCTGCGCTTTACTCATAAGGTCGTAGGAGCGGTCGAGATAGTCGGCGAGATAATTGAAGGTTTCAGAGAGACGCCCAGACTCTTCACCCGCGCGCACCATGTTTACATAAAAGGTGCTGAAGGCCTTGGGGTGACGCGAGAGTGACTTACTAATCGGGTTCCCGCCCTGAAGATCATCCGCAACCGCCGAGAGTATTTCAGCGAGCTGCTTATTGTCTACTTCAGCAGCAAGGAGCCGGAAGACGCGAAGCGCGGGCACCTGTGCCTCAAAGAGTGTCGCGATCTGTCGCGAGAGGATCACGACATGTTTGTTGGTGATCCGACCAAAAAAGGGGAGCTTCATCTCGAGGAGCGACTTCTTTTCTGCAGAATCAATCATCGAGACAATCAGACTGCGGCGCTGGAGCGCTGAAACGGCAACCTCTTTTGAGGGCGCCTCTATGGTGCCGTCGCGCTCGTGCCCGTCTTGATCAATCGCGTGGTAGGTGAAAAGCATAGCGAATTAGTTATAGATAGTGCTCAAACGTCTTAGTATCGTTTGCATAATCATAGGCATGCTCGACCGTAACCTCGCCGCGTCGCACGAGTTCGGCAAGACTGCGATCCATATCAATCATACCTTCTTGCGAGGACGTTTGGATAATGGTGTCGATCTCATGGGTACGCGAGTCGCGGATCAGGGTGCTCACCGCGCTGTTGTTGATAAGCAGCTCGTATGCCGGGATCAGGCCTCCCGAGATCCGTGGAACAAGGCGCTGCGAGAAGATACCAGCGAGACTTCCCGCGAGCTGAACCCGGACCTGCGCCTGCTGCTCGGCAGGAAACATGTCGATAATACGATCAATCGTCTGTGCGGCGGTGTTGGTGTGGAGGGTGGAAAAGACGAGGTGGCCTGTCTCTGCCGCGGTAACTGCCGCAGAAATTGTCTCGTAGTCGCGCATTTCACCAACCATAATCACATCAACGTCCTCACGGAAGGCACTCTGGAGCGCAGAATGAAAATCGGGAGTATCGATATGCACCTCGCGCTGATGGATAAGAGACTTCTTGGGTGTAAAGAGGTACTCGACTGGGTCTTCAATCGTGAGAATATGTTCTGATCGGGTCTCATTGATCCGATCAATCATGGTCGCAAGCGTGGTCGACTTTCCTTGACCGACCGGACCCACGAGCAGGAAGAACCCTTGCTCACGTTGGGTAAACACCTCAAGAATCGAGGGCAGGTTGAGCTCAGTAAAGGAGCTGATCGTGCGCGGGATGAGCCGAAACGCGAGTGCCGCCCCCCCTTGCACCCGGTACCCGTTGATACGAAAACGATCTTCAGCCCCGTGCGCATAGGAGAGATCAATAGTCTGATTCTCCAAGAAAGAGTTCCAACGCTCTGGAGGAACAATTGATTTAAGCATCTCCTCGGTGTCGTCTGGCTTGAGGGCTTCCCGACGGCTCACCGGAAGGAGCGCGCCGGCGATGCGGATCATAGGCGGCCCACCCGCAAAAACATGGAGGTCAGACCCCCCTTGGGAGATGACGAGATCAAGGAGCTCTAGGAGGCGACGGTCGACAGACATATTATGACGTGCCTTTATCTGCCTCGATCGTCCGTACGGTCTCGGCAAGAACTTCAGAGGGGATAGCTGAGGCTTTCACGATATAGCCATCGGCGGCATACTGCCTCGCTTTCTCGATATCTGAATCTTGACCTTGGTTTGAAAGGATGATGATTTTTGCCTTTTGGGCAAGGCCCTCTTTACGGATCGCATCGAGTGCACCAAAGCCACCGATACCCGGCATAATGAGATCAATGAGTATTGCGTCTGGAGGAGTCGTGCTCTCTTTCTTGAGGGCAGCGATAAGATCTTCACCACTCCCAAACGTTGATACATCGAACCCTGCATTTTTAAACTTCACCGAATACAGGTCAAGTAAAAATCGATCATCATCAACGAGATACACGCGGTAGGTCATAGATCGTATTCATTAGTATACCCCACGCACGCGTCAAGGGAGATCTTCGTCTGGGAATAGCTCCCCGCCGAGCGTATTGACCTCTTCAAACGGGATCTCCCCCGAGAGCGCTTTCATGATCGCATGTTCACGCATGGTAAACATGCCGCTTGCGCGTGCTGCAGCATAAATTTTTTCTTCCACTGGCTCTTTGAGCACTACTTGTTCGATCTGTTTGTCCATACGGAGAATCTCAAACACGCCCGTGCGCCCGCGCACTCCAGCCGGACATTCGTCAGTCGGTATCGCATGATAAAACTCCTTAAATGCGGGCAACGAGCTCCGATACTCCATCGGGAGATCGGCAAAATCTTTTTCCAGAAGGAGCTTGATGCTGTCGTTAACGGGAAAGGGCTTTCCGGCGCCGGGGCACAACTGCTGTACAAGACGTTGCCCGATAACGGCGATCAACGTTGGCGCGATAAGGAAGGGGTCGACCCCCATGTCAATCAGGCGCGGGATGGCGCCAGCGGCGGTGTTGGTGTGTACGGTCGTGAACACGAGGTGTCCGGTAAGCGCTGCCTGGACAGCGAGTGCTGCCGTCTCTTTGTCGCGGATCTCGCCGACCATAATGATGTCTGGGTCTTGGCGCAGAATTGAGCGTAGTCCGCTTGCAAAAGTGTAGCCTATCTCGGGTCGCACCTGACTTTGGGCAACACCGTTGATCTGATACTCAACCGGATCCTCGAGCGAAACAACGTTCTTCATCTCCCGGTCAGTCTCGGAAAGCATCGCGAAGAGTGTGGTCGACTTACCGGAGCCAGTTGGACCGGCGATGAGAATAATGCCGTACGGCACTTTCATCATCGCGCGGACCGTCGCAAGCTGTGCATTCGAGAACCCGACCGAGTCGAGAGTCGCCGTGGCATCAGACTGATCGAGAATACGCATCACAACCTTCTCTCCGTGTTCCGTCGGGAACGTTGATACACGGAAGTCAATGCGACGTTTCTCAACCATTGCAGAGAAACGACCGTCTTGCGGTTTGCGTTTCTCGTCGAGGCGCAGCTTGGCGAGAATTTTAATGCGCGCAACGACCGCTTCGTGCACCTTATTGGGGAGCTCGAGTGAGGTGTGGAGTTTTCCGTCGAGACGAAAACGGATACGAGTTTTCGTCGGTGAGGGTTCAATATGTACGTCGGACGAGCGCCCCTCAATCGCATAGCGCAAGATGGTCGAGACTATCTTGGTGACTGGTGCGTCCTCTTTGAGAGCTTCGTGGGGACCAGTGAGGTTAAGCGTCTCGTCCTCAAGAGCAATGGCTATCTCACTTGGCGCTTTCGAGTCGGTTCCTGGCTTCGCGTCTCCTGCCGCTGGCTTCGCAATGGTGTCGTACTCGGAGAGCGCCTTCCCCACTTCTCCCGAGAGGTTCTGATACGCTTCAAGCACGCGATTGAAATCATCCTGCGTGATGAGGAGGATTTTATACGGCATCCCGATTTTCCCTGAAATGAACTGCAGTGCGTCAAACGCTTCGATGTTATCGGGATCGACCATGCCGACCTCAAGCGCGCCGTCGACAACAGCAAGCGGAGCAAAACCGTAGTGTCGCGCCGAGTCGAGCGGGATGTAGGCGAGCGCCTCGTCGTCCGCAGGAGGGTCGCCCAAGATACGTGTGGGGAGACCGTACGTCTCTCCGGCGGCAGCGAGTGCACTCTCAAGCGAGACCCCACGCTCGGTCAATACCTCTGCGAGCGGACGACGTTTTGCGAGTTCAGCCTCAACCGCTACGCGGTCACTTGAAGAAAGGAGGCCTTTATCAACAAGTAGTCCAAGAAAATTCATTACCGCGTACCCGTCACACCAGTGAGTGGCGCAAGCGGGTCAATCCGACCCGATGGCTCTGGAGAGATCGGCTGGGTGATATCAACAAGCGAGAGGAAACGCTCGTCAGTAAAAATGCTGGTATTGAATGACGTTGGCAATCGTCCCGCGAGCGTCTCAAACTGTACTTGAGCACTCGAGGCGGCTGGGACCGTAGAGAGCGGCATGTCGTTCCCTGTCTGCGTCATAATGTACCAATAGGCAGCAGCAGCAACAATGACGACCGCGGCGATGATGATAAGGGTATTTGTTTTCATGGTATTAGCGCAGCCAATAGAGGCGGATCCTCATACGGTACGTATAGACGCCCGTGTCTGATCCCTGGATCGAGAGCTCTTGTACGTCGAGCAAGCGAGCGCTCTTTTCTATCCCCTGTAAAAGGGTTTTCAACGATTCGTAGGTTCCTGTCGCCACAAAAGAAAAATCAATTGACTGCTCGGGAGGCGCTCCCGTCTGTGCCGCTTCGGCGCTGACGGCGGCAACTTGACCAGGGGCGACATCAATGCTCGAGACTTTCAAGCCACTGCGCGCAGCAAGCGCATTGAGGTCGATGACCTGACCGATGTTATTAACCGAGTTAGGGAGAAGCAACGCAAGACGCTCGAGATGTTCAGGATCCATCGCATCACGATCTGCGGCGAGCTCTTTTTCATGTTCAGCAAAAGCTTGTGCTGCAGCGAGCGCCTGGTTGTACGAAACGATGGCCGCGCGTGCGTCAGCGATGCTCCCTGACCACGTCGGATTGACGTAGCCAAAAAAGATCCCGAGAGCGACAGCGAGTGCAACGAACGGTAGAAAGCGATTGTTCATGGCGTAAAGACGACCACGCTCGGGTCAATGCCACCCGAGAGAGAAAAGGTAACCGACTCATCATCTTTGTTGATCCCTATGTTGGAAAAAATAGCCCTCTTGATCCGCGAGTCGCTCGCAAACGCAACCGACGCAACGGCAAGCGAGTTGAAGTTTTTGGCTACCCCCGCTGCATCAAAACGTGCGGTACGACTATCGTCGAGCGAAACACGGACAGAAAGGAAACGAATGGTACTGGGCATAACTGCCTCAAGGGTGGTGAGGAATCCAGAGAGTGCGACATGACTCGACATAAGCCGTGCGCCAGCGTCGAGTCGATCGCGGAGTTTGACAAACTCATCTACGGTCTTAACATCGAGGGCCGCAGCGGCCTGCGTCACGGCGGCAGCTTTTGCCTCGCTCGTCGCGCTCAAGAGACGTCCGTAGATAAAGACTCCAATCGCAATGACAAACACTATCGCGAGAACACCATACGCGATGAACCCAAGAACCCCACCAATATCAGAAACTGTCTTTTTGGTGGGAGTACCGCCAGGATGTGGCACAAAAGAAGTTGGGATAGAAGGAAGGAGCGCCATTGGCTCCAGTATACGCTATGTACACCAGCTGTCTGTACAGCAACTGTGCAAAAGTTTATATCTCGTCAAGCTTCCGTAGCGCAAGACCGACAGCGACAGCGAACTCTGGCCCAATTTCTTCGAGAATCGGGCGCATAAACGCTGGTGCCTCGGTCTTTATAAATGGATTCGCGACACGCACATCAATCGAAAAGATGTTCTTCGCGTACTCGCCGAGCGCCTTGGTCACGCCACCCCCGCCCGTAAGAACAATGGCCGTGACCGGCTTTTTATGTGCGGTCTCAAACTGCATCAACACGCGGCGTGCTTCAGAAAAGATGCGCGAAAAGACCACTTCAGCGCCACTCATCGTCGCACCATCTCTTAGGCCACGCTCCTTCTTCAGTGCCTCGGCCTGTGAAATGGGAACGTTCCCCGAGACAGAAATGGCACGGGTAATATCTTGACTGCCCGTGTTAATCGCGTGCGAGAGCGCAACTACTCCGTGTTCTATCACATAGGTCTTAGTCGACGCTGCGCCGATATCAATCACCATCACCGGGCGCACCTGCTCGTCGACCACTGCACGTATCGTGCTGAAGATTTCGATCTCATAAAAACTCGCGGTGAGACCGACGTTCGTCACGATTGACTGCAGAAGAGCGAGCTCATCATTGTGGACAGCAACCAAAAGTACATCGACTGTTTGGTGCACCGGAGCGGGAGCTGCCGTTTCTCCTTGCGCTAATTCCGGGCGTGGCACAATAAACCAATCAAGCTGTACTTCCGATACCGGGACGGGTATGTATTTACGCGCCTCAAGCTCTATAACGGTCTTCTGTTCAGCTTGATCTTTGCGGTATGGAAGCGTCACGAGAGTAAGGAGTGAGCGCGCGTAGGGGATCGAGACACCACAGCTCTTGCTCGTCACTTTTGCCTCACGCAGGAGGTCGGTCAAGGTCTCGGTAATCTGTTCTGCGGAGAGGTTGGTCGCCTGGCCGACTTCTGACCCCCCATACGGCCCGAGCGCAAGCTCACCATAGGTCTCAAGTATGGCTTGGCCATGGTCTTTTCGTAACTGAACCACCTTGAGCGAGGATGAGCCGATATCAACCCCCAGTACGCTCTTCTCCTTCTTTTTGAACAAAAAATCATAAAACGCCATGCGACAATAGTACCATGCTCTTCAATCGCATCTTAGACTTCCTCTTTCCACCTCGTGTGGATGAAGTGTTGGTGCGCGAGATCTCAACCGATGTCTTCCTCGCCCATCTACGGCCGGTGCTCATCGTCGAGACGCGGCCTGAGACAACTGGTCTTCTCCCCTTCCACACCCCACTCGTGCGCGCCACGCTCCACGAGGCCAAATACCACCGGAACACCCACGCTTTTGATCTTCTGGCTACTGCACTCGCTGACTACCTCCACGATATCGCTGATGAAAATTACGGACATCGTAAGTCCGTAATTGTTCCCGTGCCGCTCGGCGCGCTACGCGAAAAGGAGCGTGGCTATAACCAAGTTACGGAAGTGGTCAGAAAAGCGCTCTGCGAACTCGGTCCTAACGCCGAGCGCTTTACGCTTATTCCCGAGCTCCTCACCCGCACGCGCGAGACTCGCTCACAGGTCTCCCTCCCCCGCGAGGAGCGTCTCGTCAACATGCGCGGCGCCTTTACGGTAACAGCTCCACTGGACTCCGCCGCAACATATATCGTCATCGACGACGTGATCACCACGGGCGCGACGCTCCAAGCGGCCATCGACGCCCTTCGTGCTGCTGGTGCGCGCACTATCCTCCCCCTCGCCCTCGCTCATTAAATTTGATAAGGTGGGGCGATACGGATGGGTGACTGAGTGGCCGAAAGTACCTCACTGCTAACGAGGCAGGGGCGTTAAAACCCCTCGAGGGTTCGAATCCCTCCCCATCCGCAAAACAGCTTCTGTTATTATTGATTCGCGTCGGCACGACTGCTACTATAAACGAAATGAATACATTGAGCGCACTAAAACGCCTTCGTCTATTTTTTCGTGTCTTTCTTTTTGAAAAACTCTTTCTCGGCGTGATCGCCCGATCAGGCTATGAGCGCATCTGGCATATCATCGGGGGCCATATCTTTTTTCATACCTTGGTCACGAGCGTCGAAGTGGGCCTCTTCGATCTCCTCCATACCGAGGGCGCGCTGACCCAGACACAGATCGCCGAGAAGCTCCACCTAGAGCAGAAGCCGGTCCGCATCCTCCTCCTAGGCCTTACCTCACTCCGACTCCTCGATAAGACGGGGGACCGCTATGCGCTCACCTACCTCTCGCACCGCTACTTTGTCTCCTCCTCACCGTTCAATATCCGCGCGGTCCTCGCGTGGCAGAAGCGCATCAACTACAAGGCGATGTTCCATCTCACGGAGGCTGTCGAGCAGAATACCAATGTGGGTCTTATGGAATTTGCCGGGACGGAGCGGACGCTCTATGAGCGCCTCGAGCATACCCCGGACCTCAATCAGATTTTCCAAGATGCGATGCGCGACATATCCAAGCAGGCAGCGACCCAGCTCGCGGAATATCTCGACACCTCGGGGAGCGCATATCTCGTCGACGTGGGGGGTGGGAATGGGACCGTCCTTATGTCACTCGCGAGAAAGAATCCTCGGCTGCGCGGGGCCGTGATGGATCTCGCCTCGATCGAGGCGATCAGCACCGAGAACATACGGCACCACGGCTTTACGGACACGCTCGAATTTGTCCCCGGAAATTGTTTCTCGGACCCCTTCCCCAAAAAGGCCGATATGCTCCTCTTCTGTCACTTTTTCACCATCTGGTCAGAAGAGAAGAATACCCAGCTCCTGAAGAAGTGTTACGAGGCGCTTCCTGCGGGGGGCAAGGTGGTGCTCTTCAACATGATGCAGCGCGACACTGAAGATGGTCCGCTGAGTGCTGCGATGGGATCCCCCTACTTCCTCACTCTCGCCACCGGTGAAGGCATGCTCTACTGCTGGAGAGATTATGAGAGGTGGATGCGCGCGGTGGGCTTCACCAAGATACAGAAGTTTGTCCTCCCCACCGACCACGGGATTATCGTGGCAGAAAAGTAGCACGAATAAAAACACTCCGCCGGCAGAGCCGGCGGAGTGTTTTTATTCGACGAGTACCCTTACATCCCCGGCATCGTCGGTGAACTGCACGTACTACAATCTTTTTTATGAGTCGCCATAAGGAATACCGCCGAGAGGCCGGCGAGTATGTAGTAGATGTTCTCGACTACGGGAACCGAGGCAAACAGGAACTGTCCTATATTCCAATTATTCCCCATCAAGTCTCCGATACTGGCGATACCTGCGCCAATACTAGTGACGACAACCAGCAAAAACGCGAGCATGTGCATTCCTTTCATGTGGTTCTTGAAAGCGGTTAAAGCGGGAGTGGTGATCCGCTCCCTGTAGTATGCCTCTTTATTCTACGAGTGGGTGCCCCTCTGTGCAAAACTAGTCTCGGTGACTTTTTGATCAGAAACAATCTGTCCGTCGTCGAGTTTGACCACTCGTTCGGCAAAGAGGGCATACTCTTCTTCGTGCGTCACCATAATGATGGTCTGCCCGCTCTTGTGCAGGTCAGCAAAGAAGTCCATGACGAGTGCCGACGACTCTCGATCGAGGTTTGCCGTTGGCTCGTCGGCAAAAAGAACGTCAGGGGTGTGCGCAATGGCACGAGAAATAGAGACGCGCTGCTGTTCGCCACCCGAGAGCTGGCTCGGGAGGTTACCGAGTCGCGTCCCGAGCCCCACACGCTCGAGTGCGGTTTGTGCTTTTGTCTCCGCCTCGACGCGCGAAACGCCCTGCATATAGAGCGGGAGAGCAACGTTTTCAAGCGCGGTAAGCTCGGGAAGAAGGGCATAGTCCTGAAATACATAGCCGAATTCGGCGAGACGAAACAGCATCTTCTCTCTTTCAGTCATCCGGTGTGCCTCTTTACCGTCAATAAGGATCTCACCTGACGTCGGCTCATCAAGGAGCGAGAGTTGGTACAGGAGGGTGCTCTTCCCTGCCCCCGAGCGCCCCATAATCGCGATGAACTCCCCGTCTTTGGCAGTAAAATTGATACCTTTCAACACCCGCGTCTCACGAGGACCATCCTTGAACGTGCGGACAAGATTTTTTACGTCAATCATATTAATTGCGACCGAGGATCGAGTCGAGTGTGTTGCGCCGCACAATCATTCGCGATGGTAAATATCCTGCAATCACCGTCGTAAGCACGAGAAGTATGATCCGGACGGCCGTCTCCGGCACTGGCGCGACAAGGATGCCATCGCTGAAGGGGAAATCAATCGGGTTGGCCGCCACCGCTGGCACTAATACACCATAGAGAACCGCTAACCCAATTGCCGACCCGATGACGGCATAAAACAGCGACTGGAAAACGTAAGAAATCTCAATCGCCGTTCCCGAGATTCCGATTCCTTTTAAGATACCGATGAATTTACGCCTCGTGATGGCATTGATAAAAATCACAATGAAGATGGTGATGGCGGCGACCACGAGCCCAATCGAGCTAAAGCCGTTCCCGAGCATGGCAAAAGTCGTTTTAATATCTTCAACCCCATTCGGAATTGAGTCGGTGAATGTCCGAACGATGGCCTTCTCGCCGATCCCGCTCGCAAGAAGGAGTTGTTTAAAGGCAACGGGGTCTGTCCCTGGCACGAGACGAATAGCAATTTGTGCGACGTTTTGATCAGTCCGACCCATCAGGGTACGCAGCTCTGTCGCCGGCATAAAAATACTTGTTGCCAGAAGTCCCACCTTACTTTTCACCACACCCTTTACAAAGACTTCTCGGGTTGTGCCCTGTATCGTCAACCGCACTTTTGTCCCCGGTTCAACATTAGTAAGTGGGGTGAGCCCTGGCTGATCACCAAAGGCATATTTCGCAAGGAGATAGTTCCCCACCAAGATCTGATCATAGTCGTCTGCCGCTAGGTACTGACCGTCAATAATATGTTGCGAGAGTCCGGTGAACGCGTCTTCAGCCACTGGGTCAATGCCGATCACTTGAGCGCCCGTGGCATCAGGCTTTTCGGTACTGTCCGTGCGCGTGAGGTAATTAGCCTCAATGGTCCCTCCCGTTTGATACCGCTCGGTGACCCGCGCCACCTGTGGAAGAGTGGAGAGAAAGGCCGTCACGCGTGGTGTGTCTTCAATGTAGTTTTTAGTCGCAAGCGAAGAGAGTATGACATCGCCGGTGTACTGCGTTCGGTAGCTCTCATTAATACCCTCGATGAGCCCGACGAGAATGCCCGTCACCACCACGAGGTTAAGAAAGGTGAGGAGCATCACAAACACAATGAGCCCCGTGGTCCAGAGGCTCGCGCGCCGCAGCTGACGCATCGCGAGATACAGCCCGACGCGGATATCAACGAGGGACATGGTTGTTATGGCACCGGCGCAAGTAGAATCTCCTCACCCCCAGTAAGTCCTGAGACAACATGAGCTTGCCCGAGTGCGGGTGTCGGGCCAAGAGTCACTGGACGCATCATCGCCTCCCCTTCAATAAC
Organism: Patescibacteria group bacterium; assembly: GCA_038064595.1. GTDB lineage: Bacteria > Patescibacteriota > Minisyncoccia > Phycocordibacterales > Phycocordibacteraceae > C7867-001. The sequence continues at coordinate 47,813 of JBBTSV010000002.1, forward strand.
GACCGAAACGTACGGTGCCCCATTTTTTGTCCCAATTGCTCCGGCAGGTATGACAATCGCCTGATTCAGCTGACCGGTTTCGATAAGAACATTCGCTGTCATGCCACTCCGTATCCGCGAATCGGCAAGGCGGAACGAGAGTGTTGTTTTGTAGGTGGGAACACCATCCTTGATGGTTTCTGCAGGGTCGACCGCTACCACGACTGATGGGAAGGTGATGCGCGGACCATAGGCGTCAAGTGTCGTGGTTGCGGGAGCCCCCGCCATCACCCGTGCGATGGTCACCTCGGGAATGTAGATAACAATTTGAAACACACCATCGCTCTGGAGCGAGATCTGTGACGTTGTTGGCGAAACGATTTCTCCAACTTCTGCATCCATGCGTGTCACGGTGCCCTTGAAAGGAGCGACGACCCGTGTCTTTGCGAGTTGTGCTGCTGCTGACCGGACGTCGGCTTCAGCAGCCGCTACGGCTGCCTCCTGCACCGCGAGAGTCTCTTCTGACGCGCCTGCCACATCGAACTTAAGCGCACTCACCGCGGCGTCAAGTGCTGCAGCGTTAGCGATGAGGGTAGTCGCCGCAGTATTAACATTGGTGCGCGCAACCCCAAGCGTGGTGACATAGCTTGCGAGCGTCGTCGCTGACGTTGTTTGATCGGGTACGCCTTGGTTCAGTACCGTATTGGCATCGGCAAGCAAGGTGGTGACGCGAGACATATATTCCCGTGCTTGCTTGGCGGCAACGACAACCGTGTCGTCGGTGAGCGATGCAACAAGATGTGCCCACGCACTGAGTACTGGTTCAACCGCGACACGGTCTTGTTCGACCGTCGCAACCAGTGTTGCGTTTGAGGCAGTAAAGGCGAGTTTGGGGACCGTGCGTGGATTCGTAAAGAATGAATCAACCCGATTATGTACGGCATCGTCCGAGACGGTGTAAGCATTCTGTATGGAATGCTTGAGGACGGCCGCCGCGTTGGCCACGTTGGTGCGCGCCACCGCGATTTCTTCTGGTTGCGGCCCGGCTTGGAGCTCGGTGAGTCTCGCTTGAGCTTCTCTCAAGGCAGACTGTTTTTGTGAGAGTGCGGCAACGAGATCGCCATTTTCAGTTTCGGCAAGGACAGCGCCAGCAGATACCTGGTCTCCTACCGTCGCATATATCTGGGCAATACGACCATTGGCAGCAAATCCGAGCGCAACGTCTTGTGCCGCCGTCACGGTACCTGAAATGCTTACCTGCTCTCGAAAATCACTTCGTGCCACGGTGAAGGTGGCACCAAGACTCGCGCTCCGTCCAAAGAGAATATAAAAAGCGATAATCCCCGCACCCCCAATAAAGAGGAGTGTGAGCCATCGACGCGCAACAAGAGAGCGGAGTGAGTGAATAACCCCCATATGACCTAAGTGTACCACTCGCGTATACTAGAGTCACTGTGGATCCTTTTTCGATCATCGTCGGCGGGCTTGGGCTTATAGGCATCTTACTTTTGATGCGCCCCCGACGTTTCTACCTGATTCGTCATGGAGAAACGCTCCTGAACGCCGCGCATATCCGCCAAGGCGCCGATGGCGCACTCTCTGAAAAGGGGCGGCAGCAGGCAGATGCGGTGGGAAAAGCATTACAGCCGCTCAACATTAAGCTCATTATCACGAGCACCTATCCGCGCGCGATTGAAACGGCACACATTATCGGTACGCGCCTCCACGCACGAATAGTCACCTCCCCACTCTTCGTCGAGCGACGCAACCCGAGCGAGATCATAGGCAAGTCGACACGCGACCCGGAGGTGACGCGTATCGTCGACCAGATGGACCTTGCCTACCATGAAGACGAGTACCGCTTCTCCGATGAAGAAAACTTTCTTGAGCTGCGGGAGCGGGGTCGTAAGTGTCTCACCCTGCTCCGACACCACGGGGGGCGGCACACAGCGATCGTAACGCACCACGTCACGCTCAAGATGATGTTGGCCTACATGCTCTACCGTAACCGACTCCACTCGGCCGACTTCGTCAAACTGTCGTTTTTTAACATCTCTGATAACGCCTGCATTAGTGTGTGTGAATACAACCCCTGGAAACGCTTCTCTGCCACCCGCGGCTGGAGCGTCATCTCCTACAACGAGCAGCCGTAAACACAACCGGCGCCAAGGGCGCCGGTTGTGTTGTTAGTAGCCCATGCCATCCATGCCGCCGCCCGCTGGCTCTTTTTTGGGTTCGGGGATTTCGGTAATCGCTGCTTCGGTGGTGAGAAGCATCGCTGCTGCCGAGACCGCGTTTTCAAGCGCCATACGCGGCATCTTTACCGGGTCGACAATGCCTGCGGCAAGCATGTCGTCAACAATCGCGTCAGTGACCGCATTGTAGCCTGCATGTGCCTTACCTCCCTGCACACTCGTGACAATCGTCGTGACGTCGTCCTTCCCGGCGTTGAGCGCAATCTGCGTGAGCGGCATCTCAAGCGCTGCCATAACGATGGCATACCCCACCTTCTCGTCGGCAGCGAGCTTACTGTCTTGACCGACGAGCTTCTTGGCTACCTTGGCGAGCGCGGTACCGCCCCCTGCGACGATTCCCTCCTCAATCGAGGCTTTGGTCGCCTTCACGGCGTCATCGATCTTATCTTTGAGGTACTTCATCTCTGTTTCTGTGGCTGCACCGACGGAGATCACCGCGACTCCGCCCGAGAGCTTGGCGACCCGCTCCTCAAGCTTCTCTTTATCAAACTTCGAGTCGGTCTGCTCCATCTGGGTGGTGAGCTGCGCCACGCGCTCGGCAATCACAGACTTCTTCCCTTTCCCTCCCACGATCGTGGTGGTGTCTTTGGTCGCGACGACGCGTGCCGCCTTACCGAGCATCGCGAGGGTCGCATTCTCAAACGTCATGCCAACATCACTGCTGATCACCTGTGCGCCCACCACGGTCGCGATGTCCGCGAGGAGCTCCTTCTTACGATCCCCATAACCCGGGGACTTAACAGCCAAGACCGAGAAGGTCCCGCGCAACTTATTTACGATAAAGGTCGAGAGCGCGTCACCCTCAACATCGTCAGCTATAATCACCAATTCTTTTTTGCCCGACTGCACGACTTTCTCAAGAAGCGGGAGGATCTCCTGCACATTCCCGATTTTCTTATCCGTGATGAGCACCAGCGTGTCTTTCATTTCAGCCTCCATCCGCTCCGGATTGGTGACCATATAGGCGGAGACGTAGCCCTTATCGAGTTGAAGCCCCTCGACAATATCGTAGGAGAGTTCCATACCCTGCGACTCTTCAACCGTGACCACGCCACTGCTGCCCACCTTCTCCACTGCTTCGGCGATAATGCCTCCGAGCAGTTCCGATTCGGCAGAGATGCTCGCAACCTGCTTCACCTCAGCCTTCCCACTCACTGGCCGTGCCATTTTCTTAAGCTCAGTGAGCGCAACTTCTTTTGCCTTTTCCATACCACGGCGAATCGCCATTGCATTGGTGCCCTTCAGCATGTGGGCGAGTCCTTCCTGTACGAGAGCCTCGAGGAGGACCACCGAAGTGGTGGTGCCGTCACCTGCAGTGTCGTTGGTCTTGCTTGCGACCTCCTTTACGATTTCTGCACCCATATTCTCAAAGCGGTCTTTGAGTGAAATTTCTTTCGCGATCGAGACGCCATCGTTGGTGATCCGTGGGCCACCATACGACTTCTCGATCACCACATTGCGTCCGCGAGGGCCGAGCGTCACCTTCACCGCACGAGCAGCGTGCGTGAGGCCTTTAGCAATCGCCGTGCGCGCCTCTTCAGAAAAGAGAATCTGTTTTGCCATAGGTTAGGAAAGTTGAATAAGACTAATATCGGACTCATGGAGGACGTAGTACTCGACGCCATCGAGTTTAATCGGTTCGTCCCATGGCTTTTTAAACACCACCACATCTCCGACAGCAACCTCCATCATGAGACGCTCTCCCGTGTCGCTCAATCGTCCCGGACCCGTCGCCATGACGGTTCCTGAGAGAAGCTTCTCCTTATCGACCGTGTCGGGGATGATGAGTCCCGAAGCGAGCTTCCGCTCACCTCCATTTTCTGAAGGCTTAACGACCACGCGGTCTCCAAGCGGCTTTAACGAAAGCTTTTTTGCCATAGCATGCCTATTTTATGAATAAAAGTGCCCTGCGCCCTTGTAGAGGGAGTATAGAGAAACTGTCGTGCGTATGCAACTTGCACCCGCGTGCTTGGGCATGGTATGCTAGCCACCAAGATGGAGGCACTCGTATCGGCACTGCCCTACGCAGAAATCGTCCTCTCGATACTCCTTATCGTCGGCATCGTGCTCCAGCAGCGCGGCGCGACTCTCGGGGGAGCATTCGGTGGAGATAATTTTGCGTCGACATTCTACAAGCGCAGGGGCGCCGAGAAATTTCTTTTTACTGCCACTATTGCGGTCGCGATTCTCCTCGTTCTCGCGGCGACAGTAAACTTCCTTCTGGTGAGATAATGGAGGACACGCCACAGAAAAATTGGCGCGAGGAGCTCACGCGAGCGCGGAGCTTCCGTTTTATTTCCTCGCTTGAAGGGCGTGTACGGGTTCTCTCTTCTGGCGATCGTGCACTCTTCTTCTTCCTTGCTCTTATCGTGGTGGGGGCAGCGCTCGGCGGTCTGTATACGCTTGAGCAGAAGCTCCTCATTGAGGTTCCCACCTACGGCGGATCCCTCACTGAAGGTGCTGTGGGGAGTCCGCAGTTTATGAATCCGCTCCTTGCTATCAGTGATGCCGATCGAGATCTCTCCATGCTCACCTATGCGGGGCTCATGGGGCTCTCGGCAAATGGTGTCCTCATTCCCGTAATCGCCGAACGTTACGAGATCAGCCCTGATGGCAAAACGTACCTTTTTACCATTCGCGCTGACGCTCGATTCTCTGACGGGACTCCGATAACTGCAGAAGATGTGGTCTTCACGATCCATAAGGCACAAGATCCTTCGCTCAAGAGTCCCGAATATGCCAACTGGTCTGGGGTGGCCGTCGTGGCGCTCGACGAACGTACGGTGCGTCTCTCCTTGTCAAAACCCTATGCCCCGTTCCTTGGTCTCACCACACTCGGTATCCTTCCGGAACGCTTGTGGGAAAAGATTGCTAGCAGCGAGTTCCCGTTTACCGGTCTTGAGACCAAGCCGGTCGGCGCCGGCCCTTTCAAGGTGGCGCGGGTTACTCGCGACGCTTCCGGATTGATTAAATACGTCGAGCTGTCTGCGAACCCGTACTACCCGCTGGGACGTCCGTATCTTGATGAGATCCACCTTTACTTTTATCCGCGCACAGAGGATCTCTCCACTGCGCTCCACACTGGAGCAATTGAGAGTGCGTACGACGCTCCCTCCCCTTCTGCTCTCTCGGCACCCTACGCACGTGTCTTTGGTGTTTTCTGGAATCCAAGCGAGAAACCCGCATATGCACGTCTCGAGGTGCGCAAAGCGCTCTCCCTGGCGCTCGACCGCAATGCTCTTGTGAACAACGTGCTCGGCGGCTATGCAACCGCCATCATGGGGCCGGTGCCACGCGGCGGGAATGTGGTCCAAGCTTCACTCCCCGAATCTGCTAATCCGACTGCAGCGGCAGCAAAGGTGCTCACGAGCGCCGGCTGGACGTACGACGGCACAGAACGATTGTGGAAGAATACTTCTCTTAAGCAGACGCTCGACGATATCACCATCCGTACGTCCAACGTTCCGGAACTGAAAGGGGTCGCAAGTGCGGTAAAAACGGACTGGGAGAAACTCGGTGTCCGCGTCACGATTGAGCTGTATGAACCAGGCGACCTCTCGCAAAATGTCATCCGCCCGCGTAAATATGAGGCGCTTCTCTATGGCATGGTGATCGGGCGCGATCAAGATCTCTACGCGTTCTGGGATTCCCAAGAACGGAACGATCCAGGTCTCAATATCGCGCTCTACGCAAATAAAGAGGTGGATACTCTGCTTGAGGACGCACGGAGCTCAACTGACGAGACTATACGCAAGGGTAATCTCCAGAAAGTTGAGGATATTGTTGCAGGAGAGTATGCAGCTGCATTTCTCTACACCCCCGACTTCACGTACACTATACCCACCGATATCCGTGGTGTATCCCTCCCGCAGATTATCAGTCCCGCTGACCGCTACGCGACCGTAGCGCAGTGGTACCGAGTGACCGATCGCGTATGGCCGTTCTTTGTCGATTCGTAAATCATTTTCGTACGGGTTTCCTTTTATTTTATTCACTACCCGAAAGTAACTAGTCTAGTACTGTATGAATGTAGCACCAGCCCCCGCGCCCGCTCCACAGCCTGCGCGCCCACACACCCCACCACCAGCCGAACGTCGCCCTGACACGCGAACGCCCGCTTCGCCGACTCATCGAGGCGAGCCACGGCGCTTCGAGCGATCCTCCCCTAGCAGACAAGGTGGTCGCTCGAGCGGCCCCCGCCCCGGCGGTGCCTCTCGCCGTATTCAGCGCATCCTGCGTCGACCCATGTCGCAGTCAACGCGCAGTCCGCGAACTGTTGCTGACTACTACCCTGAACCGGCCGGCCCTACCACGGTTCGCATCATCCCCTTGGGGGGGGTTGAAGAGGTCGGCCGCAACATGATCGCGGTTGAGGTTGGCGCCACCGGCGACATCCTCGTCTTTGACGCGGGCTTTCAGTTTGTCTCCGAAGACTCAGCCCCGGGTGTCGACTACATCCTCCCCAACACCAAGTATCTCGAGAAGAATGCTCATCGCGTGAAGGGCGTTATTATCACC
>JBBTSV010000003.1:0-115048 GCA_038064595.1 Patescibacteria group bacterium
TCCATTTTAGAAAAAATCCACCCCCGCGAAAATCAAAAGAGCAAGAGACATTTTTTCTTTTTGGGGTTGCCGAGTGAAGCGAGGCGGTGGCGGGGCTTTCGTGGAGCGTACGATTTAATTTAGAGCCACCACGCGCTCCGCGCGTGCGAGACATTACCGATTTTGAAAATAGGTTCGGATTTGGTAAAATAAACGCACAGAAGACACAGAGCCTGCCTGACGGCAGGTTTTGTGCTTCTGTGCCTGGCGCAGCGATGTTTCGCCAGCAGGCGAAACCGCGAGCCGGGGTCGCGGAAATCTGCGAGCGACGGCGAGCAGATTATCTGTGACCACAGACGCAAGGTGTACTGAAGCTGTAAGCTTCGATAAGCGTAATCGCGATCCTGGTCGGGGCATGGTAGTTGTGGTGAGATCATATCCCCAGTTATTCTAGAGTTTTATGTACTTTCCGTACTTCCGTCATATACTTGTAGTATGCGTAAAGATAAACAAAAGGCTCTGGAGTTAAGACGCCAAGGGAAAAGTTATAACGAGATCATTACCTCCTTACGAATACCGAAGGGCACTCTCTCGGGCTGGCTCGCTGATGTTGATTGGTCAAAAGAGGTAAGACGACGACTCGAACAATCAGCTCAAGTAAAGAGCACTGTACGAATCCTAGAATTAAATGAGTTGCGCGGTGTGAATCTTGCTAAGGCATATGATGAGGCACGCGCTGAAGCTCGGGCAGAATTCGAGATGCATAAATATAACCCTCTGTTCATTGCCGGTGTGGCTCTGTATTGGGGAGAGGGGGACAAGTTGACTAAATACTCAACGAAACTGGCCAATACTGACCCTCATCTTATCCGCCTGTATGTATTCTTCCTTAAAAACGTATGCCGAATACCCGAAGGTAAAATTAAAGCCCACGTATTGATCTATCCCGACCTAGATGAGGAAAAATGTCGCTTATATTGGTCATCTCGCTCGCATATTGACCTCGCCCACTTCACCAAATGCAGCGTAATACAGGGGAAAGAGAAGGTCCGCCGATTAAAATATGGCGTCTGTCTAGTTGGCGTCTCAAGCACCTATTTCAAGGTCAAACTGCTTGAGTGGCTTCGTTTGTTACCAATCGAATTGATGAATAGGAGATATTATGAGAATATGAGGTAGTGCTCGAAAGGACTCTAAGCGGCTATAGTTTAGTGGTAAAACGCCTCGTTGCCAACGAGAAAATAGGAGTTCGATTCTCCTTAGCCGCACAAAATTGATCAAAGACTCCTGTGAATAACTGTGGACAAAGTGGGGGACAGTGGGGATAAAGGACGCTGTCTATAACGCACTTTTCCCCTTGGTCCGAGAGTATAATTAGTAAATGAGCCATATTTCTCAAGGCCGTGGACATTTCTTCTAGGACGCGTAAAGAGATCGGGGCGCTGGGGGAGAAGGTGGCTGCAGAGTACCTTCGGCGCCACGGATTCACCCTCATCGCCCAGAATGTCGCCCGCAAGACGGGTGAGCTCGACCTTATCATGCGGCACGAAGATACGCTGCATTTTGTCGAAGTGAAGACGATTTTGACTGACGCATTTCCACAGGAGAGCGATGTGCACGACGAGTACGACCCTTCACTCAATCTTCACGAAGCGAAGATCAGGAAGGTGGCGCGGACAGGGGAGTGGTATGTCCTTGAAAGCGACTGGGAGGGGGAGTGGCAGGTCGACGGGGCGCTGGTGTGGCTGCGCCGGTGCGACGGGATGGCCAAGGTGAGCTACCTGCCACAAATCGTGTGACTCATCGGGCCGCCGGGAATCGAACCCGGTCTACATCCTCCCAAAGGACGCGTACTACCGGCATACTCCGGCCCGTTTAAAACACTCTACCAGCTTTAGCCTTTTTAGGGCAGGTGGGAGAGGAGGGTGGCTTCGAGCTCGGCCGCTTTGGGGGCGAAGGCAGCGATAGAGCTCGCAGTGGGTGAGGCAAAGAGCGTATCGAGAGGCTCACCCGTCTCACTCGCGTATTTTGCGCGGATATAGGAGGCGGTGATCGCGCTTAACTCGCGCGTGTTGGTCGCGCCCTCGATGGTGCTCGTGGTGATGGTCCCGGCGAGCTCTCCGAAGGCGTTGACTACACCGCCGCCCGAGGAGCCCTCCTGGGCGGCTGCCGAGCCGCCGAGCGCAAAGACATCGATGGTGTTCTTGGCGAAGGTGTAGATCTCTTTCACCGAGCCAAAAACAATGGTGGGGAAGAGGGAAGACTGGATCTGTGAGTATTCAAGAAACTGTGCGCCATAGGTACCGATCACGACCGGCGCGCTCTTCTTTAACGGAACAGTCGCGAGCGGGATAAACGGAAAATTTGTGGGGAGGGGGGCACTGGTGAGACTCTTGGTGACCGCGAGGAGTGCATAATCATACTCGCCAGTCCCGGTCGGATTGGTCTTGGTGAGCACATCTGCATTATTCTCTACCCACGCGTTCGGTAGATAGATCAACGCAGCGGCATAGGCATCCTGCGCTGGGCTCCCCGTGCGTACGCGGCAGGAAATACTCTTGTCTCTAAAGAGGTAGTACTGCGCGATGTGGGCGTTGGTGAGGATGACCCCTTTGGGGTCGATGATCACCCCGCTCCCGCTGATCGAGCGGATCCCGCCCCCTGCGGGAGCGTAGCAGATGATGTTCACCAGTGAGGCGCGCAGCGCCGTGGCAGCCGCGGTCAGCCCCGCATCGATCGCCGCAGCCGCTTCGGCACTTGTGATCACGGGCTGCGCCGGCACTGGAGAGGCAGTGACTGGTGCGGGCTTCACCGGCTTCTTCACTGCAGGAGTCGAACTCGTCGCTGGCGCACTGGACGGAGCTGCAGCAGGAGTGGGAGGTGGGGTGGCGGTGGCTGTCGTCGTTTCCTGCGTGACCACAGAGACCGCAGTGGGGGTCGCGACCGGCTCCACAAGTGTGAGCGCCTGTTCACCGCCCAAGAACCAACCGACAATATAGAGAAGCGCGCCGAGCGCAATGAGACCGTATGAAAAGTACTTAAGACGTACCACTGGTATACGCTAACCTAAAAATGGTATTCTCACTACTACGCTCTGTTCAGAAACAGAGCTACGCAGTGCACAGCGCACCCTAAAAGCGGGACTAGTTTAATGGCAGAACAAATGGTTTCCAACCATTTAGCGGGAGTTCGATTCTCCCGTCCCGCACAAAGTTATCTAGCAACGGTTTCTAGACAGTCAAAAAGCTTCTGCATCATGTCTGACACTGTGTCGTCTTCAATGATGAGCGCGATCGGGTTCTCCTGGGCGTAGGAGAAAATGCCGATCTTATTGTCATAGAGCGCGAGCTCGGCGTCGAAGCCATATTTGGCAGGGAGCAGCTTGGTCGTGCGCAGATATTTCTTATCGTTCTCTTTGTTTTTATGCGCCCACTCGCTCTCAGGCGCGAGATCAACACATTTGATACCAAGCCGTGTGCGCTTTTTTAAATAGTAGGTCGCCCATTCCTCGCCGAGGCGCTCGAAGGCGGCGTCAACGCCGCTGATGTCCTTCAATACCTTGCCTTGATTATTCTCGAGCGTATCTTCGTAGGCCTGCTTCACTCCCTCGACTCCCTCGAAGAAATGCACCTTCGGGAGCGTTTTGCCTTTGGCGCGCAGGAGCTTGAGCTGGGGGAGAAGTGCCTCGACCTGCTGTTTGGTGTCGGCGAGCGCGTCGCGACGTCGCTCGATATAGCTCGGCAGCTGCTCGGGGGCGATCGACTGGTAGCGAACGACGCCCTTTTTATTCCCTGACGATGCGAGGCCTTTATCGGCGAGAAGTTTTAAAACACCATACGTGGTGGAGCGATTCAGCTTGGCGGCCTTCGCGACCGCCGAGACGAGCATCGGGCTACTCTCAAGAAGAACAAGCAGCACCGCCATCTCGTTTTTATTCAGCCCTATAGACTCGAGCGCCTTCTTGAGTGAGGGGATCATGCTGAAAGGCTATACCTGTTGTCGGATTTAGTCAACACTTTATCGCTATTTAGTTGACAAAGTGAGTATTATAGGTTATCCTGCCTGTCAGATGAATCGGGCAATCCCGCCCGCATCAACCAAGGAGATAGAAATGAGAGCAGTTCTCTACAGACACAACCCGACACTCGCCGAGCTGGTCAAGAAAGCCAATCCAGACTTCGTCCACGAATTTCCTGCTGGCATGTCCGTCAAAGACATCCAGCAGGAACTTCGGACGGTGGTGAAGCCACTCATCGAGCTGGCCTGCCATTCGGAGGGCGCGTCTCCAAAAGAGTGGTCCGTCCACGTGGACGGGACCGTCATGGCCGCTGGGATCTACGACAGGATCTGGGCGCCTTGTAACCTCCACCTCATCCGCCAAGACAACGCTGGCGCGTACGACTGGTACGCGGCACAGGTTACCGAAGCGGCCAAGAAGTTGGAGCGCTCGCAGGGTCCTATGGTCATTGTCGTCCAGGATCGAATCGCGGACCACAACAGCGAAACGTTCACACCTTCCTGCAACGACGAAGACGGCATCGGACGTATGGATGCCGAACACGTCACCGTCCACAAGTGGGTGGAGCGGCTGCGCAAGCACGAAGTTGCCGTACAGGTCTTCTCGGCTCGCTGGCTTCAGACGCGGCTGGAAAACGGAGGTTACTACGAGCTTCGGAAGACAGTGGTGGTTTGCGACCATCACAACGGCTTGCAAGATCTCATCGAGCAGCAAGGCCGTATGTGGTTCAATGCCTATACGCCCTGCAGTGACGACGACTTCTTGGCCACGTGACGGGCTGATATCCCGCAGAAAGCAACTATCGCTTGAATCGCCGACGTTGGGAAACGTCGGCGATTTTGTTTTGTACGGACAGGAGTACCATAGGGGGATGGACCCCATTAGAAAGCTCGAGGACTCGCGTTCAAACGGGGCAGGGCCCCTCGCCGCGCGGATACGACCAGAGACCCTTGATCAGGTGGTAGGGCAGGAGCACCTCGTGGGGGAGGGGAAGCCACTGCGAGTGGCGATTGAGAAGAAGCATCGCTTCTCCTTTATCCTCTGGGGCCCACCGGGGACAGGTAAGACGACCATTGCGCGCATCTATGCGCGTGCGCTGGACGCCGAGCTCTTCGAGCTCTCGGCCGTCTCGGCCGGCAAAGATGACATTCGCAAAATTATTGCCACCAACAAGTATCCACGAAATTCTGCTACAGCAGAATTTCGTGGATTGTCGGAAAGACCTAAAGTTTTGTTTCTCGATGAGATTCATCGGTTTAATAAAAGCCAGCAGGATTTCTTATTGCCCTATGTCGAGAGTGGGGAATTGACGCTCATCGGCGCGACGACCGAGAACCCCTCCTTTGAGGTGATCCCCGCGCTCCTCTCGCGCTGTCGGGTCTTTGTCCTTGAGCCTCTCTCTGAAGAAGCGCTCCGAGCGATTGTTAAGAGTACTAAGATAAAAGTTGGTAAAGAAGCGTTTGACTGGCTCCTCGGCTACGCGAGCGGCGACGCGCGCAAGGCGCTCGGGATGATCGAGGGCGCAGTGAGCCTCTACAGCGCGGTCACGGTGGAGACTCTCAATAAAGCGCTCGAGTCGCCGCACCTGCGCTATGACAAGAAGGGTGAGGAGCACTATGACACTATTTCTGCTTTTATAAAAAGTATGCGTGCCTCACAGCCTGACGCCGCGATGTACTACCTCGCGCGGATGGTCGCGGCAGGGGAGGACCCGCTCTTTATCGCGCGTAGGATGGTCGTCTTCGCGAGCGAGGATATCGGCCTTGCCCAGCCGACTGCGCTCGTGGTAGCCAACGCAGTCTTCAGAGCCTGCGAGGTAATCGGCTACCCCGAATGCGCCATCAATCTCGCGCACGGCGTCGCGTACTTGGCACAGGCCAAGAAAGATCGCTCGGCCTACGACGCGCTGCGCGCTGCCCAAGCCGACGTCGCTACCCACGGCAACCTCCCCGTGCCCAAGAAGCTCCGCAATGCGCCGACGCAGCTTATGAAGGAACTCGACTATGGGAAAGGGTATGAAATGTACTCAGACTCTGAAAGTTATCTCCCCGACGCCCTCAAGAAAAAGAGGTATCTAGGGTAGAGGAGTGGCGGGGGGCGGTTGGTGTGGTCGGCTTGAGAGTTTGGCCTGCAGATCGGCAGCAGGAACTTCTTCGTAAAGCTCTTCGAGTAGCAGCTGTGCTATGTGCACGGAGTCTACGCCGACAGGCAAGTAATGCACGCGATTCTTAATTTCGTCGGCAAGTTGGGATATTGTTTCTGGGCGCACCGATGGCGCGAGAGTAGAGCCCTCATTCTGATTACCTGCATGCGGGTCTGGCTCAATTTCAGAAAGAGTAGCGCCCTCGATAAACATTAGATTGTCCACAATAAGTCGCGCCCGCGTAGCCGGCAAACGAGCCCGCAGAATGCGATCAAAGTCCTTCAGTGTTTGTGCACGGTTGAGTGCCTCAATGAGCTTGGGAGTGAACTCCTCGATGAGGCCCGGCTCTGCAAGGTGGCGGTATACCTCATCTTGGACCAGGGCTTTGAAGTGGTCACGCAGCTCGGGCACATTGGGTAGTCCAAGTCCGTCAACAACGCTTTGTATACCCTCCTGTAGAGTCCGCGAAGACGTGAGCCCCTGCGTAATGAGTTCTTTTTCAAAATTCTGGGTTAGAGCATTCACGCTCATTTCGACTTCCTCCGCGCTGACACCAAGCAGATCCTCGTGGTGCTGCTTGTTGTACGCGACCAGTGCGTCGTGAAACTCGCTATAGCTTTTGGTCGAGAGCAGAGCTACACCCTCGCTCCCGAGCTCTTCAAGAGACAGTAGTGGTGACTCATCAGTGTGACGATGAGGCTCGACCGCATCGAGTGGGGGAGGTCCTCCGATGATGCGGGTAGTTTCTTCTCCCGTGGGTTCCGTTCCCGCAGGCTCTTTATTGTGTTGTTCTGTGGGCGCAAAATGCCTTCCATCAGGAATTCCCTCCATTGGATATAGAATACTGCCTTTATTATTTATTTTAGGTCTGTCAGTGCATAACTCGGGAGACAGCGCGATGCGAGCGTACACTACAAGAGTGACGCGACTTTGCGAAAGGAGGTGTCACATGAGCTGCGGTTGTCCTTTGATCGGCCCCTGTGCGCATCCAGGGACGCCAGTGTGCGAGGTCGATATGCTGCGTCGAGAACACGAACAGCGGCATCGGGGGCTCCAACAGATACCCGTCGTCACGCGTCTCCGCGAGCAACAACAGCGGCAGCGTACGCCGACTACCGAATACGACGAGCTGGCACGCGAGGCGGGAGAGTAGGGGGTCCCTCGGGACCCCCTTTTCGTTTCAATAAAAGCAGCACGGCGCCCAGAGGGCGCCGTGCTGCTTGTCTATAAAACCTTTATTTTACTGCGCGTGTGCCGTGATTCTTATTTTACGGCATCCTTGAGCGCCTTTGCGGGGCGGAACTTCGCGGTGCGGGTCGCCGCGATGTGGATCGTCTCGCCCGTACGCGGGTTGCGGCCCTGGCGTGCCGGGCGCGCCTTGGTCGCGAAGATGCCGAGACCCGAGATCGATACCTCGTCGCCGCTCTTGAGGGAGTGGACGACCGACTCGATCATCGTCTCAACCGCGCGCTCGGCGTCGGCCTTTGAACAACCGATGGTCTTGTGCACTTTATCGACAATGTCTGCTTTGTTCATGTGAGGAGTAAGTAAGCGAATAACGGGACAAACAGATTTGAAGCGTTTCTGCGTTGCGGGGCCCTGTCGGCTCCTCCGCCGTACAACGGAGTACGTCTCCGTCACCGACTCTCCCGCGCCTTGAGTCGCACCAAATCTGTTTATCCGTGTTGGTGTGAGGCGGGGCTGTTAAAAGTATAGAGAACGCCATTTATTGCGCAATGGCCTTTACAGAGTGTGGTGGATAGTGCAAAATCACTTCTTTTCGTTCTTTTTAATCTCCATTTCCGTAATGATGCCACGTAGGAGCGCATTCGCGTCGATAACCAACGAGGTGTCTTGTATATATTTGAAGAACGCGAGGATCATCCGCTGAATTTCTGAATTGCGGATCTCGATCACGAGCTCCTCGCCGAGCGCCATGAGGTAGATCGACTGTTTAAAGATAAACACCTGCCCGCCGTGGACGAAGTAGTCAGCATCTATCACGTTGAGCCGAGCCGTCCGCCCCTCAAAGTCCCGCGCCCATGAGACCCCGAGCTCTCTCGTCTGCCGCTCGAGAATCCCGTCCTGCATCACCATCTCGGCGATAATGCCGTTCTTTTTCAGCGCTCGATTAAAGCGGTTCGTCGCCTCAAGCGGAAAGAGTTTATTCCAATATACCGCCGCCTCGTCGCCCACGAGCGCGTAGAACCTCTCGTTCTTGTGATTAAAGAGGAGCTCGCCGAGCACCTTACGTATAGCCGGCGCGCCACGATGGACGACAACAGTGGCGTCAGAGAGGCCGTGTAATTCTTCACGGCCTTCAGGAATCTGTAAGAGCGCACGCTTGGCCGCATAGAGCGTCTCCTCGATCTCGCGCTCTGAAGCGAGACGCCAATACTTCTTCCCGTGCACGATATGCGCTCCAGCGAGCCCGCGCTTCTTTAAGTTCTGAAGTATCGCATAGATAGCAGTCCGCGACACATTCGTTACCTTAGTGAGCTTAACGGGGGTGTCGGCGCCCTCCTGGAGAGCTGTAAGCACCTTCTCCTCCTTCTTAGAGAGACCCAGGAGCCGAAGCATGCCAGTCGAGTTCATAGGGTAATGCTAGCAAAATGCCTCATTCTGTCAAGTTTTTTAGACATAGATGGATTGTATTCTAGCTAGTTTTTATATAGATATTTAAGCATTTTTGCTATCTCGACACGCTTAATTTTTACTGTCAATGCTCTACTTGGTACACTGGTACAGTCAGTAAGTTCATTGACTCGCGAGATTCCTCGCACCGCACCTCGGGTTCTGGGGTTTGGAGACAGACATGACATCGCATTACGTGACTGAAGTGCTCATCGATACCACGGCCAACGGCATCCCCGTTCTGGGCGGCTGCTATAACGCCCTTCAAAATGACTATCGGACTGACGATCACTTTCCGCGAAACTATCCAAAGAAAACGATGCTCGCTTACAAGCGTCCGAATTGGTACTTCGACAGGGAGAAGGATGGCTTTGTCTACTACCGGGGGAGTATGGCGCCATTTCGTTGGAAGTACCGTGTTGTGCGTCGAGAGCCCCACGATATTGTCGTCATTGAGTTCGTCGATAACTCCGATGAGTAAGGGTTGCCCTTGCTCACAAAAGAGCGACTACGGTCGCTCTTTTCTTTTTGTGCGTACCGGGCGGTTGACGAGCAAGGGAGTGGGTGTATACTGTAGGCACATTCGGCATTCGCCGCGACCACCGCCCAAAAGGCGGTGGAACATTTTATAGATAGAGTTTCTTAAAACCTTCTTTCACTCTACTAAAATCGTCGTCATCGAGCTTACCGAGTCGTGAATATAATCGACGATGATCAACGGTCCGAATCTGATTGAGACACACATACTCGTCAGTTCCTTCGAGAGTAGTTCTCACATACCAACTACCGTCGTGAGCCTGAGTGGTGGTTGGTGCGATGAGGAAAAATCCATGTGCCAGCTTCTTCAAGATCAGTGCGGGTCTCGTAAACTTACCGCTCTTACCATTCATCTCTGATCCAACGTTTTCGCCGAGACTTACCCACCAGATTTCCCTTTCTGAAACGAACGGGGGCTTGTGCTTACCTCTATGTAGTTTTTCTTTGAGGCCAATCCATTCGAGAAACTTCTTCATCCAATAATTTTACACCAGAATTAACGGGCAAACTCCACGACGCGGTTTTCGCGGATGACCCCAGCAGGAAAGATTACTTTCCTACGGGGCACGTGTTGACCTTGAGTAAGCAATTAGCGCGCGAATTCGACCACTCTATTTTCTCTAATTATATTTACTTTAATCTCGCCCGGGTACTTGAGCTCGGCTTGGATGCGCTTACTGATGTCGCGCGCGAGCTTGTGCATCTGTAGGTCGCTTATCTTGCCCGGGTTTACAAAAATGCGGATCTCACGGCCCGCGGCTATCGCATAGACCTTCTCGACGCCCTCGAAGCCTTGTGCGAGACGCTCCAAGTCGCCGAGGCGCTCGAGGTAGCGGTCGACCGTGTCACGCCTAGCGCCGGGGCGCCCGCCCGAGATCGCGTCGGCCACCTGCACGATCACCGACTCTGGCGTCTCATAGGGGAATTCCTCGTGGTGCGACTGCATCGCCGCTATCACGCGGGGGTCAACGCCAAACTTCTCGAGGATGCGCCGCCCAATCTCCACATGGGTGCCCTGCACCTCGTGGTCAACCGCCTTACCGATGTCGTGCAGGAGAGCGCCCGTGCGCGCTACGGTGACG
Source organism: Patescibacteria group bacterium (assembly GCA_038064595.1). Lineage (GTDB taxonomy): Bacteria > Patescibacteriota > Minisyncoccia > Phycocordibacterales > Phycocordibacteraceae > C7867-001. The sequence continues at coordinate 10,394 of JBBTSV010000003.1, forward strand.
TTGGCGCCGAGCTCATTCGCAAGCATCCCCGCGATGTGTGCCATCTCTATCGAGTGCTGAAGCACGTTCTGGCCATAACTCGTGCGGAAGTGGAGGCGCCCGAGAAGAGCGATGAGCTTAGGATCAAGCCCGATCACGCCCGCCTCATATGCCGCGGCCTCACCCTTCTGCTTAATAATCTCGGCGACCTCACTCCGCGTCTTCTCGACCGCCTCTTCAATCTTCGCGGGCTGGATGCGACCATCAGCGATAAGCTTCTCGAGCGCGATTTTCGCTATCGTCCGACGAAGGGGATCAAACGAAGAGAGTGATATGCGCCCGGGTACGTCGTCAATCAAAACATCAACACCCGTCGCGTGCTCAAATGCTTTAATATTGCGCCCCTCCTTGCCGATAATCTTTCCCTTGACCTCTTCAGAGGGAATAGCCACCGAGAGCGACATCACCTCCGCATTGACCGCGTTGCCGAGCCGGTGAATAACGTTCGTGAGGATGCTCTTCGCCTTGTCCTCAAGACGCTCGCGGCCGTGCGCCTCAAGCTTCTGCAGCCGCAGAAGAATCGCCTCTTCATAGCTCCGTTCAATCTGGGCAAAGAGCTCCTCGCGAGCCTTCTCGGGCGAGAGGTTGGCGACCTTGGCGAGCTCTTTTGCTCGTTCAGCCGTTAGCTTTTCGGCCTCAGTCTTCACCTTAAGCGCCGCCTGCTCGCGTGCGCGCACCTCGTCTTCAGTCTGGTCGAGATCGCGTTGACGAGAGTCGAGGAACTCTTCACGCGTCGCGAGGCGCTCCTCGCGCGCGATCACCTTCTCCTCACGCTCTTCGACGGGCCCGAGGCGCTCGGTCTCCAGCACTTCAGCACGAAAGGCTGCTTCAGCGAGAATCTTCGCCGCGCGCTCTTGTGCCTCTAGGAGCTTGTGCTTGGTGTCGAGCTCGACCGAGCCCCGGCTCGCAAGACCGATAAGTACGCGCAGCACGTAGCCCAAAACGATGCCGCCCACTCCCGAGAGGGCAAGCATGATCAGTATTATTTTGAGTGACATACGCCCGTTTGATTATTCCCGCTGGTTTTCAGAAAACCGGCGGGAGAAAGGTTAAAAGAAGGGAGATCGGTGGGGCAGCCAGAGCAGTCAGTCGGCGGGGCGGTATAGAGAGATACTACGGTTAGTTGAAGACTTTGTCGACGAGGCCGTACTTCTTGGCCTCGTCTGCCGTCATGAAGAAGTCGCGCTCGACATCCTTCTCGACCTTGGCGAGTGTCTGACCGGTATTCTTGGCGAGGATCTTGTTGAGCACGCTGCGGAGCTTCACAATCTGCTTCGCAGTAATCTCAATATCAGTGGCTTGACCCTCGGCACCGCCGTGCGGCTGGTGGATCATCACCTCGGCGTTGGGGAGCGCATAGCGCTTACCTTTCTCTCCGGCGGAGAGGAGAATCGCGGCGCCGGAGGCTGCCATACCAACGCACACGGTCGAGACCGCTGGCTTAACGTGATTCATCGTGTCTACCATCGCCAAGGTTGCGGTGACCGAGCCGCCCGGAGAGTTGATGTAGAGCGAGATATCCTTCTTAGGATCTTCTGCTTCGAGAAAGAGGAGCTGCGCGATGACCAGATTGGCGACATCGTCGTCGATCTGGCCTCCGAGAAAGACAATGCGTTCTTTAAGGAGACGCGAGTAGATGTCGTACGCGCGCTCGCCAAACTGGCTCTTCTCAATCACCATCGGCACGAGCATTGAAGAACGGGGATTGCTGTATTTCATAGGGATAAAAACTAATTACGAACCGGTATTGTCGACAGGGTACTCTATGTTCTGCGCGACGCGCTGACCCCACGCATAGAAGGCACCGACGACAATCATCATGACGATCACCACGATCGAGATCACCGCGCCCCACGATTGCGCCTTGGCTGAAGGAACGCCGGGGAGCGTCTGCTTCGTCTCTTCACCTACTGGGAGGAGTTTCTCGTCCATACTATTTCGACTTCTCGTAGAGCTCGCGCGCACGGACAAACGCGGCTTCAGCTGCCGCCTTGTTCTCAAAGCCGTGCACCACCACTTCTTTGTTCTGAAGCTTCTTGTAGGTGGAGTAGAAGTGCTCGATCTCTTTGAGTGTGTGCGGATTCACCTCGGCGAGATCCTGCACATGCTTCCAGCGCGGATCGTCGATGGGTACCGCGAGCACCTTGTCATCGCCATCACCACTGTCGGTCATCTTCATAAGGGCGACTGGGCGTGCGTGCACCAAAATACCCGGGATGAGCGGGTAGGTGGTGAGGAGCATCACATCGAGCGCGTCACCATCATCCCAGAGCGTCTGCGGCACAAAGCCGTAGTCAAAGGGAAACACTTGTGCGGTGTATGAGACCCGATCGAGCGCGATCAAGCCGGTCTCTTTATCGATCTCGTATTTATTGTGAGACCCTTTATTGATCTCAACGATCACATTCATCTCCTCTTTTGTCCCCGGATCAATGTCGTGCAATAAGTTCATATGCCTCGAGTATACTATTCGTCTTTTGCTTTGTCGCGATCTTCAGTCGCGTCAGCAGCCGTTTCATCACTTGCGGGGAGCTCCGTGAGCTCCTCTTCAGCTGGGAGTTCCGTCACCTGCGGCACTTCCTCCGTCGTGAGGACATCACTGCTCTCGGTGGGCATCACGCCCGCGGCTTCTGCTGGGTCAGCGGAGTCTGCTTCAGGCGTCGCGACTGAAACGGTTGAACCGCCCGCAGAGACGATATCGATGTTCCAGCCCGTGAGCTTGGCCGCCAGGCGCACGTTCTGTCCGCCGCGCCCGATTGCCAAGGACTGCTCGTCTTCAGCAACCGTCACCGTCGCACGATGCTCGGCCTCGTCAAGGACGACCGAGAGCGGGGTCGCGGGAGAAAGTGCCTCCTTCACAAACTCTTCGGCATTGTCGTTCCATTCGATGATATCGATGCGCTCGCCACCAAGCTCGCTCATCACGGTGGAGACACGCACTCCGCGCTGGCCCACTAGAGAACCAACCGGATCAACGTGTGGGTCGAGAGAGGCAAGAGCGATCTTGGTGCGGCTCCCCGGCTCGCGCGCGAGTGCCTTGACCTCAATGGCGCCGGCAGCGAGCTCAGGCGCCTCAAGCTCAAAGAGCTTCACCACAAACTTGGGGTGGGCGCGAGAGAGGCGCAAGTAGACGCCACGAAAACCCTCGTCGACCGCGTAGAGGTACGCGCGAATGCGCTCGCCCATGCGGTAGCGTTCGCCGGGAATCTGCTCCTCATAGGGGATAATGCCGGTGGTGCGCCCCAGATCGACAAAGATCGCGCCACGTTCCATGCGCTGTACGATACCGCCCACGATTTCGCCTTTCTTCTCGCCGAACTCCTCCATCATCGAGAGTTTCTCGGCCTCACGGACTTTTTGGATAACGACCTGCTTGGCCGTCTGCGCTGCGATACGACCAAAATCATCCTGCGGCTCAAGCGGGAAGATGATCTCCTCACCGAGTTGTGCGCCGCGACGTATTAACTTGGCATTCTCAAGGAGAATGTGCTTCTCCGAGTCAAAGCGGGGAAGCTCACCTTCAGCGAGATGTTCCTCGTCGGCATGGAACCCATAGGAGTGGTCGTCGGGAATTACTTCACCCTCAACAGGAAAACGCACCGTGGTCTCATCGACAACGGTTTTTACCTGCTCAAAGGCGATGGTACCCGTGCCCAGGTCGAGCTTGGCGTGGACAATTTGTCCACGCTTGCCGTATTCGCGCTTATAGGCAGTGGCCATAGCGCTCTCAATCGCTTCGAGCATTGTCGCTCGACTGATACCGCGATCTTCAAACTCGCCGAGCACTGTGTTGATGGTTTTGAGGTCAATCATATGGAATGTGTATGTAGCACGTTTATAAAGAAAGCCCCGAAGGGGCGTTTCTGATACATCTAGTATACCAGATCCCCGTTTCTCGTCAACAGAATGTCACTAACCCTGTGCAATGTGCGCGCTCACGAGGGCAGTGCACGTTATACTTCTTACATATGCACGTTTCGGAGGGGGAGCTCAAAGAGTTCATTATCGACTCGGGTCTCGTTGCGAAAAAAGATATTGATGCAGCGGCCGAAGAAGCGAAGACGCGCGGGCAGTCGCTCGGCGATATTCTCGTCAGCCGTGGCTCCTTGACCGAGGATGCGCTCCGCCGCATCCAGGCATATGTGCTCGGTATCCCCTTCATCAACCTCAAGGACTACAACATCTCATCAGATATTCTCTCTCTCATCCCCGAGCCTATCGCGCGCACCCACAACATCATTTCGTTTCGCAAAGAGGGCGACTCGCTTGAGGTCGCGATGCTCGATGTCGACGACCTTATCTCGATCGACTCGGTGCGCAAGAAGACCGGGCTTAAGATCCTCCCGCGTCTCACCGACACCGAGAGTATTAAGTCGGCGCTTTTGCAGTACCAGAAGTCACTGAAGGATGAGTTCGGCGACATCATCTCCGCTGAGGCAGGGAAGATTAAGGCTATCGCCGAAGGGAAGGATCTCTCTGATACCGAGCTCAAGAAGATGGCCGAGGATTTGCCGATCGTGCGTATCGTCGACACCCTTTTGCGTCACGCGATCACACAAGACGCTTCCGATATCCACATCGAACCGATGGAGGCCGCGGTTCTAGTGCGCTACCGCATCGACGGTATCCTCCATGATGCCATGACTCTCCCGCCCTCCGCTGGCGCAGGTATCGTTGCGCGTATTAAAGTGCTTTCTAACCTTAAGCTCGATGAAAAACGACTCCCCCAAGATGGTCGTTTCAAGATGGAGACCGAGGCCGATCGCGTTTCCTTCCGCGTATCGATTCTCCCGACCTTCTTCGGCGAGAAAACGGTGATGCGCCTTCTGCGAGAAACGGGGGAGGGCTTTACGCTTGAAGCCCTAGGTCTTCATGGTGAAAATATGGAACGGATCCACCACGCGCTCAAACAAACTACCGGCATCATTCTCGTGTCAGGGCCCACCGGCTCCGGTAAGACCACCACGCTCTACACCATGCTCGACATTCTCAACCGCCCTGACGTGAACATCTCGACGGTCGAAGACCCGATCGAGTACCAGATGAAACGTGTCAATCAAACCCAAGTGAATGCGGACATTGGCTTCACCTTTGCAAATGGGCTCCGCTCTCTCGTGCGCCAAGACCCTGACATTATTATGGTCGGCGAGATCCGTGACAGTGAGACCGCCTCGCTGGCGATTAATGCGGCGCTCACCGGGCACCTCGTGCTCTCGACTATTCATACCAACAGCGCCGCCGGCGCGATCCCACGCCTCATTGATATGGGCGTCGAGCCGTTTCTCCTTGTGTCGACGCTCCGTATCATCATCGGCCAGCGTTTGGTACGAAAGCTGCTCGACACAAAAGAGGCGTACCCTCTTACCAAAGCTCTGCGGGACTCTATCGGGACCGAGGAGCAGTTCAGGACTGCCTTCAAGGCGCTTGAGGAGGAGAAGCTGGTAAAGGCTGGCTCGAGCCTCGACGATCTCTCCTTCTATCGCCCACCCGCTGAAGCGGGGAGTGAGGCAGGGTATAAAAGTCGTATCGGTATTCACGAGGTGCTTGCGGTCTCGCCCGGGATCCGCGAGATCATTCTCTCTTCAAGCACAACCGACGCGATCGAAACTCAAGCGAAGAAAGAGGGGATGCTCACCATGTTTGAAGATGGTCTTTATAAAGCCGCGCGTGGGGTCACGAGTATTGAAGAAGTGCTTCGCGCTATTAGCGAATAACGTATGATTTTCCGCGTCAAAATCAGAAAAGAAGGAGTCCTCGACGAGATACGCACGGTTGAGGCGCCGACGCGATTTGCTGTGTATGACATTATCCGCAGTGAGGGTGGGTTTGTCATTGCTATCAAAGAGCGCAAGCGCTTCGAGTTTGGATTTCTCTCTCGCTTCAGCATGACTCTCGGGACGGGCATCAAGCGCGCTGAAATTGTCCGCTTTGCTAAAAATCTCTCGACAATGCTCACGGCTGGGCTTTCGATCTCGCGTGCGCTTGCGGTGATCGAAAAGCAGTCGGGGAATAAACGCATGCGGGCGGTCGCAAGTGGTCTGGTCGAGGCGATTAAAAAGGGTGTGTCATTCCATGAGGCGCTGGCGCTCTACCCGAGGGTGTTTCCCCCCATCCTCGTCGCCATGGTGCGGGCGGGCGAAGAGTCTGGGTCCCTCCCCGACTCGCTTATGGTAGTGGGGCTCCAGCTTGGTCGTTCTGAAGAGTTGATCCGCAAGGTGCGTGGCGCGATGATTTATCCAGCGATTGTTATCTCGGGTGTCATCGCCGTGGGGGTACTGATGCTTATCTTCGTCGTCCCGACACTCACTAAAACGTTCACCTCACTTGGGGTTAAGGTCCCACTTGCAACGCGCATTATCGTCGGGCTTTCGGACTTTCTTGTTAACCATGTCTCGTTAATCCTCCCCGCGGTGGCCCTCTTGGTGGTAGGCGGTCTCCTCTTTGTACGGTCACGCGGTGGTAATCGTATCGTTATGGCAGTGGTGCTCCATCTTCCCGTTATTGGGGAAATTGTCCGCGAAACCTATTCCGCCCGGACGGCTCGTACCCTCTCATCGCTCCTAGTCGCCGGTGTGCCAGTTTTAAGTGCACTGGCGATTACCAAGGATGTCGTGCGTGCTGAGGTGTTCGCAAACGTCATTGCTGAAAGTGAGGAGCACGTCCGTAAAGGTGAGCCGCTCTCACGTGCGTTTACCGAAAACGCCAAGCTCTACCCGATTCTTCTCGGCGACATGCTCGAGGTGGGTGAGGAGACCGGAAAGGTTGCCGATATGCTCAAGCAGATTGCAGAGTATTATGAAGAGACGGTGTCTGAAAAAACAAAGGATCTTTCGACTATCATTGAGCCGATTCTCATGCTCATCATCGGTACGTTTGTCGGTATCTTCGCGGTCGCGATGATCTCGCCGATTTACTCGCTCTCGTCAGCGATCAAATAGTATGCGGTACTCCCTTCGCGGATTCTCTCTTGTCGAGATAACCATCGCTCTCGCAATTATCGGTACCATGATTATGGTGACGAGCACGCTACTCCAGCGAGTGACCGTCAATACTCGTGAGGTGGGGGATCTGGGTGTTGCGACCAAGATTGCACAAGGAGAGTTGGAGCTCCTCCGTGGAGGCGGGTATACCGCCCTTCCTGCGAGCGGCCCTTTCTCGCACAGCCTCCTTAATACACTCCCCTCGGGTGCAGGGACCGTGACAGTGACGGTGATTGATGCTCAGACGAAACAGGTGGTGGTAACGGTCTCGTGGCAAGGCTCGAGTGGCACCACACGCACAGCGACGCTCACCTCGCTTATCGCGCAGAACTCAACACTCAAATGAAACGCGGCTTCTCACTTCTCGAATCAGTTTTTCTCGTCAGCCTCACGGCGATCGCCCTCCTTGCGCTCGTGAATCTCTTCTTCATTTTCACTACAACGAACGGCTACCAGCAGGCAGTGATCGCCACCGAAGGGTCAGCGAGCAGGGCGTTTGGTGCTTTTGAGGCTACCATCCTCCCCGCGAGTAACGTTCTTGCTTCGCGTGCGTTTTCTGGTACTACCTACACCTCATCGGCAACGACACTCGTTCTCAAAGTACCGTCGATCGACTCGAGTGGTGTGGCGCTCATTGGCACCTATGACTATGTCGTGTTCTATGTCTCCGGCACGACGCTCTACCAGCTCACCGAGTTGGGGAGCGGGAGCGCTCGTACTGCTGGTCGGCGAATACTAAGCACCGCCGTCAACACTCTCTCGTTTACCTACCCTAATCCCGACTTCACCAGAGTAGATGCCGTCACTATCGACCTGCAGACCCGAACAACGTACAAAGACCAAGTCGTGCCGGGGCGACAGACCGGGACATTTTACCTGCGTAACCATTTGGCGCCATGACCTTTCCACACAATCGGTACAGACGAGGACAGGTGATTCTCCTTGCGCTTGTGTTCGCCACCATATTCGTCACGGTCTCGAGTGCCTTTGTGAGTTATATCCTCGCATACGGCCATTCTGAGCGCGCCAATCTTGCAGAGGCTCAAGCGCTTGCGATTGCTGAAGGTGCGCTCGACCACGCCGCAGTGATGCTCAACAGCAACCCGTCCTACACTGGAGAGACCGATACTCCGCTCGGGAATGGCACCTATACCATAGCGGTGACAAGTATCGACACCAAAACGAAGCGGGTTGTCGCGACTGCCTACATCCCAAACCGGAGTGCGCCCACCAATCAGAAAACAATTAGCGTGCATATGGGTGATATCGGGAATACCATCTCATTTCACTATGGTATCCAAGGGGGGCAGGGCGGCTTTGAGCTCTACCAGAGCTCGACCATCATCGGGAACGTATTTTCGAGTGGATCGGTAATCGGGGTTAACGGCAATGTCATTGAGGGGGAAGTTATCTCAACCGGTACGAGCGGTCTGGTGTACGGCATCCATGCGACCGGCACCATCTATGCTCACACGATCGGACATGAAGACCACGCAACCCAAGCTGATAAAGATGCCTACTACGTGACCAAGATTAACACTACCGTAGGTGGCACCTCATATCCAAATAGTCCTGACCTTGAGCCCGTGGCACTGCCGATCTCTGACCAGCAGATTAGCGAGTGGGAGTCCTACGCAGAGGCAGGGGGTACCATCGCGTCCTGTGACGGAAATGGTGACTACGTCATCAGCACCTCCATGTCGCTCGGTCCAAAGAAAATAGCATGCAATCTCGTGGTCAAAACCACGTCAGGCGTCCTCTCGGTAACTGGTCCCCTCTGGATAACGGGGAATATCTCCACAAAGACCGGGCCCACGATCCGCATTGACCCAAGTCTTGGGAATCAAAACGTTGCCATTATCGCAGATAATCCGGCGGATCCCGCCGGGAGCGGTATCATCGACATAGGCCAAAACTCTGTCTTTCTTGGTTCGGGGTCACCAAACTCTTTTGTGTTCCTCATTTCTCAAAACCGCAGCGCCGAGCAGGGCGGATCTACGGTCGCCATGAGTATGAATCAGGGCTCTTCTGCTCTCGTTGCCTATGCGAGCCACGGGCTTATCGAATTAAAACAAACGGTCGATGTGAAGGAGGCGACCGGATATAAGATTGTTATGTCCAACTCGGCAAAAGTCACCTACGATAGTGGACTCCCGAGTACTCTTTTTCAGGGGGGGCCGGGGGGGAGTTGGGGATTCCTTGCAGGGACCTACGGGACAAAATAGACGGGCGGACGCCTGTTACTATATAAGGTATGCTTATCGTCGCGAACTGGAAAGCGTACGTGGAGGAACTCTCAAAGGCGAGGGTTCTTCTCACGGTGAGTAAACGTCTCGCTCGTAGCGGTACCCACCAGATCGTGCTTGCGCCCCCTTCACCACTCCTTGGCGCTCTCGCTGTCAAAAATACGTCACCGGTTATGTTTGCCGCCCAGGATATCTCGCTCGCAACGGCGGGGGCGCATACGGGTGAAGCGACAGCGGCCGCTTTTACTGCGGCGGGTGCTACGTACACCATCGTAGGACACTCCGAACGTCGCTCGAACGGAGAGACTGACGTAACCGTTAGTCAAAAGATAGTCCGGGCGCTCGCTCAAGGACTTACCCCCATTCTCTGTGTGGGGGAGCGCGAGCGCGACGGAGAGGGGCGCTATCTGAGTACTATTCGCGAGCAGATTACCACGGCGCTCTCCCCCCTTCTCCCCAAAGAACGGGGAGATATCGTCGTCGCCTATGAGCCGTTGTGGGCCATCGGAAAGACTGCAGAGGCAGCGATTAGTGCCCCTGACCTTGCTGAGATGGCGCTTTATATTCGAAAAGTTCTTTCGGAGCTTCTCCCAGGAAAAACCGCCACTCGCTCCGTCGTACTCTACGGGGGTTCAGTCGAGCCAGAAAATATACGTGCGCTCGCTGGTGGCTCGGGTATCGACGGCTTTCTTATCGGACACGCCTCAACTGACCCCCGCGTCTTTGCGGTGCTCGTCAAAAACATCAGCTAACATGCGCAGTGTCCGCGAGATACCGGTACTCGAGAATATCCCCATCCTCGTGCGTGCAGCGCTCAATGTCCCGATCAAAGAGGGGAGAGTGACCAACGACTATCGACTGCGTCGCGCACTCCCCACCCTGCAATACCTTACCGAGCGCGGCGCACGAGTGATTTTGGTGAGTCATGTTGGGGAGAAGGGTACCGAGACATTGGCGCCGGTGGCTGAAGCTCTCGGAAAGCTCATTCCCGGTGTCTCTTTCTTCCCCGAAACACTTGGGTCGCGCGTGCGTCACGCGATCCGGGGAGTGACTCCTGGAGAAATACTCGTGCTCGAGAATCTGCGCCGCGATCGACGAGAGAAAGACAACGACAAGACGTTCGCCCGCGAGCTTGCGGCACTCGCCGATGTGTTTGTGCAAGACTCCTTTGACACGTGCCACCGTACTCACGCCTCAATAGTGAGCGTCCCAGAACTGCTCCCGTCGTATGCGGGCATCCTGCTTGAAGAGGAGGTGCATGAGCTCTCGCGTGCACTCACTCCTACCCATCCCGCCCTTGCCGTCATTGGTGGTGCAAAATTTAGTACCAAGGAGCCGGTGCTCACCCGCCTCCTCGAACACTACGACATCGTCTTCCCGGGTGGTGCGCTCGCCAACGACTTTCTCCAGGCCACGGGACAGGCGGTGGGGATGTCACTCGTTTCTATCGCCAGTAAGGACCGTATAAAGGAACTCCTCGCTGATCCGCGACTGGTCATTCCTGTCGACTCTTTAGTGGTCGATGCGCATGAGGTGGGGAAGACCGACGCTCGCGCACATGCTCGCGTTGCTGAAAAAGGACAGGTACACCCAACTGACGTCATTCTCGACCACGGACCAGGCACGGTCGCCTATCTTGTCGAACGTGCACGCTCTGCAAAGACCATCCTCTGGAACGGCCCGCTCGGGAAATATGAGGATGGATTTGTCGATGCGACGAATGCATTCGCGCGCGCGATTGCAGACTCGGGCGCATTTTCAGTCATTGGAGGCGGCGATACGATCGCCGCTATCGAGGAGTTGGGGTTGCTTTCGAGAATCTCATTTGTCTCGACTGGGGGCGGAGCGATGCTCGAGTTCTTAGCAAAGGGAACGCTACCCGGGATAGCTGCTCTCGGCTAAAATACTGCGCAACGTCTTTGCATTCTCAATGAAGTCCCACTTCTCTCCATGCACTTCTTTAGGGTTTGCGTACACCCACACGTGCGCGTGATGCACCTCTTCACCCACCACCTTCATGTGCACCTCTTCGGTGTCAGATAACTTCTGGAGCGCCTTTGCAATTTTTTGTACAACGAGGAAATAACCCGCGATGTTCTCGACGTCCCATACATAACGATGATGCTCCTTGGGGATCACGAGCGTGTGCCCAGCTGAGAGCGGATTAATATCGAGGAAGGCGACGAAGTGCTCGTCTTCATACACTTTATGGGAAGGGAGTCTTCCCGCAACGATCTCACAGAAAATACAAGTGCTCATCCCACAAGCATACCGTATTTTATTCCTGATACAATCGGCTCACATGTTCCCCCTCCACGAACCTCTTGGGGACGACGTACGCGACCTCCTCGTTGCGTATGACGACCTGACCGCGGCGCTCCTCGCGCGCCGCGGTATTCTCGCAAAAAAAGATGCCGAGCTGTTTCTCGCACCCTCCTATGACGAGCATCTTCACGACCCCCTCTTGATGACTGATATGCCGAAAGCAGCAAAGCGCGTGGCAGCGGCCATTCTCTCAGGCGAGCATAGTGCAGTGTGGAGCGACTATGACTGCGACGGGATCCCGGGCGCGGTCCTCATGCACGACTTTTTGAAAAAAACTGGAGCGAGTTTTGAAAACTACATCCCGCATCGCCATGAAGAGGGCTACGGGATGAACGTCGCGGGTATCGAAAAGCTCGCCAAGAACGGCGTGACGCTTATTGTCACGGTAGACTCGGGCATCACCGACGTCGCGCCGATAGCGCGCGCGAACGAGCTCGGGATCGACGTGATTATCACCGACCACCACCTCCCCCTCGAAGCAGGGCTGCCCCCGGCATTCGCGGTGCTGAATCCAAACGCAAGAGAAGACGAGACATACCCCTTCAGAAGCCTCTGTGGCTCGGGAGTTGCATGGAAGCTGGTGTGTGCGGTACTTGCTGTTGAACCATCGCTCCGAGAAAAGGTGCCCGAGGGGTGGGAAAAGTGGCTCCTCGATATGGTAGGGCTCGCGACGATCGCTGATATGGTCCCCTTATTGGGCGAGAACCGTGTGCTCGCAACGTATGGGCTCAAGGTATTGCGCAAGTCGCCGCGCATCGGACTACAGAAACTCTGTAGAGCGATGCGCGTCGAGCAGCGCGCGATAACTGAAGACGATGTCGGCTTCATGCTTGCGCCGCGGGTCAACGCGGCAAGCCGTATGGGTGAGGCACGCGACGCCTTCACCCTTCTCACCACCACCGACGAAAGTGAGGCTGATATTCTCGCAAAGAAGCTTGAGAAGCTAAATCGTGAGCGCAAGGCACAGGCGGGTGCAATCACGCGTGCCGTGCACACCCGACTCAAAGAGCGTGGTGAGGTACGGGATGTCATCGCGCTCGGCGACCCGGAGTGGCGGCCTGCGCTCTTGGGCCTCGTCGCCAACACTATTGCTGACGAATATGAGCGACCCGTCTTTCTCTGGGGGCGAGAAGGGAACATGAGTCTCAAGGGGTCTGTACGAAGTGGTGGGGGAGTCTCGATCGTCGAGCTCATGCGCGAGACTGAGAATATGTTCTCGCAGTTTGGCGGACACGCAGCCGCGGGCGGTTTCACCGCGATTGATACTGAAGTATTTTTTCTTGAAGATCGACTGGTTGAAGCGCACGAGCGTCTCACGAAAAATTCTCCGCCGCAAGACGTACTTGCTACACGCGCCGACCTCCTCATCACTCCCGAAGAAGTGACAAAAGAATTTCTCGCGCGCGTCGAGCGTCTCGCCCCTTTTGGTATAGGTAACCCAAAGCCGGTGTTCTTATTGCGAGATGTCTCGCTGCGCGAGATTTCATCCTTTGGCAAAGCGCAGGAACATTTGAAATTAAAAATCGCGCTGACGAGTGGCCGCACCCTCGACGCCGTGACCTTCTTCGTTAAGGGTGCGCTCGCGCGCGCTGCTGCCACACTCACCCCCAACAGTCGCATCCATCTGCTCACTCACATCGAGCGCGACACCTTCTCTCGCTCTTCTCCTGTCCGCCTGCACCTTATCGACATAAAAATTATCTGATACCATTTGAACGTCCACCCGATGAAACCGAAAGGGGTTCCCATGGACTACCGGCTTTGGCTTTGGCTCATGATCCTTCTCAGCGGCAGGACGGAAGGCCCGCAGTATCCGCTGCCCAGGCGACACCGGCGACCCGTCAAGAAACTCTCGCGTCGATAACGACCGTGAGTTCAACCCGAACCCGTCCGCAAGGACGGGTTTCGCACTTGTTGCTATACTCCCCCTATGCATTTCACTATCCATGCTGACGGCGGATCAAGAGGGAACCCGGGGCCCAGTGGCGCGGGCGCCATGATCCGCGATGAGTTTGGCAGCAGCATCGGCAGCGTCTCCGAGTTCCTCGGCACGCGCACCAATAACTATGCCGAGTATGAGGCGGTGATCCTCGCGTTCCACACCCTTCTCGCACTGGTGGGGAAGAAGGCGAGCGATGCGGAGGTATCAGTAAAGATGGACAGCGAGCTGGTGGTGAAACAAATGAAGGGGCTTTATAAAGTGAAGCATCCCGTCCTTAAAGAGCAGCAGGCGCGACTCCTCGCTGCGATGAAGCCCTTCGGCACAGTCACCTTCACCCACGTGTACCGTGAAGAGAACGGTGACGCCGACGCCCTCGCCAACGCCGCCATGGATCGGGGCACATGATTAGCTGTACTGTATAGTCGCGCGCTCGTCATCACCTGATGATCTGGGGTGGGGGTATGATATATCATACCTTTTGTACTATTGTGCGTTGCCGTCCGTGTACCTTATTTCACGCTATAGCGTAAGAGATGGTACGTCCCGATAGGCGCCACATACCCCTACGTACTATCCACGATATGTCTCTCTAGGTACATAGTTTGGATACCTGATACAAAAACGAATGCGCGGAGCGTGTGGGGTGTTCTGCTACGATGATGAGATGGGTTTTCTCATTTCGATTGTCGGAGGGTTCGCGGGAGGGGTGGGGGTGAGGTCGTTACTGTTTGAAAGTTGGTCGCCCATAGTTTTTGTGCTCCTGCTCGCGGCGCTGTGTGGCGTCGCGAATTTTTTGAAGCCACGAGTCGTGTACACGCTCGGGGTGTTGTTTTTTATATTTGCGTCTCTCGGGATGCTGCGCTCGAGTCTTACAGAAACACCACTGCCAAGTACGTTCACTACTGATCTCAACCATCGCGTTGCCTACGATGGCGTCGTCGTTGGCGACCCGGACATCAGAGAAAAGAATCAGCGCATCGTGGTGCGTGTCGAGAAGGGTGGGGAACGTGTCGGGGCACTTGCAGTAATGCCGCTTGCGAGTCATGTCGCGGTGGGTGACCGCGTGCGCGTCTATGGCACCCTCTCGCTCCCCCAAGCGTTTGAGACTGAAAATGGGAGGACATTCCGGTATGACAAATATCTCGAGGCGCGCGGTATCCGCTTCTTAATCCAGTTTGGCACGATCTATACCAGAGAGCCCGCGCCTTGGTATTCACTCCCCGCCGCGCTCGCGCGCGTGAAGCATGCCTTTCTTGATGGCCTTGATCTCGCGCTCCCCGAGCCTTCTTCTGCACTTGCGGGCGGGATTGTGATCGGCGGCAAGACAGGGCTCGGCACAGAGCTTCACGATGCATTCATCCGCTCCGGACTCGTACAGATTATCGTCCTCTCCGGATATAACGTAATGATTGTTGCCGAGTGGGTGATGGTCTTTCTCGGCTATCTCAAGATCCCGCGGCGGCTCCAGTACTTCTTCGGTGGGGCAGCGCTGCTGCTCTTTGTCGGTATTGCGGGTATCTCATCTACCGCGGTGCGCGCAGCGATCATGGCCGTGATTGCCCTCTACGCGCGTGCGACGGGGCGCAGCTACGCAGCGAGTCGCGCGCTTTTGGTCGCCGTTTTCTTCATGCTTCTCTACAACCCCCTCTTCCTCTGTTTCGATCCTGGTTTCGGACTTTCGGTCGTTGCCACCGCAGGCATCATTTGGCTTTCGCCGATTCTCGAGATGCGTTTGGGTCACCTCAAATCTTTTTTGAGAAATGTGGTTGCCACTACGGTAGCGGCGCAGATCGCCGTGCTCCCGCTCCTCTTGTACAACATCGGACTCCTCTCGCTGGTCGCCTTGCCCGCAAATATTGTCGTGAACCCTCTCGTGCCGTTTGCGATGGCGGGAGCTGCTATCGCTGGGGTTGTGGGGATGCTTTTTGGTTCGTGGATACCCCTCCTCGTAAAAATGGTCGGGTTCCCCGTCCTTGTCCTAACACACTATTTTATTTGGGTTGCCGAGAAGAGTTCGGCGCTCCCCTTTGCCGCGTTCGCCGTCCAACAGTTCTCGTTTATCTTCGTCCTTCTCGCCTACGCCGCACTCATCGCCTTCGCGAAGCGCGCTTCAGCCACTGACCAGTTGAGGTTGGCAAAGAAAGCGTCGATATAATTCTTCTTCTCGGCGGGGACGTAGTCCACCATATAGGCATGCTCCCAGAGATCGAGCACGAGAATGATAGGGAGCCCCGCGAGCTGGCCGACCTCGTGGTCGGCAACGAAGGTGGTGTGGAGCACTTTCACTGTAGGATCATAATAGACGACCACCCAGCCGATGCCGCGGCTACCCGCGACCTCCTTTATGTGTCCCACGAGCCCTGCTGCTCCGTATTTTTCGGTAGCAACCGAGGCGAGCGGCGAATTCTGATTCGCCGCTGTAGCCCCTGCTTCGAATTGTTCAAAATAATACTCATGCATGCGCATCCCGTCGAATTCAAAGGCGAAGCGCCGGCGCAGCTCCGTGATCGCATACTTGTCGCCCTCGGTGGCCTTGTCGCCGTAGCTCGCGTAGCCATGAAGCGTCTCCGCCATAAGATTCACATGCTTCACGTATCCTTCATAGAGCGCGAGATGCACCTTAATCTGCTTCTCTGATATTCCCGAGAGGGTAGGGAGGTTAAAGGCTTTAGCGGTGTAGGTCATATGCGAGCAATGTAACACAAAACCCCTCCGCCGAAAGGCGGAGGGGTTTTGTTTCCGGTATTAAATCGCGCCGGCTTTCTTGAGCGCGGCGTAGGCGCCGTTCTTCTTGATGGTCTTGAGACCCTTCATCGAAACATCAACAATGACGGTCTTGCCGAGCTCGGCGACGTAGATACGGCGTTTCTGGAGGTTGGCCTTGCGGCGGACCTTCCCGGTGGGGTTAAACTGGGTCGCGCGGGTGCGGTTAGAATACCGCCCGCCCACTTG
The DNA here is from genome assembly GCA_038064595.1 of Patescibacteria group bacterium. Taxonomy (GTDB): domain Bacteria; phylum Patescibacteriota; class Minisyncoccia; order Phycocordibacterales; family Phycocordibacteraceae; genus C7867-001. Next base: position 26,878 of record JBBTSV010000003.1, read on the forward strand.
CGTGCTTTTCCCGGTGATGTCGCAGGCGCGTGCCATAAGTCACCCCATGGTACCATAGGGAGGTAATTCAGCAACGTCATGGACCCCAACCTCGCTTTCCCTTCTTTTTGCATCCTTATCCTCTCCATTATCGTCCACGAGGTGGCTCACGGCTACGCTGCCGATGCGCTTGGTGATCCGACCGCTCGACTCGCAGGCCGACTCACCCTCAACCCGATCCCCCATATTGACCTTATGGGCTCTATCTTCCTTCCCGCCCTTATGGTCTTCACCCAGTCACCGATTCTCTTTGGGTGGGCGAAACCAGTTCCCTATAATCCCTATAACCTACGCAATAAACGCTGGGGGGAGGCGTTTGTGGCCATCGCCGGAAGCGCAACCAATATCCTCCTCGCCGTGATCTTTGGGCTCGTGGTGCGCTACCACATGGAGCTTGGGCTCGGCGTCCCCGCAACGACGATCGCTGCACTGATCTCCTTTATTAACCTCTTCCTTGGTCTCTTCAACCTGATCCCGGTCCCACCATTGGACGGCTTCACTACTCTCCGGAGCGCGCTCCCCTGGCACTTTTCGCGTGGCCTCGCCGCTCTTGAACAGCGGGTCCAGAGCGCGGGCATCTTTTCACTCCTCGTCTTTCTTATTCTCTTCTCAACCATCTTCTCTGGCCCGTTCTATAACCTCGTTATTTGGCTCTTTGGGCTCCTCACCGGAATAACTAGCGCTGGTGCGTAGCATCAAATGGTACACTGGAGGGGATGGAGTACCAGGTACCGCAATTTATTGATGTTGAGGACAAAATTGTCGGGCCTCTTACCTTTAAACAGTTCCTCTACTTGGCGGGTGCTGCGGGGTTGACGGTTGTTTGTTTTATATACCTCCCTTTTATCCTTGCCGCACTGCTTTCTCTCCTTATCTGCGGGTTTGCTGCTGCGCTCGCATTTTACAAGGTGAACGGAAAGCCGTTTGTTGAGATACTTGAGGCGGGATTTAATTACATTGTTGGTGCGAAACTCTTTCTCTGGAGAAGGGCCGAGCCGAAGGTGGGTGCCGAGAGTGTCACGGCGGCGGCAGAAGCCGCAGCAGCTTCCGAGGCCGCACGTGCGTCTCGTGCGACTCCCAAACTTTCCCGCGGCAAACTTTCAGAACTCGCGTGGTCGCTCGATGTAAATACAAACGACTCTCCTCAAAAATAATATGGCCACTAAGCCCGCAAATCCGACTCAACAGTTCGTCCCCGTTAAAGAGATCCGTAACGGGGTCGTGGTGCTGAAGGGCGGCGGTTACCGCGGCATCTTGATCTGCTCCTCGATCAACTTTGGACTCAAGTCTGCCGATGAACAGCACGCCATCACGCTCGGGTTTCAAAACTTCCTCAATACACTCGACTTCTCGATCCAGATTCTCATTAACTCTCGTCGAATGGACCTGCGCCCCTATATCGCACTCCTTGAAGAAAAGGTCCATGAGCAGCGCAATGAGCTTATGCGTATCCAGCTCCACGAGTACATCGAGTTCGTTCGTTCGTTTACCGATCAGGCAAACATTATGACCAAATCGTTTTATGTGGTTGTCCCGTATTCCCCAAAAATATCGTCGACCGCGAGTGCCGCCGCTGGCTTCCTCCACCGCAACACCGCCGAACAGAACAAGGCAGATGCGAACACCTCTTTTGAGGAGGACCGTATCCAGCTCGAGCAGCGCATGACGCTTGTCGCGGGTGGTCTTGCGGGCACGGGCGTGCGCGCGGTCCCGCTTGGCACTGAAGAGGTGATTGAATTGCTGTATCGTTCTTTTAATCCCGGCGAGCTTGAGAACCCTATTCGTCTTGATGCATAACCTATGGCACTCCTCGACTTCCTCAATCGCAAGAAACAAGAAGAGGCACCGGCGATGATGCCGGTTCTCCCGCGTGATATTTATAAACAGGGGTCGCTCGACCTGGTGGACACCATCGCGCCGACCGCGCTCAAGATAGGGTCGCGCGAGCTTGAGCTTGGTGAAAAGTTTGTCCGCGCGTTCTACACCATCTCCTATCCTCGATTTCTCTCTGACGGCTGGTTCGCACCAGTAATTAACCTCGACCGAGTGCTCGACGCTTCTATCTTTATTCACCCGATCGACACCGAACAGGCCCTCCGTTCATTTCAAAAAAAGGTTGCCGAGTATCAGAGCCAGATCAACGAGCGCGAGGCGCGGGGGCTCGTCCGCGACCCACTCCTCGACACGGGGTATCAAAATATTGAGGAGTTGCGTGACAGTCTTCAGCAAGCCCAAGAAAAACTCTTTGATGTTGGACTCTATCTTGCGCTCTATGGCGACACGAAGGAAGAGATCGATAAGACCGAGGGAGACATCCGCGGCATCCTCGACGCTAAGCTCGTCTACACCAAGCCAGCCCTCTTTCAGCAAGAACAGGGATTCCGTTCATGTCTGCCGCTCGGGACTGACGAACTTCTGGTGACCTCCAAGCTTAACTCCTCGCCCCTTTCCTCGATCTTTCCGTTTGTCTCTTTCGACCTCACGAGTGATCGCGGGATTCTTTATGGGATCAACCGCCACAACTCCTCCCTCATCCTCTTTGACCGGTTCTCTCTTGAGAACTACAACTCAGTGGTCTTCGCCAAGTCTGGTTCGGGCAAGAGCTACACCACCAAGCTCGAGATCCTTCGTTCTCTCATGTTTGGTATCGACGTAATCGTGATCGACCCAGAGCGTGAGTATGAGCAGCTTGCTGAAGCGACGGGTGGGCGCTCTTTCAATATCTCCCTCTCTTCAGAGAATCACATCAACCCATTTGACCTCCCGCCGGTCAAAGAGGATGAGGACCCACGCGATATTCTCCGCTCCAACATCATCGCGCTCGTCGGCCTCTTCCGTATCATGCTCTCTGGCCTCACGCCCGCGGAGGACGCAATCATCGATCGTGCGATCAGTGAAACGTATGCACTTAAAGATATTACCGGCGACGCCGACTTCACAGGTGCCGAGCCGCCCTTGCTCTCCGACTTTGAACAAGTGCTCTCGGGGATGGATGGGAGTGAGTCTTTGGTCGAGCGGCTTTCAAAGTACACGCGTGGTACCTGGGCCGGCTTCCTTAATCAGCCAACCAATATTGACCTCAAGCAGCAGTTTGGCGTCTTCTCGGTGCGTGATATGGAGGATGAGCTCAAGCCGGTCGCAATGTATATCATCACCCATTATATCTGGAACGCGATCCGTCACGACATGCGCAAGCGCCTCCTCATTATCGACGAGGCGTGGTGGATGATGCGCAGCGAGGACACCGCCTCCTTCCTTTACTCGCTCGCCAAGCGCGGCCGTAAGTACTACCTCGGCGTCTGCACTATCACCCAAGATGTGGAGGACTTTCTTAAGAGTCCCTATGGGCGCCCGATCCTCACCAACTCAAGTATCCAGCTTCTGCTTAAACAGTCACCGACGACGATCGATGTACTCCAGCAGACCTTTAACCTCACTGACGAGGAGAAATACCTCCTGCTTGAGGCGGGGGTAGGAGAGGGGCTCTTCTTTGCAGGACTCAAGCACGTCGCGATTAAAGTGGTCGCGAGCTACACCGAGGACCAGATCATCACCTCAGACCCGTCACAGCTCTTGGCGATAAAACAAGAGAAAGCGCGGTATGCCGCAGAGAAATAATCGCGAGGCCCCCTCGGTGATGACCTGGCCGAAGGCATCCCCGATTATTATTGCGGCGGGGATCGTTGATCTTGCTCGTCTCTTTTTTCAGATGTTCTGGTTCTTTGGTCCTGCGCTCGCTGCCCTCTATTGTACGAGTAAGGTGAGTGATGTGCTTGGGTCTTTGGGCGGAGCAACCGCGGTGGTATGTTCTGCAGGAGCAGTGGCTGCAGGGGTCGCGGCCGCGGGGGCGATCGCATTATTTGGAGTCGTCCTCTCCATGGCGTGTGGCCTTCTTGGTTTTATAGGGTTGGGGTTCTGGCTTATCGCGAAAAATCCGCAAATCTTTCGTGCAAACGCGAGTGGTTTTATATGGTTCATGGGTAGTTTTATGATTAGCGAGATCCCGTTTCTTGGCGCGCTCCCCGTTTTTACCACCACCCTCATTAAGCTCTACCGAACACAGATTAGGGTCGAGACGGCGGCGTATAAAAAGTTCCAGTCTGAACAAGCCGCCGCGCAGCTCCAAGAGCGTCAGCAACAACAAGCCGCACAGCTCGCGGAACTCCACGTTGCGCAACAAATACAATCCATAGCACAACAGGCGGCACAGGTGGACATGGTGCAACAAGAAGAGGGTGATGAAGAAGTGTCTGGGCAGCAGAAAATCGGACGAGAGACTCGAAAAGATGCAGTGCAGATGGAGGCTAAACAACAAGTGCGTGGTGAGGTCGTTACTGAAGGTCTTCAACCAAGCGTTCCGATGCAACAGCCCCGAGGGCCTGCCGCTATTGACTCTGAATATGAGCGGCAGCGACGCTCACAGAACATAATGAGTGGTGGCTCTACTAGTTCAGAGCATCCTTTTAAGAAAGATTCTGCCGGCCAGGCGCCGTACAAAACCCCTTCGTATATGGCTGCAAATGATGCCCGCTTTGAGCAAGAAATCCCCGAAGAGAAGAAGCGGCGCACCGCATGACCCCCACAAGGAGATATACTGTACGCATGCGTAGTAGTTTCCTCGCCCTTGTTGGCCTTTCTCTTATGCTCCCCATCACAGCATCAGCAGTGGTGCTCTCCGGAACGGCCGCGAGTGTGGGCCAGAACGCATTCTCCGTAACCGCGACTCCTTTATATCCCGTCCCTTTTGGTCAGGAGCGCCTCACCTTTCTCTCCGACTCCCTTGACCTCGCAAATGCCTCGGTAGTGGTGTCTGTGGGGGGAAAGGTGGTGTATCAGGGGAGTGTACAGCCGGTGATGGTGCCCTTGGGGAAGGCGGGGGTCCCGGTGGTGGCGACGGTGGCGATCACCTCGGGGGGTGCGCGGTATACCCAGACACTCTCACTCCGGCCCCAAGAGGTCGCACTCATCGCCGAACCTCTCGCCTCTTCTCCTCCTCTCTACCCAGGTAAACCGAATACCCCTATCGAGGGGAGTGTTCGTGTGGTCGCGGTCGCTAATCTGAAAAATCTCCAAGGGCGGTCGCTCGACCCTACTGCGCTCTCCTACAGCTGGACGATTGACGGTACTCAGATCGCAAATGCTTCAGGGATTGGTAAGCAGGTGGTAGTCGTCGCTTCGCCGCTCCAATATCGGAGTCGTGACGTCTCAGTCGTTGTCACGAGCCAAGACGGGAGTCTCGTGGGTGGCGCATCACTCACACTCTCGCCCGAGAATCCTTCTGTGCGTGTCTATGAAAATGATCCCTTGCTCGGTATCCGCTACGAGCGCGCACTCTCCGATCCCTACACTATCCGTGGGGCAGAGGCGACGCTCTATGTTGCACCCTTCTCACTCTCGACCCTTGGTGGCACTCCTCGTATCCAATGGTTTCTGAATGGAAGCTCCGCTCAAACAGGTCCTCTGATCACTCTGCGGCCGTCAGGAAGCGGGGAGGGGAATGCGTCGCTCTCGGTGGTCGCCTCTGCGGGAGACTACAGCACCGCGACTTTTAATCTCGGTCTCATCTTTGGCAGCAGTCCTGGTAACATTTTTGGCTTATGAAAAAATTCTCCCTCGTCATTACCTTCGTCCTCGTCGCCTCTCTTTGGGTACCGCTTACCGCTTCTGCCGCTGATGGGTGTAGCGCGGCAGGTCCTGCATGTACCGTCAACGGTAACAGTGGTGCCTGTGCCCAAAATCCGGACACTGGTGATTTCTATTGCAGACCAAGCGTACTTGGTGCCCCGGGAGCAGGGTCCTCAGGGTCGCAATCGAGTGGTTTTGTCGCTCTCGCGCCAATCCCTGGCCTCACCGACGCTGCCAACACGAGTGTGGTGAACGCCTCATCGCTCGCAAACTTCTTTAATAACCTTTATAAATACCTTATTGGTCTTGCGGCGGTTATCGCGATCATCCAGATCACCTGGAGTGGCATTCGGATAGCGACCAACCAGGACAGTGTTGCGACTGTGACTGACAGTAAGGGGAATATTTACAACGCCATTATCGGGCTGGTGCTCGTCCTCGCCCCTGTGCTCGTCTTCTCTATCATTAACCCCAGCATCCTCAATCTCTCGCTCAAACTGCCCGAAATAAAAACCCCCGGCAGCAACGCCACTGGCAGCGGGGGTGGAAACAATGGTGGGGGTAGTGTGGTAGACACGGCAACTGGGTGTACCGTCACGGGCACTCTCCTGAAAAAGGCGGCCTGCTCTACCCGGCAAAAAGCACAAGATTTTGCTGCTTCTTGTTCAACAGGTTCAGGAAGTGTTTCAAGTTGCCAGATGGAAAACTCGTCTGGGTGCGTAGATACGGTTCATTACGCAACTTGTAGTACGTCTAGTGGATCAGTAACAGGTCCTTTTGTGTTCCTTGATACAAGCCACAATCTCAATCCTTTGCAAATATTTTCAAACTATATTCCACTCGCAATATCTGCTTCCAATCCAAATAATGGTGCTGACGCGGTACGGTTCGCGAGCACTTGTACACAAGATGGTGGGGTAACTTGTGTGTCTGGAGATGGTGTCTCTAGTGGAATTGTTTCGGCTACTTGTACGTACACAACAGGACAGTCGAGTTCACAGAGTAATAAATGCTACACCGTAACGCTTTCGTGTCGACCGAGTTCATGGACAACCAACTTAAATGTTGGCTCATCGTGGTTATATGTTTGTAATGGAAGTCCGTCGTGGACACCTATTAGGTAGTTATGAGAAAAACACTTCTTATTGGGGCGATAGTGGTGGTGGTCCTCGGGATTGTGGGGGGAGTGTGGTTCTTTTTCTTCCGCACCACCCCAGCCGTTACGGTAGCTCCGTCTGGGGGCACAACCCTCCCATCTTCAGGACAGGCGCAGCCTGATATACCCATCGCGACGACCAGTCCCGCTACCAGTAACCCCGTCGCCGTCTCTGCGCGACTCGTTAAGGTATCGGCAGGACCTGTTGTTCCTGGAGTGGTGGTTGTCAACTCTGGTGTTGCCTCTGCCAGCTCGTCGGTTGAAACGAGTATCTCCTATATTGAACGCCAGAGTGGGAATGTCTACACCTACTCGCTCGCTAACCGTGTTGCTACGCGCATCAATAATAAAACGCTCCCGGGTATCCAGTCGGCAGCGTGGTTGCCAAATGGTTCTCTCGCTTTTGTCCGTTATTTGAGTGGTACCGACTTTTCGACCATAAACACATATGCGCTCCCTGCGGCAGGGGGAGGGGGCTTCTTTCTGCCACAAAACCTTGCGGGAGTTGCTGTCTCCTCGACGAGTCTCCTTACTCTTGCGGTGGGTATAAGTGGGTCGGCTGCCTCGCGGGTGGGGGTCGACGGCACAGGAGCCGTTCCTGTGTTTACCAGCCCTCTGTCCTCCCTTAGCGCCACGTTTGCAGGGAGAGATCAATACTTGGTGACGACAAAAGCTGCATCTTCTCTTGTGGGTGCTGCTTTTCTTGTTGATGGCACGGGGAGATTTTCTCGAGTGGCCGGCCCTCTCCCCGGACTTACGGCTCTCGCGAGCCCCTCAGGAAAGTGGGTCCTGGTGAGTTCTTCATCAGGCGGGTCGTTACAACTCCGGCTTGTAAATACTGCCACAATGGAGTCCCTTTCACTCCCTGTTTCTACTCTCACTGAAAAGTGTGTGTGGTCTTCTGATGAGACGGCGGTATATTGTGGCGTACCCATGAATCCTTCTGTGGGCGTATCCTATCCGGATGATTGGTATCAGGGCGCTGTCTCATTCTCTGACCGTATTTGGAAAATTAGTGTGGTCGGACGATATGCAGAGCTTGTGCTCGATTTTTCTAAAGAAACAGAATCTTCGCTTGATGCTATCGCGCTTGCTCTCGACCCTCTCTCGCTCACTCTCGCTTTTGTGAATAAAAACGACGGTTCTCTTTGGAGTTTTTCTCTCTAGACTTCTTCTTGGGCGAGCTTTTTGCGTAGGTGAATCTCTTGGAGAGACCCGGCGAGATTGGTGGTTATGAAGTAGAGTGCAATCGCACTCGATGTTGTATATGAGATTGCTCCGATAAGAAATGGGAAGACATATTTGAGCTGCATCCCCATAATACGTTGGAAGTCGTTTTGCGCGCTTTTGGTGTCGGATGGCTTCATGGTACCCGCGAGAGCGAGGTGCGCCTGGAGAAATTGTGTTATCCCGGCGAGAAAGGCGAGAGTGAGGCTCTTCCCGGCGACTGATATAAACCCAAGGAACTCGAGCGAGACGAGGTGAGGGAGGGGGGTGAAAGAGTAGAGTCGTGCAGTATTAATAGTAGAAAAAGGTTCGTAGAAGAAGACCCAGTAGAGGGCGAGGAGGACAGGGATTTGTACAAACGCCATAAGGATACTTGCAAAGGGGTTCACTTTGGACTCCCGGTAGAGCGCGAGGGTCTCGAGCGCTTCCTTCTCTTTATTTCCTTTATGGGTTTCTTTTATTGCTTTTATTTTGGGCTCCAACTCCTTCATTGCCCGTTGGGTACGTGCAGCAGAGAGAGAGAAGGGGAGGAGGAGGAGGCGTATAAGAACCGTGACAATAATCACTGCAATTCCAACATCACCGCCAGGAATAATTGCAACAAGAGCAACAAGGGCGTTGTAAATAGGGTTATAAAATACAGCGTGAAAAAAGGTAGATATCATAAGTGCTATTGTATGCTATTTATTTCGAATGCGCTTCGTGGTGCGGTCGGTAATGAGATCAATAAGTTCGCTCTGTATATGAGAAACGTCGAGGTGGAGTATCGAGGGTTTGGGGAAAATAATAACAGAGGGGGGAAGGGAGGGGAGAGATCTTAGTGCGGCCAGAACCTTCCTTTTTATGCGGTGACGAGTGACCGAGAGGTGTGCGGTCTTTTTTGATACAACAACGGCGTATCCTAATGCTTTTTCAGGTAAAACGGCAGTGAGGTGGGTCGAGGAGACTCTTTTACCGTTATGGAGGGCGTGGGGGAAGTCCTCTCGGGAAAGGCGTTTTTTGTGAGGAAACACGCTCTATTGTGGGGTTATACTCTTTCGTCCAACACGTCGGCGGCGTTGGATGATTTTCTTCCCTGTTGGGGTCGCGCTTCGCGAAAGAAAACCGTGTGTTTTCGCCCTTTTTCGCTTCTTTGGCTGATAGGTTCTTTTCGCCATATAGGATCACATTAGGTTATACACATGATACTAACAGTTTCTCCACGAAACGCCACTCGTGCCTTGTTTTCTATATCAGCGTATACTCCAGGGTATTATGGATAGGAACAATCTAAAGGAGTTGTGGGAATATGTTCTCACTCAAGTCGAACTCTCTGTTTCTTCTGCAAATTTTAATACCTGGTTTCGGAATAGTTTTATCGTAAAGATTGGCGATGATGGGGTTATCTATGTAGGGGTGCCAAGTCAATTTTTTAAAGACTGGTATATAAAAAAATTTCATACCCTTCTTCTTAAGATTGTTCGTGATATTTCTTATGAGTTTAGAAATATTGAGTATGTGATTGTGAAAGATGATCGTAAAAAGATTCAACATCGTGAGGTTAAAAACGTGCGCGGGGCTATTGAACTCCCTCTCGATGAGTTTTATATCAATAAGAGTGACAATCTTAACCCTCGGTATACTTTTGATACTTTTGTTATTGGATCTTTCAATAATCTCGCTCATGCTGCTGCACAGGCAGTACTCGCACGCCCGGGCATCACCTACAACCCCCTCTTTATATACGGTGATACGGGGAGAGGAAAGACTCATCTCATCCAAGCTATTGGAAACCAGTACAAGAAGCAGTATTCAGGACGTAAGGTTTTTTATCTCACCTCGGAGAAGTTCACTATCGATTATACTGATTCAGTTCAGGCTGGCACCGCAAACCGTTTTAAAGATAAGTATCGTCAATTTGATCTTCTTATTATGGATGACGTACAATTTCTTTCAAAAAAACTAAAAACTGAGGAGGAATTGTTTCATTTATTCAACACCCTTCACGACACAAATAAGCAGATTATTTTTTCTTCAGACAGAGCCCCCGCTGCTATTCCTGACATTGCTGAGCGCCTAAAGGGTCGTTTAGCGAGTGGTATGACTATTGATATTGGGGAACCCGACCCAGAATCCCGTATGGCTATTGTTAAAAAGAAAGCCTCCCTTCACGGAATTCTTCTTTCTGAAGATGTTATTGAGTATGTCTCAACAACAATGAGTGGTTCTATTCGAGAGCTTGAGGGCATGGTAAATAATATTATTTGTCACGCCCAAGTAAAAGGGTCTGCTCCTGATATTGCTGAAGTGCGCCAATCTCTTCGTTCATTCACTCGCCCACAAAAAACTATTTCTGTTAAAAATGTCGTTGATAAGGTTGCTTCTTTTTATGGCATTGATGAAGAAAGTATCTATGAAAAAACTCGTCGGAGAGAGGTTGTTCGTCCACGACAGGTTATTATGTATATTTTACGTGAAGATTTTAGTATTTCATACCCAACTATTGGGACAAAACTTGGTGGGCGCGATCACACAACAGTTATCCACTCGTGTGAAAAAATAAAGCGTGAAGTAGCTGTGGATACCGATCTAGCAAAAGAGATTCAAAGTATACGTACCCTTTTACTATGAAATTGTTCCTATCTCTATCCCCATATTGTTCGTTTTTGTTTTTAGATAAAACACAGTATTTTACTTGTTCTTTTAGAGTATCCCCATTATCAACCGTCCTAATAGAATGCATATGACTATTTCTATAGAAAAAGGAATATTTACTGAGGCAGTGCATATTGTTTCTCGTTTTGCTGAGAAGAAGAGTTCAACACTCCCTGTTCTCAATTCAATTCTCATTATCGCGGGCGACGATGGAGTTAAAATGCGCGCGACCAACCTCGAGACAGGTATTGATCTTAAGGTAGTTGGTGCCTGCACAACAAATGGGGTGGTGGCTATTCCCTCAGTAATTCTTCAACAAATAGCCCTCTCACTCTCCTCTGAAGGGGGTCTTACACTCGATCACACAGGAGATGTGGTAACGCTCGTGAGTGGAAACGGGAAAAGTATAATAAAGACGGTTCCGTACGAGGATTTCCCCTCGATTCCATTTCCAGAAAACCCTAAAAATCGAGTCGTTATTCCGGGTGTCCTTCTAAAAAACTTATTCACTACCATCACATCATGTGCGTCACCATCAACGGTTCGACCAGAACTCGCAAGCCTTTATCTCTCGATTGAGGGCGGTGTATTGACCGCAGTAGCCACAGACTCATTTCGCTTAGTGGAGAAAAAAATTCCCCTTTCAAATAAGGGTACACAAGGGAAGTTTTTAATTCCAGCTAAAAATGCCCTTGAGATAGCGCAAGCACTTCCCGACGAAGATATTATTATATCTTTCGATGAACACCAGTGTGCGTTTGTGAGTACGGCAGGAATGATTGTTTCTCGTCTCACAAATGCCGTCTATCCAGATTATCGTCAAATTATACCTAAAGAGAGTGTTGTTGAAGTAATACTCCTTCGTAAGGATTTTGAAACAGCCCTTAAGCGCACCACAATCTTTTCAGACTCTTTCCAGAAGATAAAAATAAGTTTTGATCCTAAAAAAAATACCCTTTCGTTTTTTGCAAAAAACACAGACGTTGGAGAATCATTAGAAACAATACCAGCACACCTCTCAGGAAACCCTCTTGAAATCTCATTTAATCACCGGTATTTAAGTGCAATGCTTAGTCTCACAACCGCGGAGAGTATTTCACTCACAGCGGCCGGAATAGGGAGGCCTCTTATTATGCGAGGAGTTGGGGACACTTCCCTTATGTACCTTGTTTCACCAATGAACCAATAATTAAAACATAGATGGAGATGATGTTGAGGGGGAGGGGTCGGGAGTGAGGGGAACAGGAAGCATTACCCCACCAGTAAATAGTTCAGGGTGAGCAGCGTACCACGCGGCAACACCATACTCCCAATGAGAGAATTGAGGGTCCTGAGAAGGGTTTATAGGTAGAGGGCCACGCGGATTTGATTTGTCAGTCCAGTAAAGTAGGTCGTGAGGGACAATATTCCCTTGCGCATCAGGAATACGCCAATTTCCTTGAAGTATAGGGGGAACTGAGGGGGAAATACCGTTTGGTTCACCAAAGTATGTTTTTGGGTATCTAGAGAGTGCATATGCCATGGCCTCATGCCACATTGGTACTGCAATAAAACCAGCGACCGTTTTTACCATAGGAGTATTGTCATTGTTGCCAACCCAAACACCAAGAGCAATCGAAGGAGTATAGCCAACGGTCCACGCGTCGCGTGTATCGTTGGTGGTTCCGGTTTTTACCGCAACCTCATAGTGAGGGAAGGAAAGAGGTGAATTAAGAGAATAATCAGGAACGCGAGCCGCCGCATTAGAAAGCATGGCGGACATATCGCGAGCAATGTCAGTGGGAATAACCTGTATGGGTGTGGCGGTATATTTTTCAAGGACGGTTCCCCGAGAATCACTCACCTCAAGAATACCTGTCGGCACATTTTTTACCCCATCATTTGCAAAAACAGAATACGCACCCGTGAGATCCAGAAGTCGAACCTCACCACCACCAAGGACAAGGGTAAGACCATACTGGTTAGGGTCTCCAAGAGAGGTGAGTCCAAACGATTTTGCAAGATTGATAGCGGGCTGAATACCAACAAGATACAAAACCTTTACGGCGGGGATATTGATTGACCGAGCAAGAGCGGTCTCAAATGTCATGGGGCCGCGGAAGGTGTTGTCGAAGTTTCCCGGAGCGTAGCAGGGAGGAGTTCCATTTGTAATTTCTGAGGGCTGACAAGCGGTTGAGAATTGGGTGGGGGTATCAAATACCACAGTATTGCGAGTATAGCCGCGTATAAGAGCGAGGCTATACACAAAAGGTTTCATCGTCGATCCGGGCTGACGAAGCGATAGGGTGGCGTTAAACTGGCCGTCAATCGCGGTGTCAAAAAAATCACGAGACCCAACCATAGAAAGAATCTGTCCCGTCGAAGGATCAATCGCAATAAGAGAAGCGTTTGTTGCCTTGAACTTCGTAACATTCTCAAGCGCATAGGTGCGTATAATTTGTTCAGCCTTCAACTCAAGCTCGGCATCGAGTGTTGTTATTACCCTTAATCCAGACTGAAGAGCTTGTCGCCCATACTTCTCCTCAAGTTGTTCGAGGATATAAAACACAAAATGGGGAGCAACAATAGAGTTGCCCGAAAAAGAAGAAAAAGAAACTTTTTCTGCTTTTGCAGCTTGGTATGCTGTGTTGTCGATAAAACCAAGAGCGAGCATACGCTCAAGCACAATATCTTTGCGTTCCGTAAGTTCTGCCACATGCCTCCCGTTTGGGGAGTAATACGAAGGTGCGGGAATCATTGCGGCTAGATATGCCGACTGAGCAAGGGTAATATCCTTCGCAGGGACTCCAAAATATGCCTCAGCCGCTGCTTCAACTCCATACAACGTACCTCCATAGGGAATATTGTTGAGATAGGTTTCAAGAATTTGGTCTTTTGAGTATATTTGTTCGAGCTTTAGGGCAAGAATCCACTCGTTAATTTTCCGAACAACACTCTTTTTATTTGTTAGAAGCTCATTCTTCACCACTTGTTGAGTGATAGTAGAACCACCCTGCGCGAGAGAGCCACCAAGAAGATCGACCATTACGGCACGGAAAATAGAGGTAAGACGGATACCCCCATGCTCATAGAAACTAGAGTCCTCAACCGCGACAACCGCCTTAATAATATGAGGCGACATGTCCGTAATAGAAATAACGTTACGTCGCGCATCACGGTTGTAGTCATATAAAAGGACCTGGCCAGTCCGATCGTAGATCTTTGTGGATTGATCAACTTGGCGTGCAGCAAAAGAGCTAATATCGGGAACAGGAGTAACCGCAAGGGTAACCAACAACCCGCCCACAAAAAGAAAAAAAATACCAAACACCACTAATGCAGAGGCAAGAAGGACGTGCCGTCGCAACGTCGGCCGAGAAGGGGTCATGCGCCCCATGGTACCACCTTAAATAGATTCGTCCTCCTCTCCATCTGCTGCCCCACTAAAGTCGTCCGACGCATCCTCATCATCAGGGACGGCAAAAGCAAATGGGTCACTATGGTCATCGGGTAACATTTTGTCATCATCCATATAGGGATATATGTACCAAATAATTCTCATCCTGCAAGTGGGGGTTGGTGAGAATGGGGATTAGTGCTTTGGGAGACCAAAAGCGAGTGCAGTGACGCCAATTGCAATCGCGTCAAGCTCATCATCGAGCCGCTTCCTCTTGGGTAGAGTGAGAAGACGTGGGATCATGGCCCCAACCGCCCCTTTAGAAGATCCACCATAACCTGTCACAGCCACCTTCACTTGTTGTGGTGAGCACTCAATAATAGGAATGCGAGCGAGTCCTGCGGCGGCAAGAATTGCCCCACGCGCCTCAGCAACGCTGATTGCAGTTTTTACATTCTTACTAAAGAAGAGTGTTTCGAGGGCGAGAACGTCTGGTGAGTAGGTAGTGATTACGTCAGTTATTGCACGCGAAACACAAGCAAGACGTTCTTCACGTAACCCTTTCGCGGGCATCACACACACGCTCATAAGGAGGGTGGGGCGCGACGGATCTCCCTCAAGGACAGCGATACCAAGACGGTCGTAGCCCGGGTCAATCGCCAGAACTTTCATAGCCACGTGCGTTGGTGAAAACTTCCTGGACGTCTTCATGTTCATCGAGTGCTTCGAGAACTACCTCCAGCTTCTCGTCATCTTCTCTGGCGACATCAATCAACGGTTCGTTCGGGACATACGCGGCACCAGCCTTCGTAAACGCCCAACTGGCTGCGCCCGGGGCGGAGAGTTCGAGACCCTGAAGGACCAAAAGATGTTTTATTTCTTGCGTCGTACGGTTTTTATTGTCCGTGAGCGCCTCAGCAATAATAGCAACCCCTCCCGGACCATACACCTCATACACCACTTGTTCGAGGCCACCAGAATCTTTTGACGCGCCCTTAGCTACAGCGCGTTCAATGTTGTCCTTCGGCATATTGGCTGCCTTGGCGCGCGCAATAGCGACAGAAAGACCAGGTGCAGAAAGAACACCATTTGCCTTCTTTGACTCCATCGCGATACGTCGCGCAAAGCGCGAGAAGACGCGACTCCGGGCGGAATCGGTCACCGCTTTCTGCCGCTTAATCTGCGACCACTTACTGTGTCCGGACATGATTAAAAAATACCACCCGACACACCACCACCCAAATAGTCGCGGCCTTTTTGGGTCAGGATGCGGCCGCGCGGAGATCGCTCGATGAAGCCGAGGCGAAGGAGATACGGCTCATAGACATGTTCGACCGTGTCGCTATTCTCGTGGAGCGCGGCTGCCAAGGCCCCCACCCCTGCCGGACCACCCCGAAAACTCTTGAGGAGGGTTTCAAGGTAACGGCGGTCATCTTTCGTGAGTCCATATATGTCGATACCAAAGAGCTCACACGCCTCGTCGCAGAGCTCGGCCGAGAGAGGGCGCTCATGTACTTCGGAGAAGTCACGAACACGTTTAAGAAGCGCGTTTGCGACACGGGGTGTCGCTCTACTTCTCTTTGCAATACGTTCAATCACCTCCTCGGGCGCCAAAAGACCAAGAAGCTCTGCTGAACGGCGGATAATGTCGCGCAAATCGCTGTCGTTATAAAAATCGAGCTGATAGATGCCGCCACCAAAACGTGAACGGAGTGGCCCGGAGAGCTCCGCAACACGAGTTGTGGCGCCCACAAGAGTAAAAGAGGGGAGGGAGAGTTCAACAGTCCGTGCCGAAGGTCCTTTCCCGAGCACAATGTCGAGGTGCCCCGACTCAAGGGCGGGGTAGAGGAGCTCTTCAATCTTGCGAGAGAGACGGTGTATCTCATCGATAAAAAGAACAGTATTGGGGTCGAGGTTAGTGAGAATCGCCGCGAGATCCCCCGCACGCTCAATAGCGACCCCTGACGTGCTCTTAAGAGGCGCTTCGAGAGTTGCGGCCACGAGGTGGGCGAGGGTTGTCTTGCCGACCCCCGGGGGTCCATAAAAGAGAATGTGTTCAGGCATTCCCCCGCGCTTTTTGGCGGCATCGATGGCGATGCGCACATTCGCTTTTACCTGTTCTTGGCCGACATACTCATCCCAGTTCGCTGGCCGCAGCGCCGCATCAAGCGATCTGGAGAGAGGGAGCGCGACGTCAGCAAGGGTTGACATATAAATGGTATAATGCTAGCATTGTAGCACAGTTTGTTGATCCTGTTCATACTCCTCTAGGCAAGGCTTGACGGCTTCGGGCGTTTCCCCAAGGACTTTCTGGTCCCCAACTTCGGTTGTGCACTGGGAAAATCCTCAGGTGTCTCGTCCACCCCGCATTTATGCGGGTTTTGCCTGGGGGATTATGGACGGGATTTTGTTTTTATATCCACCTGTCACTGTGGTGAGAAAGGAGGTACTCCTGTAGTATCGAGCCAGGCAATTTTGCCGACACCCAGGAGACGGAAATGACACGCATTTTGAAGATCCTGGCGTTGGCCATGATCTTTGTGGCGACAGACGCACACGCGCAGGTCAACGACTTGGCGGCGCGCGCCGCAGCGGCGCGCGTCAATATCGGGCAGATCGAGAGCGTTTCAACCCCAAGAATGAACCTCTCCTACAACAATTTCTGCCAGACGGTAGATGTGATGGCATTTCAATCATCACGTCACAAGGGAGGCGACCGAAACGGAGGTCTCAACCAAGAGAACAAGGGGGTGGGGATACGGTGTAGTGCGGGGGAAAACGCAGTATCGTCTGCACTCATCGGCGGGCTTGAAAACTCGCAGCGCGGCAGCGCATTCTTCGCAGGGTACGGATTCACCCTCCGGACCCCAGAGCTTGTGCGAGGTCTGCGGGCCTACGCGGGCATCGACGCACTCTACGTGATCTACGAGTGGCCAAGCCACCGTGAGACGGTCGTCCGCGTCCTCGATGTGCGCAACGTAGGACTCAACCACGAGTTGCCATACTCGTGGGGAAGTCTCTCGTACAACCTTGGCTGGTTGAGCAGCACAGGAATTCGGATCAGGTCGTTTGTATGGCGGGTGCCGACCAGATTCTTTCAGTGAAGAACGCCGCCTCCGGGCGGTGTTCGTGTTTAACGCGGAAGATCAACAGTGGCGATAACCTCAGAGAGGGAGGTGACGCCAGCAAGTGCTTTGATAATCCCGTCCTGTGCCATGGTGGGGTAGCCCTGCTTTGCCGCGACCTTTACAATCTCATTTTCTGGCGGGTTGTCGCGGAGGAACTCAGCAAGCTCATCGTCCATAAAGATCGTCTCATAGAGCCCAACGCGACCTCTATACCCCGGCTGATCGTCAGTGGAGACCGGCTCCCACACCGTTTCAATCTTTTCGGGGATGAGTGAGCGATCGGTGAGGGTTGAGAATATTTTTGTTACCAACTCCTTTTCTTCAGGAGTGAGTGGGCGCTCTTTTTTATGCTCCGGGTCGAGCTTGCGTACCAGCCGCTGTGCCATCGAGACCGTGACGGCCGAGCCAAAAGACTTTGGGTCGACCCCAAGATCGACGAGACGAGGGAAGGTGCCGGCGGCGTTATTGGTGTGGAGCGTCGAGAAGACAAAGTGTCCGGTGAGTGCGGCTTGGATGGCAATCCCCGCCGTCTCGCCATCACGAATTTCGCCGACCATGATGATGTCAGGGTCTTGTCGCACAATAGACCGGAGCCCTTCGGCGAAGGTGTACTTCTCGCCCGCAACCTGTGTTTGGACAATACCATCAAGGTGATACTCAATCGGATCTTCAATCGTGATGATCTTAATCTCTGGGGTGTGTATCTCACGGAGGAAGGAGTAGAGCGTGGTCGTTTTACCGCTCCCCGTTGGACCTGTGGTGAGTAGCATGCCGTTTGGGCGGCGGATCTCGGTCTCAAGACGCGCGAGGAGTTTTGCGGGGATGCCGAGGTCTTTATAGGAGACCTTCGTCGCTTCAGGGTCGAGGATACGCATCACGATTGATTCACCGTAGTTACCAGGGATGAGGGAGACACGCATCTCGATCTGCTTATCCCCCTTCATCACACTGAAGCGTCCATCCTGGGCCTCTTTGGTGACATTGAGCTTTACTCCGGCGAGGAGCTTAAAACGTGAGTTGATTTGGCGATAGAGCGCCGGCTCAAAGGAGTCGATAGGGGTCAGCTGACCGTCGATGCGAAGCCGGAGTGTCGTCGTTGTCTCACTCGGCTCAAAATGGAGGTCGGAGGCGCGTAGCGCAAAGGCTCCCGCCATCACGAGCTCGATGATGCGCGAGACTCTCTCAAGCGAATTAAGAGCAGTTGCTTTATCAAGCTCCTCTTTCAGTTTTGTTTTACTGGCCCCACCAGCGGTTAGAAGCTCGAGTGTTTCAGTAGTGACGATGAGGATCCCGGGCTTGGAGACGGTGGCGAGCGAGAGTTCACGGTACCGTTCGAGCGCCCTCTCGATACTTTTCCTCGATGCGAGCGCGATGGTGGTGGTGTACTCACGAGCAGCAAGGCTGCTCGTGAGTCTTGTGAGGGCTGGGTTGTTGGGGTTATGGACAGCGAGCGAGAGTTCTTTAGCATTCTTTTCATACGCTACTGCTTCCGCAGCGCGCGCCTCTTCCTCGGGGATTACGCGGAGCGCATCGCTATCAATCGCTTTGAGCGAGAGATCGACATACGGTATCCCATATTTTTCAGAGAGGATACGCGCAAGATCCTCCTCCTCGCGTTCGCGGATATGTGCGAGCTTGTCGCCCTCTTTGGTGGTGTCAAACGGTAAATCCATAACGGCATCATACCACCCTCGAAAAGGGGAGGGGCGGGTGGCTTGACAAGCAGGCCATTTTGATAGTATAATAAATATGTTCAAACTCACAGGAGAATCCCATGAGGACTCTCATCGTTCTTTTGATCGCCGCCTTCACGGCGGCCTGCGCGCAGATGCCCAGCTACACGCCGGGGCGCGACGCCCCGGCGCAAGTGAACGCCGGGAAGACCTGCGTCTTCCCGCTCCAGTGGCAGTGGCTTGCCACGGAGAAACAGTGGGTCTGCGGACCCATTGTCACCGTGGCCCTGCCGCACCTCAGAAATACGTGCACGAGCGCGGATTTCTGGGGCCCTGGCTTTAGCGGCTCCAGCACCACCTGCCGCGACCACAATGGTGTGGTCGTACTCGAGCGGACGTGCTTTAACCACGCCATCGCATGGCGGCGAGGCTTCTCGAGCAGCCACTCGAGCTGCGAGGTCACGGTGCCCAAAAAGCCGTGACCTCGCGAACGTGCGCTCGTTCCCCCCGGGAACGAGCGCACTGTTGTTTTCAGCGGTACAATACAGGCCTATGGTGGTGACGATTCATACCCTCGATGAGCTCGCCGCCGAGGCGGCGCGTTTTGTTGCGACGCTCTCTCCGGGAGCCGGCGCGACCCTCGTCACCCTCTCAGGCGAGCTCGGGACCGGCAAGACCGCCTTCACCAAGGCGGTCGCCAAAGTGTTGGGCATTGAAGATATCGTCAACAGCCCCACCTTCGTCCTCGAAAAGATCTACCTACTTGGGGGTCCAACCCCCAAGTACGCGCGACTGGTGCATATTGATGCGTATCGGCTCGAGAAAGGGAGTGATCTCGCGCCCCTCGGTTTTGACGAGCTCATGCAGGAGCCGAACAACCTCATTTTTCTTGAGTGGCCGGAGCGCGTTACTGACGCACTTCCTGTGCCAGCGGCAAAGCTCCTTCTAAAGTTACTTCCCGACGGCTCACGCACCATTTCTTATGACTAAAAAATCTGACAAGAAGCGGATTGTACTTCTCGATAGTCACGCGATTATTCATCGCGCCTATCACGCACTCTTTGCCGCTGAATTGACGGGACCAGACGGCGCTCCTACCGGCGCACTCTACGGACTCGTCTCAATGCTCCTGAAGATTGTGACTGACTTGAAGCCTGACTACATCGCGGCCTGCTTCGACCTCGCGGGCCCCACCATCCGCCACGAGGCGTATGCCGACTACAAGGGCACCCGCGCCAAGACCGACGACGCGCTCTCGCAGCAGATTGATGCGTCACGCAAAGTCTTTGAAGCGTTCTCGATCCCACTCTACGAGAAAGAGGGGTATGAGGCCGACGACCTTCTCGGTACTATTGCGCATGAGGTGAAGAAGAGTGCCGACGTGATCATCGCCTCCGGCGACATGGACACTCTGCAGCTCGTCGACGACGCGCGAGTGAGAGTCTATATGCCCAAGAAGAGCATTAACGACACGATGCTCTACGATGAAAAGGCGGTGATTGAGCGCTTTGGCTTTGGCCCCGCGCTCATCCCAGACTATAAGGGGCTCCGCGGCGACCCCTCCGACAACATCAAAGGCGTGCCCGGCATTGGAGAGAAGACGGCGACCGAACTCATCACCGCCTTCGGCTCTCTTGAGAAAATCTACGCCACCTTGAAAAAGAAAAACGGTGAGGATGTGTTTCTTGAGAAGGGGATCAAAGCCCGTATAATTGGGCTCCTTAAGGAGTATGAAGAGGATGCGCGCTTCTCGAAGGCGCTTGCCACTATCCGTCTCGACGCTCCTATCGCGTTCTCGCTTCCTGAAAAACCGTGGGGAGAAAATGTTGACGCGAGCCGGGTGCTCGCCCTGTGTGACGATCTCGGCTTTCGCACCTTGCGCGAGCGAGTTAAGACGGTACTCAAAAAAGAAACCCCGTTTTTCAATGACGCTGATTTTGAAGGCGAACCAGAGCCTGCTCCTGAAGACGTTGACCCGCAACTCTTTGCCGAAGCACAGGTGATGCTCTGGCTCATCTCGTCAGAATTTACCAACCCCTCCCTCGATGATGTCCTCGCCTTTACTAAAGAGCGCGCCCTCCCGGCAGCACACACCGTGCTTGTTGCTGAAATCAAAAAACTCGGACGGGTCGAGGAAGTGTACGAGAACATAGAGAAGCCACTGATACCGATCGTGCGCGAGATGGGCGCCCATGGCGTGAAGATTGATAAAGAAGTGCTCGCCGATCTTGCAAAGAAATACAATGCCGAGCTCCACGAGATAGAACAGAAGATATACAAAGCGGCGGGACGCGAATTCAACGTCAGCTCGCCGAAGCAGCTCGGCGAGGTGCTCTTCGACGAACTGAAGATTATTCCTGATAAACAAAAAAAGACCGCAGGTGGCCAGCGATCCACGCGCGAGAGCGAGCTCGAGAAGATTAAAGACGAGCACCCCATTGTCGCCGACATTCTTGAGTACCGCGAGCTGAAGAAGCTCCTCGGCACCTATATCGAGAACCTCCCCCTGATGCTCGATAGCGACGACCGGCTCCACGCGGAGTTTCTCCAGACGGGCGCCGTCACCGGGCGCATGGCGTCACAGAATCCGGGGATGCAGAATATTCCACTGCGCACTGAACGCGGACGCGCGATTCGTCACGCGTTTATCGCGAGCGAGGGCTACACCCTACTAGGCCTCGACTATTCACAGATCGAGCTGCGCATCGCTGCTATTCTCTCCGGCGACGAAAAGCTCTGTGCGATATTTAAAAATGGGCGCGACGTGCACCAAGAAGTGGCGGCACAGGTGTTTGGGGTCGTGCCAGAACAGGTGTACGCCGAGATGCGCCGGCGCGCCAAGATTATCAACTTCGGCATCCTCTACGGGATGGGCGTCAACGCGCTGCGCTCTCAGCTCGGCTCCACCACCGCCGAGGCGCACCAATTCCTCGATGACTACTTCGCCACGTTCAAGACACTCGCGGAATACCTGGAGAGTACTAAAGGCTTTGCACGCAAGCACGGTTACACCGAGACCTTGTTTGGCCGCCGCCGTCAGTTCCCCGAGATGAAGTCGAGTCTCCCGTATGTGCGGGCGCAGGCAGAGCGGATGGCGATTAATGCGCCGATTCAGGGCACCCAAGCTGACATCATCAAGCTCGCGATGGTGCGGATCGACGATCTCTTGAGAAAAGAAGGGAAGCAGGATGACGCGCATCTGCTGCTGCAAGTGCACGATGAGCTCGTGTATGAGATCCGCACTGAAGAAGTGGCAGAACTGGGTGCGAAGATAAAACAGATTATGGAGTCGGTGTTGCCCATGAGCGAGACGCGCGGGGTGCCTATTACCGCAACGATGAAAGCAGGGAAGGATTGGGGAAGCATGCAGCCACTATGATCTACCTCTTTCACGGGTCTGATATCGAGAAAACGCGGCGCAAGGCCTTCGAGTGGGTCGAGGCCGCTCGCGCGAAGGAGCCAAACCTAGTGTACGTGCGTCTTGCGCGTGAGGAGCTCACCGCGGCAGCTCTTCTCGACGTGGCGAGCGCGGGCGGGCTCTTCGTCTCGCGGCTTCTTGTCCTCCTCGACGACCCGTTCCCGAGCGCACGTGTTGCGAGCGACGATGACGAAGAAGAGACCGTGAGCGCAAGTGTTCTTGAAGACGCACTCGAGAGCCTCGCCGCCTCTAACAACGTCATCCTCATCCTCGCGCCCAAGCTCGCGACAGCAAAAGTGAAGAAGATAAGCGCACTCGCGAAGCATGTCTATGTATATGAAAAAGCTGCCGCGCGCGAAGACGCGCGCGGATTTAACTCTGGTCTCGTGAACGCGCTTGCCGCGCGAGCGAGCGAGAAGCTCTGGCTCGAGATTATGCGCGCAACGCGCGCGGGCGACGCTCCCGAAATGCTCCACGGACTCCTGCACTGGAAGGCGCGCGATCTTATGGAGAAGGGCGGACGCGCATGGAAGCCAGAAGAGTCACGCCGGCTCTCACTGGATCTCATCGAGCTCCTTCAATCTTCGCGTCGTGGCGGCCTCCCGCTCGACCTCGCGCTCGAGAAATTCGCTCTCTCATTGTAATATCTACGTATGAAAGAATTTGAAGATAAGATACGAGAGCATCTTGTAGAAAGAAAATGGGATAAGTTGCGTCCCGCAGATCTTGCCAAATCGGTATCAATAGAAGCAGCAGAGTTGCTTGAAATTTTTCAATGGACAAGCCAGACACTCGATGAAGTAAAAGCAGATACTGCAAAAATAGACGCAATTAAAAAAGAGCTCGCTGATGTGCTCATTTACTGCTTTGATATTAGCGTACTTCTGGAGTTAGATACTGAAAAAATTCTTCTTGAAAAACTTGAGAAGGTAAAGCAAAAATACCCCGCACACCTCTTCAACATCAGAGATGACAACGCCGACGCAGGCTCAGAAGAAATTTATTGGAAAATCAAAAAGGAACACCGAATGAAGGGGGAATAACTGCAGGCCGTCTAATCCTGAACCTGGGTGTGGTAGTATATTAAGGGAGTCGTCGAAAAACAGAACAGATGGTACTGTGCGGTTAGAAAATAACGCGCCCGTAGCTCAGCGGTAGAGCAGCAGACTTTTAATCTGTTGGTCGATGGTTCGATCCCATCCGGGCGCACATGATGAATTTCAAAGAGCGCTGCCTTGCTTTACGGAAGAAGGGGTACAGCATCACTGAAATCATGAGAGTGACTGGCAGGGCAAAAAGCTCCATCTATCTGCACGTAAAAGATATTCCACTCAGTGCAAAACGTATACAACAATATCGAATCGATTCAGGCAAAAGAATTAGAAAATATGCACTTGCTCGAAAAGGGAGAAGTGTTCGACCCGTCCGCCCGTTCACTGCATGGTCTGCCGACAGAGTGCTGCTTATCGCACACTTTCTTTTTGATGGAGAAATTTCAAGAGTGAGGTGCGCGTATAACAATCGTAGTGAAGCGCTTATTACACGCGTCGAAAGGCTGATGCGGGCAGAGTATGATTTCGAACCAAAACGATACCAAAACCCCCTCACAGGGGTATTCCGGATCAGTTATCACAATGTAGTTCTTGGTGCCTATATACAGAAAAAGTCCATAGAATTACTAAGGAGCATTAAGGGAATGCCGCTCGATTTCAAGCGAGAGTTTGTGCGAGCATTTTTTGATGACGAGGGTTGTATGGATTTCCGGCCTAAAACAAACCACCGAAGGGTCCGAGGGTACCAAAAAGAAGTTCACGTTCTGAAGATTGTTCGCGAACTGCTCGAGGAGTTTTCTATTGATTCGCATATTGAAATGCCAAATGAGGTCGTGATAGTAGGAAAAGATAATCTCCAACGCTTTGAACAGGAGATCAACTTTTCACCAGGGGTGTATATGAACGGTAATCGCTCAAATAGCCGATGGAAAAAGCATATGGAAAAAAGAGTACTGCTCAGGAGGGCTATAGAGTCCTTTAAGAGTTAGTAGCTAAACGCATCTACCGTCCTGCCCTTGCTATCGAGCAGCTTCACCACCTCGTGGGTGGAGCGCCAGAGGGGGGCGGTGCGTCCGAGGTATACCCGCCATGTATTCCCTCTGAAGTCCACATCGCTACGGTGGGTCTCGACACAGCCATTGTAGTTCAGATATTTGATTGCAAAACTCTGACAGGCGCCAGAAATAGTGGTCGGGGGAGAAAGGACGACCTGGCAACGCGGGAGCGTATTGATGTAGTCAATGCAGTTTGGATCGCGGATATACCCACCCCCATAAAACGTGGTGAGCTCGGTAGACGGCAGGGGGCAGTTGTACGGGAGGCTTGGGGAGAATTTTTGGAACGTAGCATAGTACCCAATACACTTGTTTTCTCGGAAGGAGGCGCCGATTGGCGAATACCCTGAAATAATGATCGCACGTTCTCCGGGGGAGAGTACAATATCTTGAATCGCGTTCACTACTCCTGAAGAGGGGATGTCCGTCCCCTGGGGGATCGGTGCAGACTTACCGGTCGCCTCACTCAAGAGAGTCCATCCCGTTATATCAACCGGTACCCCAGCGCCGGCCCCAACTGAAATCCAGGTAGACTCGTTTCGAGGATCTACAGAACCAGCGCCGGAGATCCCGTGGTTTATTGATACAACACCTCGATAAGGAGACACTTCACCAAACGGAATACCACCAGTGAGGATCGGTACGGGCGCAGAACCACTCCCACTTCCCCCACTTCCCCCACTTCCTCCACCAGAGTAGTTTCCGATACCCCCGCCTGAAGAGATATACGATCCACCCCCGACCGCTAAGGGTGCGCGCGGGAACCGGAGGTAGTTACCGCCACCAAGCTCCTCAGGGAGTGCGAGACGAGGTCCGGTGAAGGAAAGAGAGTTGAAAGGGCCGCCCGTGGCTGCCCAGATAAGGAAGATGAATACGAACACACCGATGAAAAACCATGCGTCATGCTGCATAGAGAGATTGTAGCAAATCTATCCAGATGAAAGGGCAGCTTTCAGACGACCATCTTTACCCACCACATTTTCAGGAATAGCCTGAAGCGCTTTGCGCGCCTCGCGCTCGGTGTAGCCGAGGGCCACGAGGGTGTCGAAGACGTCGCCGTCGGCATCATCGTGCGCACGCGGACCAACCTTATCCGCGAGCTCCACCAGCATCTTCTCGGCGCTCTTCTTGCCGAGCCCCACCACCTTGGTGAGGTAGTTCAAATCGCGTTTGCCAATTGCTCCTTCGAGCGCCTCGCGCGACGCGCGACGGAGAACCCCCAAAGCGGTTTTAGTGCCCACCCCAGAGACCGAGAGCAGGAGCTCAAAGAAATCACGATCTGCGATGTCAGTAAAACCGTAGAGCTCGAGACCATCTTGTTTGAGCGCGAGGTGGGTCGCGAGCGACGCCTCTGTACCCACCGTAAGTGTCGCAGGGGAGCTCATATAGACGACGATGCCGAAGCCAGCAATCTCAACAACGGCGCTTATGGGGCCGACGGAGAGAACCTCTCCACGAATTTGGCGGATCATAGGAGTATCGTACCATCCTTGCGCTTCTTCGCTCTATACATTAGATTACGCGTACATGGCTATCACCAGCTCAGCAAAGAAGGCAGCTCGCGCAGCAGCGCGCAAGCACGTCTTTAACCTGCGTCGCAAAGACGCACTCCGCGACACCACAAAGCTCCTCGTGAAGGCGCTTGCCGCCAAGGATGTCTCGGGAGCAGAAAAGCTCCTCCCGGCTGCCTATAAGGCTATCGACAAGGCTAAGAAGCGCGGAGTGATCAAGGCCAACACGGCCGACCGCAAGAAGGCCCGCCTTGCCGCCGCGCTCAAGCGCGCGCAAGGCTAAACGAAAAGCGCCCGAGAGGGCGCTTTTCGTTGGGGCTGACCATTTCAAGTTTTTCTTTGGCGGCAAATCATTCTGATTTTTCTTTTTGTTTCCGAATCTGGTCTTTGAGTTCAAGCGCTCTCAACTCAACTTGTGCTCTTAGCCACGATGCAAAATTAAAGAGGGGAATTTCTTTAAGCCGCTCGACATACTCTAACGCCTCCTCGTAATCCTCCGCCTTAATATGCTCATCAAGGGGTTTATTTAACCAATTTCTCACGTCATTATATCTTTTCAATTCTTCCCAACCCAAATATCTCATCTCTCCCTGAAAGTCTTTAAGCAATTCACCATATTGAAGACGCGCTTCGGCTTCCTCTCGTGCGCGCTCTCTAACTCGAGAAGCTTCTTTAAGGGCCTCAGGTTCGCTCAATGGTTCCTGTTTGGCACGTCGCAGATAAGTTCTTTTGTAATCCTCCGCTTTCTGTATTCCAGTAGGAATCGGTCCCTCAATCCATTCTTTACGCCTTTGTGCCTCATTAATCCAACGTTGATCAACAAGATTTCTTGTTTCTTGAACTAGCACGTCAAGTTGCTCATCGCTTATACCCAACTCTCTTCCAAAGCGTCGTTGGAAGCGTTCGCGTATTTGTTGCCGCTTGGTCTCAGTATGCTTTTCAAGTCTTTCTTCAGTGTCTTGATTTTCGATGTGCCGACGCTCCTCACGATATTCATCGGAGTGTACATAATCGTGTCCCCGTTGCGCTTCTTGAGCTCTGCGGATAGATTCATCGCGATAAGGTTTTTCTGCATTGGCCATCCCCTCGGCCAATATCGGGTCGTCAACGCGCTCTTTGTCGCTCCCCTTTGGGTTGAAGTGTTCTGGCGATGTAGGCATATGATTAAAAAAATTTCTTCCCCCAAAATTAAAATATGGTTCGAGCCGATGTTTTTCTCTGGGTTCTTTTGCGGCGGGGAGTATCTGTATTGTACCAAGCTCGAACCTACTTTCAAAACAGATGACGTGCCACACACTTCCCACTATATGGCCTTGGGAAAGCCATGGAGTTTGTTGTTGTGCTCTCGGACGGAATCGAACCGTCATCGGCCCCTTCGGAGGGGGCTATCCTATCCGTTGAACGACGAGAGCGACGTACCTATCCTAGCGCATTTTGTGGTCACGAATAATTTTCTCGACCCCGGCTCGCGGTTTTGCCTGCTGGCAAAACATCGCTGCGCCCGGCACCAAAGCATAAAACCTGCAGCAGTGCAGGTTTTATGCTTTGGTGCTCTCGGCAGGAATCGAACCTGCATCGTCAGCTCCGCAAGCTGATGTCCTATCCATTGAACGACGAGAGCGAAGTAGGGGAGCGCCCCCATTGAATGTATATCAGAATCCGAGCCAGCTTGCTACCAGGTCGGTGAAGGAGTGCGTGTGCGCGCTCTCATCGACGTGGTGGAGAAAGTAGGCATATATCGCGTCTACGTCGACCCCGACGAGCGGGATGATTAAATGTGGTGAGAGCCAATTCTCTGTTTTAATCGAGAGCATGGGGGGGTATTCGTCCTCGATATCCTCAAGGACCGAAAAAGAAATCATCCGATCAAAGGGATGAAGCTCGTCGCCGATCATAAGACCTTGCTCAACAAGCTGGAAACGATGGATCGGTGGCTCCTTTGCCGCGTGGAGCGCGAGCGCCCCTGCGGCGACGATGATTAAGAACGCAAGAAGAAGATTACCAAATAGGATCGCGGCAATAGTCGCCGCAGTTGCGACAATCCCTACGACCCAATACCAATCGGCATCCTTAGGATTATGGTCGTACTCTCGCCCTTCCCACTCGAGGAGTGCTGCGCGTTCTGCCATAGTCCTATGATAGCAGACGCCGCGTTGGCACCTCGCCCGTATGCACAATGGAGATCAGTTAGCTTCAGTGCGGAGAGGGTGAGATTCGAACTCACGGTACCTTTCAGTACGCTTGTTTTCAAGACAAGTGCCATAGACCACTCGGCCACCTCTCCTTGGCGCACTCGTGCTTTATAGCATACACTTTATTCTATGCGCTATCTCGGTATCGATTATGGGAGTTCGAAGGTCGGTCTCGCGCTCTCTGACGAGGGCGGCATGATGGGGTTCCCGCACTCTATCCTCACCAACACCCCGAGTCTTCTTGAGGAGCTCTGTGCGCTCATTGTGAGGGAGCAGGTGGGCGCGGTGGTTATGGGGGAGTCGCGCACACTTGCCGGTGGGGAGAACCCGATTATGCAGGCGGCGCGCGAGCTCGGTGACGCGCTCACGGTGCGCGCAGGCGTGCCGGTCTACTATGAGTCAGAGGTCTTCACGAGTGCCGAGGCGCGCCGCGCGCCAGCCAAAGAGAAGAAGACCCGCGCGCCCTTGGCGCGCGGGGCAGTGGACGCCTCGGCTGCCGCACTCATCCTTACCAGCTATCTCTCCCGCACCCATGGACCCCATTAAAAATACAGACAGTTCTAATGGGGCAGGTAAGCCCCGTATTTCAATTGATGAGTTTAGCAAAATTGAGGTTCGGGTCGGGACGGTGGTGAGCGCCGAGCGTGTCCCTGAGACCGACAAGCTTTTGCGACTCATGGTTGAGTTTGGTGAAGCGAGCGGCCCTCGCCAGATTGTGTCGGGCATCGCGGCGTACACCACGCCGGAGGCGCTTCCTGGGCGCCAGCTCGCCTTTGTGACCAACCTCGAGCCACGCGTAATTCGCGGACTTGAGAGTAACGGTATGCTCTTTGCCGTTGGATCAGATGATACGTTTGCGTTTCTCACGCCTGACCGGAATGTGCCGCCAGGCACCAGTGCACACTAAGAGGCACTAAGAGACGTTGCGCGCACGCTATACTGTGTGCATGGCATCTGTTTTGAGTGAGCGACTCCGTATCGCTTTTGCGCCGCCGCGCTATCTCGCACTTCCCTATGCGGGCATCGACCTCTCTGCAAGCGGCGTAAAGGCTGTCCGCCTCCACCGGAGACCAGAAGGACTTGTTCTCGCGGGTTATACAGCAGAAACGCGATTCGCCCCCGGGGCTTTTGTAGATGGCGAGATCATTGACCGTGCTGCGGTAGTTGAAGCGCTAGGAACCGCAGCACACATGACAGGAATTACTGCTACCAACGCAGCACTTCCGGAGTCAAAATCATATTTGTTTGAGACGGTCGTACCTGGGGCACGCCGATCAGAGTGGCGCGTTGCAGTCGAACAGCAGCTCGATGAGCTTGTCCCCTTGCCCCCAACCGAAGCGGCGTTTGATATTATCGGAGTACGAACAGTAGAGCAGGGCGGGATGCAGATCGCCGGTGTCGGATTTGCGCGTCGTATTGTAGACAACACCATCGCAGCATTTGATGAGGCGGGAGTAGAAGTTCGGGCTCTTGAAGGGGAGCCGTTTGCAATGGCGCGCGCACTCCTCCCCACGGGAGATACTTCCACCACACTCATCATCGATATTGGGAAGACGACCACCAAGCTCACTATTGTGGTGAATCGAATCCCGCGATATGCCGCCACGATTGGCATCGGAGGTCACGCACTCACGCTTGCGGTACAGAAACACTTTGGAGTGACTGAAACTGAAGCACGAAAAGTAAAGGCGGATCGGGGCATTGTCCCCTCGCCCGGGAATGAAGATTATCTTGCAGCGATGCTTTCAACCGTCTCTGCTATTCGTGACGAGATCGCTCGCCGCTTGCAGTTTTGGCAAGATCACGCAACCACTGAAGGGAAGCACGAACCGGTTATCCAAGCGATTATTGCGGGAGGGAATGGGTCGGTGCGGGGTCTCCCTGAATACCTCGAAGGGTCACTTCATGTACCCGTGATGACCGGTGACGTATTCACCAACCTCGCATCACGCAATGACTGGATCCCTGAACTCGATTACCGCGAGTCGCTCGCCTACGCCACAGCCATCGGCCTCGCGCTCCGTGACGCTACCAATACCTATGAATGACGAGTTGACCAACCTCCTTCCGCTCGAGCGCCAGAAGGCCCTTCGGCGCAACTATTTTCTTCGCTTTTTTGTTGTCAGCGCATGGATGACGACCATTCTCGTTATGGTAGCAGGGATTCTTCTGATACCCACCTACGTCTTCCTCACCCGAAGTTTTGGGGCGAAACAGGCCCACCTCGCGTCTCTTACGTCAGCTGTCTTCTCTGCAGATGAAAAAAACCTCTCAGACCAGATTGCGTCTCTGACACAAGATGCAGCAGCACTGACGACATTTAATACAGCGGTATCGATGGGAACGCTCGTTGCCAGTCTCCTGAACGTAACACGCCCAGGCATCGTCCTGAGCGGGATTAGTTACACACCGGCAAGCGCCACAAAGAAGAACATGGCAACCACCATGACACTCTCGGGTACGGCGGCTACGCGCGAAGCACTCCGGAGTTATCAACTCGCTCTACAAGGAGCGCCGGGGGTAAGTACGGTTGTGCTCCCCGTGTCAGCGTATGCGCAAAGTAGTGATATAGCTTTTTCAATCACACTCACTCTCGCGCCATGAGACCTCCTCTCACCAATGCCGTGCTCACCCTCCTCCTATTTCTCGCGGTGGGTACGGGATATCACTTCTGGTATGGCGCTATAGAGGACAAGAGCGCCTCGGTTGCAGAGCTCGAGCGTCTCATTGTCTCCAGTACAGAGACTGAAGCGCGTATCGCTGCCGCACGAGCATCGCTCGCGGGAGTAGCAGGCGCAGAAGGGAACGTTCAAGACTACTTTGTAACTGATTCACGCGTTGTTTCTTTTATTAACGCCCTCGAATCAAGAGGCACCACACTCGGCACGACGGTTAAGGTGCTCTCGGTTGCCAAGGGCACCACCGGAGGACGTCCAATGTTCACTTTTTCACTGGCGATCAATGGAACCTTTGACGCCGTGATGCGGACGGTGGGCGCAATTGAGAACGCTCCGTATGCAGTAATGGTCACCAACTTTGGCATCAGGCACCAAGAGCAAACACAATGGGGCGCTGACCTCACCCTCTCGGTCGGCTCAACAGCCTCGATAACCGCTACCAGTACGCCATGAATACCACCACACACCGCATCGTAGCCTCGCTCAAGCGACTCCGTCGAAGCTCGTACGAGGACCCAGAACGGGGGTGGGTGATTCTTATCACGCTCGCCGCCATTGTACTCGCGGGAATTATCATTTGGGATATCTGGGCGTTTGACACGGTTGCAAAAGGCGGGGTGATTGGTAGAAGGGTAGCGAGCACCACCCCGGCATTTGACAGTGCCGTGATAGATAAGATTCAGGGTATTTTTGACACGCGCGCTGCAGAGGAGGCGAAATATATAACCGGCGCATACCACTTTACTGACCCTTCGCAATAGGGGAGAAGTGGAGTAGGGTAGAAGGAGGCCCCCATAGCTCAATGGATAGAGCAGCGGACTTCTAAGCCGTTGATGTTGGTTCGATTCCAGCTGGAGGCACCAGGAGTATACTAGCAGTATGCACACCCCCCGTTTTTATCACTCCAAGGCCGCGCTTCCCAAGGGCGCGCGCGTGAGAGATACGTTTGATGGCGCAGTTGATGAGCTCTTTTTTATCGAGCATCCAGCAGTGAGTAAACAAGATTCACGTGCACCAGAACTTCTTAAGAAGTTTCGTGCACGCAGAAAAGTCTCCAGTCTCTGGGTCTACTATCCATGGCTCCATACTGCGGTGCGGATCCCATCACAAACATTCTATGAGCATTTGCGGACAGCACGGAACCGCAATCTGATTCGTCCCGAAGAGCAGAAAAAATTTCGCCAGTCTATTGTGGGTGTGGCAGGACTTTCAGTCGGGTCAGCAGTGGTTGCCTCGCTTGTCGCGACAGGCGGACCACGTCGGTTGAAGATTGCTGACCCAGATACGATTGAGATCACCAACCTCAATCGTATGCGCGCCACACTCGCCGATGTGGGAGAAAACAAGGCAGTGGTTGCGGCGCAAAACGCATGGGAAATTGATCCGTTTGCACAGATCGAGGTGTGGGATAAGGGCATCCAAACAGAGACGGTAAAAAAGTTCATCACTGCCAAACCAACTCTTGATGTGTTTGTTGACGAGATGGACGATATTCGTATGAAAGTAGAAGCACGCCTCGTATGTAAAAAAGCACGTATCCCGGTGGTGATGGCGACCGACAATGGCGACAGTATCATTGTTGACGTCGAGCGTTTTGATCAAGAGCCAAGCCGCCCGCTCTTTCATGGACGGGTGACACTCACGCGAGCGGAGATGGCGACGATGACCCGGAGCCAATTCGTCGCACTTTCAACGAGGATTATCGATCCTGCACACCTCACCACTCGCCAACAAGAATCGATACGCGCTATTGGTTCTGAACTCGCGGGCATTGCACAGCTCGGGACGGCGGCCGCCCTTGCTGGGGCCGCAGTGAGTTATGTGGTACGGCGCATTGTATGCGGTGAGCCGCTCCCGTCGGGGCGCTACTCGATGGGATGTGAACCAACATTTATCCCTGGTTACCTGAGCGCGCGCGAAAAACAGAAACGCACACGCCACACCCGCGCATTTGTGGGAGGGCTCGGAGCACACTAGCGCTGTGTCGGTTGTACCCAACGGTGTTTTTTGCCGCGCACCGTCTGGATCTCGCCGTAGGGGACGAGAGTGAGATGTGGTTGCGCACGCTTCCCGACAGCTGAGCAGAGCTTTGCGTACTCACTGTTCACCACCCTGATGTTTTTAGCGATCTCATCGGTTAGCGCAAGACGGAGCGCACTGGTTGGACGCGTCCCAGGCGATAGCTCGATGATAATTTTGAAACGCTGGTCCATTTGTTTCGTGTGAACGACACTCATAGTGAAGAGTCCGGACACCCGTGCGTAATAGCGTGAGTGCTCGAGTGCGTACTTTACATTTTCATTATAAATAATCAGCGCGTAGAGTGATATGGAAAGATCTTTTCGACCATAGAGATACACAAAAGGGAGTCGCCACTCGGTAAGGGGGACAGCATGTTCGCGCGCGAGAGTAAGAAGGTGATCGTGTATTGAGGCGGGTAATGTGTTCTGCCACAAGACCCCGCCATTATCACGGGTGCTATAGCGAATGAGGGGGAGGCCGGCATTGGCGGTGAGGACGAGTGAGTCGCGATCCACCACTTCAAAATATCGTGCGCGTGGGTAGAACTGATAGAGCCCCGTTACCCGCGTGGCCGCAGGGAGCTCGGGGGAGGTGAGGGAAGAAAGGGAGCGACGAACAAGTTGTGAAAGCGGCGTCTCGTGCGCGACCACCCCCGACTCGGCCATCCCGTAAATGTTGGCAGTGAGGGTGAGGTCGTTTGGGTTCTTGCCAATCATTTTGAGCACCCACGACCGCCACGTCTCACTCACCGCTTCGCCGGCAAAGAGGAGGCGGACATCAAGCTGGTCCCAGTCGATACCGCACTCAATTCCGTACTCGAGAATGTCTTTGATAAAAGGGGGATATCCGGCAAGAATAATGCGTGAGAAAAGCGGAGAAAGTTTCTTAATCTGGCGCACGGTCTCGTGCTTATCAATACCAGGTGTGATGATGGTGAGCGGGGTGCCGTGTTCGGCAGACCAGCGTGCCGCGTTAAAGAACTCGATTCCGGCAATCCAGGTGCCGAGTGAGAATGAATTCACAAAGAGTGTTGGCCCTGTCTGTGCGTCAAATATGCGGGTATACAAATGCTGGGCTTTTTGTCCCACCACACGATCCTGTTCTTCGCCCCGTGGCCAAAAGAAAGGAATACCTGTTGAACCCGAGCTGGTTGAAATGTACTTTGAGCGCTCGAGAGAGCCGTCCCAACTGAGTTCAGCGAGATTATAGGCCGAGAAGTAATGTGGCTTGTCGGTGAGGGGGACGTGTGCGAAGTCTTCTTCAGTTTCAATACTACTCGGGCGCACGCGTGCCTTCTTTAAAAAATCTTTATACGCAGGAACCCGCTCCGCCGCTTCACGAAAGAGGCGGAGCGCCCGCGTGAATGCACGTCGTCGGGAGTTGAGGGTCGTTGAGGAGGGGTCGAGATCCTCTATACGAGGGGGAGTCATGGGTCGCAGGTAGTATACTATATGTATCACACGTTTTTCTATGACGGACTTCTCAACACCAACATCTAGAGCTACGCCAACGCAAGCAGAAATCACGGAGTGGCTCACCCGTGCGGTCCAGGCCCCCTCGGGCGATAACTCGCAGCCCTGGCGATTTCGATTTGAGGGAGACACGCTTTTTCTACTCAACCATGCCGAGGCGGACGCCACACAATATAATTTCAGACAACGCGGTTCACTCTTCGCGCACGGGGCACTGATTGAAAACCTCTCACTCATAGCAGCTGAACAGGGGTATCAACTCGAATGTGCACTCTTCCCGCCGGTGCAGGGAGCGACTGCACGGCTCACGTTCGTACCCACCATACCAGTCTCCTCACCGCTTTTGGCCGCACTCCCAATACGTTCCACCAATCGGAAGCCATACGGGTCGCGCCCATTGACGACCGATGATCGGCGCACGCTTACCGAGGCCGTTGCTACCATACCCACAGTAAGAGTCCAGTTTGTTGGAGAGGCTACAGAGCGAGATCGACTCGCGCAGACATTGAGCGCCAATGAACAGCTGATCATGGAAAATCAAACACTCCACGACTTTCTCTTCAGCATCATTCGTTGGTCACCAGACGAAGAGAGGGCTGCACCCGGGCTCTCGGTCAAAACAATGGAACTCCCGCCGCCCGTGTATGTCTTGTTCCGTTTCGTGCTCAACTCATGGAGACGCGTGCAATTTCTCAATCGCTTTGGTTTCTCGAAGTTCATAAGGACCCAAATCACCACGGCGTATCGCGCTTCAGCAGCATTCGGAGCGATCGTTGTGCCTCACGACACAGATACAGATTTTGTTATCGCAGGACGTGCGTTTGAGCGCCTCTGGTTGGCCGCGACACTCCGCGGCATCAGCCTACAGCCAACGGCGGCATTGCCGTACCTTGCGGCACGTGTCGCTCAAGGGGCAGCAGCTGCCTTTTCGCTTGATCAGCAACGTACGATACAGGAAGCATATAGCGCAATTGCCGCTACCTTTGAGGTGAGTGAGCACGAGACGATTCCGATGTTATTTCGCTTGGGATATGGTGACCCTCCATCAGGCATTTCACATAAAGAAGTGCCCATCATCCTCGGCGCGTAAATACAGTCATGGACATTCTCACCACCCTCATCTACAGCCCTTCGCTCGACAGCATTATGCTGGTGGTGGCAGCGGTGGCCGACATCTTTCTTGCGGGCGCGGTACTCATGAGTAATCCGCGCAGCGCGACAAACCGCATCTTTTCGCTCCTTACCCTCTTCACAATGCTGTGGCTAGTCACCACCTATATCGTACGCCTTCCAGACTTTCTCCTCGTCTCGCTTGAACTGCACCGGTTTGGTATTTTTTGTGCCGCGGCGATGAGCGGACTCTTCTTCCTCTTGGCGCACACGATGCCTGCCTCTACGATCCAGCTCAAGCGCTCAACGTACGTGGTGGTGATTGGGTCAATCCTCCTCATGATGGGCGTCAATCTCTCGCCATATGCATTTACTGGAATCTTGATTGCGAATGGCACCAGTTCGCCGCTTCCAGGACCGGGCCTGGTAGTGTTTAGCATTCTCTCGACGCTCTACAGCGCGCTCACGGTCTATTGGTTGTTGCGCAAGTACAAACACTCAACTGGAGATGTGCGGCGCCAGTTCGGACTCGTGCTCTCGGGTATTGTGATCATGCTGGCACTTATTATTGGGACGATTCTCATCCCAATCATCATCTTCAATTCAATACAGTTCCTTACTTTCACGCCACTCTACACCCTGGTGTTTCTCGGGATGACTGCCTACGCGATAACGAAGTATCAACTTTTCAATATCAAAGTTTTGCTCACTCAAGCGTTGACGCTGGTGCTCTGTCTCATCCTCTTTGCGCGCATCTTTGGAGAAGAGAGTGTCAACGGACAGGTTATTGATGGAGTCGTACTGGTGTGTATGGCAGTTTTCGGCTATTTCTTGGTACAGAGCGTAAAAAAGGAAGTGCAGCAACGCGAGCGGATCCAGCTTCTGGCGAGCGAGCTCGAGAAATCAAATGAACAACTTTCTGAGTTTATGTCGCTCGCGACCCACGAGATCCGCAATCCGGCCACCTTTATTAAGGGCTATGCCGCAGGGGCGCTCGAGGGCGATCTCGGCGAGCTCACTCCTATTATTAAAGATGGAATGCAGAAGTTGTATGTGCGCGCAAACGACATCATTCACCTCGGCAATCAGTATCTCGATAAGTCAAAGCTTGAGCTCAACCAGCTTAAATACGAGTTCGCCCCACTCGATGTGCGCAAACTCATTGAAGATTTGGTGCATGAGTTTGAGCCCGCGGCTATTCAGCAGGGGATTACACTCTCTGCTAAAACAGACTCGGCGGGAACGTATACTATCGAAGCCGATGCCGGGAAGATTAAAGAGGTGGTCGCCAATCTGATCGATAATTCAATCAAATATACTCCCAAGGGGTCGGTGACGGTGACACTCTCCCAGAAGAGCTCGGTCGTGAGGGTGGAGATCGCCGATACGGGTGTCGGCATCTCCGACGACGTGATCCCCAAACTCTTCAAGAAGTTCTCTCGCGCAGATGCACAGAAGGCAAATATTCTCGGCACCGGACTTGGCCTGTATATCGCTAAAGTCTTCATCGATGCGCACCACGGGAGCGTGCGCGTCGAGTCGACAGGCAAAGACAAGGGTTCGACTTTCATAGTTGAGTTGCCGATCACGCAACCGACTGGCGTGCCTGTTCGCTAGCCGCCACAGAGAAGTCTGGTATGCTGAAACTTTGCCGTGGTGGCGAAATTGGTAGACGCGCTAGCTTCAGGAGCTAGTTCTCGCAAGGGATTGGGGGTTCGAGTCCCCCTCACGGCACCAGGCACCCTTAGCTCAGTTGGTAGAGCAACTCATTTACACTGAGAAGGTCGGGGGTTCGAGTCCCTCAGGGTGCACTTGAAACTAATATATATGGTATACCAGTTGATACGTATATGAACGAATCCTCGGGATCTACGTCAGCACCCTTGTGTGTCGGCATCATTATGGACGGCAATCGCCGCTGGGCGAGGGAGCGCGGGCTCCCGAGCTTTGAGGGACATCGTGTCGGAAGCGAGGTGCTCCGTACGATTGTAAAATCTCTTCACGGGAAGAACGTTGCCCACCTCATCCTGTATACATTCTCCACCGAGAATTGGGATCGAGAGCCCAAAGAGGTGGCATATCTCATGGATTTATTCCGCGAGTTTCTCGGGAAGCATATGGAGGAACTGAAAAAAGAGAATCTCCGTATACGCTTCGTGGGACAGCTCGCGCGCTTTCCTGACGATATACAAGCGCGCATGCGTGAGGTCGAGCACGATACGAGTGAGAAAGACGGCGGCACGTTGTGGCTCGGTATGTCCTACGGGGGGAGGGCAGAAATAGTGGCGGCCGCGCGTAGCGCGGCGGAGGCGGGAGAAGAAATTACCGAGGAGTCACTCGCACGGCATATGTGGACGGCGGGCATGCCTGACCCTGATCTCATCATCCGCACCAGTGGCGAGCAGCGCCTCTCCGGCTTTCTCACGTGGCAAGGGGTCTATAGCGAGCTCTTTTTTACCAAGACGAAATGGCCCGACTTCTCTCCTGAAGAGTTTGATGCAATTCTTGCAGAATACGCACAACGCGAGCGTCGGCGCGGAAAATGACTCTCCCCATTCTCTATGAAGATAGTGATGTCGTCGCGGTGAATAAGCCCTCGGGGCTGGTGACGCATGATGACGGTCGCACCAAGGAGCCAACCGCGGAGGACTGGTTTAAGGAGACATATCCAGAATCGACCGGAGGATATGTACACCGGCTCGATCGCGATACGTCGGGCGTACTCGTGTTTGCTAAAAATAGCACCGCATATGAATATCTGCGCAAAGCTTTTCACGATCACACCGTTGTCAAGACGTACCTCGCGATAGTCTATGGCGTGCCGAAGGAGAGAAGGGGTGTCATTGATTTTGATATTGGTCGCTCACGCAAGGACTTCAGGCTCCGGAGCGCACAACCGAAGGCAAAGGGGCGACTCCGTGAGGCGCTCACGCGCTATGAAGTGATCGGTGAGATCCCCGGTTACGCACTTCTTAAGGTGATGCCCGAGACGGGGCGCACCCACCAGATCCGGGTACATCTAAAGGCGATCCACCACCCGATTGCTGCTGACCCGCTCTACGCACCAAACCACCCGAAGGGGCTTGGGCTCACCCGGATCGCACTCCATGCCGCAGAGATTGACCTACCGCTCCCCTCGGGGGAACGGGCACATATCACCGCCCCGACCCCCTCAGATCTTGAGGCAGCATTTGCCCAGTTTCTTCCCGCGTGATAGAGTGCGACCCACATGCACAAGGTGATTACTCCCGTGAACGCTGAGGGGCGCGCGAAGCTTGGGCTTCGCGCGGGCGACACGGTGCGCGTGGTCCAGAACATCGTTGAGCTCAAGAAAGGTCGCGGTACCGACAAGAAGGAGAAGACGACCAAGAATGCGCGCAAGCAGACCTTTGAGGGCCTGGTGCTCTCAACCAAGCATGGTAGGGAGGCGGGCGGGATGTTCACGGTGCGCGCGACTCTCTCGGGGGTCGGGGTCGAGAAGACCTTCCCGCTCTACTCGCCGGTCATCGACTCGATCGAGATCGTGAAGCGTTCCCGCGTCCGCCGCGCCAAGCTCTACTTTATCCGTGAGAAGGCAGCAAAGGCGGTCCGTCGCCAGCTGCGCAACGCGCGCATGATGCACCTCAAGAGCGACGAGACGATCCCTGTTGAGGTTGTCGCAGACGATGTGGTGGTGGATGCTACCGCAGTTGAAGTAGCGGCAGAGGAAGTGGTCGCTGCGTAGTTTTCATACCGACAAAATCCGAGCCCACGTATGCTCGGATTTTGTTTTTCCACAATTGGTATACGCTACTACCTTGAGCTAGAGTATACTGGGTGCATGGGGAAGAGTGGTCCAAAGCCGAAAGGGAAAGTGAAAATTACGTGGTCTGCGAACTTTGCCTATGCCCTTGGATTGATCGCCTCCGATGGCTGTCTTGCTGGAGGACGACATATCGTTCTGGTATCGAAAGACACCGAGCAGCTTGAAAACTTTATGAAGGCTCTCGCGATTACCGTCCCTATAGGAAAGACAGCATCCGGTTACAATGGGAATATCGCATCTAAAGTCCAGTTCAGTGATGTCCTGTTCTATAATTTTCTGGAAACAATTGGTCTGATGCCTCGTAAGTCAAAAATTATTGGAGAGATACAAATTCCAGCTAAGTACTTCTTTGATTTCTTACGCGGCTCTTTTGATGGTGATGGATGCACCTACTCCTACTGGGATCCGCGCTGGAAGTCGAGCTTTATGTTCTACACTACCTTCGTCTCCGCGAGCTACAAACACATCGAGTGGCTCCGCGACGAGATTCATGCGCAGTTAGGTATTCGTGGACACCTGACGGGGGATGGAAAAAGAGTTATCTTTCAGCTCAAATACGCCAAGGCAGACTCACTGAAACTATTGCGTAAAATGTATTACTCAAAAAAGGTGCTCTGCCTTTCTCGCAAACGATTGAAAATTGAGAAGATGTTAGGTATAGTGGGTGAGTTGCTAGTGAAAAAGAGCAAGAAATTGACAAGATAATGCCCAGGTGGAGAAATTGGTAGACTTACCGCCTTGAGGTGGCGGCGCCGTAAGGCATGGAGGTTCGAATCCTCTCCTGGGCACACAAACACAAAGCCAAAAAATTCCCCAAACAAGGAATCCTTTACAAAGCATCAACATCGGCCACCAGGCAACTGGTGGCCCGACCTCTTTATTTTTATAAAAAAGAGCAGCAGTACGGTACACTTTACCCATGCTCTACACCCGCAAAGGAGATACCGGGACGACGACCGCATTTGGCTGTAATCAGCAGCGGATCTCTAAGTCGTCAGAACTTCCCGAGGCGCTCGGCTCTCTCGACGAGCTCAATGCGTTCATTGGCTTCGTGAAGATGAAGAGCAGCGAGCCGCGGATCGCCACCACGCTGCGCGATGTGCAAGAAAAACTTTTCATCATCCAGGCCGAGACGGCGGGAGCGCAGAAGAAGACAGAGGAGGGGAGTGTGCTCGCTCTCGAGGAGCTGGTGAATGCGATTGAGAAAGAGATTCCGCCACTGAAGGGCTTCTCGATAGCGGGCGGGACCGAGCTCTCAGCGATGCTCGACGTGGCGCGAACGCTCGCGCGCCGCGCTGAGCGCCGCCTCACGGCGGTGAACGAGCTCAAGATCCGCGAGCTCTCTCCGGAGACGCTTGCGTATATGAACCGCCTCTCCTCGCTCCTCTTCGCGCTCGCGCGGCTCGCCAACCACCTCGCGGGCGTCCCCGAGGAGAACCCGAAATATTAAAGTTGCTTCAAAGCCTTCGTTTTAAACTCGATTTTATGTCATACTTTGCTCATGAATCGCTCCGAGAGCTATGCCGCCGTTAAGCCCTCTAAACCTAACGATCTTGAGGCTAAACCAGGTATCGTTGACGACCAGGAACAGATTCTTGCAGGATTTTCTCCCGAAGAGCGAAAGATCATCCGCGAAAGAATGCGTCTCCTCTCGCTCATTCCAAATCACATTGGTAAAGACTTCGAGATGGCAGTCGAGCTGAATACATCGGGCGAAGGATGGCACTGGAACTTCGCTATCAACCACGTCCGTGTTGACCCGAAAGATCTGCTCGAAAAACCCCTCGACTGGTGCCGCCAAACAATGGTGCATGAGGGTGGTCATCGACGCGTGTCACGTGTTGATTTCATTCCGAAAGATATTTGGGAACAGCCGGGTTTTTCTTCGATGATGAACGCGATCGAGGATCCACGCATGGAGAACTTCATTTCTGAAGCGTATCCTCCATATCGCAAGCTCCAGAAGACAGCGTACGAGCACGATCTTGAGTCAGAAAAACGC
This sequence comes from Patescibacteria group bacterium, assembly GCA_038064595.1. Classification (GTDB taxonomy): domain Bacteria; phylum Patescibacteriota; class Minisyncoccia; order Phycocordibacterales; family Phycocordibacteraceae; genus C7867-001. The sequence continues at coordinate 68,053 of JBBTSV010000003.1, forward strand.
ATGAAAGAATCCGCCGATGGAAAGCTTGGGCGACAGCCACGCTTCATGCAAGCTGGATTTGAATATATCAAGCAATGGTTCAAGCAGACCCAAGGTAAGCCATTCGAGCTCTCCGCAGATTTGCCCGACGACGTACGAGTGGTCGTTAATAAAACTCTCAAGGCAGCCGAGGATTCGTGGCTCCGTTATCCGACCAGAAACGAGGCTGACAAAAGCGAGGAGGTCATTAAAGCGTATGCGGAAAAATCATACGAAATCAATCGTGATCGAGTGTGGCCAGACTTTAAGAAGCTTGTCGAACAAGATATTAAGGATCAAGAAATTCCGGAGTTCCTTAAAGACCTTATGCAAGGAAAGGGCGAAGGAAAACCAGAGGCAGGACAAGGAGAAGGACAGAGTGAAGGCCTTTCGCCACAGGACATCCAAGATATTAAAGATGCAGTTAAAGCGGCACTTGGCGAAAAGGGTGAAGGCAAGCCCATACCTCCTGGCGCGTTGTCGGAAGAACTTAAACAGAAAATCCAAGCCGCGTTTGACGCGCTCCCCGAGGATAAAAAGCGCGAGATTATGGAAGCGGCACGCGCTGAAATAAAGGAATTGGCAGACGAGTTCGCCGCTCAATTTGAGGGTGAATATATTAAAGCCGGAGAACCACAGGGCGAACCAGAATCGGGGACGCTCGAATCCGAAGGTCGTGCATGGAGCGAGGCGGAGCGAGCGGCTGATGACACGCGACACGAGATGCGGCGGCGCATGGAAGAGTCACTTGGGCGTAGCGAAGGCGATCCATATCGAGAGGCACTTACAGAAATGGCCTCATACATCGATGCTCTCACTGGTGATCTGCGTGATGTGTTGGTGAAGCGCAAAATGACCACGACGGAGGCAGGGTATCGTTCAGGAAGGCGCTGGAATATTCGTACCCGCATTAAAGAGCGTATTGCGGATATCCCGCTTATCAAAACCCAGAGTCGAGAACAGCCAGAATCATCTAGCGAAGAAACCGACTACGCGGTCCTACTTCAAATCGATCTCTCCGGTTCGATGAGCCGTGGTAACAAAATCGAAGAGGCGTTTAAAGCGATTGTGCTATTGAGCGAAACATTGAACAATCTCAATATCCACTTCGAGATTGATGGCTTCCAAGACCTCCTTCTCGAATTCAAACGTTTCGAGGAACAGCTCGATGAATCGATGCGGCTTAAACTGAATCAATTGTTGCTTGAAGTTGAAAATGAAAATCCAGATGGACACAATAACGCGGGTGATAACGACGATGGTGCCTGCCTACGAGAAGCATCACAGCATCTGGCTAACCAAACAGCACGGGAGAAGATTTTGATCGTCCTCTCCGATGGCCAACCCGCCATGGATTCAGGGCGCAAGAGTCAGGGACAGCTCGATCGAGAACTCAAGGCGGTTATCCGTGAGATTCGTGAGAATACTGACCAAAAACTCATCGGCATAGGCATCAATTCGAGTGCTGTTTCTAGCTATTACGAAAACAATCTCCCGAATGTCGATGCGAAAGAGCTTGCCGAAACCCTCGGTGAGTTACTGCGTAGCGTGATTGAACGCAACTGACACACCCTGATATACTTCTCTCATGCCCGAAGGCCCTCCCAAAACGGCACCCAAGATACTCGAACAACAGCTCATAGACTTGAGAGAGATTCAGCGCGCACTCGCCGAGGCGAGAGAGGCCGGGGATGTGGCGGCCGCAGAGGCACTTATGGAGCAGCATCGAGATGCAGTCGAGCCGATGGAAGCCTCAACATCTCCAGGAGAGTCGCCAGAAGGTGCCACATTAGCAGATGCCGAACGCATCCTCGGCAAAGAATCGATACTTGGTCCCAAAGCTGTGGAGCAGGTGTTCGGAGTCAAACTAGACCGCATACCAGCCATCCCGTTTTCACAGCAGGAATTGCAACGCGCCAAAGAGCTCGGTCAACAACTCATTTTCTACACCGACGCTCTTTCACCCACTACGCTAGGAGAAAAAGTCAAACCACTTACTCTCGCGAATTTGAAACAGAAATTCACAAAAGCCCACGACGACGGCAAAGTTTTCTACGAACAAGATTGGTACAAGAATGAAGATTTCTTCAAAAAAGAGAAACCGCGCGTTGGTTGGCGACTCACCTCAAAAGATCTACTCCCAGAGTCAACCTCGAAAAACTATCTCGAACAGACCGATGTGCTGATCGAGTATTTACAAAAACAAGTCTTCAAGGGAGCAAAACTTCCGAAACCATATGAAGACGCGATCGCAGAGTGGAAGCGTGAACGAGAAAAGATCGAGCCACTGGCGACAAGCTCGACAGACACCGAATGGAAATGTGGTTCCCAAATGCTTACCGATCTTGCGATCACTAAGCTCACACGAGAATTACCAATCGAAGTCATGTATCGATTTATCCTTAACGATCAGATAAACAAAGATAAACCCCTCCCCTCAGCCTACACATGGACAGCGAGTCGTTCGTCTGGCGGCTACCTCGTGCATGTCGGCGGCTTCGGCGACGCGGGTGCGCTTGTGAGCAGGGGCGACCCCGGCGCTCGCCACGACAATCTCGGCGTCTCGTTCTCCCGCAGTTGATTTTTGAATAGTGAAGAATGAATCTTTGAATCCTCTCCGACCCGTTTAGGGTCGGAGACTCTCGAAAAATTATTCTGATATACTTCACCATATGACACAAACCTCAGTTGCCCCATCTGCCCTCATAAGCCAATCTATAGGCCTTCCGAATTTGGTCATTGTTGAAAGCTCTAAAACTCTTGAGGGGGCCGAGGCACGCGTCCGACAAGATCTAGCGGGCTTTATGAAAGCGTCTGACGCCACCTCGGTGCTTGACCACTTAGAGAAAGGCATAAGCGTCCTCTATATAGAACGAGGTGAGAAGCTCGATCCTCGCGTAGAAACAATTGTGACCACCTATGCGGCTGGTATGGCGAGCTTCGCTTCACCCAGCGGTCTTGTATCTGCCAGCTTCGATCCGATGCACACAGCCCTCACCATCGTTATTTCCCGTGACGCTCTTGAAAAGAGCTACCCACAGCTTCTCACTTACGCCGGTGCTGTCACTTCTATTTCATAAATCATATGTCTGAACGCCGACCAACTGCAAAGAGAGAGAAACCAGGACGCGAACCGTTCATCGTAGAGAAGGACGAGTCGGTGTCGTACCTTGGAGTCGAAGTGCCTAAAGGCGAAGGCGGTCCACTCGTCCCAGGTCGTCAGGAATCAGAAAATTATTTTTATACGGAAGAGGATTACCTGTTGCGCCGAGAGATGGCGACGTCAATCGCGCTCAATAAACCAATTCTCTTTGAAGGCGGCACCGGCATAGGCAAAACTTCAGCCGTTGCCGCGATGTGTGCCGAGCTCAACCTCAATTTCTGCAAGGTGTCCTTCGCGCGCGATATGGCGATTGAGGACGTAATCGGCGGTAAGACTATTGTTAAAGAGGGTGACGCAGAAGTCGTGAAATGGTACGACGGCAACTTGATGGTCGCGATTCGCCACGGCGGTATCGCCCTTCTCGACGAATACAACTTTCAAGGCAGCAAAGTCGGCTCGCGTGTGAACCCAGTCATTGATGCAATTTTGAACGGGAGAAAAGAAATATCGCTGCCCGAAAATGACAACGAGCGTGTGATGGTGCATCCCAACTTCCGCCTTGTCGCTGCGCAGAATCCTCCAGGCACCGAAGAGGGCCAAGAATTTACCGGACGTGAACAGATGTCCGCCGAGACATTCGGACGATGGACGTTTAATAAACTTCCCCTTGAAATGAGTCGAGACATGCGCGACAAACGTCTCGCAGGCATGATGGGAGAATCTGTTGATATCAAATTGCCTCCTGAAGCCTTCCGCAAGCTCGGCGAGGGCGTTCCGTTCCACGAACTCAAAGACATTCCTGGAATGACGCATTGGCGTCGTGCTGCCCTCGATGTGCTTGACCAGCTCAAAGCCAAGTCTACCGGTGCAGATCGCGATATGGCCAAGACACAGCGCCAGCGCCTCTACTTCAACCCGCGCCTTGAGCAAGGACTTCTGAACTACGTCTCTCGCTTCTATCGGGGAGACGTAAACCAGGTATGGGGCGAAGCATTCGAGCACCTTATCGTCGGCATGTACAAAGATGAGGCTGATCGCCAGGCGGTGCGTGAATTGCTCACGCTAAACGCCTACGAGCCACAGACCGACACGAAACGCAGGCCACTCGGCGATGCTGAGCGAGCTGAACAAGAAGGGGCAGAAGAAACATGGGCAAAAGTTGCTGAATTTGAAGACAAACTTGCTACTAAGATTTCTGCCCTCGAACAGGAGCTTGGCGTTTCATCTGGTGAGAGTAAAGAAATATCGCTTGCCGACGCAGAAAAGATTCTTGGAAAGGAGTCCGTGCTCGGAGCGAAAGATGTGGAACAAGTGTTCGGAGTCAAACTAGATCGCATACCAGCCATCCCATTTTCACAGCAGGAATTGCAACGCGCTAAAGAACTCGGTCAGCAACTCATTCTCCAAGTTGATTCAATGACTCACAAGGGGGGACTGATGTCTCGTGAGAAGAGTGCTCCGCTCACGCTTGAGAATCTGAAACAGAAATTCACAAAGTCCCACGACGATGGCAAAGTTTTCTACGAACAAGATTGGTACAAGAATGAAGATTTCTTCAAAAAAGAGAAGCCGCGCACCGGCTGGAGGCTCACATCAAAAGACCTCGTTCCTGACTCCACGAGTAAGAGCTATCTCGAGCAAACTGATGTACTCGTCGAGCATTTGGAGAAACAGATTTTCAAAGGTGTCGAGGTACCAAAACAATATAAGGATGCCATTGCCGAATTCAAGCGCAAGAGAGCAGAGATTGAACCGCTCGCAAAAAGTGGAACAGATGCGGAATGGAAAAAAGGTTCCCAGATGCTCGCTGATCTCGCGATTACCAAACTTGCCCGCGAACTGCCGGTCGAGGCCATGTACCGCCTCATTTTGAACGACCAAACTCGAAAGGATAAACCGCTCCCCTTAACCTACACATGGACAGCGTGTCGTGCGTCTGGCGGCAGCCTCGTGGATGTCGGCTGCTTCGGCGACGCGGGTGCGGCTGTGGACGGGGGCAGCCCCGACGTTCGCTACGACCGTCTCGGCGTCTCGTTCTCCCGCAGTTGATTTTTGAATACCGAATAATGAAGTCTTGAGTCCATGCTGACCCGTTCAGGGTCAGCATCCGCGCAAATTTTTTGCTAGTATGGACATACGGCTAATGAAGCGTCATTTACGGATGTCGCTCGCCGAAAAACACTGCTTGTCCGCCATTAGCGCAAACGGTTGAAGTAATGGGACAGTGCGCACATCCTATAACCCGAAACAGCTCACGCCTTTCGCGCATGCGAAACGCTGGGGCGAAGCCACGGACGATGGCGGACAAAACGAGTCGTACGTCTGACGGCAACCTCGTGAATGTCGGCAACTTCGACGACACGGGTGCGAATGTGAACAGGAACAACCCCGACAATCGCAACGACAATCTCGGCGTCTCGTTCTCCCGAAGTGTTTCCAACACCACTCAGATGAGTGGTGTTGGATTTTTCGTATACTTGATCCATCCGCCGACCATGCTACCGATCTCGATTATTTTCTCAGAGAGCGAGGCGAATCCGGCATCGTTGATGCTCCCCGTTTTATACGCAAGGCGCAGATGGGTCGTGAGCATCTTGAGTGTTACGTCCGCTTTATTAAGTATCAAAAGCCGAGACGCTCCCTGCTTGCTTTGTGCAAGGTAGAGAAGCTCGATGATTTCGAGTATGGTATTTTCTATTCTCACACCGAGCGTGTACCGTTCCGGTTTTTTGAATTTCAAGACTCGCTTGTGCGCAGCAAGGTACAATTGGCTCACTTTATGGAAAACGATCGGCTCGGTGTACGTCTCGACAGTGGATTGGGTCATAAGGATTTATTTAAGCTCATAATCTCCAAGGAGAACATTTTCGCCGCGTGGCGGGAGTTCCAGAAGTGGAAGATGAGCAAACAGGACGTGCTCGCATTTTCAGAACATTTTGAAGAGCATCTCTTGCAATTGCACTACGACCTTGCAAATGGGCGATACCGACATGGACCCTATATACGCTTCCTCATTCAGGATCCGAAACAGCGTAGTATCGCCAAAGCAAGCGTCCGCGATCGCGTCCTGCATCACGCCATCTGTCGCGTGATCACGCCGAGCTTTGATAATGCATTTGTATTTGATACGTACTCGAGCCGCAAGACCAAGGGCGTCCATCGAGCGATCGAACGGCTCGTACGTTTGGCGTGGCGACTATCCCGAAACAACACACAGACCGTCTGGATGCTTAAGTGCGATATACGAAAGTTTTTCGAGAGTGTTGGCCATGACAGATTGCTTGAGTTATGTACGAGACGCATTGATGACAGTCGTGTTATGGCCCTACTCAAGAATATTCTCGGTAGTTTTGAAGCGGAACCTAGAACTAGAAAGAGTATCCCTCTCGGCAACCTCACTTCACAGCTCTTTGCTAACATCTATCTCGACCGATTTGATCAGTATGTGAAGCGCGAATTGCGTTTCAAGAATTATCTCCGCTATACCGACGACTTCATACTGCTCTCCACTGATCGCGAAGAACTTGAACGCACCTTACCGCTCATACGGGATTTTCTCTTACGTGACCTCAATCTCGATTTGCACCCAACAAAAGTCACATTTCGGAAGTGGCATCAAGGCGTCGACTTTCTTGGCTATGTGCATTTTCCGCATCACCGAGTTATCCGTACGAAGACAAAGAAACGTATGATTCGAAAACTGCGCAATCGAAAAGAAACTTTTGAAGCTAGAGACATCGACGAAGATGAGTTGCGCCAAACGGTAGCATCGTATCTCGGTGTTCTCTCGCACTCTCAAAACAGAGGATTGGCGAGACGCATTCGTCGTGATTTTCTCCCTAAGGGTAAGGCTCTTACCGAGTAACTTATCAGCGCGTTGCTTGGGGCATCTTTTCAAGATTCGTGGTATAAAAATCTGGTGCGCCCGCCTGCGGCTAGGCGGACATGGTGGTCGTAGCTCAATTGGTAGAGCATCTGCTTGTGGAGCAGAAGGTTGTGGGATCGTGACCCATCGACCACCCAAAAAAGATTGTGCTACCATCTCCACATGAAAACTCTCTTTGGCGGCATTGCCCTTATCATAGTCCTCGGGATCGGCGGTTTTATTTACCGTAATGCGCTTGAGCACCCATCTCGGACGATCGCGTGCCCGCTCGACGCACAACTGTGCCCCGACGGCACGGCGGTGACGCGCACCGGCCTCTCCTGTACCTTCCCCGCATGCCCGCCACCCAACGTAACGCTCGCCGACCTCGGTATATCCTTTGCGCTCCCTGCTACACTCCAAGATGCTCCGCTCGCCGACTCAAGCGCGCAGTTCAATTATGACCTGGTGACGAACGCGTCATCGACGGCGTCGGGGAGTGTCTATATCTACCGGTACCCGATCGCCGCTTCTTCGACCGCGCTCGCGACGATACAACAGACAGCGATAACGACTCCATCGGGGCTCCCGGCGCGTGCTACGGCGCTCACCTCAACGGCGCTCGGGAACTATCGCTTTACGGTGGTCGGGATCGAGCGCAACGAGGGCGTCCTCATCACCGCCTACTACCTCGCCCGAGCCACCGACGTGCTACGTTTTGACGCAGTTGATACCGATGTTCGTAATTGGACGGATCCCCAGCTCGACCCGACGACGCTCCCGGCGCACCAGGCGCTCCGTGCACTCCTCTCGACACTCCAAGGACAGTAGCCTCGTGCTACACTAGAAACATAATTATTACCACTATGAACAATACTCTTTCTGAATTACTCGAGAATAGCGGGATACGAATCGCGATGATTGGTGCACTCTCGATCCTCGCGCTCTACCTCCTTGCCCAAACCATCACACTCGCGGCAGACTTCGGTCGCTCGGGCGTGCCCGCGACCGATACCATCACCGTGCAGGGAAGTGGCGAGGTCTCAATTGTCCCTGATGTCGCAAAGATCTCGTTTAGTGTCGAGAACGTCGCGGCGACCGTCGCAGTAGCGCAAGCGGCGACTACCAAACAGACCGACGCGGCACTCGCCGCGATGAAGGCGGCGGGTATTGCTGACAAGGACATCAAGACGACCTCCTACTCAATCTCACCGCAATATGCCTACCCGACCCCATGCTATGGGATCACGTGCCCGGTGCCCGTTGACGGCTACACCAGTGGTTCACCAAAGATCACCGGCTACCAGGTGTCGCAGAGTGTGCAGGTGACGGTGCGCGAGCTCGATGGCGTCGGTGCGGTTCTCGAGAGTCTCGGCAAGCTCGGTGTTCAGAATGTATACGGCCCCAACTTCGCCCTCGACGACTCGACGGCAGCCTATGCCGCCGCACGTGCCGACGCGATCATGAAGGCGAAGCAGCAGGCCACCGTTCTCGCGAAGCAGCTTGGCGTTCGTCTCGGGAAGGTCGTGAACTTCTCCGAGTCGAGTGGTGGCTACCCGTATCCGGTGATGTACGACATGGGGATGGGAGGAGCCAGCAAGGTCTCAGCTCCCAATATCCCGGCAGGTGAGAACACCTACAACGCCTCAGTCTCCATCACCTACGAGATCCGCTAGTTGACGCCTTGGGCGACGTGCGGTATGCTCTCAATATCAGAGAGCCCGCAGGGCTTTTTTATTTACTAGCCACCTTCGCATGACCTCACTATTTACCTATCTGAAACATGTGCGCGAGGAGTTTGCGCATATTGTTTGGCCGAGTAATCATACCGCGCTCGCGCACACGCTTGTGGTGATCGTCATTGCGCTCGTGATCGCGCTCTTTGTGAGCGTGCTCGACTACTTCTTTGGGCTGGGCGTGAGCTACATCACTGGCGTCTAACTGCAGCACCATGGACACGACTGAACACCACTACGACGGAGAGGGAGATGCAGGGATGGCAGACATCGCACCAGCGATGCGTAAGGAAGTGCGTGACGAGGTGACGCCGCGCGAGGAGGATGCGCGCTGGTACACCATCCACACCTACGCGGGCTATGAGAATGCGGTCGAGCGCAACCTCAAGCAGCGCATCGAGTCTTTGGGTATGGAGGGGAAAATCTTTAAGGTGATCGTCCCAACCGAGAAGAAGATCCGGGTGAAGAGTGGCAAGCGCATCGTTGAAGAGGAGAAGATCTACCCGGGCTATATCCTGGTGCGCATGATTGTGGACGACGATTCCTGGTTTGTGGTCCGCAACACCCCACGGGTCACCGGCTTTGTGGGCAGCGGCAACACGCCAGTGCCGATGGAGGAGGCCGAGGTCGCAACACTGATGAAGCGGATGACCGCAGAGGCGCCTAAGCATCGCATTGACCTCGTGAAGGAGGATCCAATCGTGATTACCGACGGTCCCTTCAAAGACTTGGAGGGCAAGGTGGGTGAGATCGATGAAGATCGCGGCAAGGTGAAGGTGATGGTCTCGATGTTCGGCCGCGAGACGCCGGTCGAGCTCGACTTTTTGCAAATTCGTAAACTCTAAGGTACTCTCATCACACCTATGGCAACTATTGTAAAAAAGATAAAGCTCCAGATCCCCGGCGGGGCGGCGACGCCCGCGCCCCCGGTGGGCACCGCGCTCGGCCCTGCGGGCGTGAACATTGGGCAGTTCGTGACCCAGTTTAACGCCGCGACCGCGGAGAAGCGCGGCACGATCATCCCGATCGAGCTCTCGGTCTATGACGACCGGACCTTCACCTTTATCATGAAGAATCCGCCGGCCTCGCGCCTCATCCTCAAAGCCTTGGGGATCGAGAAGGGCTCGGGTAAGGCTAAGGAGAAGAAGGCGGGTACCATCACCATGACGCAGATCGCGACCATCGTCGCGGAGAAGATCCCCGACATGAACGCCACCTCTCACGAGGCCGCCGCCCGCACCATCGCTGGCACCGCAAGGTCAATGGGCATCGATGTGACCAAATAGGGAACATCGATGAACCTTGTGAGGTAGTTTTAGAGCGTAGCGAAGAAAAATAGCCACAAGGTGTACAGCTCCTGTAGTGAATTAGCACTCTGATTGCACCACCCCGCTAATATCGGAGTATGAAATACCAGCGTCTGAGCGTGGAGGGAACGTGAAGAAATACAGCAGGGACCGATTTCAGAGAAGTGTCTGATGAGGAGATTGCGAAAGTAGAGTACAGACCATTGATTTTTGAGCATATCTACTCTATAATTAACAATGCTGTTAATTCTTACATCTAAATTTTAAAAAAATAGTATGGCTATGCGCCTATTGAGATCCGTTCTGATTGTAGTAGTACTTTCAATTATAAGTTGGGTTTCGTATACAGAATACTACGTAGCATTTAGAGACCCTTACCCGCATTATCCCTCAGGCATAATTCTTTATATGCTCATTTTAACGATTTTTTTAATTTCTTATTACTTCTTCAATTTTATTGTTTGTAGAAATGAGAAAATTTTATCAAATTATTTTCGCCCCACTTGGCCAAAGCGACCCCGAGCCCTTTTAGTTCTCGCACTAACGCCCATAGGAAATTTTTTCACGATTCCGGTCCCCTTCTTTCTAACGTGTCTGCTTATGGTTCTGTCTTTATTTGAGTCGGGACTAAAAGCAATTAATGCTTTTGTTTTTTCGGCTCACTTCGTGGTCTTTTGCACAGCAATAGTAGGGGCGTACATCTTTGAGTGTATTGCCATGGATCAAGGTTGGAAGAGAATGTCCTATGCAGGAAGACTCATAATTTATTTGTTAGGTATGTATCTTTTTGCTAGTGTTCTGACAGGAATGTCTTATATCTAACTTCGTCCCATTCGAATACTGTGTCCCGCTCGTAGCATACGAGATGTCACCAACCATACCCCGTTCCAATCTGGGTATGTGCCATATGTACCGGAGTATGGAAGCCCCACGGGGGGTGGTGCAATCAGAGTGCTAATGCACCTGTAAGGAGTTGATGTGTCTCATTTTCGTTCTAGAGTTATGAATCGATACGTAAAGCCGGAGGACTCGTGTGGCTCGTCTGAAATAATTTTTGTGAACTCGTTTTCATAGGGAGGAAAGAATGTATCGGCGCCTCTGGCGCCGGTTTGCTTTTTAACCTCCCCATCTATAGAGTAGGCCTGTGTTCAACCAGTTCTTTGGAGGGCCAAATGGCCACCTCGTTCAATGAAATCAGTGTTCATGTTCTCGCGCGGACGGTTGTCGACCGTGAAGTGGTACGCGCATGGCTCGACGAGATGGGAGCTGACGAATTCGAGATCCCCTCGGAGGAAGCAGTAACCGACCCGGCACTCCTGGTGGCGCTTGCGGCTAAGCAGTGCTACATGGCGTTCCAGCCGGGGCTCAACCCCAACGTCAACAAAGTGCGCAGTGACATGGTCGACTACCTCGACAACGTCCTGAAGCAGCGGCACGGCTCGGTGCTCGAGCACGCCGTCTTCACCCTCGGCATCAACGGCTGTTCGCGCGTCTTCACGGGCGAGATGAATCGACACCGCGCAGGCGTCGGCATCTCGGAGCGGAGCATGCGTTACATCCGCTACACCAACATCCGCTTCTGGATGCCGGAGTGCTTTCGCGCGGTCGAGAGCGACTCACCCGAGATCGCCGACAAGAAGACGCGCAGCCGTACGCTTCTGGCCGAGCAATTCGCGAGTCAGGAGCGCATGATGAGCACCTTTGCGCACATCTGGCAGGAAGAGCTCGCGCCGACGAGCACCTTCCACGCCAAGAAGGTGCTCACCTCGGCGTTCCGGCGCGGCATCGGGATGGGGATCGCCACCGGCGGCGTATGGTCGCTCAACCTGCGCGCGCTCCGGCACGTCGTCGCTCTCCGCACAGATGCCGGTGCCGAAGAAGAGATCGCGCATGTCCTGCGGAAGGTGGGCGAGATCATGATCGCGCAGGTACCCGAACTGTTCCAGGACTTCAAGCTGGTCAACGGCTCGATGGTTCCCGAGTACGAGAAGGTCTGACCTTCGAGGGGCGTCAGTTAGCGGCGGGACGTGTCCCGCCGCTTTCATTTTTTCTTCGCGTCGCGGTCAGTCCAGAGCCGTGGGATCATCGCCTGGGGCGTCCAGCTTTTCTTCAACTTTTTTATATCGTGCGAGTTCGCGTACTTACCGGTCGAGGTGTAATCGCGAGCGAGAATCGGCCCGGTCTCAAAGAAGACAATCTGCGCAATGCGTCGCCCCACCACGAGCGGGATGATGTAGTTTTTAGAGTTATTGGTGATCTCCATCGTCCAACGGTTGACGTAGCCTACGTCGCCCCAGCCGGCACACTTGCACACCTCGATAAAATTGCGCCCCATCGAGGAGCGCGCCTTCATCATCGTCGTGATCGAGTCACGGCCGCCGATAAATTCGTTGGTGTGTCCAAGTACCGTCTCACCCGGCCGGAGCATAATAACCTTGTCGTTTGGTTTAATGCCGTCCCATTCAAAATGATATTTCTTGAATGCCTCTTTGGCCCTGATAGCGCGTTCAGGCTTATCTGCTCCCCACACATGGCGTGTGTGCTCCTCGCTCCAGATGTTATAGAGGGAGTGGTTATAGTTTGGTGGCTGCTCGCGAAAGAACCATTCGCCAAGCGTTACATCGTAGCTTGAGGTCGCTAAGTGCGCACGCTTAAAGGGCTCGATCATAATCGTCCCCGCCTTCTTATGCTCAAGTATTTTCCGGTCAGATAAGGCCATTGTGGCGATTATACTCCTTTCCCTGTACCATTGCTCGCGGGTCAACAAAAGGAGATCCCATGGGCCAGTACATTGTGTTTGACGGAATGGATGGGTCGGGCAAGGGCACCCAGATGAAGCTCTTGCAGGAACGGTTCGGTGCCACGGCTGTGTTCACCCGAGAACCGGGTGGAACGCCGTTCGCCGAGGAAATCCGGAGAGTCGTCCGCGACAACCCGCTCGCGGCTACCTCGACGGGGCTCAACAACTTCCTCTTGTTCTGGGCGGCACGCGAGGAGCTACAGCAGAATCTCGTGGCACCGGCGCTTCAGGCAGAGAGGCACGTGTTCTCTGACCGGGGCGACTCGTCGACCTACGCGTTTCAGCTGTGGGGCGAACAACATCGCGAGTTGCTGGGTCTGTTCAAGCTCTTGCGTTACTTCGTGTTCGAGAAGTCGCGCGAGCGTCGCGCGCCCGATCTCTACATCATCTTCGACTTGCACCCGCGAATCGCGCGCGAGCGGGTGATGGCAGACAGCGCGCGCGAGCAGAACCACTTCGACATGCGCGATCTCGAGTACTACCAGCGGGTTCGTGAGGGGTTCCACAGCTTCGCGAGCCAGTGGCCAGCGGTATTTCTCGATGCGACGCGGCCTCCTGCCGAGGTTCACCAGGACGTTCTCGATCTGCTCGCGTCTCGGGGGATCGTTCCTTGAACACAACACCGGCGCGCCTTGGCGCGCCGGCACATTTTTAGATAGTAAGGTAGGATAGAAATCATGCAGTTTTCGAACATCAAGAAACAGGATAAGGCGGTCTATGAGGCCATTGTCGGCGAGGAGAAACGACAGAAGGAGGGGCTCGAGCTCATCCCGAGTGAGAATTATGTGAGCCGAGCGGTGAAGGAGGCGATGGCCTCCTCCCTCACCAATAAATACTCGGAGGGGTATCCGGGTCGCCGCTACTACGGCGGCCAGGAGTATACCGATCAGGTAGAGCTGCTCGCTATCGAGCGCGCCAAGAAGCTCTTTGGTGCTAAGTATGCCAACGTACAGGCCCTGGGCGGCGCCAATGCCAACATCGCCATGTACTTCGCCCTCCTTAACCCCGGCGACACGATCCTCGGGATGGACCTCTCGCACGGCGGGCACCTCACGCACGGCCACCCCGTGACGTATCTCACCAAGATCTTCAACTTCCAGAGGTACAAGATGAAGAATATCGAGACGGGTGAAATAGACTATGCCGAGATGCGCCGCACGGCAAAAAAGATTAAGCCCAAGATTATCCTCGCCGGCTTCTCGGCCTATCCGCGCGAGCTCGACTATAAAAAGTTCGTCTCGATCGCACGCGAGGTCGGTGCAATAGCGGTGATGGATATCGCACACATTGCTGGCCTCATCGCAGGGAAGGCAGTTAAGAATCCTTTCGACTACGGCTTTGACATCATGACGAGCACGACCCACAAGACGCTCCGGGGCCCGCGTGGCGGCTTGATTCTCGTGCGCGAAAGCGAAGAACTCGCGAAGTCGATTGATAAGGCGATATTCCCTGGCCTTCAGGGCGGCCCGCACATGCACCAGATTGCCGCCAAGGCCGTCGCCTTCGGCGAGGCGCTGAAGCCGTCGTTTAAGAAGTATGCGAAGCAGATATTGAAAAACACCAAGGCGATGGAGCAGGCCTTCAAGAAGCATAAGGCGCGCATGATCACGGGCGGGTCTGACAATCACCTGATTCTTCTCGATGTGTGGACCTCGTTCGGGATCTCGGGCGGGGAAGCAGAGGCGCTGCTCGACAGAGCTGGCATCACGCTCAATAAAAACGCGATCGCTGACGACACGCGCAAGCCGATGGACCCCTCCGGGATCCGCTTCGGCACACCGGCGATGACGACGCGCGGCTTTAAAGAAAAGGACGCCAAGCGTGTCGCCGAGATAATGATCGAGGTGCTTACGAAGCGTGACGACGTGGCCGTGAAGCGCTCTCGGCAGGAGATCAAGAAGCTCGCGCTCACTCACCCGATCCCCGAATCATTTTCCTAGCACGCCCCATTGGGACGACGAGGTGGTATGATATATCATACCTTTAGCGTTTTACCCATGACTCACATTTCCAAGAAAAGGATCAAGAAAGAAGTCGCGACAGAGCTCGCAGATCAGTTTCTGACTTTTCTATCACTCGCAACGAGTAAAAAGGAGGCACGCATTCTTGCCAACGAACTCCTTTCACAGACGGAGCGTGTGATGCTCGCGAAGCGTCTCGCGGTGGTCGTGCTCCTGGTGCGCGGGTACTCGTTTGGACAAATCGAAGAGGCGCTCGGGGTCACGCGCCAGACAGCTATACGAGTGTGGAAAGACGTAAAGCTCGGGAAGTATGACCACATAGCGCGCTATGCACGAAAACATACCAATCACTTCAAAAAAGAAGCATTTATAGAAAAACTCATCCGCACCATTCATCTTGGCATGCCTCCACGCGCGGGGAAGGGTCGTTGGAAATTTCTCGACAAATCCCTCTCGGGCTCATGAGTAAAAGGTATGATATATCATACCTTTTGTCCCGACCGTAAACCGTAAGGGGGGTTTGCTATACTCAAACATATGGAGGAGAAGATACAGAAGGCAGTACAGGGGGCGCTTGCGGATATGGGCGCAGGCGACGTTGCGTTTGCGATTGGGCGGCCGAACGGGGTGAGCTTCGGCGATTACGCGACCAACGCGGCACTGGTAGCAGCAAAGCAGCTGGGTAAGAATCCGCGCGAGCTCGCCGAACAGCTCGCAGACACACTCAGGTCCTCGACTACGCTCGGACCGACCTCGATTGCTGCAATCGAGGTCGCGGGGCCTGGATTTGTGAATATTACGCTCGCGCGCGAGGCAGTGGCGCTTGCGGTGGCCGAGGCCGAGGTGCAGGGGAGTGAGTGGGGGAAGGGGACCGCGAGCTCCGGCGTGCGCACGATTGTCGAGTACGGGAACCCCAACGCTTTTAAAGAGATGCACATCGGGCATTTGGTGGGGACGGTAGTCGGCGAGTCTGTGGCGCGACTTATTGAGAATGCTGGCGCGACCTTGGCGCGCGACACCTTCGGCGGCGACATCGGCCCAAACGTCGCGAAGGCGCTCTGGGGGCTGCAGAAAGCGGGTGTCACGGAGCCGAGCGCGACTGATCTTGGTACCGCGTATGCCGCTGGCTCAAACGCGTATGACACCGATGAGACCGCGAAGGTAGAGATAGACGCGCTCAATCAGGCGATCTATGCGGGGAGCGACGCGGCGCTGATGGATCTTTGGCGCCGCGGGCGCGAGGTCTCGATGGAGGAGTTCCGTCGTATTTGGAAATTGCTCGGCACGCACTTTGACTTTGAATTTTTCGACAGCGACACGACCGAGACGGGACTGCGAGTAGTGAAGGACGGCCTCGAGAAGGGCGTGTTCGAGATGAGTGACGGCGCAGTTATCTATAACGGAGAGAAAAAGGGTGTGCACACAATGGTTTTCATCACCTCACATAACACGCCTACCTATGAGGCTAAAGATATCGGTCTCGCGTTTCTTAAAGAGGAGCGATGGCCCTCGGACAAGGTAATTATCGTCACTGGCAATGAACAGACCGGCCGTTTCAGAACCGTTCTTTCGGCGCTCGCAGAGCTCGCGCCGAACCTCGCAGCCAAGATGGAGCACCTCGCGACCGGTTTTCTCAAACTCACTTCAGGCAAGATGTCTTCGCGAGAGGGAAATGTCGTCACTGCTGCAGACTTCATTACGAGTGTTGTCGAGAAGACGAGTGAGAAGAATGCTGACCCACTCGTCGCAGAGCAGGTGGCGGTGGGCGCGATCAAGTATATGATTCTGCGTCAAGCGCCAGGATCCGACATTATTTTTGACGAAGCAAAGTCACTCTCACTTGAGGGCGACTCGGGGCCATATCTGCAGTACGCGCTGGTGCGCGCTAAGTCAGTCGTCGCAAAAACAGACGAGACGAACTCGTCAAAAGGTATGATATATCATACCAGTAGCACCAAACACTCGGATGAAGCATATGTGCTGGAGCGAATCACGCTGCACTTCCCGGAGGTGGCGGCGCGCGCCGCGAGCTCGCGTGCGCCCAATCTCTTGGTGAACTACCTCACCGAGCTCGCGGGGGAGTGGAATGCGTTTTATGCCAAAGAAAGAATCATTGGTGGCGAGCACGAGGCGCACAAGCTCTTGGTCGCGCGTGCGTTCATCAATACGATGACCAACGGACTCACTTTGCTCGGTATCCCCACCCCAGAGAGGATGTAGCTTGCGTGAAGTGAGACTTCACGGTAAATTCACGCGCACAGGCCGTTCACTCCCGGACGGACCTGCAACCAAGGAGTTCTCGATGACGACAGCACAGAAGCGGCGCCACGCGCTGCATCGCATCCTTCGTTCCGGCGATACCCCGGAGCCCGTCAATCCGACGGACAAGAAAGAGGCGATGATCGATGCGCTGGGCAGCGAGTCCACGAAGGACGTGAAGCCGCAAATGACCCGGCCGCCGGCCCACTCGGGCTACCACGCCGGCGCTCGGCGCTGAAGCGCCACTTCCAGGAAGTACGACAGCCGCCCCGCGCGGCTGTTCCCTTTTTAGCCTGTAAACGCTACGATACGCAGATATGGTAGATGTTCCCGTAAAGTCTGATGCCGCCAAGCGCGAGGAAGAGATCCTCGCGTTCTGGGCGCAAGAGCAGATCTTTAAAAAGTCGCTCGAGAAACCCTCGCCTAAGGGCGACTTCACCTTCTATGAAGGGCCGCCCACTGCCAACGGGATGCCGGGCATTCATCATCTTGAGGCGCGTGCGTTTAAAGACGCGATCCCGCGCTACAAGACGATGCGTGGCTACCGGGTGGAGCGCCGCGCCGGCTGGGACACGCACGGGCTCCCGGTCGAGCTGCAGGTCGAGAAAGCGCTCGGCTTCTCTGGTAAGCCCGACATCGAGAAGTACGGCATCGCGGCGTTTAATAAGAAGTGTCGCGAGAGCGTTTTTGAATATATCGATCTGTGGGCCAAGTTCACCAAGCGTATCGGCTACTGGGTCGACGACACCACCGCCTACTTCACCTTTGACGCCTCCTATATGGAGGTATTGTGGAATGTCTTCGCGAAGACCGAGAAAGATGGCCGCCTCTATCGCGACTATAAGGTGGTGCCCTGGTGTCCGCGCTGTGGGACCGCCCTCTCCTCCCACGAGCTCGCACAGGGCTATGCCGAGGTGAAGGATCTCACCATCACCGCAGAGTTCAAGCTCGTCGACGATCCGACGACGTCACTTCTCGCGTGGACCACGACGCCGTGGACACTACCCGGGAATGTGGCACTCGCTGTGGGCGCGAAGATTACGTATGCGGTGATTGAAAAGAAGGATGAAGGGACAGGACCTGCTGTGCGATTTATCCTCGCGAAGGATCGTGTCGAATCACATTTTGGCACCGAGGGGTACACCATCGTTGCAGAGGTGAAGGGGAGTGAGTTGGTGGGAAAGAAGTATCAGCCGCTCTATGACTACGCCGAGAAGCTCGCGCAGGGGAGCGAGAAACAAAAGTTTGAAAAAGCATTTCAAGTGTATGCAGCCGACTTTGTGACGACCGAAGACGGCACAGGGATCGTCCACACCGCGGTGATGTACGGGCAAGAAGACTTCGAGCTCGGACACCAGGTCGGGCTGCCCAAGGTGCACCTCGTCTTTCCTGATGGGAAGTTTACCCACGGGACGGGCTCTCTCGCTGGGAAATCGGTGGTCGAGGAGACAACATCGGTTGAGATACTGAAAGATCTCCAGACACGCGGCCTCCTCTTCTCGAAGGCGCCGTATACCCATACCTACCCCTTCTGTTGGCGCTGCAAGACGCGGCTCATCTACTACGCGCGCAACTCGTGGTATATCCGCATGCATGACCTCCGCGACACGCTCGTTGCCGAGAACAACAAAATCCACTGGGAGCCAAAATATATCCGTGAGGGGCGCATGGGCGAGTGGCTCGCGGGTGCCAAAGACTGGGCCATCAGTCGCGAGCGCTACTGGGGTACGCCACTCCCTATTTGGCAGAGTGCCGACGGGAGCGAGCGGATCGTTGTCGACTCAATCGAGATGCTGAAACAGCACACCAAGAAATCGGGTAACACGTATTATGTGATGCGTCATGGCGAGTCGGAAAATAACCTACTGCAGATTGCGAGCTGTGATTTGGGCCCTGCATATGGCATTACGGAAAGGGGTAAAGAACAGTCTCAAGTGGTGGCAGAAAAACTTAGTACGAAGCATATTGATCATATCTATGCATCGCCACTTCGGCGTACTCGCGAAACAGCAGAGTATATTGCAGAACAGCTTGGTTTTGATAAAAGTTCCATACGGTATGATACGCGACTCCGTGAATTCGGTTTCGGAGAACTTAATGAGGGACCAATTGATGCGTTCACTCTATTTCGTACTACTCATGCATACGATGAAAAGATCCCAGGAGGGGAGAGCTATCAGGATGTTAAGAAACGCGTGGGCGAGTTCATCAACGAAATTGAAGCAACTCAGTCCGGAAAGAACGTACTTATAGTTACGCACGGAGCGGGGGTTGAAATGCTTCAAGCAGTAGCACTTGGCGCAAACAAGATCGTCTCATCAAAAATACCAGACAGTGCACACACTCATCGAGGTGAGTTACGCGAACTTGAGTTCATCCCGCTCCCGCATAATGAAGACTATGAGCTTGATCTGCATCGGCCCTATATTGATGCGGTGGTGCTCATGAGCGAGAAGGGAACAGAACTCAAGCGCGTCTCGGAGGTGATGGATGTATGGTTCGACTCCGGTGCGATGCCCTTTGCCCAAGCAGCCAAAGAGCGCGGCAGCGAGTCACTCGATGCATTTCTAAAAAAAGTGGCGTATCCAGCCGACTATATCTGTGAAGCGATCGACCAGACGCGCGGCTGGTTCTATACCCTGCTTGCGGTGGGCGTCCTCTCGGACCGCGGCACCTCGTATAAAAATGTCATCTCGCTTGGCCACCTCCTCGATGCCGAGGGACAGAAGATGAGTAAGTCGAAAGGGAATGTGGTCGATCCGTGGGTTGAGATCGAGACGTGGGGCGTGGATGCGCTCCGATTTTGGATGTACAGCGTGACGCAGCCGGGTGACTCGAAGAACTATGATGAGAAGACGGTTAAAGAGGCGGCCAAGGTGCTCTCGTGGATAGAGAATAGCGCCAAATTCTACACCTTGTTTAAAGATACCGAGCGTACGGAGGGTGCAGAGACCGTACTCGATCAGTGGATGCGTGCCCGTACGCGCGCCACGGTCGCGCTTATGACCGAGGCACTCGACGACTACCGCCCCTTTGAGGCGACACGCGCGCTCGCGAGTCTCGCCGAAGATCTCTCGCAGTGGTATGTACGTCGCGTGCGTGATCGCGTGCGCGCGGGAGACGCTGCTGCACTCACGACACTCCGCGAGACGCTCCACACAATCGCACGTCTGGCGGCACCGTTTGCACCCTTCCTCGCTGAAGAGGTGTATGTCCACGTGAAGCAGGAGCGTGACCCTGAGAGCGTGCACCTCGCTGACTGGCCTGAAGTCTCGACCTCCATTCTGCAAAAGATATTCCATCCATCAGACGATATGAAGCTGATTACAGATATGGCGCGTGTCCGCGTGCTCGCATCAGAGGCGCTCCAAATGCGACAAAAAGCTAATGTGAAAGTGCGCCAGCCACTTGCGAGTCTTACGGTCACCGAAGCGCTCTCTGAAGATTGTGCCGCGATTCTTGCCGATGAAGTAAATGTGAAAGAGGTCGTGATAGGAAAAGTGCTTGCTCTCGACACGGCACTCACACCCGCATTAATTAAAGAAGGTGACGAGCGAGAAATGGCGCGCGCAGTTGCTGATGCGCGTAAGAGCGAAGGGTTTAATACCCAAGATCGTGTACGGGTTGCTGTGCGTCCGGGAGGAAAGTACATCGCGACACTCTCAACCGGCGATACTCGCTTTGACGTGACGCGCGATGCGACATAGATACCATACGCGCGGAATCATACTTACCCGCACTTCTGTGGGCGAGGCAAACGCCCTCATTACGGTGCTCGCCGCTGAGCTTGGACTGGTGCGTGCACGTGCGCAAGGCGTCCGCCGCTCGGGAGCAAAGCTCGCGCCGGCACTCACCACATTTGCCGAGAGTACCCTTGTTGTGGTGCGGGGAAGGGAGGGGTGGAGGATTGCCGGCGCGGTACTCGAGACGCCGTGGTTCGCTCGGTTTACCACCCGGGAGACGCGTGATACTGCTGCCCGTGTCGTTGGACTCGTTATCCGTCTTGCACCAGGTGAGGGTGAAAACACCGAGCTGTTTTCGATTCTCGAGAGTTTTTTTACTGCGCTCGCGACCTGCTCACCTGAAATGTATGAAGCGATCGAAATTCTTGCCGCACTTCGTATTCTTGCTGTACTCGGTTTTGATGCCGGAGGAATACCCACAGGATTTTCTCTGAAGGTACTCAAGAAAGTAATGAGTGAACGTCTCGTCTATATCGCACGGGTGAATCGGGGTATCGAAGCGTCGGGACTCTAAGGACTTGCTATACTAGGGGATATGCCTTCGCCGTCTGATGATGATTTGAGTTCACTCGAGCGCGCTCGAGAACGTCTCTACCAGCCTGTTGCGCCCACTCCCGTGCGCCGTTCCCTCGAGGCCGAACATTTTGGAGGTACCCCGCATGTGTGGGAGGACGATCCGTTGCAGAAAGTTGCAGCACAAGTTGCATCTCAGCAACTCTCTGGAGGGAAAAAGCATGTGCGCCTTGCCAGTATCTTTTTTGTCGGCGCGTTTCTCTTTTTCCTCGTATCGCTCGCCGCAACCATTTTTGTATTTTTTGTGGGTGGAAACTCGGTCTCCGTCGACAAGGTTTCTCTTACTTTCGAAGGGCCAACCACAATCACGGGTGGTGACACCGCCTCCCTCGTTGTGACCATTACGAATACCAACGCGGTACCGATCAACGATGCGACAATCGAGATAACGTTCCCTTCAAGCACACGCAGTGCCGATGATGCCACTAAGCCGTATCCGCGTTATACCGAAAACCTCGGGACGCTTGCGAGCGGTGCGACTGTGACACGATCTCTCAAGGCGCGGTTCTTTGGCGGGCAGGGTGATGCGCTCAAGACATCAGCCTCTCTCTCTTATGCCGCTACGGGCTCTAATGCCGTATTTGTAAAAGAGACAACGTATGCGCTCACCGTGTCTACGACGCCGCTCGCGCTCACGGTCGAGACCGTTTCTGAAGTTGTGTCAGGCCAGCTTCTGACACTCGCAATCACAGCACGCTCAAATGCGAGTGTGCCACTCACCAACGTTGTCGTGAATAGTGTCATGCCATTTGGTTTTACGGTGCAGGACTCTTCGCTCCCGCTCAGCAATGGAAGCTTCCTTATCGGGACACTCGCGCCGGGTGCGACAAAGCGCATCACGCTCTCTGGCACGCTCAGTGGGCAGCAGAATGATCAGCGAGCGTTCCATTTTTCTATTGGGACCGCAAAGACAGCCAATGATCAGGCCCTCGCCGTTAACTACATGACCCAGAACATTTCTGTGGGCATTGTCGCTCCGTTTATTAACACCACTCTAGCGATCAATGGTGACACGGGAGCCACGGGCGTACTCACGGCCGGAGCGCAACAAAACATCACCGTTTCGTACACGAATACGCTCACCACTACTGTCACAAATGCAAATATTGCCGTGGCGATCACTGGCGCAGCGGTTGATTATGAGAGTCTTCGTACCGAGAATGGCTTCTATCGCTCGAGCGACCACACAATCGTTTTCAGTCGTGACACTGACCCGGCTCTTGCAGTGCTCGCTCCGGGTGCTTCAGGTCTGGGGACCTTCTCCTTCTCAACACTGCCGGTGAACGCGCTCTCTGCGTCACCGAGTGTCACCCTCACCACCTCGGTGTCAGGGACGCGCGTCGGACAGACAAATGTCCCCGAACAGGTGACCGCGTCAGCGATGCGTGTCGCGAAGGTGACCACGCTGCCGACCTTGAGTGCAGCATCGCTTCGCATGGGTGGGCCGCTTACCTCAAGTGGGCCGATCCCACCGCGCGTGGGACAGGCCACGACCTACACAGTTTTGTGGAGCATACGTACCCACGGAGGCGCGCTTGCGGGCAACACACTCTCAGCCACACTCCCAAGCTATGTCACCTACACGGGAGCAACTTCAGGTGCGGGCAGTTTCTCATATAATCCAGGTGCTCGTACGGTTACCTGGGGTGTTGGTGACCTTGGTGCCAACTCAAGCGCGCAAGGATACTTCCAGGTTTCGATTACGCCCTCAACCTCACAGCGAGGAACCTCGCCGGCGCTTACGGGCGGCGTAACCTATAGCGGCTATGATCGCTTTGCGGGGGTACAAGCCAATGCGACGACCGAGGCGGTGACCACTGAAACGCCGACCGACCTAGGGTATGTCGCGGGGAAGGGAGTTGTGCAATAATCCAGGTCTATGACAGATCAGAACCTCATGGAGAAGATCGTCTCGCTCTGTAAGCGCCGGGGCTTTGTTTTCCCGGGCTCCGAGATCTACGGCGGTCTCGCCGGCACGTATGATTATGGGCCCATGGGTGTGGTGCTGAAAGAAAATGTCGAGCGTCTCTGGCTCCAGATGTTTCGTGACAGTCGAGACGATATGTACGGTGTCGATGCCTCGATTTTAATGAATCCAAAAGTATGGGAATCATCAGGTCATGTCGCCGGATTCTCTGATCCGCTAGTGGAATGCGAGAAATGTCACCATCGCTTCCGCGCTGATCAACTAGACGACCCAACAAAATGCACGGACTGTGGAGGAAAACTTGGTGGGGCGCGCCAATTTAATATGATGTTCGCGACGAAGGCAGGAGCGTCAGAAGATGATTCTGCGACCGTATATCTTCGACCCGAAACAGCCGGTGGCATCTTCACGAACTTCAAGAACGTAGTCGACGCACTTCACCCGAAGTTGCCTTTCGGTATTGCGCAGATAGGGAAGGCGTTCCGCAATGAGATTGCGCCGCGTGATTTCATCTTTCGCTTGCGCGAGCTGGTTGCGATGGAAGTCGAGTATTTCGTAAGGCCCGACCAATGGGAGCTTGCGTTCGAGGAATGGCGCAACATTATGCATGCCTATGCAGATGCGGTAGGAATCCCGAGTGGCATGGTACATGAGCTCGAAGTGTCGGACAGCGATCGTGCCCACTACTCGAAGCGTACTATCGATTTTGAATTCGACTACCCATTCGGCAGAAAAGAACTGTGGGGACTCGCGTACCGCACGGATTTCGATCTCTCGGCCCATCAGACGGGCTCGAGCGTGAATCTCGAATATCAGGACGAAGAAACGAAGAGCAAATTTATTCCACACGTGATTGAACCAGCTCTTGGTGTTGATCGCACTATTCTCGCAATCCTGACAAGCGCCTATCGCGAAGATGAGCTCGGCGGTGAGGTGCGCACCTATCTCGCACTCGCGCCCAAGATCGCACCGGTCAAAGCGATGGTCTCGCCACTTCTTAAGAACAAGCCCGAGCTCGTTGAGAAGGCGCGCGAAGTGAGGAAGGAGTTACAAAAAGTGCATCCGGCGATAGCGTGGGACGACAACGGCAACATCGGCAAACGCTACCGTCGTCAAGACGAGATCGGCACACCCTTCTGTATCACCGTCGACTTCGACACTCTTGGCGAATCTCCTGATCTTAAGGACACCATCACCCTACGTCATCGCGATACGGGTGAACAGGAACGTCTCACGATCGTCGAAGTAGCTGACCGACTCCGCTCCGCCCTCGCGTAAGCGTCTGCCCCTGGCCCGGGCAGATATGTTAGGATGCCCCTATGGGAAAGGAGATTAGGATTTCTATCACATCAGGCACCCTCCTGACCGCGCTTGCTGTCGGGGTGGGGGCCTACCTCTTCTGGCTTCTGCGCGACCTCGTGCTCTTGGTGCTTACCGCGATCATCATCGCTTCAGCGATCGAGCCGTGGATTGCCTTTTTTATCCGTTACCGCATCCCGCGTTTTGTGAGCGCACTCTTGGTCTACGGGATACTGTTTGGGTTCGTGTTTGGGATGCTGTACGTTTTCTTCCCGCCCGTCGTGGCTGATGCTACCGACTTCTTTTCGGCGATGCCGACGTATCTCGATACGCTCAATCTCCCCCCGACCATCACCAACTCGACCAGTTTTGTGAATACAACACAGGGCGACCAGTCATTCCTGCATACGCTGTTATCGTTACAGTCCGTCTTTACGGCGACCTCTGAGGGGGTCGTACAGCTCATGGTGCTCTTCTTTGGTGGGCTTTTCTCCCTCCTTCTCATCATCGTGCTCTCGTTCTACTTTGCTCTCCAGGATACGGGGGTCGACGACTTTCTGCGTCTTGTCTTGCCTGTGTCATATGAGAATTATGCAGTTGATTTGTGGCGCCGCTCACAGAAGAAGATCGGGCTCTGGATGCAGGGGCAGGTGGTGCTCTCGGTGATCGTTGGGGTTCTCGTCTACCTCGGTCTTCTCATTATTGGGGTTCCCTACGCGCTTTTGCTCGCCGTCTTTACTGCCGTTGCTGAAATCATTCCGGTGTTCGGGTCGCTTATCGCAGGCGCTCTTGCGGTGATTATCGCGTTCTCAAGTGGCGGAGTCCCTCTCGGGTTAGTTGTTGCGGGGCTCTACGTCGTCGTCAACCAGTTTGAGTCGAATCTCATCTATCCGCTTATCGTGAAGAAGATCGTGGGTATTCCCCCGCTTCTCGTCATCGTGGCACTTATCGCAGGGTACACGCTTGCGGGTCCTTTGGGTGTGGTGCTCTCGGTACCAGTGGCGGCTGTCGTGCTTGAATTTATTACTGATTTCGACAAGCGCAAGCGCAAAGCAGCAGCGTAACATCATGAGTGCTCGCTATCTCACCACCACGCTCCCGTATGTGAACGCCGATCCGCATATCGGCTTTGCGCTTGAGACGGTGCAGGCTGACGCGCTCGCACGCAGCTGGCGCCTCGCTGGAGAGGAGGTCTTTTTCTCCATGGGGACCGATGAGCACGGACAGAAGATATTTGATGCGTCGGTCAAAGCAGGACAAGACGTGCAGGCCTACGTCGATCACTATGCAGAAGAGGTGCACAAGCTCACCGGCGCGCTCAATCTCGAGATCGACGGCTTCATCCGCACCACCAGCCCCGAGCACAAAGCGGCAGCCCAGGAGATGTGGCGCCGCTGTGCCGATGCGGGAGATATTTATAAAAAGACGTATACCGGCACCTACTGCGTCGGCTGCGAGTCATTTAAGACCGAGAGAGATCTTGTGGAGGGGAAGTGCCCCTTGCACCCTTCGCTCACGCCCGAGACAGTCTCCGAAGAGAATCACTTCTTCAAATTCGCAAAGTATCAGGATCGCTTGCTTGAGTATCTCACGCGGAGGGACAGCATCATCCCCGAGTGGCGTCGTGAAGAGGCGATCGCTTTTGTGAAGAGCGGCCTTGAAGATTTCAGTATCTCGCGGGAGAAGAAGCGTCTCACGTGGGGCGTGCCGGTGCCCGGGGACGACGAACAGGTTATGTACGTTTGGTTTGATGCACTCACGAGCTACCTCTCCACGCTTGGGTGGCCTACCGATGCAGAAGGAAAGTTTAAAAAGTTTTGGGAAGAGGGCGCGACGCTCCAGATGGCGGGGAAGGACCAAGTGCGCTTCCAATCCCTCATGTGGCAGGCCATGCTTTTCTCGGCAGGCATTAAGAATACCGACCACGTGTTTTATCACGGGTTCATCAACTCGGGCGGACAGCGGATGAGCAAATCTTTGGGGAACGTCATCAGCCCGTATGACCTAGTGAAGAAATATGGTACTGATGCCACCCGCTATATCCTCCTGCGTCACGTGCACCCAGTCGAAGATTCTGACGTTACGTGGGAGCGTCTCGACGAGTGGTATACCGCCAACCTTGTGAATGGGCTCGGCAACCTCGTCGCTCGCGTGATGCAGCTCGCGGAGACGAATTTAACCAAGCCAGTTGCGCGCCTAGAGGAGTCGCCCTTTGCCGAGGAGTACTGGAGTGCGCTCGGCGCATTTGAGTTCAGTCGTGTTATGGACTCGATCTGGGCACGGATACAGAAGCTCGACGAGCGTATCACAAGCGAGAAGCCGTTCGCGCTGGTGAAAGAAGATGCCGAGAAAGGTCGAGCCCTCATTGCTGACATGGTCGTTGAGGTCTACCAGATCGCACGGCTCCTCAGCCCCTTCATGCCCGCAACAAACGAGATTATTAAAAAAGCGGTTCTTGAGAACAAAAAGCCCGAGAATCTTTTTCCACGTTTGACTGTATGAACGTGAAGTATGTGGATGCGCACTGTCACATCCAATTTGATCAGTATCAAGAAGATCAAACAGAGCTCATCGAGCGGATGAAGGAAGAGGGCGTGCAGGGCATTGTTGTGGGCTGCAATCGGGAGAGCTCCGAGCGCGCTCTTGCGCTCGCTGAAAAACATGAGCACCTCTATGCGTCAGCTGGCCTACACCCCAACCGCGAGAACGATGAAAGGTATGATATATCATACCAGCGAGAACTTGCGATGAATCCACTCGTGGTGGCGATAGGGGAGTGTGGCCTCGATTATTTTCGCCCCACGGAAGTGAATGATGCGGTAAAAGAGAGTCAAAAAGAATTATTGAAACAGCAGATTGCGCTCGCCGCCGAGCTCGATAAGCCGCTTATCATCCACTCTCGCCCAAGCAAGGGCACCCAAGATGCGTATCACGATTTGATTGAGATATTGACTGAAGCGAAGCAACAGCACCCCAACGTGCGCGGCGATATCCACTTCTTTGTGGGAGGCATTACTGAAGCGCAGGCGCTCATCGCGCTCGGTTTTACCCTCTCCTTCACCGCGGTGATAACCTTCACCCGCGACTATGACGAGGTAATCCGCTCGGTCCCGCTCGCCTCTATCCTCTCCGAGACAGACGCGCCCTATGTCGCACCGCTCGCGCGGCGCGGGCAGCGTAACGACCCCCTCGCCGTCATCGACGTCGTCGCCCAGATCGCCGCTATCCGCGGTGAAGACCCTGAAACCGTCCGTCAAACCCTCGCCGAGAACTCCAAACGCCTGTTTTTGCTCGGATAAGGGGCTCTTGCTATGGGGTAAATCGCGTGGTAGGATGTCGCTATTATGGCTAAAAATAAGGATGCAGAGGTGAGTATGGACGATGTTGATGCGATCGGGAGTGATCCGCGTGTCTACGAGCTCGGCTTTCATCTTGATCCGGAGCTCCCGAGCGAGGAGGTTAAAAAGGCCTATCAGGCCGTGCGTGGGATGATCGCTGATGCGGGCACCGTGGTCGCTGAGGGCGAGCCACACAAGATCCAACTCGCCTACACGATCTCCCGCCAAGAAGTAGGAGGGCGCCGCGACTTTGATAGCGCCCACTTCTCCTGGATCGCCTACGAGACGACTCCCGATAAGCATGCCGAGGTGATCGCTGCTGCGGGAGCGAATAAGCAGATCATTCGCTTCATCGATCTCATCACAACCAAAGATGCGGCGCGTCACGCGGTCGAGATGCAGGAGATCGCGCTCACGATGCCGGAGCAGATCGAGGAGGAGCCGGATGCTCCTGCTGCGGGAGCTGAACTCGATGCAGTCCTTGAGAAGGTCACCCTCTAAAATATGTACCTCAACAAAGCATTTCTCTACGGCAATCTCACTCGCGACCCAGAATTAAAGGCGCTCCCATCAGGTGGGCAGGTCGCCAGCTTCGGTATCGCGACCAACCGCACCTATAAGGACAAGAATGGTGCCAAGCAGGAAGCGACCGAGTTCCATAATATCGTTGCGTTCGGTCGCACGGCTGAAGTTATCGCGCAGTATATGAAGAAAGGTCGCCCGATCTTTGTTGAAGGTCGGATCCAGACCCGCTCATGGGATGACAAAGAGACGGGTAAGAAGAACTACCGCACCGAGATCGTCGTCGACAACTTCCAGTTTGGCGCCGATGCCAAGGGCGGTCCCTCGACAGGCTCTGGGCAAGCAGCCGGTACATCAGATGAACACTCGGCGCCGAGCGAGGGCGAGACGATCAAGTATCCAGACGAGGAGATCAACCCAGAAGACATTCCTTTTTAATTTATTACCATGGCCTACCAAGCAGAGCGCGAAGAGATTGAGATTAAGAAGTTTATCGACTACAAAGACGTTGCGTATCTACGCCAGTTCACCAATGCACACGCCAAGATGCTCGCGAAGAAGCGTACCGGAATCCCGGCGCTGAAGCAGCGTGAGATTATGCAAGCCGTGAAGCACGCTCGCTACATGGCGCTCCTCCCCTACGTCGCTGCGTAAGTAAAAAACAAAAGCCGCTCGGAGAGAGCGGCTTTTGTTTGTTATGCTTTCTCGACGCGCTCGGTGTACTCGCCCGTGTCGGTATTGATGCGGATGATGTCGCCCGGATTGATGAAGAGGGGAACGTTCACCTTGGCTCCAGTGACGAGCTCGGCGAGCTTGGTCCCGCCAGAGACCGTGTTGCCCTTCACCGCGGGCGGCGCATCTTTGACCTCAAGCTCCACCTTGATAGGGATTTTGATCGTCATAGGCTTTTCTTCGTAGGTGAGGACCTCGACCACGTCATTTTGTTTAAGCCACTGGACCTGATCGTGTACCTGGTCGAGCTGGAAGGAGAAACGATTCTTCGGGTTTCCCTCCTCGGCAAACCAACTTTCCTTACTATTAGAATAGAGGTAGACGGCATTCATCCGCTCTGTGTCGGCCTCCTCTGCCGTCTCGTTTGAGTGAAAGGAGATCTCCAAGACGCTGCCGGTGACCATGTTGCGCAACCGCGTCTGATTGACCGGCTTGCGCTTCTGCATGCGGAAGATATGGGCCGAAAGTACCTCGTAGGGGGCGCCGTTATAGGTGATTATTTTCTTCGGGAGGATTTCGTTGTAGGAGAGTACGGCCATAGGGCTGAAACTAGGGGCGAATAAAAGAGGTTATAAAAAGTACCCGCCTCCGCGGAGCTCCGGCGAGGCGGGCCACACAAAACGGATAATTCCTGTATGCTAGCAGACACCATGAGTTTTTCAACCACCGAGCTTGCGACCCTCTCTGACGCCGAGATTCTCGCGCGCTCACAGAAGGAGCCAGACCTCTTTGCCATCCTCGTTCGCCGCTATGAGGCGCCGCTGCTGCGCCGCGCCCGCACCATCCTCAAGAGCCCCGAGGATGCTGAAGAGGTCGTCCAGGACGCCTTTACCAAGATGTATCTCTATGCCGATAAATACCAGCCCCAAGAGGGCGCGACGTTTTCATCCTGGGCGTATACGATTCTCAACCGGGTCGCCTATACGAAGTATCGCTCCAAAAGCCAAGAGTGGGGCAAGCGTGCAGAACTCTTGCCCGAGCACTACGAGTCACTTCCAGACGCTCGTGCGGAGTTTCTTGAAGATCTCTCGATTAGAAATGAGGTGATCGCGGCACTCGCTAAATTGCCCGAGGCTGCGGCGAAGATTTTAAGACTTCAGTTTATAGAAGGGAAGACTCAAGAGGAGATTGCGCGTGTCGAGGATCTCTCGATACCAGCGGTGAAGACGCGCGTGCATCGCGCCAAGAAATTATTTAAAGAAGCGTATGATGAACAACACCATGACTGAACAGCGATCAGAGATTGAGCGTATCGTGATGCAGCGCGTCCACCTTATTCGTGCGCTGCGCGTCGCGATCTCCGGCGGGGTACTCTCCACCCTTGTCTCCTTCCTCGCAATCTGGGGGATCGGGAAGCAGGTGTGGGTCGCTCGTGTGCTTGAGAACGCGCCCAAGGATCCCCTCGCACTTCCGCACTTCTACTGGGCAGCCTTTGACCACACCACGCTCGCGGTGCAGGCTCTCGTGGTTGTTATGGCGATCTGCTTTCTCATCATCGCGCGCGAGATCGCCCGCGCCATCACGATCGTCACTAACCCCGAGAGTATCTAGTGCAGTGTCGGACATAATTTTCCACAATCGTTCATAACGTCATGTACCTTCCTTTACGCTATAGCGTAGAATAAGGTACATGAGAGTTGGTAAGACAAATACAAAAGATGAACGTACCCCAACGCATAGGAATATTGGAAAAGTTATTGCGCGCGGGCGCGGGAATCGGCGCGTGCCGCTCCAAACGATTATCCTTGGAACAGTAGCGGTGACTGGTGTTCTTGCGGTCGGACTCGTTGCGCCAAGCACACTGCGTCTTTTTGAATACCTCATTCCCACATCTCGCAAAAATACGATTCGATTCAATCAGCGCATTACCCAGGCGCTCCTTCGACTTGAGCGACGTGGGCTGATCCAGATAACTGGAGAGGGAAGAAAGCGAGAAGTACACCTGACCTCGCAGGGCGAAAGTATCATTGATGCGCTGTATGCAGGGGCATACGTCATCCCTCTGCCTCTTCGTTGGGACGGGAAATGGCGGCTCGTGATGTTCGATGTGCCCGAGCAACGAAAAAAAGTCCGCGACACGCTCCGCCTCCTCTTACGGAGCGCCGGGTTTATCCGTTTTCAAGACAGTGCGTGGATACAGCCGTATCCGTGTGATGAGCTTGTAACCCTCCTGCGCTCGCATCTTGGGAGTGGAAAAGGGGAGATACGATATCTCGTCGCCTCCTTTGCCGATGAGAGTGACTTTGCTTTTCGCAAGCACTTCGACCTTGTCGTGGGCTAACAGCGCGGAGATATTTGAATGTACCTTATTTCACGCTATAGCGTAGAAGATGGTACATATTTTTATCGAATGTCTATGGACCGTAGAGCTCGAGGAACTTTGACTTCGATATTGAGGCAAGCGCCTTGTGTTTAGACGGATTTCTGTCGCTTACGGTAAAGCCAAATCTTTCCGCCAGTTTTGGTTGTTCAAAAATGATCCACGAATGGCCGCTCAATTCTTGAACACTCTGTAATGTCGGATCGGTAACCAAGCATCGTGCGAGTTCCTGAAGTCCGTGCCTGAACAGAGCAGACCACTCAAGGGGACGTTTTGTAAATGTTGCCGGTATATGCAGATTGATATGCGTTTCATTCTCAAGTTCATATGATAACGCTTCATTTATAGGTATCCAGCCGCTTCGTTCTGCGTTGTGAATGCGCAATTTCTTTTCGAATTCTTCCGGAGAATTAGATCGGAGCGCAAACGTGGCGAATCGTTGTGCTACCTCATTGGTCAAATCAGCATCAGTTTCAAACTGCGTTTCGAGCACGCTTGTGATGAAGTCAGCATACTCTTCTTGTATATCGGGGAATAAACTCTGGCCCACCTCTGCGAGACGAGCAACCATGACTTTCTTTTGCGTCTCTCGGTCAGTGTCTGGCGGCATTTCGCGCACGTAGCGATCGAGCATCGATTGGAGTCGTTTCGCGAGAGTCGTAGTTGCGCGTTCCTTATCGTCTTGGGGCCCTTGTGACGGAAATTCTTCAGACATTCTGTTTTCCTGACATTACGCCTCCGCGAGCTTGGCTTTGATTTGCTTCAGGAGTTCTTTGGCGATGTCTTTGTTGTCGCGAAGGAAGGTGCGCGTTGCATCGTACCCGACACCGAGCTTGGTCTCACCCATGCGATAGGTCGCTCCTGACTTGGTCACGAGATCAAACTTCTCACCGAGCGCAATAAGCTCGCCCTCGCGGCTGATGCCCTCGTTATAGAGGAGATCAAACTCAGTCGTTTTAAATGGTGCCGCCACCTTATTCTTTACCACCTTCACTCGCACGCGCCCGCCCACGACCTCTTCACCCTTCTTGATTGAAGCAATACGGCGAATATCGAGTCGTACGCTGGTATAGAACTTGAGTGCTTTACCGCCGGGCGTGGTCTCCGGGTTGCCAAACATCACCCCAATCTGCATCCGGATCTGGTTGATGAAGATGACGATGGTCTTAGAGCGCGCGGTGATAGCGGTCAATTTCCGCAGCGCTTGGCTCATGAGCCGGGCCTGCTTACCCATGTGCTGCTGACCCATCTCACCCTCGATCTCGTCTTTGGGGGTGAGTGCTGCGACTGAGTCCACCACAATGACGTCGACGTTTCCGCTTCTGACAAGACTCTCAACGATGTCGAGCGCCTGCTCGCCCGTGTCCGGCTGTGAGATAAGGAGCTCCTGGAGCTTTACTCCAATACGACGTGCGTACTCTGGATCGAGCGCGTGCTCCGCGTCGACAAAAGCAGCGATGCCGCCCGCTCTCTGCGCCTCGGCTATGACATGGAGCGCAAGTGTTGTTTTGCCCGAAGATTCTGGACCAAATATCTCAATGATGCGCCCGCAGGGGAGACCGCCGACTCCAAGCGCGGCATCCAGCCCGATCGAGCCAGTCGAGATGGCAGGAACTTTCTGTGGCGTACCAGCGCCATAGGTGGTGATCGCTTCGTCGCCGAACTTCGTGCGAATTTCCTTCAGCGCCTGGTCGATCGATTTCTGGCGTTCGGTCTTATCTGAGCTTGCAGCGGCGAGTGTTTTGGCGACCTTTTCTTTCTTTGGCTTAATAGGCATACGGGACGAAAATGGTGCGGGTAAGGGTAACCGATCTTCCGAAGCGGTCTTCTGCTTCAACGGTAAGTATAGACCCTCCCTGTGGGAAGGTCAGCGTTGACGAAAAGTATCCCTGCTGGTCATATCCCAACGGGAGTCCGTTGAGCGCGAGGCGAGTAATGCGCGCGGCTACCCCGCTCACTGTTACGATACTACCGGTCACTTCCGCAAATTCTTCAGGGGTGGAGATGGAGAGGGAGGGACCCGCAAGAAGTGGCCACGCCTTAAACACGCCGTACCCTCCACTGATAAGGAGTATGACACCAATGAGGTATTTGGTCATACTAGCGTATCAGAACTCGTTGTCGGTTTCCACGTCTGGCGTTCGATTGCTCGCATTTCCCGTACGTACCTCGCGCGGCTTTGAGCCATCGGCCGGACCAATGACCCCCTTTGCCTCAAGGACGTCCATAAGCCGAGCGGCACGCGAGTACCCGATTTTCAGTTTCCGTTGAAGATAGGAGGTCGATGCCCGCCCCACCTCTTCGACTGCAGCCTGCGCGTCCTCATAGAGGTCGTCGTCAATATCGTCGTCGAAGGTGCCGTTTACCAGACCAATCACGTCGCTTGGTTCTACAGCGATGTTCGTTCCGTTCCCACCAAAATCGATACTGGAGAGATCACCAGCATTATGACTCTTGATATAGTGCACCACCTTCTTTACCTCATTTTCACTAATGTATGCGGTTTGGAGGCGGATTGGTTTTTGCATATCGCTTGCTAGATAGAGCATGTCGCCTGCGCCGAGGAGTGACTCGGCCCCCGACCCGTCGAGAATCGTACGCGAGTCGATCTGTGAGGCGACCTGGAGTGCCATGCGTGCAGGAACGTTTGCCTTAATGAGACCAGTAATGACGTTTACTGAAGGACGTTGTGTGGAGAGAATAAGGTGGATACCCACCGCGCGTGACATCTGGGCAAGACGGACGATCGATGCTTCAAGCTCGCGTGGGTAGCTGTGCATGATATCCGCAAGTTCGTCGATGACGATTACGATATACGGCATTGCTTCGGGGAGCTCACGAGTATCATCGGCAGAAGATCCACGGAGGACCGATTTTTTGGCTGGTTCGTAAATCGTCGTGTGGTAGGAGTCAATATCTCGGACTCGTTCAGTTTCAAGCACGTTGTAGCGGCGCTCCATTTCTTTGATAGCCCACTTGAGCGAGAGGATCGTCTTCTTCGGGTCGGTGATGACCGGAGTCAAAAGGTGGGGGATGCCGTTGTAGGCAGTGAGTTCGACCCGCTTTGGATCAATCATGATAAAACGCAGCTGGTTGGGACCATTACGATAGAGGAGAGAGGTGACGAGCGCGTGAATTGCCACCGATTTCCCGGAGCCCGTTGCCCCCGCAACAAGTCCGTGGGGCATTTTCGCAATATTGACGTAGTGTGGCGTACCGCTAATATCGCGCCCAAGGGCCGCAAGGAGCGGCTTGGTGCTCTGCTCCCACTCGTGACTGATGAGCAGGCCACCGAGACCAACCATTGCTTTGATTGTGTTAGGCACCTCGATACCCACGAGCGACTTGCCCGGGATCGGTGCCTCGATGCGTACCGGGTGAGCCGCGAGAGCGAGCTCTAGATTATTTGCCAGAGAAACAATCTTTGAGAGGCGCACACCCTCGGCGGGTTTTACCGCGTAGCGCGTGACGGTGGGGCCCACCGAGACCTCGTCCATCTCTAGGTTGATACCAAAGTTCTGGAAGGTGCGTTTGATAATGTTGGCGTTCGCTTTAATATCGCCAACCCCGGGCTTTCCTTTATCGGTGCCGAGAAGCGAGAGAGGAGGGGGTTCGTACTCGCCGTCAAAGTTGGCAATACCCACTCCGGTACCAAGCTCACCTGTGGGGCGATTAAACACCGTCACCACGGGCTCTCGTTCTTCATCGGGGAGAGGCGGAGGCAGGGGATCCTCTTCAAAGTTTTCTTCAGACGACGGATCGGGGACGCCGACGACCCCCTCCTCGGTTTCTTCAAACATCTCGTTCTCACGTGTGCGGCGCATACGTTGCCAGAGGGTCATCACGTTTTGACCGAGAAAGATAGCGATCGCCTCAATGTCAGTAAGAATAGCGAGCCCGATAGTTATCGTGGCACAGAGGAGGACGAGGGATCCCCAGAATCCGAAGAATTGTTTCAGCATATCCCCGCTCCACGTTCCCACGACTCCCCCGAAGTCGGTTCCCGGGAAGAGGCCGGCGAACGCGAGAATAGAGGCCGCGATAACGAGCACCCCTGACGTCGCTAGGGGTGCGAGCGCAGGGCGACCAAAGCCTGCATAGAGTCCGATAGCGATCAGTATGAATGGGAGTAGGAAAGCGCCGATACCGAGTGCGGCATAGCTTGCGGAGAAAATTGCATTACCCACGGGGCCTGACCCATGAAAGATGGAGAGAATAAGGAGCACACCTGCCGTACAGAGGAGGATTGCCGACGCATATCGGACAACCACATCATACTCGCGCACCGCTTCGTCACGACGATCGCGCGCGCGCCCGCGATCATTACCGCGCTGCTTTCCGTTGCTTCGACTCATGGTACATATATTGTATCACCCCGCGCCGTCTGCGTGAGACCGGAAGCTTGCAAGGACTCGTCAAGGACGTATACTGTCCCATAACATATGGGACAAGAGATATCGTCTATCAGACAAGAGTCAGACATGTCTAATAAGACACGTGGCGGTAAGGACACGCAAGTAAATGATTTCGTCCTAGAAAAAAGCATATTTAATAACGTATTTGAAAAGGACATACGTAGAGTATTTGTGTATAAAAAGGCAGAGCGTCTCGCAAAGGCGATCCACCTCATCACCCCCGCATTTACAGAGTCACCGGCACTTCGTGATCGAATTGACACGATCGCTATTGCTCTGATAGACGCCGCTATAGAGCCAACTGCCGGTGCCCGACGCACACTGTCACGTGAGCTTCTCGCGCTCTCAAGCCTTCTTTCTATAGCGCGTATCGGCGGCCTTCTTTCGGCAATGAATGTCGAGCTCATTGCCCACGAAGCGCGAGCGCTACTTCACGAAGTTGCTGGGTATGAAGAGCCTCGCGTATTTCTCGATACAGCTCCCAGTCTTGCTGATATGGCAAAACAAATGGTGAGACAAGATTATCAGAGGGCGTCCGAACGGAGCACATCACGAGGTATCAATCATAATTCGTTATCTCCTGAAACGCAGAAGCAGACGATAAAGGACACAGGAAGTATAAAGGACAAAAGGACGCATAACCGGCGGGATACTATATTGTCCGTTATAAAAAATAAGCGAAAGGCCAGTATCAAGGACGTTTCTACTCTCATCCGGGACGTTTCTGAAAAAACTATCCAGCGAGAACTCCTCGCTCTGGTGGCAGAAGGCATCCTAATAAAGGAAGGGGAGCGTCGCTGGAGCACGTACACTCTCGCATAAGCTCTAGGCTGGATTTTGACTCACCGCCCTCGATCTGCTATCATAGTCTTGTGGTAGCAGCTCTGACATAGGGCGAAGAAAAGGTCGGAAACGACCTTATTTTGCGTGCTCTGTTGGGCAATGTTATCCACACGTTTTCTTCGGGATATAGTGGTTTCCGCTATATACTGGCTACTAGTCCTTGCGGGGACAACTGTTCCCCGAAGGGCGTACTTTGATAACTGAATAGTCCTCGAGAGAGGACATCAACCCTTGCCAACTAACCCATGGCGTACTGGTCGATACCGTACGCTGTGGGGTAGTGTGAAATGTGCAGTGCTCACACGAACTCAACTTGATTATTATGTGCGCTATAAATTCTTACTAATGGTTATGAAAACGGTAACTACAAAAGCGATCGCGAAGGTCGCAGCGGTAGCGACCGGACTCGCAATGGCGACGTCAGTGCTCTCGTTTGCACCGATGGTGCACGCAGCAGCACTCACCAATGCGCAAGTCCAGTCGATCCTCTCGCTCCTCACTTCGTTCGGTGCTGACGCAGCAACGATCGCAAATGTGCAGGCATCGCTTACGGGCGGTACTCCAGTCTCACCTGGCAACTCGTCAGGCAGCGCATGCGTGTTCACCAGAGACCTCTCAGTCGGTTCGACAGGTGCTGAAGTTACAGCACTCCAGAACGCCCTGAAGGCTGGTGGCTACATGGCAGCTAATGCAACGGGCAACTTCGGCCCCTTGACGAAGGCTGGCGTTGTCGCATGGCAGAATGCAAAGGGAATCACCCCGGCTGCCGGCTACTTCGGCCCTAAGAGCCGTGCCGCATTCTGTGGCGCGAACCCAGGCACTGGGCCGGGCACGATACCGGTGACGGGCACTGGCCTTAAGGTCATGCTCTCGCCAACCTCGCCGAATGGCACTGCGCTCGTGCAGGGTCAGGCAGCTGCTGAGCTCGCGCAGTTCACCTTCGCGAACCCAACAGCGTCACCGATTAACGTCACGAACCTTACGTTCAAGCGCATCGGTGTCAGCAATGACTCAACGTTGACCAATGTGTATCTCTATTCTGGCGCGGTACGTCTTACGGACTCCGCCGGGGTGAGCAACTCATCGTTCAACTTCAACAGTGCGAGCGGGCTCTTCACGGTCGGTTCGGGGATGACTTACACGATCTCCGTCCGCTCTGACATTGCCGGCTCGACCTCGGGTCAGCAGATTGGAGCAAGCCTCGTTGCTGTTACAAGCAGCGGCACGCTTGACGGCTCGGTCAGCTTCCCAATCATGGGTGGCCTCCAGACGATTTCCGCAGCTACGCTTGCGAACGTCGATCTCGGTGTGACCACGCTCCCTTCGGCATCAACGGTTGATCCACAGTCTGACTACACGGTGTGGCAGAACACGGTCACGGTTGGGACCCGCGCAGTACTCTTGAAGTCCTTCGCGCTCCGCAATATCGGTTCTGTCCAGGGTGGCGATGTGGTCAACTATCGTCTGTATGTCGACGGAGTCTCTGTCGGACAGACGGTGAACCGCTTCGACGGGAATAACATGGTCACGTTCGATCTCTCGGCAAACCCAGTTCGCCTTGAGACCGGTGGTCGTGTGATGAAGGTCGTGGCAGATGTCGTAGGTGGTGCATCACGCACCTTCCAGATGTCGCTCCGCTATGCTGCGGACGCGCTCTTCTACGACACGGACCTCAATCAGCCGATCCTGGTTCGTGGTGACGGCTCGTCAATCACGGCTACGTTCGCAGCTCACTCGGCTACCTCCGCGACTATCAATTCAGTCTCAACGTCGGCTCCGTCAGTGACTCGCTCATCTGACTCGCCGACCGCGGCTGTTGCGAATGGTTCAAGCAACGTTAAGTGGGCGACCTTCAAGGTCCTCGCCACAGGCGAAGATGTGAAGATCGACAACCTCAACGTTACCGCGGACACGTCATCGAGCGGTCTTGGTCTCGACAACGGTAAGGTCTTCGTCAATGGTATCCAGGTCGGCTCGACCAAGGATATTGCTGAATTCGGCGGTACGACTACCAACTACACCTTCGGTTCGTCCTTCATCGTACGGACGGGCACGCCGGCTGTCGTTGATGTCTACGCTGATGCGAAGACCAGCACTACTGCGGTCAACCTCACGAGCGGTGAGACAGTCCGTATCTACCTCGGTGTTGGTTCGTCAAATGCACAAGGACAGGTTTCGCTCGCAAGCATCAACGTCCCGACTGCAGATGTGACGGGCAATGCCATCACGGTAGCCGCAAGCTCGCTCTCAGCCTCTAAGGCATCGTACTACGGTAATCAGACGGTGATCGCTGGCGCACAAAACGTGAAAGTCGGCGCCTTCACCCTCTCAACCGGTGCGACCGAGGGCGTGAACGTCAACACGATCGAGATCGGATTTGCTTCGGCAGTCTCCTCGACGATTAGTGATCTCGTGGTTAAGGACAACGCAACGGGAGCTATGTACGGCACAAGCAAGAGCACGATTGGTACTACCAACTCGTTCTCAGGCAGCGTGACGATCCCGGCATCCGGCACACAGACGTTCGATATCTACGCGAACGTCAAGACAGGTGCTAATGCAGGTGCTCTGCCGGCAACGACAGTCACCACCAGCACAACGGGTACTGGCTCCATTACCGGAACGTCAGTCTCTGTTGCATCTGCCCCGACGCTCCAGACGATAACGGTCGGCAGCGCCACCCTCACGGTGACGCAAAACTCGGGCTCAACGCCTGATAATGCCAACATTATTGCCGGGAGCTCGATGGTGAAGGTCGGTTCATTCCGCTTCACCACGCAGTACTCCTCGTACACGGTAGACAAGGTGGCTGTGAAGGTCCTTGCGGATGCTTCAACCGCGGTCACCAATGTCGTCGTGCAGTACAAGGATATGAACGGTGTAACGCAGACGGCGACGAAGGACTTGACGCTCGCTTCGAACGCCTTGACCCACTCGACGGCTACGTTTACTGGCCTCTCCTTCTACATCCCGGCTGACAGCAACCGCGATCTCGATGTGTATATCAACACACCGACTGTCGCGTCTGCTCCGGGTGCTTCAGGAAAGGCGGTTACGGTTACCCTCGATTACAACGAGGGCTTCAACGCCACTGACTCATCAGGATCAGCTGACACGTCTCTTGCCGATTCAGCAGATATCGCCTCAAGCGATACGGGCGGCAAGGGTACGCTGTACGTCCGCAAGTCCATGCCGACTCTCTCGGCTGGGACTGCGCCGAACACCACGCTTGTTGCTGGCTCGAACGAAGCTCTTGGTCGCTTCAATGTCACTGCGGATACCGCAGGTGATATTGACTGGGGCCAGGTAGCCTTCACGGTCTCGAAGACCGCCGCGGTAACTTTCGGCGCGACCACTACGGTTGCCGTCTGGGATATCACGAGCGGCGCGAGCCAGGTTGCAGGCACCTTCGCGACGACGACGGGTGCTCTCCTTGGTGGGCTCGACTCCTACGGAGCTCTCACCAGCGGTATCCTGTTCTTCCGTCCGACCTCCGCTCAGACAGTGGCGGCTGGTCAAACCCGCAAGTACGAACTGCGCGGTACGCTCGCTGACTCTGCCACAAGCGGTACGAGCAACCTGAGCGTCTCGATCGCGAACCCGCAGACGACGGCCTCTTCAACCGCGGCCTTCTCGTCCGCGGCTGGT
This sequence comes from Patescibacteria group bacterium, assembly GCA_038064595.1. Classification (GTDB taxonomy): domain Bacteria; phylum Patescibacteriota; class Minisyncoccia; order Phycocordibacterales; family Phycocordibacteraceae; genus C7867-001. Next base: position 108,462 of record JBBTSV010000003.1, read on the forward strand.
ACCCTCGGGATCGCGGGGGCGGCCTCCTTCGCCTGGTCTGACTGGTCTGATGCTACGGATCACGCCTCAAGCGCGACCGGTGCGTCAACTCTCGACTGGACAGGAGACTTCCTCGTGAAGAGCCTCCCGCTCACGATCGGTAGCCGTTCAGCTCCTCACTAAGCTCTTGAGCTTTCCGGCTAGGATATTGGCCTAGCGAAAACAAAAACCACCCCTCTGGGGTGGTTTTTGTTTTGTGGTATTCTTCTCCGTATGCAGACAAAGACGAAAATCATGGCCCCAGCTGTGTTGCTCATCTTAGGGCTCCTCGTATGGCTATCGGCAGAAAAAACACCAGCCCCCTCCGTCGCACCCCAAGCCGTATCCGAAACTAATGCGACGACGTCGATCTCTGTCTCCTTAGACGACGCCGCGTCACCACCTCAGGCAGCAGAAAAGAGTTTGTCTTTGACGATTAACCCAGCAGACACTATCGTTTCTTGGAACTTCGCAGGAGGAGCAGTCGGGAATGATGTATCCATCAAGAAGGCAAAAGACGAGATAGTACGACTGAATAGCTTGTTGGGAACAGGCGAATTTTCAGACTATCTCCTCTACGTAAGTATCGCGAATCAATACAATCTTCTCGGAGATGGGGCGAGTGAGTTTGAGTTTCTGAAGAAGGCGATCGCTCTCGATTCACTAACAACCGGACTTGCGTGGCATAATGCGGGCCAGCTCTTTACGCGGCTCGGCGCCTATAAAACGGCACGGACTGCTTTTGAGAGAGCGGTTGCTGCGCAACCCATCGCACAGTATCATCAGGCGCTCCTCTACTTTCTGAAAGCGCAGTACCCATCAGACTCGGCCGCCATAGCGAAGGAAGAGGCCGTGCTAAGCGCACAAAAAAAGTAGTCAATAACAAATGAAACAATTGGCAAAATGGTACGAGTGGGTGCTTCTGCTGCCGGTCGTCCTTCCTCTCTTCTTTGTGCAGGGCATGATGTACCCACTCCTAGCACCGAAGACATTTGCGCTGCGCACTCTCGGCATCCTTGCGCTCTCGCTCTTTGTGTTTCTCGTTTTGCGAGGACAGCCATTTTTTTGGGATCGCTTGCGGCACCCCCTTACGTGGATACCGGGCGCACTGCTTGTACTCGCATACCTTACCTCGCTCATCGGTGTCGATTTCTACCACAGTTTTTGGTCTACGTTTGAGCGAGGCGATGGTCTTCTTACCCTCAGTGTCTGTGTCGGATACTTTTATCTTGTGCTCCTCTCTGCCGAAAAGCCCTGGCTTTCACATCTTCTACGCTACGCTGCGTGGGTCGGTTCAGGCGCGGCGGTGTATCTGGTGGTGCAGTGGCTCGTGACGATAAGCGGTGGCACCATCCCCTTTATCGTAAAGGCAAATGGTCGTATCGGCGGGACAATGGGGAATGCGGCATTTCTTGCTGCCTATCTCGGCATGACATTTTTTGCGACCCTTGCTGTCGCAACGGAATATCGATTGCGATGGAGAAGAATCCTCATGGCTGGCGCCGCGCTTCAGTTTTTTGCCATTGTACTCACCGCTACCCGTGGGACCATGCTCGCGCTTCTGGGGGTTGCAGGTACCGCACTTCTCTATGGGGCGTTTGCCACCCACCCCTACCGCACTGCCGCACGGAAGATGCTCGCGCTTCTTATCGTTGGGTGCACCCTCTTCCTGCTTTTTCGGGCCCCACTCTCGACGGCGCCGTTTGAACCCATACGCCGATTGGCATCTATCTCGCTGTCGGATGCGACGGTGGCGAGCCGATTATTTGTCTGGCGGACGGTGTCAGAGGAGGCTCTGAAGCGCCCGCTTCACGGATACGGAGCCGAGCATATCGACGTTCCCTTTGATCAGGTCTACGACCCCAGCATCATCTCTGAAGAATGGTTTGACCGTTCCCATAACGCCTATCTTGACTACGCGGTTCAGTATGGAATTGGCGGGCTTCTTCTCTATCTTGGACTTATCGCCGCTTTTATATATATGAGTGTGCAACTAGTGCGTGGACAGAGCCGCTACGGACCATTTCTCCTCGGTATTGCGGGGACCATTGCCATTCAGAATTTCTTTGTGTTTGACACCGCAATGACCCTCTGGCTGTTCCTAATGTTGTTTGCGGGCATGGCGATACACAATGTGTCCGATGACTCGCGCACTCGGACCGTGCTCTTTTCTCCGCGACCAGTTATTGGTGTCCTTGCGGGCATAGCGATTTTGACGCTTGTAGTGCCGGTGGTGATTCAACCGCTCCGCGCCAATCTTCTGGCATTTGAAGCGTATCAGTACCAGATTGTGGATGTTGCGAGGACTGCGAGTACCACAGAACGTGGGGTGGGGCTCGCAACCTATGCCGATCTGGAGTTCGGCTACAACGCCTACTTTATGTACACGCGCGAGCAGGTGAGGCGTCTCTCTGGTGCCGATCTACGTACTGCCTACGTATACACGGTCGCGCTCCTCAATCACAACTTTGAAAAATACCCATACGATGCTCGGACCGCAATGTATCTTGCACAAGTTATATCGCTCGCGCCACCAGACGTTACTCCAGATACCGAGCTTTTGTCGAGCGCTCTTGAGCGCATACTGAGACTCTCGCCCAAACGCTCGCAGGCGTGGTATATCCTTGCGAACCTCGCACTCGATAGGGCAAATGCATATCCAGCGAAGTCGAAGGAACGGCTTGCGGGGTATGCGGCTGCACAAGATATTCTCGCTCGCTATGTAGCGCTGGTGCCACACCTCTCACAGCCGCACTTTGTGCTTGCCCAACTTCTCTTTGCGTCTGGAGACACGGTGGCAGCTGCCGAGGAGGCGGAGAAGGGGAGGGAGACGTATCGGGAGGATCTCGATACCGCGAAACGTGCCGTGGTGTATTATGAGACAGTGTTTGATCTCCCCAATGCGGCGTTCTTTCTGAGCGAGATTGTACGGCTTGACCCGAGCAATGAAGCAGCGCGGAGCGACTTAGAAACAATACGAGCCCATGAACAATCCCAGTAATTCAAACCAAAAAATCGAGCGGCGCCTCCTCCCGTATTTTGTGGAGTTTGTGAAGTTCGCAAGCGGCTTCGCCGCCATCATCGCGGTGGCGCTTCTCACACTCCATATTGCGAGCGCAGCGATGCCGTAGTGTACATTCTGCCGGTACTCTGGTAGAGTGCGCAAGTACGAACCGAAGACCGTAGGTCGAAGATCCCGAGCTCTGTCGAGGGACTGACGATAAGCCCTACGCAGGGAGATCACTAATGGTCGACTTCTCCTTTTAGTTCGTTCGTACGAACTGTATGGCAATATCACAAGAAAAAAAGCGTAACATCGTGACGCGGCTTACCGATGCCTTCAGTGAGGCGTCGTCGATTGCGTTTGTTGGCTTCAGCAAGCTGACCGTGAAAGACTCGTCCAAGATGCGCACTGAGCTCGCCGAGAAAGGTGTCCGGTTCTTTGTTGCGAAGAAGACCCTTATCCGCCGTGCGCTTGAGGCACGCGGCTACCAAGGACAGATTCCGGAGCTCCCGGGTGAAGTTGCGGTCGCGTGGACGGTGAGTGACGAGACCACAGCTCCTGCACGCGGTGTGCATGAGTTCGGCAAGAAGCTCAAGGGAGCACTCGCGCTTCTGGGCGGCGTCTTTGACGGTATTCTCCTCAACGCAAAAGATATGACGGCTATCGCGACGATTCCGCCGCTGCCGGTCTTGCGTGGGATGTTCGTGAACGTGATCAATAGCCCGATCCAAGGGCTCGTGGTTGCGCTCGATAAGATTCGCGAGAAGAAACTAGCGTAATTACTGGCAGCCCCGACGCTCCGGCTGCCGGAGGTCGGGGTCCCGACTTCGCAGCGAACGTCGGGAATGAAATTTAAAATTATCTTATGGACGAAAATAATGTAACAGAAGAGGCGCCAGCAGCTGCTCCGGTCGCCGCAGAGGAGGCCGTGGAGGTCCCGAGCAAGTTCAAGAAGCTCGTGGAGGAGATCGAGAAAATGACGGTTCTCGAGCTCTCGGAGCTCGTGAAGGTACTCGAGAAGAAATTCGGCGTGAGCGCGGCAGCAGTCGCGGTCGCTGGCCCGGCAGCCGCCGGTGTCGCCGAAGAAGAAGGGAAATCGACCGTCGACCTTGAGCTCACCGATTCAGGTGCAAGCAAGATCGCGGTTATTAAGGTAGTGAAGGAGGCGCTCGCTCTCGGCCTCAAAGAGGCAAAAGATCTCGTCGATGGTGTCCCCTCTATGCTCAAACAGGGCATGAAGAAGGAGGATGCCGCAGAATTGGCGAAGAAATTGACCGATGCTGGTGCAAAAGTGACGCTTAAGTAAGAAACCTAAAACGCAAAACCCGCCTTTTCGTAGAGAAAAGGCGGGTTTTGCGTTTTCCTGCCACTGCCGTACACTAGCGGCAATTATGGAAATTCTGGCTAAGCTGTTTGGCTCGGGTGCACGTATCAAGATGCTCCGCCTTTTTCTCTTCAACAAGGACATGTCCTTTACTACGGCGGAAGTAGCCGAGCGGACAAAGCTCTCCAAGCCCATCGTGCGCCGTGAGCTCATTGACCTCGCCGCTGCAGGGCTCCTACGCAAAAAAGGAGTGCAAAACCCAGCTCGCTATCAGACCAACCCACGATTTGAGCATCTTGGCCCTCTCGACGTATTCATTCGTGAGACAACCACCGTGCGCCCCAAGAGTATGGTCGATACCCTGAAGCGTGCAGGTGCCCTCCGTCTCGTGGTCCTCTCTGGTCTCTTTACGGGCGTTCAGCAGGCACAGATCGATCTTTTGGTAGTAGGCGACAATCTTGAGGATCGAGTACTCGCCAACGCAGTGCGTACGCTTGAAGCAGAGCTTGGGCGTGAGATCCGCTACGCAGCCTTTGCCACCACCGATTTTCGATACCGCCTAGGGATCTACGACCGCCTTTTGCGGGATGTTTTTGACTATCCACACCGTCTCCTGATCGACAAAATAGGGCTCTAAAAATGCTACACTTTACGGAGGAACTCGCGTACAACGGTGGCGGGTCATTAATCGCATAAAAGCTTTTTGCACTATGGTTTTCAACACTTGGGCGGATGTTCTTAGTCGATCGTTCCAGGACCTGTTCTATGGCTTGGTGACGTTTATTCCAAATGTGGTGGTCGCCGTCATCATTTTCATCGTCGGCTGGCTCGTCGGAGCGGGTCTCGGCCGGGTGGTGAAGCAGGTTGTCGACTCACTCCGAGTGGATAGCGCGCTCCGGTCGACTGGTATTGAGCGTCTGCTCTCTCGTGCGGGCTTCCAGCTCTCCTCGGGTAAGTTTCTGGGCACGCTTGTCGAGTGGTTCTTCGTCGCTGTCTTCTTGGTTGCGTCGCTCGACGTGCTCGGCCTTACAATGGTGAATTACTTCATCAGTGAAGTTGTCCTCGGATACCTTCCACAGGTGATCGTGGCAGTCTTGATCCTCCTCGTCGCTGCGGTTATTGCTGAAGTAGCAGAGCGCGTCGTTGTCGGTTCAGCCAAGGCAGCATCGCTCCGTGAGGCTGGATTCTTTGGAAAAGTAGCACGCTACTCGATCTGGATCTTCGCTCTTCTCGCTGCGCTCGCCCAGCTGAACGTCGCGACGGCCTTCGTTCAGACACTCTTTACGGGTGTCGTGATCGCCGTTTCGCTCGCTGTGGGTCTCTCCTTTGGCCTCGGTGGTCAGACAGCCGCTGCGCGCTATATCGAGCACCTGCACGCAGAGATGAAGGACTAAATTTCTCGCACAAAACCGCCCGCCCACATCGAAGTTGTGGCGGGCGGTTTTGTGCTTGACGCCGAGGAGACGCTCGACTATACTCCCAATTACGTGTCTACGAACCGAAAAACTTCACTTTTAGGAGCGGATAGGCCGTAAGGCCTCGGGTGCACAATGCACACGAAAACCGCCCCTTGGGGCGGTTTTCGTTTCGAGTAGGAGACACGGATTTTTGACATACGAATACGCAAAAAGTAATAAAGCCTCGCGCGCCGGGAGTGGTCCTGGTGGGTGGGGTGTGTGAATCCCGCCTGTTCTCCAGGAACAGGCGGGAGAAGGTGCTGTTCAGGTCTCCGTACGGGAGACATAAGGGTGCACGGTGGATGCCTTGGCCTAGGACGGCTATGAAGGACGCGACTAACCTGCGATAAGCTTCGGGAAGGCGGTTTGTAGCCTGTGATCCGGAGATTTCCGAATGGGGAAACCCTACAGTTTTGAACTGTAATCTGCGAGGTAACGCTTGCATGATGCGAACCCTGGGAAGTGAAACATCTCAGTACCAGGAGGAAAAGAGAACAATATGAGTTGCGTTCTGTGCCGCGCGTGCTTGCGCGGTATGGAACGCAACTCGCGTGATACCCTAAGTAGCGGCGAGCGAAAAGGGAAAAGCCCAAACCCGTCTCTTCGGAGGTGGGGGTTGTAAGATGCGAGCATCGTACTTCATTGTACGTAAGAGTTAAAAAACGTCTGTATAGCAGAAGCTGTTGGGAAGCAGCGCCCCAGAGGGTAATGGCCCCGTATGCGAAATGCATGACGACTCTTGCTTGTATTCTTGAGTAGGTCGAGACACGAATAGCTCGACTGA
>JBBTSV010000004.1:0-25726 GCA_038064595.1 Patescibacteria group bacterium
GTTTCCGCTAGGAGCGTCCATGCGCTTGGACGAACTCCTCCCCAGTCGAAGGCACTGAATGAAAAAGCGAAAGCGACACAGAAATAGGGACAGGCACGTTATTCTTATTCCGACGATCTAGAAAGACACAGCATACTACTCCAAATATATGAGATTTAGTACATAGATGTCACTGGATACCGAATTTTGATCTCCCAAGTATTTTCTTTGATCGTAACATTTACTCCAACGTACTCTAGTTTGTGCCTCACCGCAGCTTTAAATTTTTCTCGACTAGGAATCCCAGGTATATCTTCTGCCGCTTTTAGCGTATCTTTCGTAAGGGTGAAAGACCGAGGACCCCAACCAGGACCGGTGGGGTATACCTCAATGAAATCTGCATTTACCGTGTGATAAATATATTTTGCTTTCAGCGCCGCATCTACGTCGGTAAGTGAAATGGGCTCAATACTTACCTGACCAATATATACAGTTCTTGCTCGGGCTAAAAAATGCAATCCATACGAAACAACGGCAATGATTATAATCAACAATATTATTTTTAACACCCCTTTCATCTATTTAAGTGTAGCATAAGTATAAGCACAGGAAGAAATAGGGGCAGGCACGATGGCTTTATTACTGGCAAAATCGGGTAGAATACTCCCATGCCCCCACAACCACATCACTCTGAAGTTCCGCACTTTGAACCTCCCGTGCCGCACGAGGCCACGGTCGCCAAGAAAGACTCTGCGAATGAAGCTGCTTTCTCACAAGGCAGGGAAGCACCTCGCGAGCTCGCTGCGCTCTCAACGCATGAACTCTTTGGTCGCCGCAAGGCCCACGAGCGTATTGCGCGCGATGGCTGGCGAGATGCCACAACCGACCGCGGTCTGATCGAGCAGATCAAGGCTGTTATGGGAGAGCGAGGCGTGACCGAAGAAGAATATAAGGCATTCCTCTCCACCACCCGCGAACCACTCCACTAGCGTGCACTAAAAGCCGACTGTGGAGAGGGTATACTTACTACCATGAATGAAGGTTCCCAAAAGCCCAAGACACTCTCGGAGCGTGCCGAGAAAATGGGTCGTGTACTTGGAAGCGGGCCGCGGATGTCTGAGGAGGAGAAGGTGGCGTATCTCAAGGAGCATATGAATTTGCTACGTATCAACGTTGACTTTGTTTCGGTCGAGACGTATCGCGCACTGTTTGCCTCACTTGATCTAGAAGGGAAGACGGTAGTGAACGTGGGTGCGGGGACCGCCATTGGTGGCAGTTATAACGGAATGAGCCCCCTCATGGAGGCACTCAACTCACTCGACGAAAAGGTCGTGTGCATCCCGCTCGACTACAGCCACACCCGCACCAAGAGTTGGGACCTCCTCGATACCGATGATCCAGCCAAGGACGGTCCGGTCACGCTCGCACCGGTAACCGGCGACGCCACCGCGCTCCCGTTTGCCGATGCGTCGATCGATGGGTATGTCTCAGCCAACCTCATTAACGAGCCGCGTAAAGACGAGTCAGAGGTTGTATTTGTGAAAAAGCTGCTCGCTGAAGCGTATCGCGTTCTCTCGCCCGGCGGCTTTATCGTGCTGAGTAGCTTCGGCTACTTCTGGTGGAAGACCGCAGACGGAAAAATTGTCTTTAATGATTTGATCGATGAAGAAGAGATAGTGAGCGTTGCACAGATTGAGCGCTATCTCCGTGACGCGGGCTTCACCGAGATCCGCCCGATCCCGCTCGACCAGACCGAGATCCAGGAGGTGATTGCGGAACGTCGAGCTCGTAAAAGCGATGCGGTTGATACTGGAGTGAGTGAAGCTTGTGCCTTTTTTGCCCGTAAATAATGGCGTAATTGGGGGTATACTCTACGAGATGCCGTTCGACTTTATCACCGAGCTCATCCTCCAGTATCGCTACTGGATCCTCATCCCGCTCACGTTTCTCGAAGGGCCGGTCATTGCCTTTATTGCCGGGACGTTCGCCTCGGTCGGGTTTTTTGACCTCTATGCCCTCGCAATTCTCTTCTTCGTTCGCGACGTGGGGCTCGATGGCATCTGCTACGCCATCGGTTATTTTGGCGGGCGAACCACGTTTTCAGAGAGAATGCTTACCAAAATTGGCATTACCGATGACCACCTCAGCAACGTCCGTCGGCTCTGGGAGCAGCGCCCGTTCTCGACGATGTTTATCGGCAAGCTCTCCTATGGGATCGCTGCGGCGTTTATTGTCGTTGCGGGTATGGTACGCATGCCGATAAGACCTTTCTTTTTCTACGGGAGTGTCGTCGCGGTGCTCCAATACGGTACGCTCCTTTTCGCGGGCTACTTCCTCGGCTCCAGTTTAGGCGGGAGCATGGAGAAAGTGATTCACAATGTACAGTACGTGGTGCTTTTTACTGCGATCGCCCTCTCTGTCTACTACCTTTTTGGACGTCGAATGCGCGAGAAATTCTTGCAAAAAGATAAAGAAATCGAGGAAGAGCCAGTCGACGACGAAACGACCGTATAGCCTCACCCCTGCCTGTGGGTTGTCCCTCTCGTACAAAACGCTCTCGAATATCGCTGTACAGTTGTGTCGCAGGACGATGAAAGAAAATAATGGACAGATGATTGAGGGTGTAGCGCCACCCCATCGTTACGATACCCTCTGCCCGTAGCCGTCTCCCAGAAGAGTGAACGGGGAGGTCCCACGTCCACGTGACGGTGCCCACCTTGGCGAGCCGGCACGCCACGTCAGTGTCCTCACCATAAAACGCTATTGAGGTGTCAAACCCTCCCACGCGTTCAAACGCATCGCGTCGGATCACAAAGTTACCGCCCTGGAGCATAGCCCCTGTGCGCAGTATGTGGTGGTTAAAAAGATGTAACCCATATCCGATCCAGTAAAAAAAGCGCGTCAACTGCTGTTCGAAGAGAGTGAGATCGTAGTATATAAAAGGACCGGAGAGCGCAACCCTTTTTGGGTTGTCCTTAAAATAGGTAACGACAGTCGTGAGCCACCCGGGGAGCAGAATGACATCAGCGTCAACATTCGCGATAATTTCTCCCGTGGTTGCGCGCATACCGGCGGCGCGCGCATGAGTCAGACCCTTCGTACACTCGTCGATGACACGCACGCCGGGGTAGCTTGAGGCGACCTCCCGTGTTCGATCGGTCGATGCGTTATTCACCACTACAATCTCGGCGTCGATGCCGCTCCGACTGATCTCTGCAAGCACCGCCTCGAGACACTTACCAATAACAGCCTCCTCGTTGTAGGCCGGAATAGAGAAGCTTACCTTCATACCCTATAGTATACTCATTTTACGTCCATGCGCATCGCCTTCTTTTCTGATAACTTTTATCCCGAACTCTCCGGTATTACCGACACTATCGTCACCACAGGGAAGGAGCTCACTAAGCGCGGCCACGCAGTCTGCTACGTCGCCCCACGTTACGCGCGAGCAGACTACGACACAGCCCGCCTCCCGTATCCCGGGCACCCAGAAGAAGACACGATTGAGGGTATCCCCATCGTTCGCCTCCCCGCATTTCATGTGCCTTCTCCTACCGGACAGTCGCGGTTCGCTTTTCCGTCTGGGAGCAGCTTTGCATTTCTTACCACCTTCAAACCTGACTGTATCCACACCCAGAGTCCCTACGGGGTGGGGTGGGAAGCGGTTCGCGCCGCGAAGCATTTTACGGTGCCGCTCATCGGGACGAACCACACCGCGATTGAAGACTTCTGGCCTCTTTCAGGGGTCATGCGTGCGTACGACGCGCGGTATTACAATCATTGCTGCCTGGTTACCACGCCGTACCAAGCGTTGATTACCCGTATGCGCGAAAAGGGTTTAAACCGGTCCGCCAGAGTCGTCGCGAATCCGGTGGAGACCGCCCTCTTTCACCCGCCACTTCCGCAGGAGAAAAGGGAGCAAAAACGACAACTCGATTGCCCCGGTCCCACGCTGTTCTACAGCGGTCGCCTTGGGAGAGAGAAGAACCTTGATATGGTGTTTCGGGCGGTTGCCCGTCTTGTCCCGAAATTCCCCACGCTCCTGTTTGCCTTTACGGGTCACGGTGCCGCAGAGGCGCAGCTCATGGCACTTGCGCGAGAGCTCCATATAGAAGAGAACGTGCGATTCCTCGGATTTATTCCCACCGAAGATCTCGCACGCTTTTATCAAGCGGCTGACGTGTTCCCCATGATGTCGACCTCCGACAGTCAGTCGATTGCACTCATGCGCGCGTATGCGAGCGGAGTCCCCGCCGTCTGTGCGCGTGCTCGCGGGCTCCCCGACTACACGCCAAGCGATTGCGGATTCTTGGTAGAGCCGGGCGACTATCGTGCGCTTGCCGAGCATCTCACCACACTCCTTGGTGATGATGCGCTCCGTGCGCGTATGGGCGAAGCAGCAGTGGCGTATGTGAAGCAGTTTTCGCCTGAGACGATTGCGCTCGAGTGGGAGCAGGTCTTTACCGAGGCGCTACGCTCGCCACAAACGTCCTGATGTGCTGGGCGACTGCAGAGATGTTGTTCAGTACTGGTAAATGGTTTGCGCCCTCTAGCACAACAAGCTGTGCCCCGGGTATCACTTCAGCAAGGCGGCGTGAGTGTTGCAGGGGGATGTAGGTATCGCGCGTGCCGTGGAGGATAAGGGTGGGCACAGCGATAGACTCCCAGAGCTCGTCATAGTCTTTTTCATACGCCTGCACCAGGCAGTAGACGTACGCGTGAAGCGTGGTGACTCTGAGGTCGCGTATGATTCTCCGAAGGTCCCAGTCGCTCGTGTAGCCGAGCTGCGCGTAGAGAACCCGCCCGCGACGTTTTGTGAAGAAGGGGAGGATGCGGCCGAGAAGTGCGAGGAGACGACCTGCGCTTCGTATCAGGAAGAACCAGCGGGTCTGTTTGAGAAAGGAGCTCGGGCTCAAGAACACCACCCCCTGCGGTGTACCCGGATGGGCAGTGAGGTACTCGAGCGCCACCAGGGCTCCGAGTGAATGGCTCACGAGGACGCATGTCTCGATGTGAAGGTGCCCAAGGAGCGCGTGGAGGTCGTCTGCGTATGCGGTCAGTGCGTACTCTTGGAAATGGCGCGGACGGATCGAGTTGCCGTGTCCACGGAGATCGAAGGTAACGATATTGTAGTCTGCTGAAAAGAGTGCTTCAAAAGGGAACCAGGCAGACGCGCTTCCCGACAGGCCGTGGATAAACACGAGTGTCGTGCGCCCTGCAACAAACTCGTTGATGCGATAGCAAATCCCGCGCTCTTCAAAAAATGACTCCTTCATTCCATCAGCGCCGCTTGATCCAGAGGTAGATATCCTCGAGGGCCTTCACGCCGTCGCCAGCGGCGATATTGTTCTGATGATAGAGCTCGTCGGTGCAGTCTCCGGCTGCCCAGATACCCTCAACCGCAGTTCGCTGATTGCGCGCATCTACCTTCACGCGCTTTACGGCGTCGAGTTCTAGGAGTCCTTCGACATACGGTGTGTTGGGGATCACACCCGCTTCGACGAAGACGCCCGAGACGGACAGCTCGTGCTCCTCTCCTGTCTCACGGTCTTTGTAGGTTAATCCGGTGACAAAGGTGCTCCCCAGCACCTTGGTCGGCTCGGCATTTAGAATTATGTTCATATTCGGGTGCGTGCGCGCCTTCTCGACCGTGACCGGGTCAGCCTTGACCTCTTTGTGACGGTGGATGAGCGCGACTGACTTGCAGTAGGCGAGGAGCTGGAGTGCGGTCTCGAAGCCGGCATTGCCGCCGCCGACTACCACGACATCCATCCCGCTAAAGAGCGGTCCGTCACAGGAGGCGCAGTAGGTGACGCCCTTGTTTTCAAACTGCGCAGCACCGGGTACCTCGAGCTTGCGCCGCCCCGCGCCGGAGGCGATAAGCACAGCTTTTGCCGAGTAGGTGTTCTTGGTAGTGGTGGCGACGAAGGTCTCGCCCTCTTTGGTGAGCGACTGTACGAGCTCGCCGAGCGCGAGGATCACCGTCTCATCTTTGAGGGCGTCGAGATGTGTCTTAAACGTTTTCGCGAGATCGGGGCCGCTTATCTTGGGTGTGCCGACCCAGTTCTCGATCCCTTCTGACACGGTGGACTGACCGCCGATCTCGCCCGCGATGAGCACCGTCTTGAGCCGCTTGCGCGCGGCGTAGACCGCGGCAGCCACCCCCGCAGGCCCACCACCGACAATAATGAGGTCGTACATATGTTGGAGAGTATAACAGAACGCGGCGCCCCTGGCGCCGCGTTCTGTCCCTTCTTACTTCTTATGTCTACGGAGAAATGCCGGTATAGCACCCCACGCCTCGTCATCTTCAGGGACGACCGGCATTTCCTCACGCTTATGTGGCTGGGCGGTGACGATAGGTTCTTCCTTCTCGACAATAACTACGGGATCCTCTCCCTTGACAGCCTTTCCACCTTTCTCTTCCACTGATTTCTCCTCTCGCTTGAGGATTTCATGATAAATACGTCCGCGTTCGTCATCGCGTTTCTCGGTGGGGAGGGAGAAGAGAGATCGCTCGATGCCAGCGGCGACCGAGGCGCTCGCCGCTCCCTCGGGAAAGCCGGTTGCGATTACGATGATGCGGATCTGTCCCTTCTTGAGCTTTTCGTCACGCATGATACCAAAGATGACCTTGGCACTCTTGTCGACCGATTCATTAATAACCTTGGCCGCTTCTTGGACCTCCATGATACCCAGGTCGTCTGACCCCGCGACCACAAAGAGGATACCCTTCGCGCCACTAATTGAAACGTCAAGGAGCGGGGAGTTGACGGCCTGGTGCGCCGCCTCCTTGGCGCGCTCATCGCCCTCGGCGACGCCGATCCCCATGAGTGCGGGCCCCGCGCCCTCCATGATCGCCTTAATGTCATTAAAATCAGTATTGATCTCGCCCGGAGTGGTGATGATGTCCGAGACGCCCTCAACCGCCTGGCGCAGGATCTCGTCGCAGAGCGCGAAGGCATTCTTGGCTGACATGTTCTTATCGACGATGGCGAGGAGTTTGTCGTTGGGGATCACAATAAATGCGTCCACCTCCTTCTTAAGCTCCGCGAGGCCACGCTCGGCGATCTCTTTACGATGCGCGCCTTCAAAGGAGAACGGCTTGGTGACAACCGCGATCACAAGCGCGCCGACCTCCTTGGCAATCTTGGCAACGATCGCGGAGGCGCCAGTACCCGTGCCGCCACCCATCCCACACGTAATAAAGACCATGTCGCTCCCCGAGAGCGCCTCCTGGATCTCCTGGCGCGTCTCTTCGGCCGCGCGGCGACCAAGCTCCGGGTTCATCCCCGTGCCGAGCCCTCTCGTCAGATTCTTGCCGATGTGGATCTTACGCTTCGCGAGAGAGCGGTGGAGGTCCTGCGCGTCAGAGTTCACGGCGATAAACTCGACGCCGTGCACCTTGGAGGTGATCATGTGGTTGATGGCGTTTTTACCCGAGCCACCGACGCCAACGACCCGGATCCGGGCAAAGGTCTCGACTTCTGGTTCAACGCGTTTTGACATAAACGTAGTGGGGTCATTCTACCAGACGACCCGCAAATGCAAATATTGACATTCAGGCGCGGCCTGTTGCAGCAACAGGCCGCGCCCCCGCCTTTTTATGGCAAGAACTGCTGGAAGAATTTCTTGACGGAGGCCAGAGCGCCACGGCGCGGGGTGTCGGTGTCGCCCGTGAGGCCCCAGAGCGCGAGGCCATAGGAGACGGCCCAGGTCGCATCGCGGATCTTGGTGTCGGCGCTGATGCGCAGCTCGGCGAGGCGCGCAGGGAGCTTGAGCGTCCCGCGTGCAATGTCGCTGATAGAACCGATGCCCGCACCGCCACCGGAGATGATAATGCCGGCAGGCAGGGGGCCGCGGCGACCGAGTGACTTGAGGTGTTTATCAATAAGCGCGAAGATCGCGCCCAAGCGCCCGCCGATGAAGTCATCAACCTTCTTGCGCGGATACATTTGTCCCGAGAGTTTTCCGAGCTTCACGCGCTCCGCTTCTTCAAGCGAGATGCGCAAGCCTAAAGCGATATCCTCGGTGATGTGACTTGCGCCCATGGGGAAGACCTTCACCGAGATGGGGATCCCTTCATCATAGACGACTATTGAGACCGTCTCGGCGCCGATGTTGGCGAGGAGGCAGCCCTTCATCTTCTGGTCACCCTCGAGGAGGACATAAGAGCCCGCGAGTGGCGAGGCCATCTGGTCAATAATTTCTATTCCCGCCTCCTCAACTGCTTGTACCAATGTCTCCTCATGCTGCGCGAGGCAGGTGACAAAGAGGTAGTCAACCTCAAGCCGCACCCCCTTCATACCGAGCGGATCACCGAGCACTTTAGAGCCATCAATGCGGTATTCGATCGGGATACTGTGAAGGACGTGTCGGTTGAGGAATCCGGGCGCCGCCGCCTCGCGTGCCGCCTTACCCGCCTTCTCCAGGTCGAGTGCGGTGATCTCTTGATCAGCGCGTGAGATGATAGCGAAGCCGGTGGCGCGCGCTTCGTCGAGCGAAATCCCGCCGACGGCGAGGAATCCGGTCTTGATAGGGACTCGTGCAATCGATTCAGCTTGGCGTTTAGCTTCGCGAATACTTAAAGCGACCTCCTCTTTATTGACGATATAGCCGTGACGGAGCCCCTTAGACTCGGCGAGACCGGTGCCGAGAATACGGAGCTGGCGCCCGCCGTTTTTATCGGAGAGTTCTTCGACGACGACCATCTTTACCTGGTACGTCCCGATGTCGATGCCGGTGGCTATGCGTCGTGACATTAATTAAAGAGCGAGAAGCGCTGCTGGCGAAGCGCGCCATCAGCTCCTGTTCGCATTTCTCCATCGTAGCACCATGTCGCCACCCTTTTATATGCAGTACACCGTGGATAAAGAAATAGAGAATGCAGTCAGCCGGGTTGAGGCCGTAGCTTGCAGCCTCGACGCGTGCCACCGATGGGCAGATGATGATCTCACCGCTCTTCTCGCCCACCACGTAGGAGAGAACGTTGGGGGTGTAGGTTTTCTTGCGCAGACTCGTATTCAGCGCGCGCGCCTTGGTGGGGCCGACAAAAACAAGCGAGAGCTCCCAGCCGGGGAGCATCTCGGCGGCGACCTTAGCATAGACGAGACGCGGGCCGCCAAGGGCGGACCGCGTCTCGTTTTTTATAGAAACTGCTCGCATCAGGAGCTACCGCTTGCCGCGCGTTTTCTTGGCCGCGGGGTCGATTTTTCCGAGCTTCACTTGCTCGTTGTAGGTCTCACGGCGGACCTTGGCGACAAGCGCGCGCTTGTGGTCGACGTTCTTAGACTTGATGCGCTTGAAGTAGCGGCGGTCGCGCATCTCACGCACCAGCCCGAGCCCCTGCGCGCGGCGGGTAAAACGGCGGATGAGCGCGGTTGAACTCTCGTTCTTCCCGCGCCGCACCTCGACTCTGGTTCCTGCGGTCATAGTGATAAGACTCTACCATAGTGGGCCATATATTGTCTATAAAACGTAAGGCCGCCTGGGTGGGCGGCCTTCGCCGAATGATCTGTGTCATTTCGGTTCTCCCTTAAGCTGCCAGCACCCGAAGTGGTAGCCGAGCCAGAACGGCAAGACGGCCGCTACGAGCCACGCGAGCGCGTATACGTTCGACGGGTCGTTAAGCAGGTAGCGAAAGAGGAATAGTGCTGCGGTGGGTGCCGCGAGGCACAAGGCGAGTCCCGGCAAGCCAAACGGGTGCTCCGGCGGGAGCCTGAACACCTGACGGAGCAGGTATCCCGCCCCGCCGCACACAAGGAGGCACACGACGAATATGAGAAGGAGCATGACGTTCCCCCGTAGTTGGAACAAAATCACCGTACACCTCGCTCCTCACCAACACAAGCGTCGTTCACCCCCTACGGACTTACGATGTCCGTAGGGGGGTATCCACAATAAAGTGCGGTCGCATTTTATTGTGGATACGAAAGTGTGACTACGCTACCGCCTTGAGGCGGTCGATAATGCCGACGAGTGGGAGGACGACCTCCTGTTGGGTTGCGCGGTTGCGGAGGATGGCGGAGCCCTCGAGCGCTTCTTTGCGTCCCATGATGAGGAGGTACGGACTCCCACGACGCTCGGCGAGGTGAAGCTGTTCGGTGAGTGACTCCACACCAATATCTTGGGTAAGACCGATCCGTGCCTTGCGGAAGTCTTCAGCGAGTTTGAGCGAGAGACGCTTGGCTTCGTCACCGATGTGGACAAAGGAGAAGCGGAGGCGTGGCGAGGAATGCTTTTTTATTATCGCGCCACTGGTGGGGACTTGAAAGACGGCGCCGCTCGCATGCATGGTCGCAGAAGGGAAGAAGTGGCGCGTGAGGTCGTTGTAGCGCGAGCCCCAGGCGAGACGCTGCCCGTTTGCTGTCACCTCAAAGCAGGTGTCGCTCCAGAGCGGGCCACGACTAAGGAGCGTGCGCGCGAGCTCATAAGGGGTTTCAGTCATCTCGAGATACTCGAGGAGGTCCTCAAAGCGTTTACGGCTCGCATCAGAGAGATGCTCGGTCGGCGCAGGTAGGTCATCGCCACACTCCTGCTCAATCACGAGCTCTGCGGCCTCAAGGGCGTCACGCTTAGCGCAGGAGACGCACTCTTCTGGCAATGTCCCGGTACGCTTCTTAAAGAAATTGCCAAGCTCGCGCGCATAGCGCGCACGAGTCTCCTTATCTCCCATCGAGTTGATCCGTACCACCGGCTCTTCATGGTAGAGGTCGCGCACGAGCGCGATAAGCGCGCGGATAATAAGCACTTCAGAAAGTGCGCGATCGCTCCCGAGCGCGTGGAATTGAATCAGGGCACGTTTCGGCGCCGGTCGACCGGGGGTGATGTTCGTGTGCCAGACAAAGAGTGGTTGTCGTATCGACGGAGTGACTTCTGACTGTTGCATATGTTTCAAAAAGCTGGCAACCGTTTCAGCCACCGGATCGAGGGAGAGCGGTGTGAGCGTCTCGGGGAGACCCGAGTACTTCTTCACGGCACCCCGCCTCTTCATCGTGAGCGCAGAAAGCGGTATAAAGCCATAATATTGGCCGATCGCACCAGCCCTCTGAAACAGCTCATCGGCGGGAATACTCTCGCGTATCATGGTGTCGGGGTAGTCGTGGTGCTTATTGGTGAGGGGTAGGATGCTGTGCCGGGGCGAAAACCGAACTGGCTCAGCGGGAGGAGTCGGAGGTCAACTCGCCCGATGATGTTCTTGCGTGGAAGGGGTCCCCACACACGACTATCTGAGCTGTTGGGGCGATTATCTCCCATGACGAAGTATTCATCAGCATTGAGTCGAACGCTCTTGGTATATGTTGCGTCTTCATTCACGATATAGGACTCGACAAGCGTCTGCTTGGCTCCTGACTCGGTTGTGATTGTTATTTTTCCGTGATCGATCGAGACTGTCTCACCGGGAAGCCCGATAATACGTTTGACGTAGAACACCGAAGGTTTGCCCGGATAACGAAAGACGACCACATCGCCACGTGCGGGAGCGACCAGCGCGTAGACGATCTCGTCGACAACGAGGTAATCGAGATGTTCAAAGGTTGGGTGCATCGACTCTCCGTCGACGACAAAAGGAGAGATAATAAACATGCGAATCGGGATCACCACAACGATGATCAAGAACGCAAGTGTGAAAAGATCCTTGAGAAGACCCTTTCCAGTGTCAGACATGTGCGCATTGTACGCGCTTGTTCGCGTCATGCAAGTTTTTTGCTATGATGCGCGCATGGCACTCGTCATTGTGGGGCTCGGAAACCCGGGAAAGGAATATGAAAAGACACGGCACAACGCCGGACGCGCTGTTGTCGAGCTCATCGCGAAGCAGGCGGCATTCGATGACTTTGTTTTTAACAAAACAGCGAACGCACTTCTCACCAAGGGTGCGCTTGAAGGTGCAGGCGTGACACTCGTCTTGCCCGAGACGATGATGAATCTCTCCGGGAAGTCAGTCGCCGCGCTCGTGAAGAGCGTCAAGGCGGCAAAAAACTTACTCGTCATTCATGACGATCTCGATTTGCCGCTTGGCACAGTAAAAATGGTCTTTGGTCGTGGCAGTGGTGGGCACAAAGGGGTTGAATCAATCATGCGCGCCATCAAGACGAAAGACTTTGCGCGTTTGCGCATTGGTATCAGCGCAGTAGGGAAGAAGAATCAAGCGAAAAAAGTCTCGGGTGAAGAAAAGGTCATCAAGATGGTGATTGGGAAGTGGAAGCCAAGCGAAGATGCGGCAGTGAAAAAGACGCTCAAGAAGGCCGCCGAAGCCGTGCGCCTTTTCACTACCGAGGGTCTCCCGGCCGCGACAATGTTTGCGAACACGCGGTAAAAGAAAAAGTGCGGCGCCACGTGGCGCCACACTTTTTCTTTACATTTTCTTTACATTACTTTTTCTTACCCGCGAAGGTGAGGGTCATCCGCTGCTCCTTCGGCTCAAAGAGCGCGATGGTAAAGGGATACGTCTTACCGAGCTCAAGTGTCTCGCGGAGTGCGGCAGGCGACTCAAACTCGCTTACGTGCACCAAGCCAGCGACTCCTTCTTCGATCGATGCGAGCGCGCCATGCTTGTTATACTTGATGATAACGCCCGGGACTTCCATTCCCTTACGATAACGCTCGACAGCCGTGTGCCAGGGATTCTCTTTCAGCGCCTTGACGGAGAGAGAGACCTTACCTTCCTTGATCTCAATCACCTTCACGCGGACACTGTCCCCGACAGCGAAGAGCGCGTGCGGGTCCTCTACGAGACCCCAGTCGAGCTCGCTGATGTGTACGAGACCTTCAAGCCCGGGCTCAAGCTTCACAAAGACGCCAAAATCGACGATACCGGTGACCTCACCCTCAACCGCGTCACCTACTTGGTACTTATCAATGAGGGATGCCTTTTCTTCAGCTTCATTGCCCGTGCGCTCGGAGAAGATGAGTTTTCCTTCTTTGGCATCTGCGGTGATGATACGCACCGAGAGCGGCTTACCGACGAGCTGCATAAGCTCACCGAGAATCTTCTCCTTATCACCTTCTGGCACGCGCGGGTAGTGCTCTTTAGCGAGTTGGGAGGCAGGGAGGAAGCCTTGGATACCCTGCCAGGTGAGAATAAGACCGCCCTTGTTGGCCTCTTCCACCACGAGTGAGTACGGGGTCTCACTCACGATTGCCGTCTCGGCCTCACCCCAGATCGCAGCCTGGCGTGCCTCCTTGAGTGAGAGCTCGATATAGCCGTCGCGACCGGCAGGGTCGACAACCTTAGCGCTAATGGTGTCGCCCGCATTTGCCTTGCGGAGTACGTCGGCGGCGTTGAGATACTCGCGACCGTAAATGAGCCCGGTGCCAAAAGGCGGAAGGTCGACATACACGCGCCCGCGACTTATAGCGATGATGGTACCCTCGACAAGGTCGCCCAGCGATGGGGGCATCGGGATAGCATCAAGAAGTCCAGCCATGGGATGGCCTTCAGGAAGGTGGATGGTTGGGAGAGGGATGGCCTTCACCTTCACCTCGGATTTCTCCTCAGACATAATATATATAAATGCAGTATCGGATTTGGGGTCGGTGTCCCGCCTGTTCTTCAGGAACAGGCGGGAGGGTTAATCGATCCCTACTAGATACGCAACAGAAAGACTATAGCAAAAAGAGGTAAAAAATGCTAGAATAAACTTATATATGGTCATCACCCATCACGGCGGGCAGTGCGTCAAGGTGACATTCGGCGATCTCACACTCGTCTTTGATCCTATTAGTAAAAACGGTACGCTGCCTGCCGTGCGCTTTGGCGCTGACCTCGCACTCGTCTCGCGTAACCATCCCGACATGAACGGTATAGAGGAGGTGACGTATGGGGAGAAAGTCCCTTTTGCGATCACAGGTCCTGGTGAATACGAGCGTGCGGGGGTCGTTGTTCAGGGCTTTCTCGCGGAGAGCCGCTATGGTCTCGCGAAAGGAGAAGCGTCGGCTGTCAACACCGTTTATGCAGTCGAGCTCGAGGACATGACGCTCGTGCACCTGGGCGCGCTCGGTACGGTCGAGCTCTCTCCGGAGGCGCGCGAGGGGATTGATGAGATTGATGTTCTCTTTGTTCCGATAGGGGGAGGAGGCGTTCTCTCACCGGCCGATGCACACAAACTTGCCGTTTCTCTTGAGCCAAAGATCATTATCCCGATCCACTGGAGCGGTATGGGTGAGCCAAAGGCGCTCGAGGTCTTCCTCAAGGAGTCCGGGAACGGGAGTGAAAAAGTTGATAAACTTACTCTGAAGAAAAAGGATCTGACGGGTCGCGACGGGAGTATACTAGTCATAACCCCCTAACGATATGAAAACATTTTTTGAGCACGTCGAGGAAGTAAAAGGGAAGCCGCATCATATTCGTCGTCGCGTGGCGTACGCAGCTGCAGGAGCGGGGACCACCTTTGTCGCATTAATATGGATGGTCGGCAACCTCTCAAGCGGGACTTTTGCTATCGCAGGTTCCTCGTTCGCTGATGCAGTCGAGCAGGGCAGCGTCCTCACTACCGGCTCTAACGCGGTCCCGTCAGGTCTCGCAGGCGCGGCTGCACCTTTTGAAAAAGATGCTCCGGCGCGTATCGAGATTGTCGATACCAGGGCGTCCTCGACCGTCTCGCAAAAGAAGGCTGAACAAACGATTCTCCCGTTTTAGTACGTACTGATAATCTCTAGGGTATGGCAGCGAAAGAATTCAAAGGTGACGTGCCCGTCGTGTCTCCAAACATTATCGACCAATCGATTGTGTCGGAGATGCGCACTTCCTACGTCGATTATGCGATGTCGGTCATCACCGCACGCGCGCTCCCTGACGTGCGTGATGGGCTGAAGCCAGTGCACCGCCGTATCCTCTATGCGATGAGAGAGCTTGGCCTCTTACCGGGCGCCAAGTTCCGCAAGTCAGCACTGGTGGTCGGCGATGTGCTTGGTAAATATCACCCCCACGGTGACATTGCTGTCTACGACTCGATGACAAAGATGGCGCAAGATTTCTCTCACCGGTATCCGCTGGTGTTGGGGCAAGGGAACTTTGGCTCGATCGACGGTGATTCACCTGCTGCGATGCGCTACACCGAGGCGAAGCTCTCTCGGGTCGCCGAGGCGCTTCTCGCTGATCTTGAGAAAGAGACGGTTTCTTGGGTGCCCAACTACGACGCAACGCGTGATGAGCCACAGGTGCTTCCTGCCGCACTGCCGAACCTGCTCCTCAACGGCACGCTCGGTATCGCCGTTGGTATGGCGACGAATATTCCTCCGCACAATCTGCGCGAGGTGGTCGCTGCAACCGTGCACCTGATTGAGAACCCGGGAGCGACCACCGAAGAACTCTTACAATTTGTAAAGGGTCCCGATTTCCCCCTAGGCGGAGTCGCGTTTAATCAGGCTGATATCAAGCACGCGTACAGCTCGGGTAAGGGGCCGGTGGTGGTGCGCGGCGAAGCCGAGATTGTGGATGATGGCAAGAAGGATACGCGCATCGTGATCACCTCGATCCCGTATCGGGTGAATAAGAGTGAGCTCATTTCACGGATCGCTGATCTGGTGCAGGAGAAGAAACTTGAGGGTATCCGCGATCTGCGCGATGAGTCGACGACCGACATTCGGGTCGTGGTGGAGCTCAAGGGAACCGCGCACCCACAGGCGGTCTTAAATGCGCTCTATAAGCACACAGAGCTCGAGAGCACCTTCCACTACAATATGCTCGCGCTGGTCGACGGCGTGCCCGAGATGCTCTCCCTCTCGGGGATGCTCGAGCACTTTATCGCGCATCGCCAGGAAGTAGTGAAGCGACGTACCGAGTATGACCTGCGCCAGGCTGAGGCGCGTGAACATATCCTCCTGGGGCTCTGTAAAGCGCTCGATCATATCGACGAAGTCATCGCGATTATCAAGAAGGCGGCCGACGTTCCCGCAGCTTCTCTCGCGCTCCAGAAAAAGTTTGGCTTCTCTGTTCTTCAGGCCACAGCGATTCTCGAGATGCGTCTCTCTAAGCTCGCGGGTCTCGAGCGCAAGAAGCTCGAGGACGAGCTCTCCGAGGTGCAGGCCCTGATTGCAAAGCTCAAAGACATCCTCTCATCGCCCAAGAAAATTCTTGCGGTAGTGAAACGCGAACTCGAAGAACTTGCAGAGAAATATGGTGACGATCGACGCACCAAGATCGTGCGAGGCGGCGTACAGAACATTTCAGTCGAAGACATGGTACCTGATGAAGACACCATGCTTGTCCTGACTTCTGGCGGTTATGTGAAGCGCACCAATCCTGCCGAGTATCGCCGCCAGAAACGGGGCGGGGTAGGGGTGGTCGATATTGCGACTAAGGAAGAGGACATCGTGACTCACTTCCTTGTTGCTTCGGCACATGCCGATCTCCTCTTTTTCACCACGCTTGGAAAGGCATACCAACTTAAGATGTATGAGATTCCGGAAGGGCGCCGTGCGACGAAAGGGAAAAGCATTATGAACTTCCTTCCGCTTGCGGGTGAAGAGTCGGTGACGAGTGTTCTCGCGGTGCCCAAGGGTGCGGCGCTTGAGGCTTCTTCTATTGTTTTTGTGACCAAGGGAGGCGTGGTGAAGCGTGTCGCGGCCAAGAGCTTCGCAGACGTGCGTCGCTCCGGCATCATCGCGATCAATCTTCAGAAGGGCGACACGCTCGTCTCGGCAAATCTCTCGGGGAGTGGTGACACCGTCTCGGTGGTGACGTCGAAAGGCCAGTCGATCCGCTTTGAAGCCGAAGAGGTGCGGGAGATGGGGCGCACGGCCGGCGGCGTGCGCGGTATGAGTGTGAAGAGGGGTGATAAGGTGGTCTCGGCTGAAGTGATTCCTGCAAATGCAAAAGACCCCTCGCTCCTGGTGATCATGGGTAAGGGCTATGGTAAGCGCACCAAACTATCTGAATACAAGATCCAGGGTCGCGGCGGTTCAGGAATTAAGACTGCAGAAGTGACCGCCAAGACCGGCGAGATCATCGGCGCGCGCGTGGTCTCGGGGAGCGTTGAAGGCGAAGAGCTCGTGGTGGTCTCCAAGAAGGGGCAGGTGATCCGTACTGGTGTCGCCGAGATCCCTTCGCTCGGCCGCGCGACTCAGGGCGTCCGCGTGATGAAAATGCGCGAGGGCGACTCCATCGCCTCCCTTGTCGCGCTCTAGTTTTTAATGAAAAAGATTGTCGTTACCGTGCCAATTGCAAATGCTGATGCGGTGCGGCAGGCGATTGGGGAGTCAGGTGGCGGATGCGTGGGGAAGTATTCTTTCTGTAGTTTTAGCGTGCGAGGTACAGGGCGATTTCAACCGAATGAAGGCGCGCACCCCGCAATCGGAGAAGTAGGGAAGCTTGAAGCCGTTGAGGAAGAGCGGATTGAAATAAGTTGCGACGACGCTCTCCTCGCCAGTGTGGTCGCCGCCATCCGCTCCGTGCATCTCTATGAGGAACCAACAATCGACATATACCCTCTCGAAAATCTTGAAAATTAGTTAACCATATTCTTATCAACAAACGGTCGTCGAGAGATAAGAATATTGAGATACAGTGAAAGAATGGGGAAACTCGAAGAGGCATCTCGAAAAAGAAAGAAAAAACGAGATATACAGAACGTAGTGCTAGCTTCTATTGCCGTCGCCGGTTTGATACCACTTGCGGCCATTGCGGGGAATGCATTACAACTCCTTAAGTATTTACCGCATGACAAATATAATCTCCGTTATCGCACCAAGTCGGCCGCAGGGCGTTTGGTCGCTAAAGGGTATGCAACGTGGATAGAGAAAGATGGCAAGAAGTATCTACGCATAACCCCGGCAGGACGTGAGGTATTTACGTTTGAACAAGCAAAAAACGCCCTCATGAATCAGAAAAAGAAGTGGGATGGGCGCTGGCGTATGGTCGTTTTTGACATTCCAGAACGACGGCGCAGGATTCGCAACAGACTCTGCGTCATTATGGGCGAGATAGGTTTTGTGCGATTGCAAGACAGTGTGTGGGTGTATCCGCACGACAGTGAGGACTTCATCGCGCTCCTCAAAGCGGAGCTGAAGATCGGTAAGGACGTGTTGTACGCAATCGTCGACACTATTGAGCACGACACGCATCTCAGGCGACACTTCAAACTCCCGGAAAGGGACTAGAGGAATATTCTTATTAGTCGACGGTCGTCCAAAGATAAGAATATTCGATCGTGCACGAGATCAGGAGATCACAAGAGCAGGAGAGCGGGGGTAGTGGTAGTGCGTCGTGGCGGGGTGTTGTAGGATACAGGGTATGAGTGATGTTGTGAGGCACACGCATGAAGAACCGCACGTTGATCGGTGGCACTATCTTGACTACCGTGACGGGAGGAACGACTGGAATTTTATCGAGTGGAAGTACTTTTAAAGCATTCCAAGGTCGAACCTTGGAATGCGTGAGTGTTGATTGCGCGGGGCCGGAGGCCCCGCGCATGGTATTTTAGAGGTATGACTGCGTTTAGCACCCCGAGAGAGAATGTCTTACAACTCGGGCTCCGGGAGGGGATGAAGGTAGCCGACTTTGGCGCGGGCTCTGGTCACTATGCGCGCGCGGCCGCGGCGATCGTCGGCCACAGCGGGAAGGTCTATGCGATCGAAGTGCAAGAAGATATCCTCAAGCATCTCAAGCTCAATACGCACATCCACCACCACAGCATCATCGACACAATCTGGGGTGATATCGAGAAACAGGGCGGCTCACATCTGCGTGATGCCTCGCTTGATGCGGTGATCCTCGCGAACACACTCTTTCAGATCGAGCATCGTGAGGGACTCCTCGCCGAGATCACACGCGTCCTCAAGCCAGAAGGGAAGCTCATGGTGATCGACTGGGCTGGGAGCTACGGAGGGATCGGCCCCGCGGCTGAGCAGGTGATCAGTGAGCACGTTGCCGAGGAACTTTTTATCAACGGCGGCTTTCATAAGGTGAAATCATTTCGCGCGGGGCCGCACCACTACGGTATACTCTTTACAGCTCCATGAAGATCTCACTCTTTCAAGGTATTCTGATGGGCGTGTTTTGCCTCGGGGCACTGATCGGTCTTTTTGTCTTCTCAACCTACAAAGGCGACAGCGCAGCAAGTGCGGTCGGCTCGGTGACGATCTGGGGTACGCTCCCGGCCGCGAGTGTGCAGTTAACACTCACCACACTGGGACAAACGACAGCCGAATTTAAGAACGTTACCTACAGTGAGAAACGGTCAGCGACACTCGGAACCGACCTCGCCGCCGCGATCGCAACAGGCGTTGCGCCTGATCTCGTCCTCGCCTCACAGGAAGAGCTGAAAGCGCTTATCAAGTTTATCGAGCCGATCCCGTTCTCAAGCATATCGGCAGCCTCTTTTCAGAACACATTTGTGGGGGCGGCAGATATATTTGCTGCCCCCAGCGGCCACTACGGACTCCCGTTTCTCGTCGACCCAATCGTCCTCTATAGTAACCAATCGATTCTCTCTTCAAACGGCATCGCTCGTCCACCAGCGACGTGGGAGGCACTCGCCGGACTCGTGCCCTCGGTTGCAGTCCTGACCCCCTCACGCCAGATCACCCGGGCGCTCATCGCGCTTGGTACCTATACCAATATCCACAACGCCCACGCGATCCTCTCAACTCTCTTCCTCCAAGTGGGCATCCCACTCTCAACCCGGTCATCGGTCGGAGGTATAACGGCAGATCTCGGCGCGCGTATGCTGGAGGGGGTGCCGCGTGGAGAGGCGGTGCTCGGCTTCTACACCCAGTTTGCCGACCCGACAAAAGTCTCGTACACGTGGAATGCCTCGCTCCCTAACTCCGAGCAGTCTTTTCTTTCAGGTGACCTCACTCTCCACCTCGATTATGCCTCGCGCGCGCGCGTGCTACGCACCACTAACCCCAATCTCGACTTCACTGTTTCAGCAGTCCCGCAGCCTGCAACAGCGAACGTGAAGCGAGTCTACGGCCTCGTCTACGCGTTTATGATCCCACGCGCGCAGGTCAACCGCACAGGAGCGTTTACGGTCGCAACGCTGTTTACCGGTTCAGATGCCCAAAGAATCGCTTCCGCTGTTACGGGTCTCGCGCCCTCAACACTCACCGAGCTCTCTGTCGCACAGAACGACCCTACTGCCGCAGTGGTCAACAGCGAGGCGCTCTATACCAGCGCATGGCTGTCCCCAGCCCCCGAGCGCGTTGATCAGGTTTTCTCGAGTATGATTGGGAATGTGATGTCCGGACGTTTCAGTATCCCCGTTGCGCTCTCGACTGCCGAGCAGTCGCTTAACGCCGCCCTCCAACAATGAAAAGAATCATCCACGCCACCATTTCTCTCTTGTTCTTTAGCATACTTCTCACTCCCGCTTCTGTGTCCGCGGTTGGCTTGGGAGGAGCGTGCACGGGTTTTGGTAATACACCGGGTGTCTGTGTGAGTCGAAGTAGTTGCGGTTTCTCAAGCGACCTCGGTTCACTTCAATGCGATGCGGCTTTTACCTGCTGCGCGACCGGAGACTTTGCTTGTTCAGACCAAGCAGTTGGGACGTCGTGCTACACGAGTAGCGGCGCGATTGGTCAGTGTACAACAGACAGACACTGCGTCTCGAGCGCGCGAGGCGGGACGCTATGCACTGCGACCTCGTGTCCCGCAGGTACCACATGCTCAAGCAACGGGAGTTGCGTACCCACTGTCGGAGGCACGTGTCCAGCAGTGCCATGTCCTAGTGGCACTACTTGTACCAATGGCTCCTGTTTGCCAAATTCTGGAGGGACCGGCGGCGGAACCTCCGTCACCCTCATCGACCCCTTTGGCGGGCTCACTCTCATGGCCTTTTTGAATAAAATCCTCGACTTTGTCATCCAGATCGGCACGGTCGTGATCATCTTGATGCTGGTCTATGTCGGATTCCTCTTTGTGGTCGCGCGTGGTGACACGGGTAAGCTCACCACCGCGCGACAAGCGCTCCTCTACACCGTGATCGGCGCGCTCATCCTCCTTGGCTCTAAGGCAATAGCGCTCGGTATCGAGGCGACCGTGCGGGCGCTCTCGGTGGGGCAGTAGTATGACCTTTGCCCAATTTATCGGCAGCGGCACCACCGGTATCATCGGGGTCCTGAACACCATCGTCGTGCCGGTCATCTTCGCCCTCGCCTTCGTGGCGTTCGTCTATGGCGTGGTGAAGTATTACTTTCTCCACGGAGATGATGAAAAGAAGCGTGCCGAGGGGCACCAGTTTGTCCTCTGGGGTCTCCTCGGGATGGTGCTCCTCTTCTCGGTCTGGGGGGTGGTCAACATGCTCTTATCCACGCTCGGTATCGCCCCGGCATAATCCTGTGTCATACTGACTACACATAAAACTAATCATATGGACTCAACCCTCGGACTCGTCGTGCTCCTCACCGGGAACGCTAGCGCCACGCTCTGCACCACCAGCATTTGTTCGGTCGCACGCACAATCATATACATCATCAATGGCGTCTTGGTGCCGCTCCTCTTCGCGGTCGCGTTTATCGTCTTTCTCTATGGGGTGGCGAGCGCCTATATCTTCTCTCGTGGAGATGAGGAGGGAGTGAAGAGGGGGCACCGCCTTATTCTCTGGGGTCTCATCGGCTTTGCGGTGATGATCTCGATCTGGGGGCTGGTGAACGTGGTGGCCAACACCTTTGGCCTCGGAGGTCAGTTCGCTCCCGCGTATCCGAGCTCGCTTCCAGCTCAAACCGTAACGTCTTAATATCAACTATGAAAAAACTCTCGCATCTCACCCTCGGTCTCATTCTTGCCAGCTCCTTTGTTGTACCATTTTTTGCTCTTGCAGATTCCCCGGGGGCAGCCAATGGGTCTGCTTGCGATTTCAACAATCGAGGGGCAGGTAGTGGCAGGATCTATAACGGTACATGTGTCGCTACGGCCGATTACCCTAGTCAGTCAAACACAGGAAGCATCAACGATGCCTCTCTCAATTTCTACAAAAACTTGATCGTCGGGACGGTCAACAATATTCTCGTCCCGGTCTTGATCGCCATAGCGTTTATCGTCTTTCTCTGGGGGATCTACAAGGCCTTTATCTACAATGCCGCGAGCGAGGGTGACAAAGCAGAGGGGAGAAAGTTTGCGATGTGGGGCATCATCGGCTTCGTCATCATCCTCTCTCTCTGGGGGATCGTTAATATCGTGAAGGACACCCTCATCCCCTCCAACGCAAACAGCGCACGCCCAACCTACCCCACGCTATAACTATCCACACGCGTGGGGAAAAATGGTTGACCGAGGGGAGGGGAGCGTTATACTTACTACGTTATCCACTTAGCTACATTATGAAAAAACTCATCGCTTTTACTTCAGGTGCGTTCGCCGTTCTCGCGCTCCCGCTCATCGCGGCGGCTGCGCCAGTCAGCAACCTCTCGGGGGTCGGTACGTTCATTATCGACACCATCAACAATATTATCGTTCCGGTGCTCTTCGCGGTCGCGTTTATCGTCTTCATCTGGGGTGCCTTCCAGACCTTTATCGCTGGTGCCACCAGTGACGACGTGAAGGAGAAGGGTAAAAACCTCATGCTCTGGGGCCTTATCGGCTTCTTTGTCATGGTCTCGGTGTGGGGTCTCGTGAATATCCTTACCGGGTCGGTCACCTTCTCTAGCACGACCATTACTCAACCGGGAACTGGTGGGGTCAGAACTGGTACGTAGTCAGGAATGACCGTTCTCAACCAATTTCTCCAGAAGGTTGTCACGGAGATTGTTAATCCGCTCATCCTTCTTCTCGCTGCCGTTGCATTTGTCGTCTTTCTCTGGGGTGTGTTCGAGTTTATCGCACGCGCAGGCGATGAAACAAAGCGCGCTGAAGGAAAGAAGGCGATCCTCTGGGGTCTCGTGGGGATGGTGATTATATTCGGCGCATACGGGATCATCAACGTCGCGCTGCAGACCTTCAATCTCGCCCCGATCCAGAAAATCTCGCAGTAGTAGTGTAGCTAAAAAATCAAAGGCCCGCTTTTGGCGGGCCTTTGTGGTTGTGTCGCGCACCTGCGCGACGAAAGATCATTTCGGCTGGTGTATCCAGTCAGCCGAGTTCGGCTGCCCGGTTGTGTCCCGAGCAAACCAGAATTCAGGCGCTTCGACCGAGCACCGC
This sequence comes from Patescibacteria group bacterium, assembly GCA_038064595.1. GTDB lineage: Bacteria > Patescibacteriota > Minisyncoccia > Phycocordibacterales > Phycocordibacteraceae > C7867-001. The sequence continues at coordinate 23,060 of JBBTSV010000004.1, forward strand.
CCCCCAGTGGGGATCTGCTCGATTTCGTTGTTACCGTGTACGCAGTACGAGTCGAAGCCCGTGCCCACGAACGTGATAACGTGGCCTGGTCGTGCCGACATCCTGACCGTGTCGCCGTATGGCGCCATCGGTAAGAGTCGCGACTTGCTCGGTTGGCTTGCCGACGCCCCTGGGGGCGGCGGCGTGTCCGGCCGACCGAAGGTCCACGACCACAGCACGCTGACGACGAACAGTGCCGCGATCAGGTGCACCAAAGGCATCGCTGCCTTCAGCCACACCCCGACCAGGACGTAGGCCGCCACGAGGATGATCAGCAGCCCGAGCCAATACGTCCTGAAGAACATGCCGACGGTTCCCACCGATGGCGCCTCCGCAGAGTGTGCGAGGTTGCCCCAAGGGACAACCCACACCGCCAGAGCGATCACGATCACGGCAGCAATGCCGATGATGTAGTGACGTGGTGTCCCTGGGACCCCACCTGCGACGGCAGCCCGGATTGGAGTCCGAAAATGCCACCACAGACCGCCAAGTATCACCAGAACGAGAAGCACGAGCGGGCCGGTCATGGCTGGCCTCCTTTCTTGCTAGAGCCCAGAGCACTCTGGGCGCCCTTGACGAGGCCCATCATGTCCCTCATGCCGCCTTCAGCGCCGGCCACGAGCACATCGGTCTTGTCCGACAGCCCGCGGACAGCTTCCGAGGCAAGAACGGCTTCACCGTCCACCTTGAGAGCCTCCATCATCTCCTTGCGTCCAGTTGCCTGGGCCTTCAGGAGCGCCAGTTCGGCCGCTGCTCGACCAGCGCCCTCCTCAGTGAGTCGCGTCTTCTCGGCACCGGCCTTGATGACCGTTTGCGCCGCATTGGCTCGTTCGATCGGGATGCCGGCGAGCGCACTGCTCACTCCATGACTGATGTCAGGAGAGATCATGCGCGTTGCGATGATGCTTACGCCGGAGTTCTCGAAACGGTCACCGATCGTTGTCACCAAGGCAGCATTGATCGTAGGCAGATGGTCGATAAAGCTTGCTGGCGTGTGACCGACAGCGACTTCGGCAAGGACCGCTTCAGCGATGTCGCGGACCTGCTTCTCGACCTGCTTCTCGTCCGAGTAGTTCGACGCGTACAACAGCACGTTCTTGACGGCCCATTGCACCCAGAACGACAGTGTGACTGTCATTCGTGTCGAGAGCACAGCATCAGCACTATGCCCCTCCGGTCCCTTCGAACCGGTAACTACGCGGATGGCGCGCACCATCCCTTCGGGCAGTTGTGCAGTGTCATCGCCCTTGAAGACTTTTTCGGGGTCTCCAGGGCATTGAAACTGCTGCACCGGACGGGGCGCCAACCGCATCTGCATCAAGCCAAATGGCAAGAAATGCAGACCCGAAGGCAACTCCTTGAGGGCCTTACCGTAGCTGAATGCTGCGCCGACGCGGTCCTCAGCAACCTTCCTGAGTGATAGCGCCAGATACAGCACCACCGCCAGCAAGGTTGTCGGACCGCCGTCGAAGTACGGCATGAGCTCGACGCTCCAAGTTGTCAAGCTAAGGACCAGGAGAATGGCAACGAACGCCACTCCCGCGACCCACAGCTTCTTGTACAGCCCGGGATGGGGCTGGACGGGTGCGGGGCTAACCGCAGTTGTCGTGGTGGCCATCTTTGGCTCCTTTCTCTTTCAAATTGCAGGAAACCCCCATTGGGTCTCCCATGGGTCTAATAATACACGAAAATAGCCATTTGTCAATGGCTTGGGAGGGTCCGGAGGGGCGCCAGGGAGCGAGCATCTTGGCGGGTATTTTGCCCGCACCGCATCGCATCAAGACCCTATCCACGAAATACTGCTATAGCATCAAATCGGGGATAATTTTTAGAAGTGGAAATATCGGCCCCTCAAGCAGAAGGGAGGTCGAAGTCAGGCAGATGGGAGGCCGAAGTGCGTCCGGATGCGCGCATCGTTTTCTATCTCCTCAATCACCGCATAGAGCACATCCTTACCAATATGAAGATCTGTCTTAAGCAACGCAATAAATTCCTCACAATCATATGGGTAGATCCAGGCACTGTCTTGGATACGGAGGAAGCCGATCTCGCGCATCTCATGACGTAAGAGCTCTCGCACGTGCTTGCGCTTTTCTGGTATGTCGAACATGACGAGTCGATACCGCCTGTCCCACCTCCGTGGCTTTGCCTGGGTGAGTGTCAGCCGCTGTTGCTCAAGGGCAAAAACCGCCTCACCACGTTTTGTGAGTTGTACGTATTTCATTCCCTCACGCTCGATGAACTCAACCTCACCCTTTATTTTCAAACGGGTTAAAACGCCCTTTGACTGATATTTCAGACGTGTAAGTGTGCCAGACTTTCCGAGAAGCTTGAATATGTTTGGTGCAACGGCCGCGACCGCGATCACTCCAGCAATCCCAATTGTAGCAATGGCGATGTTCCGCATATTGCGACGACGTTGCTTGTGCCGAGCACCAGCCTCGAGAGCTCCCATGCTTGTAGCATAAACCACGCGTATCCACGAAACTATGCTATAGCAGAAAGTTGTGGATATGCTGAATTAAAAAATAGGGAAAGCTAACTAGGTACTCATATTGAACAGCGTCGGATTTGTGCACCTACCTGGGCTCGAACCAGGGACCGTCTCCTTAAGAGGGAGCTGCTCTA
>JBBTSV010000005.1:0-64733 GCA_038064595.1 Patescibacteria group bacterium
CCTAAATTTTAACGACCAAAGGGAGTATAAAATTGGAAGTACTCTCTGTGGTGTGACGACGAGCGGATTATCCGTGACCACAAAACTAGGTTAGTATAGTACCTATGCCGCCTAAAACTTTTGTTGAAAAAATAATTGCGGGTGTCGGGTCGGTGCCCTCGCTTATCATCCACACCATCCTCTTCGCGAGCTCGTTTGTCTTTGCGGTCGTGGGAGTGGTCGAGTGGAGCACGATGCTCCTTGTGCTTACTACCCTCGTCTCTCTGGAGGCGATCTACCTCGCGATCTTCATCCAGATGTCGGTGAACCGTCATGCAGCCGAGCTCGCCGAGGTGAGCGAGGACGTGGAAGATATCCAAGAGGATATTGAAGAGATTAGTCAGGACGTCGAGGAGATCCAAGAGGACATCGAGGATCTAAGTGAGGAGTCTGTGAATCCGGTATAAAATCTGGTATCGTGAGTCGTGTTCGCGCTCTTAGCTCAGTTGGTTAGAGCGTCCGCCTCACACGCGGAAGGTCAGGGGTTCGAATCCCTTAGAGCGCACAAGGAGGTGTTTTGTGTCGGGCTGGAGTATGCCGGTAGTACGCACGCTTCGGGTGCGTGTAGACCGGGTTCAATTCCCGGCAGCCCGACACAGGGCATCTCCACACAAAGCGGGCTATAGTATACCGGTAGTACGCATGCATGGGGTGCATGTAGACCGGGTTCGATTCCCGGTAGCCCGACTAAACGCAGTGCAGGAGGTGTAGGGAATCGAAGGCCGGAGGCCCGAAGGGGCCGAGGCGGGGTCGCGCAAATTTCTAGCAAGAAATTATGCGTGACCGATTCCCGGTAGCCCGACTGAATTTCATCCCCTCGTATGCTAAAATCCTTCATCAAGGGCCTATAGTTCAGCGGTAGAACGCGTCCATGGCATGGACGAGGTCGGGGTCCGACTCCCCGTAGGTCCACAAATTTGATATAGTCTTTCGCAACGGGCCTATAGTAAAGTGGTATTACGCGTCATTCGCATTGACGAGGCGGGAGTCCGATTCTCCCTAGGTCCACAAATACACAAAACCTGCCCTGCGGCAGGTTTTGTGTATTTGTGGAAGCCGCAGTGATGTTCGGCTAGCAAGCCGAACCACGAGGCGGGGTAGCGGAAATCTGTGAGCGACCTAAATTTTAACGACCAAAGGGAGTATAAAATTGGAAGTACTCTCTGTGGTGTGGCGACGAACAGATTATCCGTGACCACAAAAGACATAAAGATTTTGATACTTTGACCGCAGAAATTTATGTGCTACAATATAAATTCCCAACACGTCTAGGAGGAATGGGAAATGAAGGAATTGTCGGGGGACAACCCCCACCTCGAGCTCCTTCTGAAGGAGCTCAGTGCCTGTATGCGGGCGTGTGGCGCAAACCGCGCTACCCGCCACACCATGTTCGCTTACACCAGCAGCAGGCTCGTCACGCGCTTCGGCCAGCGTCGCGACGCGATAGCGCATGCGGCGCACAGCCTCAAGGCGCTCCACAAGCTCCTCAAGGAGAAGCCGCCTGCTGAGAAGTTTGACGACGTAGCCATTCGTCTCGCCTTGGTCTTTGCGTGGGCGGAGTCGACTCCGAAGGAGTCGGCGGCGTTCGCCCAAGACGAGGTGCGCAACTTCACTGCGGGCGAGCGCACTGACCTTCCCGAAAAGGTCTTTGGGTTGGTTGCGACGATCAATGGCTGCAAGCCAGCCGCGACCCCCGAGGAGCACTATGTCTCGCAGGCGGGTCTGCGGGCCTATATGCTCGAACACCCGCCGCACCGCAAGGGGGCTAAGGGGCCCACGTGATCTTTCAGGCCGCCGGAGCAATCCGGCGTTCTGCTTTTTATAAAAGCAGAACGCCCGCTAGAGCGGGCGTTCTGCACTCCTCGAGTGGAGAGGATTAACTCAGGTGTGCCGAGACGAGCTTGGTCATCTCAAACATCGTGACTTCGTCCTTGCCGAAAACCGGTCTAAGTTTGTCGTCCGCGATAATGTTGCGCTTATTCTGGGGGTTCTGGAGGTTGTGCTTCTTGATGTACTCCCAGAGCTTCTTTACCACCTCGGTTCTTGGGTACGGCCCGGCACCGATAACCGCCTCCAGTTCTGGAGAAGGAGTGAGGGGTTTTGCGAACGCTGAATTGGTTGCCATAAATGAATATAATTGTATTAAGACTAACTCCCTCTAGTATATAGCATACTCGAGGGGGTTTCTGCTACACTGTGGGTATGCACGAAGGAATACACGTCGCCCTCAAGGCGGAGCAGATAGGCTCCGTTTTCAATTTCCCCATTACTAATTCTCTCCTGTTGGCATGGGTGATAATGGCGCTCCTCATCGGGGGAGCGTATTTCTTTGGCCGTTCGCTCCGCACCATCCCTGGCAAATTTCAAGCGGGGGTCGAATGGGCGTTTGAGGGTGCGCTCGGCTATATGAGCGAGGTTTTGGAGAGTGAGGCGCTCGCGCGCCGTTTCTTCCCGCTTATCGCGACGATCTTCCTTTTTGTCGCTGTTATAAATGTGACCGAGTTTTTCCCCGGTATTGGGTCGGTCGGCTTTCTCCATGAAGGCGAATTTTCCCCTCTGCTTCGCGCGCCGACGACCGACCTTAACTTTACCCTCGCGCTTGCAATGATTGCGTTTTTCACGATCGAGATCACCAGCATCGCGGTGCTCGGATTTTTCAAATATGCACGGAAGTATGTTAATCTGAAGTCGCCGATCGGGTTTGCCGTCGGGCTCATTGAGCTCGTCAGCAATCTCGGTCGGCTCATCTCGTTCTCGTTTCGTCTCTTTGGGAACATTTTTGCCGGAGAGGTGCTTGTGCTTGTCGCAAGTTTCTTCATCCCGTACGTGCTCCCTGCGCCCCTCATGGGCTTTGAGATGTTTATCGGGCTCATCCAGGCACTCGTCTTTGCAATGTTAACGCTGTTCTTTATTAAGCTGGCGATCATGGATCCACACGAGGCGCACTAACCCTTCACCGGGCGAGAGCGTTTGGTGTGGCTCCGAGATAGTGGGCCTTTTATTCGTAATACACCCTAATCATGGATGTAGAATCAGCACGTTTGATCGGGATGGCGCTCGCCGCAGGGCTTGGGGTGATCGGTCCCGGACTTGGAATTGGACTTATCGGCAGTGGGGCGATGCAGGCGATCGGGAGAAATCCAGAAGCGTCTGGCAAAATTGTGTCGAACATGATCCTCGCGATTGTCTTTACCGAGGCGCTCGGCATCCTCGCCCTCGTCGTCGCGTTCATCATCAAGTTCGTTTAGATCACCACGCTCGATGGACCAGCTTTTCTCAGCGTTCGGCATCGATTGGCGCCTACTCATTGCGCAGGCGATTAACTTTGCCTTGGTGCTTGTCGCGCTCCGTTACTTTCTCTACACCCCTGTGATGGATATGCTCGCGAAGCGTAAGGCGCTGGTGGCGCAAGGAGTCGCCGATGCTGAAAAGGCGGGAGCACTCCTTGCGGGTGCTGACCACGAGGCGGCCGAGCGGGTCAGAACGGCTGATACTAAAGCACAGGAGCTCCTTGCTCGTGCGCGTGAGGCAGCGGCCGCCGAGAAGGGGCGCCTTCTCAAGGAGGCAGAGGAGCGGGCGGCCGCGCTCACGCGTGAAGCAGCTCTGCGCACAGAAGAGGCGGCCGCCCGCGGGAAGCGCGAGAGCGAGCGGGAGATCGCGCGAGTCGCCCTCCTCGCTGCAGAGAAGATTCTCAAGAAGCACTATGATTGATACCTACACCCGCATACTCGAAGCTGCCGCGGAAGTCGAGGACAAAGAAGCGTCTGACGCAGCAGTCACCAAGCTCATCATGCACCTGAAGAGTATGGGCCGTCTCAAAATGCTGCCGCAGATTGCGCGGGAGCTGCGCAAGGTTGCCGCACGCCGCGCTGCACGGCGTCCGGTAATCGAAGTCGCGCATCACAAAGAAGCAGCTGCGGCGCTCCGCGCCGCAGCTGCAGCAGGCATTAGTGCCAGCCACACAAGCGTCAATCACGGCCTTATTCACGGATGGCGTGCGCGCAGTCACGGCCGCCTCATCGATCATTCAGCGAAGCGTGCCCTCCTTACGATTTATCAGACCGTCACTCGGTAACGTATGAATAGCATCATCGAACGTATTGAAAAAGAGATCGCCGCATGGGCACCCGAGGTGGGTGCTGAAGAGGTGGGTGTCGTGCGCGCTACCGGCGACGGGATCGCTGAAATCGACGGGCTCGAGAAGGCAGTCCTTTCTGAGATGGTCCTCTTTGATCCCACGTTTGATCGCACGCTTACCGAGGCGCTCGCAGACCCCAACCCAATCTATGGACTCATTTTGAATCTTGAAGAGGACGGCGTCCGTGCGGTCATTCTGGGCGATGCGTCCAAGATCTATGAGGGGATGCTCGTGCGTCGCCTCAACCGCCTCCTCTCAATCTCGGTCGGTCCCGAGCTTGTGGGACGCGTGGTGAACCCTCTCGGCGAGCCCGTCGACGGGAAAGGCCCGACGAAGGCGAAGGAGGAGCGGCCGATCGAGCGCGAGGCGTATGGCGTGATCGATCGTGCTCCGGTGAATGTCCCACTCCATACGGGTATCAAGGCGGTGGACGCGATGATCCCGATCGGTCGTGGTCAGCGTGAGCTCATCATTGGTGATCGCGGTACCGGCAAGACCACCATCGCGATCGACACCATTATCAATCAGAAGAGTGAGTCGGCCACTACGCGTCCTATCTGTATCTATGTCGCGATCGGTCAGAAAGAGAGCAAAACCGCCAAACTCGTGGCCGAGCTCGCCGCCCGCGGCGCGATGGAGTACAGCATTGTAGTAACTGCTCCTGCATCTAGTCCTGCTGCCTTGCAGTTCCTTGCGCCGTTTGCGGGCGCGACCATCGGTGAATATTTTATGGAGCAAGGGAAGGACGCGCTCGTCGTCTACGACGACCTCTCTAAGCAGGCCGTTGCCTATCGTCAGCTGGCGCTCCTCTTGCGTCGCCCGCCGGGCCGCGAGGCATACCCGGGTGACATCTTCTACCTCCACTCACGCCTCCTCGAGCGTGCCGCCAAGCTTTCCAAGGAGAAAGGGGGAGGTTCTTTGACTGCGCTCCCGATTATCGAGACGCAGGAGGGCGATGTCTCGGCGTACATCCCAACCAACGTGATCTCGATCACCGACGGACAAATTTACCTCGAGACGAACCTCTTCAATAAAGGGCAGCGTCCTGCCATCAATGTTGGTATTTCTGTTTCGCGCGTGGGAAGCTCGGCACAGACGAAGGCGATGAAGAAGGTCGCCGGCAAGATTAAGCTCGAGCTCGCTCAGTTTCGAGAACTGGAAGCCTTCATGCAGTTCTCTTCTGACTTGGATCCTGAAACCAAGAAGCGCATCGATGCTGGGCGTCGCATGACCGAGATTCTCAACCAGGGACGCGGTGTTCCGCTCCCCTTTGAAATGGAGGCAGCGATTATCTTTACTGCAACCAGCGGGTACCTGAATTCTTTTGCACCAGAAGAGATTAAGGAGGTTGAGGAGAAGCTTCGCGACTACCTCTACCGCGAGGCCGGCGGCGTCCTCGCCGCGATCAAAGAATCTCGTGAGATTCGTGAAGAGACCGAGAAAACACTTCGCGAGAAGCTCGACGCCTTTGTCGCGCAGCATAAAAACTAGGACACTGGGTGTCCTAACTTTGTATGGCGTTAAAAGACATTAAATCCAAAATCAAGGCGACCGAGCGTACCCACAAGGTAACTCGGGCGATGGAGGCGGTTTCTGCTGTGAAGATGCGCAAGACCCAAGGCGATGCGCTCGCTGGACGCCCCTACGCGCGCGCGGCGCTCGCTATCCTCGCGCGTCTCTCGGGCAGCACGGAGGTGGCGCGCCACCCGCTCGCGCAGGTGCGCCCCGTCGAGCGCGTCGCCCTCGTCATCCTTACGAGCGATAAAGGGCTCGCGGGAGCCCTCAACAGCGCGGTGATCAAGGCTGCCGCTGATGCGGTTGCCGCCTACCCGGTCACCGCGGTGACCGTCTACGGCTACGGCAAGAAGGGTGAGGAGTACTTCGCACGACGCGGCTACCGTGTCGCGATGCGCTATGAGAACAAGAAGGATACCGTCGAGCTCTCGGTGATGGAGGAGCTCGGTGCAGCACTCTCAAGCGGATTTATTGCGGGGGATTACGATCAGGTCATCGTCGCGTATAGCAACTTCAAATCAACATTCGAACAGATTCCAGCCGTGCGCGCTCTGCTCCCTCTCTCACTTGCGACGGTGGAACAGCTCGTCAGGGATATTGTCCCCGTGAAGGGGAAGTGGAGTGAGCTCCCGGCCATTGCGGCACCGGCGGCCTACAGCCTCGAGCCCGAGGATGGTACGGTGCTCGAGTATCTCTTGCCGCGCCTCGTCTCTGTCTCGCTGTATCACTTCCTGCTTGAAGCAAAGGCGTCGGAGCATTCGGCGCGTATGGTCGCGATGAAGAATGCATCAGACAAATCAGAGGAGGTCGCGCATGATCTCACACGTCTCTTTAATAAGATCCGTCAAGCGGGAATTACGCGTGAAGTCTCCGAGATCGTGGGCGGCCGCGAAGCATTAGCAACATAATCAGAGCAGTATGAACGGTACTATTACAGAAATCATCGGGCCAGTGGTCGACGTCCACTTCCCAACGCACCCAGACACGAGAGCCGCACGCCCTGCGATCGGCGATGCGCTCACCGTAGCGAAGAATGCAACCCACGGACATCTCACACTTGAAGTTGCGGCGCACCTCGGCCTCGACCGCGTCCGCGCTATTTCAATGAACGAGACCGCAGGCCTCGCGCGTGGCGAGAGCGTCACTGCCACCGGTGCGCCTATCTCTGTCCCTGTGGGTGAGGCGACCCTCGGCCGCCTCTTTAACGTGCTCGGCGAGCCAGTCGACGGCAAGGGGCCTATCGACGCTCATACGAAGCGCCTCCCGATCCACCGTGCGCCGCCCACCTTTGACGAGCAGACCACCAAGGCGGAGGTTTTTGAGACAGGGATCAAGGCGATCGACCTCATCATCCCTTTCCTTAAGGGCGGGAAGGTGGGGCTCTTCGGCGGCGCTGGGGTGGGGAAGACCGTGCTCATCCAGGAACTCATCCGCAATGTGGCCACTGAACACGGAGGGTACTCGGTATTCGCAGGTGTTGGCGAGCGCGTGCGTGAGGGCAATGATCTCTACCACGAGATGGAGGAGTCGGGCGTGCTCGCTAAAACTGCTCTGGTTTTTGGACAGATGAACGAGGTGCCGGGTGCGCGCGCCCGCGTCGCGCTCTCTGGTCTCACGCAGGCAGAATACTTCCGCGATGAGGGCGGGAAAGATGTCCTCTTCTTCATGGACAACGTTTTCCGTTTTATCCAGGCGGGTTCTGAAGTATCGTCGCTGCTTGGCCGTGTGCCGAGCGCCGTTGGCTATCAGCCGACTCTTGCCGAGGAGATGGGCAAGCTGCAGGAGCGCATCACCTCAACCACGAAGGGCTCGATCACCAGTGTGCAGGCGGTGTATGTGCCGGCCGACGATCTCACCGACCCGGCACCCGCGACCACCTTTGCCCACCTTGACGGTACGGTGGTGCTCTCTCGCGCGCTCGCCTCACTCGGCATCTATCCAGCGATCGACCCGCTTGAGTCTTCCTCCGCAGCGCTCACGCCAGAGATCGTGGGAGAGGAGCACTACCGCGTGGCTAACCAGGTGAAGCTTGTTCTGCAACGGTATAAAGATTTACAGGATATCATCTCCATTCTCGGTATGGAGGAGCTCTCGGAGGAGGACCGACTCTCGGTGAATCGCGCGCGCAAGATCGAGCGCTTTCTCTCCCAGCCGTTCTTCGTCGGCGAACCCTTCACCGGTACTCCGGGGGTATACGTCTCGCGCGAAGAGACCGTCCGTGGATTTAAAGAGATCGTGGAAGGGAAGCATGATGACAAACCGGAACAAGCGTTCTACATGAAGGGTTCGATCGACCAGGTGGGCTAAAAGGTATGATATATCATACTAGCAGCACAGTATGACGAAAACATTTCACCTGACGGTCGCACGGGTCGGAGAGAATCTCTTTGACGGGGAGGCGGTGTCAGTGACCCTGCCCGGAAAGGAGGGTATCTTTCAAGTCTTGCCTGAGCATGAAGCCTTTGTATCAGAGCTTGCGGTGGGACAGATGCACGTGAAGGCCGCCGATAACCAGTCGTATCATTTTGAGATCCCTCATGGCGGGGTAGCTGAAGTCTCTCGCAATCAGGCGACTATACTTCTGTAGGCAAGTGGTATACTGGGGGTATATGGAAGACGGCTTCTCTGATCAGGTACCACCCGAGCGCGTGCGGCCGCACTATCACGGCGACAATTCGCGGATCCTTTTCGTGATTGCCGCGGTTATCTTGGTCGTGGCCAAGTCAACTGGCGCCACGCTCCCGCTTTCAACTATCGGGACCGTGGTCACGGCAGTGATCTTGGTCGTTCTCGCGGGAATTACGAATCCAGCACAGGGGTGGATCCATTGGGCGAACGCGGTCTTCGCGACGGTAGGGACACTCCTTTTTGGAGTCACGGCGATCAGCCGTTATCGCACAGGAGTGAGCATGACCGATCCATCATTTGTCTATGTCGAAGTGCTCGCCCTCCTCTCCCTCATTACGCTCTACCTCACGACGCGTACTATCCGCGGCTTTCATCAACGCCCTCACCTTTCATAATATGTCAGTCAAAATGTTTCTTCTCAATCAGTACGCCAAGTGGAAAATGAAAGACGTTCCCGCTGATCAGCGGGAACAGATGATCACCATGGTTTCTAAAGACCCGGAGCTCTTTCAGAAGATCGGCAAGGAGATCGAGCGACGCAAGAAGGGTGGGGAGAGCGAGATGAAGGCCGCGATGGAGGTGATGAAGAAATACCGCGCCGAGCTCTCGGGTACGATACAGCGGAAATAAATCATGTACAGCCTCGTCATCCTCTTCGTCTTTCTCCAAGCGCTCGGCGCCTTCACTGGCGCCTTTGCGACCATCTGGGCAGAGCTCGCCTATATCCGCGCGATGCGCGACGGCAAGGTCGACCGCGCCGAGCGCACACACCTCGACGCTATAGCCACAGGGCTCCGCTTTGGTATGACCTTGATCCTTCTCGCCTCGCTCGGGCTCGTTATCCTCGCGTATGTGAGTGACCCCGGAGTGCAGCCCGGCTTCTCACAGAGCTACTGGACCCTGATGCTCCTCTCGCTCCTTATCGTCTGGGTCTCGTGGGCGCTCTCGCGTAAGCGAGTCTCCTTTGCCTACGGTTCAGCGATCGCCTTCTCGGCATGGTGGTTTCTCGCCTACGCGACGCTCGGGTGGCTCCCGCTCCTCTCCTTTGGCGCCGTGCTCGCCTCCTTCGTCGTCGTCACGGGGATCTTTTTTGTACTCCTCCAGCTCCTGCGCACTATTTCTCTCCGCTCCCGTAAGTAAAAAATATTCTTATCACTAGCCGATCGTCAAAGATAAGAATATTGACAAACCATTTGAATAGTTTATAACCTAGGGCAGTAGTACCCGCGATTTTCGCAGACCGTTCCTCAGGGTTATCTGGGGTTGGAGACTTTCATGAAGACAGCTATAGTGTTCGAAGCGGAAGAGATCGACAAGCTGAAGGTGCTGGTCGCGAAGCTTAGCAAGCTGGCGATGGAAGCTGCCACGGTCGCATCGGACATCAACGTGATCCTCGGCGAGACTGGCGGGTCGGCGCACGACCTGAACCTGCTGCAGCCGATCGAGACCCTCGAGCTTACGATCCGTGCGCGGGATTGTCTGATGGCCGAGGGCGTCTATTACATCGGCGACCTGATCCAGCGCACCGAGACCGAGCTGCTGAAGATCCCCAATCTCGGCCGCAAGAGCCTCAACGAGATCAGGGAAGCGCTGGCCTCTCGCGGCCTCCAGTTTGGCACCCAGCTCGAGAACTGGCCGCCGCCGGGCTTGCAGGACCTGCGCAAGTAGCGCCGTCAAGAACGGTAGAGGAGTCCCCGAGGGAGCCACGAGTGGCACCCGAGGGGATTTCGAATTTTAATGCTGGGGAAATGGCTTATTATATGGATTGTTTTGCCCCCGGGGCCGGATGCCTGGGCGAACACGTTGACTCCGGTCTTCGTGTTCGCCCCTCGATTCAGCTTGCGACACGAGCGTGTCGTCACCTGATAGAGGAGAAAACCCGCGCGGCGTAGCCGCGCGGGTTTTCTGTTTCTCGCCGCATAGTGTAGATTGGTTAGATGCTTAAGATCGGTATCGTGGGTCTGCCGAACGTCGGTAAGTCGACGCTTTTTAATGCGCTCACCAAGGCGAGTGTGCCGGCAGAGAATTATCCTTTCTGCACCATCGACCCCTCGGTCGGTGTCGTCGGCGTGCCAGACGCGCGGCTCGCCAAGCTCGAGGCCTTTTCTTCGAGCGCCAAGGTGATCCCGGCGGCGATAGAATTCGTCGATATCGCAGGGCTCGTGAAGGGGGCCTCCACCGGCGAAGGGCTCGGGAACCAGTTCCTAGCCAATATCCGCGAGACCGATGCGATCCTCGAGGTGGTGCGCTTCTTTGACGACACCAGCATCCTCCACGTCGAGAATGAGGTCGAGCCGTATAAAGATATCGAGATTATCAACCTCGAGCTCGTCCTTGCCGACGCCGAGCAAGTGCGTAAGCGCCGCGACAAAATCGCACGCGACGTTACCATGGGCGACAAGGCCGCGGTGCTTGAAGACAGCGCGCTCACCCTCCTTGCTCAAGCCTTCAGTCTCGGTAAGCTCGCGCTCCAGGCAGGGCTCTCAGAGGATCAGAAAAGGGCAGTGCAGTCGCTCAACCTCCTTACCCTGAAGCCGATTCTTTATGCGTTTAATAAAAAGAGCGGTGGGCACAACCTCGATGAGCTTAAGGATGGGCGCGCGGAGCGCGCCATCGAGCTCGTGGAGTCGCTTGGCGGCCGCTACATCTATCTCGACGCCGCGACCGAGCGCGAGCTTAACGACGTCGCCGATGAAGACCGTGAAGGCTTTCGCCAAGAGCTCGGGGTGAGCGAGGACGGCCTCGCGGGGCTCATCACCGCGGCATACAAGACGCTCGGGCTCATCTCCTTTTTTACGACCGGCAAAGATGAGACCCGCGCGTGGACGGTGAAGGCGGGGAGCACGGCGCCCGCGGCGGGCGCCGCCATCCACAATGACTTTTTGAATAAATTTATCCGCGCCGAGGTTATCGAGTGGAGCACACTCCTTGCCGCTGGCTCCTACGCCGCCGCCCGCGAGAAGGGCCTCGTGCGCACAGAAGGGAAGGAGTACGTGGTGAAGGATGGGGATGTTATAGAGTTTTTGCACGGCTGAACAGTTTGGGGCGTGAATGGTTGTTTTGTGGTATAATCGTCTACATATGGACAAACCAAGAACAACCGCTAAAGATTTCTTCCTCTGGGCTGGCGCAATTGTCGCCTTTTATTGGAGCGTGATCGCTTACGCGGCGCTCCTCTTCGACTACATCAACTACTCGTTCCCCAACGCGCTCTCGTATCTCCCTGCCAACCCCTACGAAAGCGGGATCAGCTTTGAGATGGCCTCGGTCGTCGTTCTCTTTCCGATATACCTGCTCCTCATGTGGCTCATCCATAAAGATGCAGCGCGCGACCCCTCTCGCAATGAGATCTGGGTTCGCCGTTGGGCGCTCATCTTCACTCTCTTCCTCGCGGGCCTCGCGATGGCGGGCGATCTTATCGCCCTCCTCTCCCAATTCTTCAGTGGTGAAGAGCTCACCACCGCTTTTGTCCTGAAGGTGCTGGTCATCTTCCTCCTTGCGGCAGGGGTGTTTATGCATTTCGTCGCTGAACTCTCCGGCTACTGGGAACGCTTCTCCAAGCGGCGCGATGCAGTGCGTATCGGCGTCGTCGTGCTCGTCGTCGTGTCGATTGGTGCGGGTTTCTTTATCGTCGGTACGCCGGCTCAGGCGCGTCTCGCGCGCTTTGACGCACAGAAGGTGAGCGATCTGCAGAACATCCAGTCGCAGGTGTTGAACTACTATCAGGCTAAGCGAGCCCTCCCCGCTGTACTCGCTGACCTCAATTCCTCGATAAACTATTACGGTCCGATTCCCCTTGATCCGCAGACGAATACCGACTACGAGTACCAGCCCATCGGTGCACTCTCCTTCAAGCTGTGTGCCGAGTTCAATAAGGCGGGTACCGATACAGTTTTCGAAGGGCGTTCAGTGCCTGCTGCAATGCCCATGAAGACGGGCGAGGGTGTATACCCCGTGAACAACTCATGGCAGCACGACAAGGGTCGCGTATGCTTTAACCGTATCATCGACCCGAGCTTCTACCCACCGCTCTCCAAAAACTAACAAGGTTAAACCTTGTTCCAAAACACCGCGTATAATCTATGGCGTACGACCACCGCGAGATCGAGAAGGCTGCCCAAGAGAAATGGGCAGCACGTGATCTGTATAAGGCCGATCTCACTGATGAGACGAAAGATCCGTATTACCTCTTGGTGGAGTTCCCGTATCCCTCCGGCGACCTGCATATCGGGCACTGGTACGCCTTTGCGGTGACCGACATCTACGCGCGCATGCTGCGGCTGCGCGGTAAAAACGTTCTCTTCCCAATAGGTTTCGACGCCTTTGGCCTCCCGGCTGAGAATGCGGCGATTAAAAATGGCGTTGACCCCAAGGAGTGGACCCTCGCCAATATCGAGCGGATGCGCGGACAGCTCCAGAGCATGGGTGCCTCCTTCGACTGGGGTAAAGAGGTGGTCACCTGCGACCCCGCCTACTATCAGTGGACGCAGTGGCTCTTCATAAAGCTCTTTGAGCACGGGCTCGCTGAGCACAAGGAGGCTGCGGTGAAGTGGTGCCCCAAAGACCAGACCGTGCTCGCCAACGAACAAGTTATCGACGGCCATTGCGAGCGCTGCGGCACCGAGGTAGTCGAGAAGCGGCTCACGCAATGGTTCTTGAAAATTACTGCATATGCGGATCGGCTGCTCACGGGGCTTGACCCGCTCCCGTGGCGCGAGGAGATAAAAGAGGCGCAGAGAGCGTGGATCGGTAAGAGCGAGGGCGCGCATCTCGAGTTCGCCCTTGCGGGAAGAGAAGAGAAGATACGAGTCTTCACGACTCGCCCTGACACCATCTTTGGCGCCACCTACGTCGTACTCGCGCCCGAGCACCCGCTTGTCGCCACACTTCTCCCGAGCCTCACTAACAAAAAAGAAGTCGAGGCGTATGTTACGGCGACCGCCAAGAAGAGCGAGCGCGAGCGTAGCGAGAATAAAGAGAAGACGGGTGTCGAGCTTAAAGGAGTGAAGGCAATCAATCCGGCGACCAAGGAGGAGATCCCCGTCTACATTGCCGACTACGTGCTTGCCTCCTACGGCACCGGCGCCGTGATGGCCGTCCCTGCACACGACGAGCGCGACGGCGAGTTTGCCGCACGGATGGGACTGCCAGTTATTGAGGTGGTGGAGCGCGGAGAAAACCCATTGCCTTACACGGGTACAGGGATACTGATGAACTCCGGTGACTTCACTCTGCGCAACAGTGAAGAGGCCAAGGCAGACATCATCGCCGCTGTGGGCGGCGAAGTAGCCACCAACTACCGCATCCGTGATTGGCTCATCAGCCGTCAGCGCTACTGGGGCTGCCCGATCCCGATTGTCTACGATCCAGCAGGGAAGCCGCATGCCATTCCCTCTGAACACTTGCCCTGGATCCTGCCCACTGATGTCGACTTCACTCCCACTGGCAAGGCGCCCCTCGCGTCATCGAAGGAGCTTAAGGAGCGGGTCACGAGAATATTTGGCGAGGGATGGACGCCCGAGTATGACACCTTCGACACCTTTATGGACTCGTCGTGGTATTTCCTTCGCTATCTCGACTCCAGCGATACGCATAAGTTTTCTGATGCTGCGCTCATGAAGAAGTGGATCCCGGTGAACCGCTACTCCGGCGGGAGCGAGCACACCACCATGCACCTCCTCTATGCGCGCTTCTTTATGAAGGCACTCTATGATCTCGCGCTCGTGCCGGTGGATGAACCTTTCACCGAGCGCTTCAATCGCGGGCTCATCATGGGCCCAGACGGGGCTAAGATGAGCAAATCGAAGGGGAATGTGGTCAACCCGGACGAGTTTGTGCAGAAGTATGGCGCTGACGCAGTACGGCTCTACCTCGCCTTTATCGGCCCTTACAACGAGCCCGGGAGCTACCCATGGAATCTTGAAGGCGTTGCCTCGATGCGTAAGTTCCTCGAGCGTGTCGACCGCCTCATGTCTCGTTATCAGCAACTTGGAGGTGAAACCTCCAAGTCGAACTTGGAGGTTTCACCTCCAAGTTCTCAAAGCTTGATGGAGCAGGCGGTGGCTAAGGCAAGCGCGAAGGTGGCCGGGGAGGGAGATCGATTTAAGTTCAACACCGGAGCTGCGGCGCTGATGACGCTTCTCAATGAGCTTGAGGCTACAGAAGAAGTGCCCGCGAGCGTCCTCAAAGATTTCTTGATTATGCTCGCGCCCTTTGCGCCGCACCTTGCTGAAAGCCTATGGGAAAAGCTCGGCGGAGAGGGTTCAGTCCACCAGCAGCCGTGGCCGGTACGCGAGGTGGCGGCCGCCACCGAATACACGGTGGTCGTCCAGGTGTCCGGCAAGCGCCGTGGTTCGATTACACTCACCACAGGCGCCTCGGAGGAGGAGGCGGTACAGGCGGCACGCGCGCTCCCGCCGGTCGCTGCGGCGCTTGCCGGAGCCGAGCCGAGCCGAGTGGTCTACCTCCCCAACCGCCTTGTAAACTTGGTCGTCTAGACTCGGTTGACGATATTTTATATACCTGCTAGATTATAAAGGTATCCGAATGAGAGTAATGAACCATAAATGAGTGAGAGCGACGAGACAAAACCAACGGCGACAGGCACCGTTGAGGAAGTGTTGCCTAACTCTCTTTTTCGTGTTCGTTTAGACCCCTCAGAGGATCAGGCTGACGCCATAGAAGCGGGAGACGAAGTCGCAGAGAGCGAGCTTTTGCTCGCGTATCTAGCCGGTAAAATGCGCCTCCATCGGATCCGTGTCTTGGTGGGCGACAAGGTAGAGATGGTGCTCGACCCCTACGGAGGGCGAGCACGAATCGTGCGAAGATTAACGTAAATTATCGTATTCAATGAAAGTCCGGGCATCTATCAAAGTCCAGCAACCAGGAGATCAGCTCGTCCGTCGCGGCGGGCGCCTCTATCGTATTAATAAAAAGAATCCCCGCCGCAAGGCGCGTCAAGGTTAATTTTTCATACATGCGTATCGCCGGTATCACCCTTCCCGATAACAAGCAGCTCGCCTACTCGCTGCCGCTTATTTTTGGCATCGGTCCGACTCGTGCCCGCGAGATCCTCACCAAGAGCGGCATCCCCTTCACTAAGAAGGGGAGCGAGCTCACGGCCGATGAAGAGCAGAAGATCCGCGCACTCGCCGAAGGCTTCACGATCGAGGGTGAACTGCGCCGTGAGATCGGTCAGAACGTTAAGCGCCTTAAAGATATCCGCTCGGAGCGGGGTGATCGTCATGCGCGTGGGATGCCGACGCGCGGGCAGCGCACCAAGACCAACTCGCGCACGCGTCGTGGCAACGTCCGCAAGACGATGACCTCGGGTCGCCGTACGCTCGAAAAGACGTAATCATACCTATGGGAAAGAAACGTATCATTAAGAAGAGCGGTAAGGGCCTTGACCAGGGGCGCAAGGAGCGTGCACTCTCAAAGGCGACGAAGCGTCATCTCGATAAGGGAGTGCTCCACATTGAGGCGACGTTTAATAACACCAAAGCGATTCTCACTGATGAGAAAGGTAATGCGATTGTCTCTTCAAGCGCGGGCGCACTCGGCTTTTCTGGCGCGCGTAAGTCGACCCCCTATGCGGCGGCCAAGGTGGGTGAGTTTCTCGGCGAGAAAGGGATGATGATTGGCCTCAAGGAGGCGGCAGTTGTGATCCGTGGTGTGGGAGCTGGTCGTGAGTCGGTTCTCCGCGCGTTCTCCAGCAAAGGGATCCAGATCCGCGCGATTAAAGATGTGACGCCGATCCCGCACAACGGTCCCCGGCCGCCGAAGCCGCGTCGCGTGTAATACTTTATTATGAAAACGGGACCACGATACAAAATTGCAAAGCGCCTTGGCGCAACCGTCTTTGAGAAAGCGCAGACGCAGAAATTTGCTATTTCTGCAGAACGGAGCGCAAAGAACAAGCGTCGTGGGCGTGGGCGTCAGAGCGAGTACGGCAAGCAGATGCTCGAGAAACAGAAGGTCCGCGTGACCTACGGACTCCCGGAGCGCCAGTTCCGTAACTATGTGCGCAAGGCGCTCACGGCGCATGCGGCGCAGCCATCGGATCGTCTTCATGAACTCCTTGAGCTTCGCCTCGACAACGTGGTGTGGCGCCTCGGTCTCGCTGCCACGCGCCGCGCGGCGCGCCAGATGGTAGCACATGGTCACGTGATGGTGAACGGGAAGAAAATGCGTGTGCCTTCGTGTGCTCTCTCGGTAGGTGACGAGATCAGTATCCGCGATGGATCAAAGGAGCATGGGGTGCTGGTCGGCTTCGCTGAGCGCTTTGCCGAGCGTCCGCTCCCCTCCTGGCTTAACTGGAATGCGAGTTCGATGAGCGGGAGCGTGGTCGAGCGGCCCACCTCGGCGTCAGCAGATGTCGCAGGCGACATGGTCTCAGTGCTCTCGTTCTACACGAGGTAGTTTTTCATTATTATTCACTGGTAATTACGATTGCGTTATGGAATACCACATTACTTTGCCAAGCAAGCCCCGTATCGTGTCTGAAGAGGACATGCAGGGCGTTTATGAAATTGATTCACTTTATCCGGGATACGGTCATACGCTGGGCAACAGCTTGCGCCGTATCATCCTCTCTTCACTCCCGGGCGCAGCGATCACCCAAGTCAAGATCGAGGGTATTCCTCACGAGTTTGCAACTATTGATGGGATGCGCGAGACGGTGATGGAGCTCCTCCTCAATCTCAAGCGCGTTCACTTTATCCTTCACGGTGATGAGCCACAAACCATCTCCCTTATCACTAAGGGCACCGGCGAGATAACCGCAAAAGACTTTAATCTCCCCAGCCAGGTCGAGATCAAGAATCCGGGTCAGCACATCTGCGATCTCGCCGGAAAGGCAACCCTCGAGCTTGAAGCAACGATCGAACGCGGCCTCGGCTACGTGCCGCGCGAAGTGTTGACCAAAGACAAAGTCGACATCGGCACCATCGCGCTTGACGCGACGTTCACACCGATCCGTCGCGTGAACTACGAGGTCGATAACATGCGCGTGGGAGACCGCACCGACTTCAACCGTCTCCGTATCCTGATCGAGACCAACGGCACGATCGCTCCGCGCGAAGCACTTGAAAAGTCAATCGAGACGATGATTCACCAGCTCAAGGCCGTGATTGGTTTTCAAGAGAATGAGCCGGCGCATGAACGTACGGCATCAGCTTCGGCAAAGGAGACCGACGGCGAGCTTGATGCGACGAAGGTAAAGATTGCTGATCTCGGTCTTCCTACTCGTGTCGTTTCGGCACTCGAGGAGGCAGGGATCAAGAGTGCAGCCGGTCTCGCCCGCAAGACCGCCTCGGCACTTAAGGAGCTTGACGGTATTGGCGACAAGGCGGTTGAGGAGATCTCGACCGCGCTTGCCGGCTGCGGCCTCACGCTCAAAGGCGAGTAACTACTATGGCGTATACCAAGAAAGCACAGACTTTCCATCGTAAGACCGGTCAGCGCCGGGCGCTTCTCAAGTCCTTGATGCGCTCACTGGTCTTGGAGGAGCGGATCTCGACTACGGAGGCCAAGGCCAAGGCACTGCGCCCCGCGATCGAGCGTCTCGTCACGTACGGAAAGAAGAATACGCTCGCGACCCGCCGTTTCGCGCAGGCAAAACTCGGTGACAAAGAAGCAACCAAGAAGCTTTTTGACACCATAGCGCCTCGGTATGTTGATAGAAACGGCGGGTACACACGGGTCGTGAAGCGCTCGGTGCGCGGTAAGAGCGATGCACGCAAACTTGCGTATATCTCATTTGTCTAGTACACCATATTTATCTATGACGCGGATTATCAAACCAGAAACAACAACCTATACGATCGACGCCACCGACCGCACGCTTGGCCGTGTGGCAAGCGAGGCAGCGCACGCCCTTCTTGGGAAGCGTTCGGTCCACTTCGACAAACAAACTGCACACCCGGTTACGGTGGTAATCGAGAATGCCGGCAAGCTCCACCTTCCGCTCCGTCGCACAACGGGGAAAATCTACACCCGCTACACGGGCTATCCCGCCGGACTCCGCTCGATGACCATGGCAGAGATGGTTGCGAAGAAGGGCATTGCAGACGTTGTCAAAAAGACGGTTGACGGGATGATCCCGCGCAACAAGCTCCGTGCACCACGGATGAAGAATCTTATTGTTAATGCGTAATATGGCTACTACTTTCACTCATGCTGTTGGGCGCCGTAAGACCGCGATCGCGAGCGTGCGCATCACGCCAGCAAGCAAGTCAAGCCTCACGGTCAACGGCAAAAGCGCCAAGGATTATTTCAAGACTGCTGATCGTGCGGTTATTGCTGAAGAGGCATTTGGAAAAGCTGAGAGTGCTGAACACTACACCGTGACCGCTCATGTCTCGGGAGGTGGCATCTCTGCACAAGCAGACGCGGTTCGCCACGCTATTAGCCGCGCGATTATTGCAGCTGAGCCGAAGACCCGCACGATTCTTAAGAAGGCCGGCTTTCTCAAGCGCGACCCGCGTGCCAAGGAGCGCAAGAAGCCGGGCCTCAAGAAAGCCCGCAAAGCGCCGCAGTGGTCTAAGAGATAAAGTAATACAAAACAGCAACCGCCCCAAAGGGGCGGTTGTGTGCTATATATCAGCCAGAGCCCAGCAATCTCGCTTGGGCAACTCGAGAGAGGAGACGGTATGTTGCTCGCACGACAAAACCCGTATGTCTCGGGAGAGGTCGCGCTCTTTGATACGCTGGTGAGAGCCGGAGAAGAGAAGGCATCGGTCACGCTCCCGCATGCGCTCCACGGATTTCTCGTTGACTGCTTGGTGGAGCACCTGCGTGACCCAGAGATCACTCACGACGTCCTTGCACTCGGCTTCCTCCGTGCGGTGGAGCTGTCGGGTGAGAAGGGGAACGTCGTGCTCAAGCGTGTTGGTGACGAAGCGCTTCTGCTTGCGGGTCTTTTCCCCGAGCGCGCACTCCGCCTCCGAGTGAGCGTGCGCTACTTCAGACAGATGGGACAGAGCGCCTACGGAAACCTTTCGGCGAAGCTTATCGCAGGAGGGAAGCCGGAGCGTAGTCACTTCTACAACACGCTCGCGCGGCAGTTTGAGCTCCTTGAGAAGGTGCTCGGCGCTGTGCGCGCCACACCAGAGAGCGAGTGGGATGCCTTCAGGCGTTTCCGCGCCCAGCTCCAGTAGTTCTCGCGTATGCGAACAGCCGCCATGGGCGGCTGTTCTTTTGGTGGTAGAGTTACCTTACGGGAATCCCTCCCGTAGGAGATCGTCATGTTCATCGACCTCGAAGAGTTGGCGCGCCCCTTTGCGCCGCTGTTTGTCGAAATGCTCGAGTACCAGAAGCAGAACCTCCGCTTCTGGAACGGTATCCATCAGCAGGTCCTCGCTTTCTGGGGGCTCTGATGACGGCTACCGTCTGTACACGCCGCAGGTGTGGGCTTCCCATCAAGCTTGGCACCTACGTTGCCTGGCGAGGGGGTAAGCCATACCACTATGGCTGCCCCGAGATAGGGCGGGGAAGGAGGAAGCCAAGGCGGCCGAAGCCGCAACCGGAGAAGCCGAGCGCCCCTCGGCTTTTTCTATTGCCATCAACTATCCACGAAATGCTGCTATAGCATGAAGTTTTGGATATGCTGGTATGATATATCATACCTTTTGCCATCTCGGACGTTACTATCAACAAAAAGTATGCTATAGCGTCGAGATTGTGGATACCTTTCAGTGACTCAAGAGATTCCGATTATTCATACAATCTGCTTGCTGTTTGCACACTACAAGAGTACAGTTTGTCTGGACGCAATTTTGCTCCATACCGGAGAAATCCGATGGCCGCCAACGAACAAGTCGTTTGCAACGCCTGCAAACGCGAAGTTGTCCCACAGCTCGGCTGGCATATCTGCGAGGGGTGCGGATTGGCGCTGCTGGGCAGTGACGAATCGCCTCCAACGCTCGTCGAAGAGGAGGTCGGCGAAGCGCTCGCGGAAGCGGGCGAGCTCACCAGCTAGCTCGCGGCAGGGCTGGCACAAGATCGCGGGACCCACGGGTCCCGCTTTCGTTTTTATTGGAGGGTTACGGGGCGGGAGAGGAGCACTGCGGGAGCACCTACCTCCTCGTAGTGGCGTGTACCCGCCTCGACTCGAGAAAAACCGAGTCGCTCATAGAGTGGCGCGTGTCGAGGATTAACGGTAATGACCGCCACTTGCGCACCCAGACTCTTTGCCCGAACGACGAGTTGATCAACCAGGTTTTTTAGGGCGGAACGAGCGAGGCCGACCGTATCCAACGTTGCGAACTGACCTATTTCGATCAGTCGCGTACCACCCTCTTGGAGCTTTGCAACTTCTTCCTTAAAGAGGGTACCCGCAGGGAGAGACTCGGGGTTACCCGCCTCGTCTAAGAGAAGTCCGATAGTACCAATGATTTCACCGGTCTCGTCGTAGATCGCGAGACGCTCACCGCGTGTATCATAGGCCGCAATCACCACTGGCTCATAACCGACCCGCATATACTCGTCGCGCAAGAGCTCCTGGCAGATGGTCTTGGCGTTCTCGTCGAGTTCAGTCGAGAGGCTGATTTGATTCACGAGTCTCTTGGACTTCTCTGGTGCAGGTGTCACGGCTTCAGTCTGTATTTTTTGTGGAGGCAGTTCGCTCATACACCCCAGTATACCATCGAGCGACTTTTGACTCCGTGCGCGACTTCAGGCATAGTGGAGACATGAAGGAGTGGCACGGAGATGATATTGCGGAAGAAGACATAAGCGAGCACGTCGTCGTAGAGGACGGCGATGAGGTCGCGGCCGCAGCGGCCGCGAAGGTGGCTAAGCTGAAAGAGGAGATCGAGAGCCTGCGTAAAGAGAAGCAAGAATATATGGACGGTTGGCAGCGCGCCAAGGCCGACTACGTGAATCTCCTCAAGCGCATCGAGAGCGACACCAAGGCGGCTGAAGGGAGGGGGAAGGTGAAGGCCATTGAGTCGCTCCTCCCAGCACTCGACGCTCTCGAGCGCGCCGGAGCACACGGTGAGTTGCCGAGTGGCTTTGATGCGATTGTGAAGCAACTCGAGAGCGCGTTCGCTGGCCTCGGCCTCACGGCGCTCGGCGAGGTGGGCGAGACATTTGACCCCAGTCTCCACGAGGCTCTCGGCCAAGATGTCGTCGCGACACTTGAAAATGATGATACGGTTACGGTAGTATTAGAAAAAGGCTGGAAGCTTTCCTCGGCGGAGCTCGGAACAGGCGGCGAAGTCGTCATCCGCCCCGCGAAGGTCAGGGTCGCACACTTTAATAGTAGTAATCAGTAACCATTTTAACTATGGCTAAAATTCTCGGCATTGATTTGGGCACTACCAATTCTGCGATGGCGATCGTCGAGGGTGGCGAGCCGCGTGTCTTAGAGAACGCCGAGGGCGCCCGCACGACGCCCTCAATCGTCGCGGTGGGGAAGACCGGCGAGCGCATCGTCGGTACCCTCGCCAAGCGTCAGTCGGTGACTAATCCGCTCAATACTATCTTCCAGATCAAGCGCTTTATCGGGCACTCGTTTGATGAGCCAGAGGTGCAGAAGGATAAGGCCGTGGTCCCCTTTGAGATGCAGAAGGCGGCTAACGGGGGTATCGAGGTCAAGATGAACGACAAGTGGTACCGCCCTGAAGAAATTTCAGCGATGATTCTCTCGAAGCTAAAGACCGATGCCGAGGCCAAGCTCGGCGAGAAGATCACCGAGGCGGTGATCACCGTGCCTGCCTACTTCAACGACGATCAGCGCAGCGCGACCAAGGCCGCAGGGCAGATCGCCGGTCTCGACGTGAAGCGCATCATCAACGAGCCGACCGCGGCCGCGCTCGCCTACGGTTTTAATAAAAAGAAGGACGAGAAGATTGCAGTCTTTGACTTCGGCGGCGGGACCTTCGACATCTCCGTCTTGGAGGTGGGTGGCGACGTGATCGAGGTGAAGAGTACCGACGGCGACGCACACCTCGGCGGTAAAGACATCGACCAGAAGATTATCAACTGGCTCGCTGACGAGTTTAAGCGAGAGAGCGGGATCGATGTACGCACCGACGCCCTCGCGCGCCAACGCCTCGACGAGGCCGCCGAGAAGGCCAAGATCGAGCTCTCGAGCGCGATGGAGAGTGAGGTGAATATCCCGTTTCTCACGAGTGATGCCTCTGGCCCGCGCCACCTGCTTATCAAGATGACGCGCGCCAAGCTCGAGGAGCTCTCGAGTGAGTTTGTCGAGCGCGCGATGGCTATCACCAAGCGCGCGATGGAGGCCTCGCCCTTCAAGATCTCCGATATTAATGAAGTGATCCTCGTCGGCGGCCAGACCCGCATGCCGCTCATCCAGAGTGAGGTCGAGAAGTTCTTCGGCAAGAAGCCCAATATGAGTGTGAACCCGGACGAGGTGGTCGCGGTGGGTGCTGCGATTCAGGCCGGCATTCTCCAGGGTGACGTGAAGGATATCCTCCTCGTGGACGTGATCCCACTCTCGCTCTCTATAGAGACCATGGGTGGGGTGGCGACTAAGCTCGTGGAGCGCAACACGGCGATCCCCACTATCCGCTCACAAACTTTTTCAACGGCTGCGGATAATCAACCATCCGTGGAAATTCATATTACTCAGGGCGAACGCGCGATGAGCGCCGATAACAAGTCACTCGGCAAGTTTATGCTCGACGGGATCCCGCCGGCGCCGCGCGGTATGCCCCAAGTAGAGGTCATCTTCGATGTTGACGCTTCTGGCATCCTCACTGTGAAGGCAAAAGAGAAGACCACTGGCAAGGAGCAGTCGATTCGCATTGAGGGCTCGACGGGTCTCTCGAAGGAAGATATTGAGAAGATGAAGACTGATGCCGAGACTAATGCGGCTGACGATGAGAAGCGTAAGGAGCTGGTTGAGGTTCGTAATATGGCCGACCAGGCGATTTATGCGGCAGAGAAGGCGGTCAAGGAGCACGGCGAGAAGGCCGGGGCAGAAGTGGTCAAGGACGTGCAGGACAAGATTGACGCGCTCAAGGTCACCCACAAGGGTGAGGACGCGGTGCTCATCAAGACCGCCACCGAGACGCTCTCGGCGGCGATGATGAAGATCGGGGAGGCGATGGCCAAGAGTAGTGAGCAGCCGACAGCTCCACCGACCGGAGGTGAAGCCGCAGGTCCTGACGGCCCTGCTGCAGGGCCGAAGGACGCCGACTTTAAAGAAAAGCCAGAATAACTAGGGAAGTCAGACTTCACTAGTTGAGCAAAGCGGCGCGAGACTCTCGTGGGGTTGCGTTTCGCTAAATATTGTGCATAATAGATTTATGCGGAATTTTCCGCGAAGAAGGAGAGCCCCTTGGATATCACCAGGTTTGGTCGGGTCACATCAAAGTGGGGAGTTGTGGCCTGGTTTTTGGGCCTCATGCTCTCCCTGAGCGCAGTGACCGGGTGTCTGGTCTGGCTGGTGATTGTCGCCGTCAGCAGGAATCCCGTTTCATGAGTCCTGCCGGTGCCAGTTGGCCAGAGGCCCCAGGCGCGAGGAAGACTCCTCGCGCCTTCCTTTTTTGCATACAAAATGAAGAACGAGTATACTGAACAAAATGGCAACGACCAAAGACTATTACAGCGTGCTGGGCGTCGACAAGAAGGCGACACCAGACGATATTAAAAAAGCGTTCCGCAAGTTGGCACACAAGTACCACCCCGATAAGGGCGGCACCGACGAGTCCAAGTTTAAAGAGATCACCGAGGCCTACTCAATCCTCTCCGACGAGAGGAAGAGGCGTGAGTATGACACCTACGGTCAGGCGTTCCCCGGAGGAGGAGCGGCGGCAGGAGCAGGAGCACAAGGGAATCCGTTTGGCGGCTTTGACTTCTCCCAGTTTCAGCAGGGCTTTGGGCAGGGCGGGGTGGAGTTCGACTTTGGCGATATATTTGGCGATATCTTCGGCGGCCGCGGCGGCCGCCGTGCCACCCCGCGTGGGCGCGACATCTCAATCGATCTTGAGATTCCCTTTAAAGACGCTGTCTTCGGCACCACCCGCACGGTCCTCTTGGCCAAGGTCTCTACCTGTAGCACCTGCTCGGGGAGTGGGGCCAAGCCCGGCACAACCCTCGACACGTGCAGTACTTGCAACGGCAGCGGTCGCATCCACGAGACGCGCAACTCTATCCTTGGCCAGTTCAGTAGCGTACGCACCTGCAACGTCTGTGAGGGCACGGGCAAAATTTCTAAAGAGAAGTGTGCCGACTGTAAGGGTCATGGCGTGAAGCGAAAAGAAGAAGAGATGAAGATAAACATTCCAGCCGGTATCGACAACGGCGAGATGATCCGCCTTCCTGGTAAGGGAGAGGCGGTCAAGACCGGCACGCCGGGCGATCTTTACGTTAAAATCCACGTGAAGCCGCACCCCGCTTTCCGCCGCGACGGCTTCAATCTCATCATGGATTTGCCGGTCAAGCTCACCGACGCTCTCTTAGGTACTACCGTCTCTGTTGAGACGCTCGAAGGCAAGACCCTAGAGGTCAAGATCCCCGTGATGCACAAGGTAGAGGAGCTCCTGCGGGTGGCGGGGAAGGGGATCCCGGTCGAGGGCGGCCGCGGCGACCTCATCATCCGCCTTGAGGTCGCGCTCCCGCATAAGCTCTCCGGCCGTGCCAAGCAGTCCGTCGCAGACCTCAAATCCGAGGGTCTCTAGGGAAGGGTGTATACTGGTCCCATGCCAGACGCCAGTAGCATCGCCGAGGTGACCAGTATCGCCGGGCCGCTCGCGAGTACGCTGTGGCACTCGATAAGCGACTTCGTCATCATTTTAGTGATTGTGCTCTTTTTTATCCTCTTCTCGCGTTACGTGGGGCGCGGTCAATTTGTCGCTGTTATCCTTGCGATCTATAGCGCGTATGCGCTCTATGTCGCATTTCCCTACGAGTCATATCTCCCCCAGGCGCCAGAGATCACCGCCTTCGCCACCCACCTCGGGCTTTTCCTCGCGCTCGCCTTTATGTTCTACATCATCCTCCGGCGCATCGTCGTCTCTGACTTTCTCGACATTGGCTCGCTCTCACTCATCTTTCTCTCCTTCCTCATAGCGGGGATACTGATCGCGCTTGGGTATCACGTGTTCGACATCACCAATTTTTATCAGTTCACTCCCCCGATTGACGCTCTCTTTGCACCTAAAGAATATTTCTTCTGGTGGTTTGTCGCTCCTGCGATTGGTCTCTTCTTCCTCGCGCACTAGCTAGTCTTCCAAAAATCCTCCTGACTGGTGACCCCAGAGTTTGGCATACACACCGTTCTGTCGGAGAAGTTCGTCATGGGTACCTTCCTCGACGATTGCACCCTCGTTGAGCACGACGATTCGGTCAAGATGTTTGATCGTTGAGAGGCGGTGTGCGATCACAATCGCGGTCTTGCCCTGCATCAGCTCCCACAACCCCTCTTGGATGTATTTTTCTGACTCTGAGTCGAGCGCGCTCGTTGCTTCGTCAAGGACGAGAATCGGGGCGTTCTTTAAGATCGCGCGGGCGATCGCGACGCGTTGACGTTGACCACCGGAGAGCTTCACTCCGCGTTCGCCGACCAAGGTCTCGTAGCCTTGGGGCAAGGTGGTGATGAAGTCGTGTGCGTGTGCGAGCGTGGCCGCACGCTCGACCTCTTTGCGCGAGGCACCCACACTCCCGTAGGCAATGTTGTCGAAAAGTGAGCGGTGGAAGAGGAGCGGTTCTTGGGGTACGTATCCAACGGCACTGCGAAGCGACTGTTGGGTCACCTTCGTAATATCTTGACCATCAATCGTAATCACCCCAGCTTCTACCTCAGCAAAGCGCAAGAGGAGCTTGGTGATAGTCGTTTTGCCACCACCGCTCGGACCCACGAGTCCCACTCGCTCCCCGCTTTTAATCGAGAAAGAAAAGTTTTTAAAGAATGGTTCGCGCGCCTCGCCATAGCGGAAGGTGATAGCGTTGAAGTGGATCTGTGCGTCCTGTACGACAAGCGGAGCAGCATCCACGGAGTCGGTAATCGTCGGTTTCTCGAGCATTAGTTCGGCAAATTCGGCCGCCTCAGTGACGGAAGACTCAAGCTGGCGATAAATGTGATTGATCTCCCAGAAAACGCGAGTGACTTGAGTGTAATAGGAGAAGACGACAAGGAGCGTTCCGACCGCGAGACCCAAGGGCGCGGCGAGAAAAATGACGAGCGTGAGCCCGATCACATTCGTAAGGACATACAAGGGGGAGAGAATGGTTTCGAGCCGAAGGTTTTGGAAGTTGGCCGCCTGGGTGAACTTACTGACGTAGGCCGTAAGGTCATCCTTATTGCGGGCTTCTTCAGCTCCCTCGCGCGCATATGACTTGACCATGATCACGTTGGTGAGCGCGTCAGAGAGCGTGCCTGAGACCTTGCTTCCGGCCGCGTGGCGCTCGGCGACAAGATGTGAACGCATGCGGATAATCGGGATAGAGACCGATATCACGAGGAGCACGGCGCCCAGAAGTACGGCGGGAAGGATCCACGAGTAGCGGGAGAGCACGATAAGCGCAAAGATGAGCGGGAAGAGGTTAGTGAGGATATTGAAGGCAAAGATATCCGTGAATGTCTCAAAGCCGCGTGCGTACGCGAGCGCCTTTTTGGTGAGCGATCCCACAAAGTTATCGGTGAAGAAGTCGTAGTCGCGACCAAGGAGATCGGCGAGCGCGGTCTCTCCTAGGAGTTGTTTACCCTTTGCTTCGAGTTTGATCATAAAGTGGATCCCGACGCGCCACAGAAGCTCCCCAAAAATCCATGAGGCACCAAAGAGGCCAATGAGCGGGAGGGTATGCGGAAGGTCAAGTGTGTTGCTTGCTGCTTTATTTACAATCTCAGCCACAAAGAGTGGCGGGATAAAGAAAACAAATATCGTCCCGATTGCCGGGAACATAAATGACCCGAGCGCAAGCCATGGGTGCGCGCGATACTGTCGCCCGTAGTCGCGGAGCACACGTCGTATAGCGCGACTATTTACTTTGTGATCAGATGAGGAAAGATGCATACTGAAAAGGTTATTTTACCATGTGTGGTATAATCTTCACATGAAATTCACTGAAGACTTGGCGGGCCGCGGGCTCTTGGAGCACACCTCAACGGCGCCCGAGCATATCTTCTCTAAGCCGCGCACGGTCTACCTGGGCGTCGACCCCACCGCCGACTCGCTCCACGTGGGCCACCTGGTACCCATCCTCCTTATGAAGCGGCTTGCCGCGGCAGGGAACAAGCTCATCTTCTTGGTCGGTGGCGGGACCGGTATGATCGGTGATCCGCGCGAGCAGGGCGAGCGCGTGATGCTCGACGAGAAGGCGGTGGCCGCCAACACGCGTGCGCTAAAGAGCCAGCTCAAGCGCATCCTCGGCTCGGTGTCTTTCAAGATGGTGGACAACGCTGACTGGCTTCTCGACATTAAGCTCGTGCCGTTTCTGCGTGGCATCGGGAAGTTCTTCACGGTCAATGACCTGGTCAAACGCGAGATCATCAAGAAGCGTCTCGACACCCCCGACGAGAGCATCTCCTATACCGAGTTTACGTACGCACTCCTCCAAGGCTATGACTACTTTGTCCTTAATCAGAAATATGGTTGTGATCTGCAGGTGGGCGCGAGTGATCAGTGGACCAATATCCTCTCGGGAGTCGACCTGATCCACAAGAAGCTGGGAGAAGATGTCTATGCCTGCACCGTGCCGCTCATCACCGACGCCTCGGGCAAGAAGTTCGGCAAGAGCGAGGGCAATGCCGTGTGGCTCGACCCAGCTAAGACCTCACCCTTCCAGTTCTACCAGTTCTGGATCAATCTCCCCGATGAAAACCTCGAGCAGTACCTCAAGGTCTACACCTTTCTCCCGCTTCAAGAGATCGCTGCGCTCCTCGAGCTGCATAAGCGGAGCCCGGGCGAGCGCCAAGCACAGGAGACGCTGGCGCGTCTCGTGACCGAGATCGTGCACGGCCCGGCCGCGGTGGCGCAGGCAGCGGCCGCCACCGACGCGCTCTTTGGCGACACCCCCTTCCACGAGCTCTCACGCGAGGCGTTCCAGGTGGCGCTTGCCGAGGCGCCAAGCGTGACCCTCACCAAGCGCGACGTTGAAGATGGCGCCTCGCTCTGTGAGGCGCTCGTCGCGGGCGGCCTCGCGAGCTCCAAGAGTGATGCTCGCCGCCTGATAGAAGGGAAGGCGATCACCCTCTCGGGCCTCCCGATAGAGAATCCGGATCAGAAAATATTTGTGAGTGACCTCTCCGGCGGCCACGCCCTCATCCGCAAGGGCAAGCAGGGCGTCCTCGTTTTAGTACTAAAGTAAACATTTCTGTGCATAAGTCCGTTTGACTCTCAATTTTCTTGAGAGAATGGCGGTATGCCCTTCCCGGCAGCACTTTCATCAGAAGGTCAGAAGGAGGCCGCTCGGCTCTACAGCTGCGGCCTTAGTGCGCAGCAGGTAGCAGATACGCTCAAGGTCAGTCTCAATGCGACCTACTACGCGCTGCGTCATCTGAAGGTTCAGCGGCGCACGGCGAAGCAGACAAATCAAATTCGCTTTGAGGCAAAACCGCTTTCATATAGTCTAAAAACCTCTCTCACGGAGAAGGACGAACGTTTGAAGGCCGCCGCAATCATGCTGTACTGGGCAGAAGGGTATAAGGTCGGGCGAAACACAGTAGATTTTGCAAATTCTGATGCGCAAATGGCCCTGATCTTTAAGCGATTTCTTTCAGAAATTTGCCGGGTCGATGAAAGACGGATCCGAGGACATATTTATTGCTATGAAGGTCAGAATGTGGCTGAGCTGACTCGATACTGGAGTCGTCTCCTTTCAATACCTGAAAAGCAATTTATTAAACCCTATATAAAGAAGGCAGCTGAACCAGGGCCGCGAGGTCCGAGGATGCTTCACGGTCTTGTACATATAGTGTATTCTGATCAGAAGTTGTTGAGGCAAATACTCGCATGGATAGAGGAGTATCATAAGGACTTGACAAAATGAGCGTCGGTGGCGGAGTGGTCAATCGCACGAGACTGTAAATCTCGCGGACATAGTCCTACGAAGGTTCGAATCCTTCCCGGCGCACAGAGCGAAAAGAGAAATCCCCGTAAGGGGATTTCTCTTTTCGGGTATACTGGTGCGATGCACTGGCGCGGAACTATTGTAATACGGTCAGTCATCGTCGGCGCGCTCACGGCGCTCCTCGTGATCGGCTTTCTCTCAGCCCAGAAGTCCCCGATCAGCTATGCTACCCCCGAGGAGGCTGACCCCTATGTGCGCTTTGCGATGGAGGCATTTGACCAGATCAGCGAGAAGTACTGGATTAAGCCGGGCTCCTTTGCACAGTTTAACTCTCCCGAGTTGCCGCAACTCTTTCAGCTCGCGCTCGCTAAAGGGGGCGTGAGCGCGACTCTGGCCACCTCCACCCGCGCAGGCACCGCCGCGCTTATCGCCGATGCGCTCAAGAATGCGACCTCAACCGAGGTTAAGAAGAAGCTCGTCACTGACACCGTGAGTCTCGTGCTCTACAACCTCATCCCCTATGGGCGTAACGCCCTCTACTCCGAGCAACAGGTCACCCAGTTGCGCAACGAGGTGGCGAACGTAAACCCCGAGAAAGATTTGTATAAAAACTTGGGCGTTGAGAAAGGAGCCTCCGAGACTGAGATCCAGAAAGCCTATACCGAGAAGGCTGCCACACTCGCCGCGTCGAGCTCGAGCGCGGCGAAGGAGGAGCTGAAGGCAGTGGACTATGCGCACAAGGTCTTGAGCAGTGCGCCGCAGAAGCAGCTCTATGACACGGCGCAGGTTGAGCCGAGCGTCTTCTCGCATACGCTCGGCCGCACGCTCTACGTAAGCTTTAATAAAATCTCGCCCACGACGCTGCAGGAATTTGGCTGGGCGGTGCTCGCCGCCTCGACCACTCCCGGGCTCGACTCGCTTATTCTCGACATGCGGGGCAACGTAGGTGGCTCACTCGACTTTGCCCCTGCATTTGTCGGCCTCTTTATCGGTGCTAATCAGTATGCGTTTGACCTTTATCATCAGGGCGAGAACGATCCACAGCGCACTACCCTCGGTCAGTTCCCCGAGCTCTCCCGCTACCGCGAGGTGGCGGTCCTCACCGATCCGATGACCCAGTCGACCGCCGAGACCACCACCGCGGTGCTCAAGCGCCTCCGGCTCGCGCATGTGGTGGGGGAGCGCACTCGTGGCTGGGGCTCGGTTGAGAATACGTATCCCCTTAAAACTGAAATTGACCCTGCGACTACCTACGCGCTCTTCTTGGTCAACTCACTCACGCTGCGCGACGACCAACAGCCGATTGAACAGAATGGTGTGTTACCCGACGTCGACACGAGTGCGAGCGGCTGGCAGCGCAAGCTTTCAAATTATTTCTCCTCGCCGTCTCTTATAAGCGCGCTCACCGCGCGCGCCGCCGCCCCGCCACTTCGGTAAAACAAACAGCCGCCCGACCCGTAAAGGGTGGGCGGCCATTCTCTCCGCGGCTTCGCCGCGGAGTCAGAGCGGGAAGATTCTCGGGAAGGATGTCAGCTTGACCTTCCCGTCGACGACGTCGAACTCGAACCATGCCATGTCCCCCTTCGCGAAGAGCTCGAAGTTGAGCTGTCCGAGCCCGACGAACGAGGAGAGCGCTGCTTCGCAGAGCGGACTGTGGGTGACGAGGAGTGCTGCCTCACCCGGCCCGATCACGCCTGTCACCACGGTGTGGATCACGCCAGCCATTTGCAAGCCGCAGTTTGCGAAGAGTTGTGGGTCGGCCTTGGCGAGCGCCTGGGGTGTCATGCTCTCGCATTTCGCGATGCGCTTCCATATCTCGGCGTTCTCGTAATCGGGCGGCGTGAGCCCGATCAACTGTTCCATCGAGTTGGGTGGGCTGGGGAGACACACTCCGGCAGTCTGGAGCGTGCGCAGTGCGGCCGAGTAGCCGCAATACGCAAAGTCCATCCCGGTCAGGAATGCCCGGATCCGCTCTGCATGCGGCAGAGCCTCCGACCAGTCGAGAGGATCGTTCATCCCCCAGTCTGTCGGAGGGCGGTCGAGATGTGTCATCTGCCGCAAGTGCCGCATGAGACACACCGTCCGCACCACCGGGTTAAGTGGCGGCCTGTTCAGATACATCGAGATCTCCTTGGGGTTGAGAACCCGGCCTACGGCCGGGGGTAAAAGGGTCAAATTCCCGTGCTGACAATAGAGTATTAACGACATCCTGTCAAATCGCTTGGGAGAGGTAATAGAAGTGTGGATGCAGCGGCATGAGGGTATACAGCCGCATGAACGAATTTCTCAAGATGGATATCTTTTTCTTCGTCACCACTGTGATTGCAGTTATCTTTGGCGTTCTGGGTGCCTACGTTCTCTGGCGGGTGGGGCGGATCCTCACGCATATCGAGCATATTTCTGAAGCGGTGGTAATGGAGAGCGCGCTGGTGCGGCAAGATCTAGCAGAGCTGCGAGAGAATATACGGGGTGGGGGAGGCCGCATCCGACCATTCTTTAGCTTCTTCAAGAAGTGGGCGCTGCGTAATAAGAAGAAATAGCTTACCCATTTACCTACACCACCATGGCTACTCACACCGGACTCAAGGTCAAGACAGGCGTCGCGCTCGGGCTCGCGGCAGCCGCAGCCGCAGGCTACTACTTTTACGGCAGCGACAAGGCCAAGCAGCACCGCAAGATCGCTACGCGCTGGGCGGCCGATATGAAAGATGATGTGATGAGTAAAGCCGCGCAGCTCAAAGAGATGAGCGCGAAGGACTTTGCCACCATCGTCGACACTGTCTCGGCCACCTACGCGGGTGCCCGCGCCATCGACGCGAGCGACCTCAAGCGTGCCGCGCAGGAGCTCAAGGATAACTGGAAGGAGGTCCAGAAGGAGCTCGTCACTAAGGCCTCCAAGGCGGCCGCCAAAGCCCGCAAAGCGGGCTAGTCTCGCGGGCTCTCGTTTTTTTGTTGAAATATTCTTATCACTCGACGGTCGGCCATACATAAGGATATTTGATCGGTGACCGACCATACACAATCATGACGCTATAGCGTGAAGATTAGGTATACCCGCCGCGGAAGTTTAACTTCCGCAGCACCCTTATCCGCCAGCTTTTGAAATAAGCGCAGTAGCGGCGATTGACTTTTAGCATGGATAGCGCTATCCTGAGGGCATAACCATAGAGAAAACCCTGTTGCATATCCGTATGCAATGGGGGTTTCTCTTTTTAGGGCGACGCTCTTTCAGAAAACTTGTGGTACAGATCGTTGAGGAAGACTAGGTCTGTATTTTTATTGCGAAGCAGAAATGAGCACTTTTGTTTATTCGGAGCGATTACGCTATGCATCGCCTTATGCTCGACAAGGAATTCGACGAGGCAGCCAAAGTCGCCGTCACCGGTGACCAATACGCACTGGTCGTACTCTTTTTCATAAAACTGTGACGTTGCTTTAAGCACCAGCTCGGCGTCGCAGTTACCCTTGACCTCTCCATCTACCGAGATTGTTTGCTTGAAGATAAGAATGAAGCCGCACTGCTGCAAATGCTCATACAGCTTCGTTTTGCCGGGAATAAGACCGATGAAGAGATAGACATTGGTCGGGTTGTACTTTTGGCGTAGCCACCCACGGAACTTTTTGTAGTCGATACGGAACCCGAGCTCGGCAGAGGCGCGATGCAGATTTGCGCTGTCGATATAGACGTTGATGCGAGCGGCGTCCATGCCGTAAGCATAGCAGATCACCACGTTCCCCTAGGACCGTCCTAGGGGGATCATCCACGGTGAGACTATCCGCAAGGTGTCACCTCGAGGTGACACCTTGCGGAATAAATATACAGATCGGATTCGGTAGGGGAGGTGCTGGGGATGCTCAAGGCAGCATCGCCGAGGGCCGGACCGCCGCGATCCTCTTCCGCCACCTTTTGAAATAAACTTAGTTAGGCTGTTTGACAGTACATACGCAATGTGCTATAAAAGAATTAGACGGAATTGGTCCGTCGTATCGAATCTACACAGGAGAGTTTGATGTCCCATAGCAACGCAAGAACTGGTGCCAGTGTTCCGCTTCTCACGCAAAAGCTGGCGCAGACTGGCCTCTACGAGTTACTGAATCTCGACGGCGGGTTCACAGACAAGAAGCTGTACTGGAGCCAACGTGATTGCAACGAGTGTGTTCTCGAGGAGCATCCGTTCGGGCTTGATACGTCCACGGGCTCGGAAACGCAATTGGATCATGGGGTCCGACTCATCGCATGCGATGGCGGCACCGACACTTCGGTCAAGGCGATGAAGCTCATGCTCGGCCATCATGCCGCGGTCCATCCCGTCAGCGGCCGCTTAGACTTCCGTCTGCGGATCATCCGCATCCGGAAAGCCGCAGAACATTGGGAGCGCCCGGGGCAATTCATCCACGACCTGTACTTCGAGCTGATCACCTGCGTCGGGAGCTTCATGTGCGGTGGCGTCAACGACCATACCGGCGAAGGCGGGTACGGCGGAGAGCAGTTGGAGGCAATCTTCCGCTTCATCGCCGCTCTCTACGACAAGCCGCTCGAAGAAGTCGTGATCCCCCAGGCCGACGCCGAGCCAGCACGGCGGAAGCTATCCGCCGCATACGGCAAGTTTGTCGAGCGGAAGAGGAGTGCGGTGGAAGCGTGACCTGGGCAGTACCTTCACGAAGGCCCACGATTAGGCTCATAGCCAGATCGTGGGCCTTTTCGTTTCCTATGACGAAGGGGTTGTGGGACGAAATGATATACTGGGGACCATGACGGTCGCCGAGAGAAAAATCCTTTCTGTAGTCGCCCAAAAACCTTATTTCTTGAAGGACAACTTCGTTCTATATCACGGAGACTCAATAAACGTTCTCGCGCAGCTGCCCGAGAATTCGATCGACATGATCTTCGCCGATCCGCCGTACAATCTCTCCAATGGCGGCTTCACGGTGCACGCCGGACGCATGGTGAGCGTCAACAAAGGTGTCTGGGACATTAGCAAAGGATTTGAAGACGATTACGCCTTCCACTATCGTTGGCTTGAGGCCTGCAAGCGCGTTTTGAAGCCTGAGGGCACACTCTGGGTGAGCGGCACCTATCACTCTATCTATCAGTGCGGTCATGCACTCCAATCCCTCGGCTACCATATCCTCAACGACATTTCATGGTTCAAGCCGAATGCCTCGCCAAACTTGAGCTGCCGATTCTTCACCGCGAGCCACGAGACAATCGTCTGGGCGCGCAAAGATAAGAAGGCAAAACATACTTTCAATTATGAGCTAATGAAAGAAGGGAACTGGCCCGAGGATCAGTTGAAGAAGCCGGGACTCCAGATGCGCTCCGTATGGTCCATGGGCACCCCTCGCCCGGAGGAGAAGAAATACGGCAAGCATCCCACCCAGAAGCCGCTCGACCTGCTCAAGCGCATAGTGCTTTCGAGCACCAACAAAGGTAACGTCGTCCTCGACCCATTTACAGGCAGCTCCACGACGGGCATCGCCGCCGCTCTAAATGGGCGTAAATTCATCGGCATAGACATGGAAAAGAAGTACCTTGATCTTTCAATAAAAAGATTTAATGATCTTCGTGTATGAAAATTGTTACGCGTACTATAGCAATAAGAAATTTGAAGAAATACATCGGGAAAGATTTGCGTCCACTCGCACTCAAGCATGGCATAACTACCTACGAGACCGGAAAGCAAAACAAAGGTTGGAAAGGTTTAGTTTTAGGACCATTGGCAGGTCTAACGAATAATAATTTGAAGGCCCCAAATGGCTTAGGTTTTGAGTTAAAGTCAGTTGCTTTCCATAAAGTAAAGGGCGAGCTCGTACCCAAGGAAACAATGGCGATCACAATGATCAACCCCAATGAGCTGCGGAAACACACATTCTATAAGAGCCACTGTTGGGAGAAACTGAAAGGCTTAGTTTTCTGTGCGGTTGAGTGGAGTGGCAAAAACTCTGGGGAAGCGAGGTTGCTCAAAGTGGCGAGCTTGGATTTTGCTGAAGATGACAAGCTTATAAAAGAGGTTAAGGCAGATTACGATCTCATTCGTAAAAAGCTAATTGCGGAAGGTTTCGACGCCTTGACGGGCAAGGACGGTAAATGGATACAAGCTCGAACCAAAGGATCCGGGCACGGTTCCACTAGCCGTGCATTCTATGCACGTACCTCATTCGTAAAGAAAATTTTCGAAACAGCAAGTTGAAGTCAATATGGAACTCCTTTACATAACTTTAGGATGGTTGTTTGGCTTACTCACGCCTCCCATTTCTTCTAGAATAGACAGAAAATATAAAGAAAAAGACTTTAGATTTGCAATATGTTCGGAGCTCAAAAATCTTGCTACTAGGATCGCGGGGCTTTCCTTTAAAGTCCATCTTCATTTGGGGAGTTTAGACAAACCATCATTAAGGTGGATTGGGGATGTCTATAAAAAGTACAATGATGGCATGGTAACACCTGAAATGGAAAAAATATTCGGAGCGTCAGATGCAGATTTTAAAACGGTAATGGAGAAATATAAAGCATCTGAAAACAGATCGCTTGCTATCAAGACTTTCTCACTCCCAGTTATGGACTCTTTGTTGGGAGACATATGGGTTTTTGATTCACAATTTCAACGAGAAATCTTGGAATTGAGAAGTCAGGTGGATATTTTAAATCAAGAAATTGAAAATTGCATGCAATACTTTTTTCTAACTTTTGACCCTAGTACAATGAGTGCAAATGCGACTGTTTTAAATACGAATCTAAAAGAGAGTCACGGACTCATTGCAGACAGATGTAAAATTGTAGTGAGTAAAATTGACGTGATTATTGATAAATAACACTTCGTTTTGTGGTATCGTACAGAGCATGAATACAGGAGGAGAAGATGGGGGAGGGAAACCGGTGCTGGTGTCGGGGGTGAAGCCGACGGGGGAGCTGCATATCGGGAAGGGTGTATTATAAAGCGAGTGAAAACATTATTTGTTGACGAATCGGGCAATCTTGGGACAAAAGATCGATACTTTGTGCTCGTTCTATTTGCTCCTCAACGGAGCAAGCGCGTAGTGAATTTTATGAGGAAGTTCTGTGCCACAAATAAGCTGTCTGAAGTGAAGGCGAGCAGACTGTCTTTCCCTCAAAAGCAAGAGATTTTTAATAAACTCTGCAGTGCCAATGACTATACGATTTCATACATCGTCGCGGATAAGCAGAATATTGATAATAAGAAATTGTTTGAGGATAAAAACCTCTGCTACAACTACTTGTTTTCGTTCTTGGTGAAAAAGACCATAAAAAGTTCCCCGGAAGATCTGTCCATTCTGCTTGATAATCACTCGACTAAGGTCGGTTCTATTAACTCTCTTTCTGACTACATTAAGATAAAAGCGTTTACGCAGTTTGGCTACCAGCATAACCTGCAAATTGCGTACACAAACTCGGAACATTCCAAGGTGGTGCAGGCGGTTGATGTGATTGCGAATGCAATTTGGGCGCATTACAACTATGGTGCGAGCCATTTCTATAACATGCTGACGATCAGTGAATCGATTCGATTTCCGCAGAACAAATTTGGACAAAATCTCGTTATCCCCACGGCTCCTATCTCACCTTGATTTTATCTGCAATTTCATATACTATTAACTTGATGTAAATCCGGTGTGGAGCTTATAGCAAGTAAGTGGCGTATTCCGTCACCGAAACACTGGTAATCTAGAAAAGCCCTGCGGGGCTTTTCTGCTTTCTAGGTTAATTTTTGTGGTATCGTACAGAGCATGAATACAGGAGGAGACAATGGGGGAGGGAAGCCGGTGCTGGTGTCGGGGGTCAAGCCGACGGGGGAGCTGCATATAGGCAACTACTTTGGCGCGATGCGCCAGTTTGTCGAGCTGACCAAGGAGGGCAAGTATCGGCCCTTCGTCTTTGTCGCCGACTATCACGCGCTCAACTCGGTGCAGGATCAGGGGGAGATGAAGCGGCGCACCCGAGAGGTGGTGATGGCCTACCTCGCTATCGGGCTCGACCCCGAGCAGGTGACGATCTTCAAGCAGTCGGAGGTCCCGGCGCACACCGAGCTCTGCTGGATCTTCGACACCCTCACCACGATGCCGTATCTCATGCGCGCGCACGCCTTCAAGGATGCCGAGGCCAAGAATAAGGAGATCAATGTCGGGACCTTCAACTACCCGATCCTCATGGCTGCCGATGTCCTCCTCTATGACGCCGCCGTGGTGCCAGTGGGGCAGGATCAGAAGCAGCATATCGAGATCATGCGCGACATCGCAGAGAAGTTTAACCGGATATATAAAACGGAGGTGTTCAAGCTCCCCGAGCCCATGATCGTGCCCGAGGTGGCGGTGGTGCCGGGCACTGATGGCGGCAAGATGAGTAAGAGCGAGGGCAACGTGATCCCCCTCTTCGGCACACGCGACGAGCTCGCGAAGGCGGTGATGAGTATTGTCACTGACTCTGCTGGCGGCCGGCCGGAGAATGTCTACGCTATCCATAAACTAGTGCGCAGCGAGCAGGAGCTCGAGGCAGTCTATGCCGAGCACGAAGGGAATTACAAAATGCTCAAAGAAATTTTGATTGAGGATCTCGACCGCGTTCTCGCGCCTATGCGCGCGAAGTATGAGGCGCTCAAGGAGGACTCGAGAGAGGTGGACGTGATCCTCGGCCGCGGTGGGCAAGTGGCACGTGAGGTGAGCGAGGCCAAGATGGCGCAGGTCCGCGCAGCGATCGGGGTTGCATAAGTCAACAAGTTTTGTAGAGTACGAGAGGACTGCGCCTCCTGATTGCTGGAGCGTGAGCCGCGGGTCGAAGCCGGGTTTCGGCAATACTCACGACTTCTCGACCCCTCTTGATCTGCTCCAGCGATCCACCGTAGTCTGCGGGTGTTACTCCTGCACCCGCCTCGACAGCTACCGCCGCCCCCGGTTGATGGGATTTGGCCGTTCTTCACCCCTAGGCGCGGGGTTCTGTCGAGAGGGGCTCGCAGGGTTGAGACCCCTGGCGAGCTACCTATTTCAAAAGCCGCCTCACGTGTACGTGGGCGGCTTTTACCATTTAGTTGTGGTATTTTATACCCATATGAAGAGAACACTTATCGGGGAGCTGGGGCAGAACGTAGGCAAGGAGGTGATGATCTCGGGCTGGGTCGACGTGCGCCGCGACCACGGCAAGCTCGTCTTCCTCGATATCCGCGACCGCTCGGGCTCTGTTCAGAGTGTCTGCCTACCCAATCATGCAGAGGCTCTCGAGACCGCGCAGAAGCTGCGGCCTGAATGGGTGGTCACTATCGAAGGCGTGGTCAACGAGCGCCCCGAGAAGATGCGCACCGACGGAGTCAACGGGAGCATCGAGCTCGAGGCGACTGCCGTGAGCGTGCTCGCCGAGGCAGCCGAGCTCCCATTCCCCAAAGACGAGGAGGTCAATCTCGACACGCGACTCGACAACCGCCCGCTCACGCTCCGGAGCGCGCGCGAGCGCGCAATCTTCTCCGTGCAGGCGACTATTGTCGACGCGTATCGTCGCTCACTCGCGCGCCAAGGCTTCACTGAGTTTATGGCTCCCGGGCTTGTGGGCGGCGACGCCGAGGGCGGCGCCGCAGTCTTCAAGGTTGGCTACTATGACCACCCCGCCGCTTACCTCGCGACCTCGCCGCAGCTCTACAAGCAGATCATGGTAGGCGTCTATGAGCGCGTCTCGACTATCGCCAAGGTCTTCCGCGCCGAGAAGAGCTCCACCACTCGCCACCTCTCGGAGTCGACACAAATGGACTTTGAGATTGGCTTTATCAAAGATGAAAATGATGTGATGGACGTCTTGGAGACCACGATCCGCGATGTGGTGAAGGAGGTCAGCGAGAAGCATGCCGGCGCCTTCGCTCTGCTCGGCGCGGAGGCGCCACAGCTCGGTGATAAGTTCCCGCGCATCACGCTCCGCGAGGCGCAGGAGATCGTCGGCAGCAGCGAGGACGATATGGACCCAGAAGGGGAGCGCACAATCTGCGAGTGGGCCAAGAAGGAGCACGGGAGCGACTTCATCTTCATCACCAAGTTCCCCGCTAAGGTGCGCGCCTTCTATACCATGCCGGACGAAGCGGCGGGAGAAGGGCTCTCACGCGGCTTTGACCTCCTCTTCCGTGGGCTGGAGATCAACAGCGGCGCACAGCGCATCCACCAGTACGACGAGATGGTGAAGCGCTTTGAGGCACGCGGGATGGACCCCAAGAAGTTCTCCTTCTATCTCCAAGCATTTAAATATGGCATGCCGCCGCACGGCGGCTGCTCCACCGGCCTCGATCGCTTCACGATGAAAATGCTCGGCCTCGAGAACGTGCGCGAGAGCTCTCTCTTCCCGCGCGACATGAACCGCATCGACACGCGCCTCACTCTCGATGAAGATAACGCTTAACAAAGGCTCGTACGACAGCGCACCAAAAGAGTACGTGCGTACTGTGCTCACTGACGACGCCAAGGATCACCAGAAGTTTCTCAAAGAGAACGGCATCGAGACCCTCCTGCTTGGAACAGGCCTGCCTGCCGGCAAGGCAGGGAAAAGTGAGGAGATGAATCTCCGGCAGTTCCGGCTCCTCTGTCGCCGGATAGTCAACGTCGCCAAGAAGAATAAGATTAAGAAGATAGCGATCCAGTTTGACCGTACTCCATCCCTTTTTAAAAACTTACACGGCATCTCGCCGGAGAAAATTTCAGAAGTCGCTGCCGAGAGCTTTCTGATGGCGGGCTACGAGCACATCAGTTTCAAGACCAAGCCCAAAGAAGGGTGGGGTGGGGTTGAGGAGCTGCGTGCCTACTCACATGTTGGACGTACGACGTCCAACATTGAGGCGGGGGTGAGGCGGGGGCAGGAGATCGGGCGAGCGGTGAACGCGTGCCGTGAGCTCGCCAACACCCCCGCCGGGCACATGACCCCGAGCGTGCTCGCCGCAGCAGCCAAGAAGGCGGTGAAGGGCCTGCCGGTTAAGGTAACCGTGCTCGGTGAAGCCCAGATGAAGAAGCTCGGCATGGGCGCGATCCTCGGCGTCGCCAAGGGGTCAAGCGAGAAGCCGACCTTTACGATCATGAGTTACAGCCCCTCGACGGGTTCGACAAGCTCACCACAAGCAAAAGCTCGGGGCAATAAGAACAACGGCAGACCGATTGTTCTTATCGGTAAAGGCGTTACCTTTGACAGTGGCGGGCTCAATTTGAAACCTTCGAGCAGTATCTACGAGATGCATCTCGATATGTCGGGCGCGGCGGCGGTGATCCACGCAGTGGCGCTCGCCGCACGCCTGAAGGTGAAGCGCTCGGTCATCGGGATCTTCCCAGCGGTTGAGAACATGCCGGGTAATGAGG
This sequence comes from Patescibacteria group bacterium, assembly GCA_038064595.1. Classification (GTDB taxonomy): domain Bacteria; phylum Patescibacteriota; class Minisyncoccia; order Phycocordibacterales; family Phycocordibacteraceae; genus C7867-001. The sequence continues at coordinate 40,634 of JBBTSV010000005.1, forward strand.
CGTATCGCCCGGGTGACGTCTTGACGTCACTCTCGGGTAAGACGATTGAGGTCCTCGACACCGATGCCGAGGGGCGACTCATCCTTGCCGATGCGATCACGTATGCGAAGCGTTTTAAGCCCGCGGTGGTGGTCGACGTCGCGACCTTGACCGGCGCTGCTCTCGGAGCCTTGGGCCAACACGCGAACGCCTTCCTCACTCGCGACGAGAAACTCGCGAAACAGGTGGAGGAGAGTGCCGAGCGCTCCGGCGACTACAGCTGGCGCCTGCCACTCTGGGATGAGTATGAAGAACGAGTGAGGGGCACCTTTGCCGACCTTAAGAATGTCCCGGGTGGCTCGACGAGCCGCTACGGTGGGGCGATCGACGGGGCGATGTTTCTCTGGCAATTTGCCAAAGAGCTCGAGTGCCCTTGGGCACACATAGATATGGCTCCACGGATGACGAGCGTGAAGGGTGACGAGCTTGCCGAGGGTGCCTGTGGCGAGCCGGTGCGCCTCCTCTTCGACCTGATCGAGAATTATGCCGTACACGATTAAAACGCCAGAATACGAGGGGCCCTTTGAGATCCTGCTTGATCTTATCGAGGAGCGTAAGCTCTTGGTTAACGATCTAGCACTCTCGCAAATCACTGAAGACTTTATTCAACACGTGCGTGCACAGGCAGATTTTCCCATCGAGGAGACCGCCACCTTCATCCAGATCGCGGCGACCCTCATTTTAATTAAATCGAAGTCGCTCATTCCTGATCTTACTCTCTCTGAAGATGAAAATGCGGATGTTGAAGACCTGAAGCGGCGCCTCGCCGCCTATGAGAAGGTGCGTGAGGCCTCGCGCGAGCTCGGGAGAGCGTGGGGTCACCATCCGCTCTTCACGATCGGCGAGCGCGCGATCGAACCCTTCTTCTCTCCTGCGCGCGACCTCTCAGCCGGAGCGCTCGCTGAGGCGCTCGCGCGCGTCCTCGCGGCGCGTAAGGAGGTGGAGGAGCTGCCCGAAGCGAGAGTGAAGCCGCTGGTTACCATCGAGGAGATGATGGACGCGCTCGCCAAGCGTGTGCAGAGCGCCATGACGCTCTCCTTTAAAGAGTTTTCCGGAAGTAATAAAGAGAAGATCGAGGTGATCGTTTCTTTCCTCGCGCTCCTTGAGCTCGTGAAGCAGGGGGCGATAGAGGCCGAGCAATTCGACCAACACGGCGATATCCGCCTCAAGCACACCGCTTCCGCCTCCGTGCCTCATTATGGCTAACTAGCCAAGTCTGACTTAGCTAGTTCCCCCAAGCAAAACATTGCTCACGAGGGAGGGCGCGACTATACTAGAGGACAATGCTCACGCCTCCTGCCGCTGTTCATGCCCTCCTCTTTGCCGCGAGTGGCCCCTTGACTAAAGAGCATCTCGGCGAGCTCTTGAATCTAGATCAAAAGGAGCTCGCGCTTGTGCTTAACGCTACCGCCGCGCTTCTGAAGGGGAGCGGTGAGACCTTGATCGAGACCGCCGATGAGGTGGAGCTCCGCACGAGCTTTGAGGCTGCGCCGATCGTGAAGAAGCTCCGCGAGAGCGAGCTCTCGCGCGATGTGGGGAAGGCGAGTATGGAAACCTTGGCGGTGATTGCATACTCAACCCCGACGTCGAAAGTCGGGGCTCCGACCGGAAGCGTCGGAGATGGCGCGACGCGCGGCGAGGTCGACTGGGTCCGCGGGGTAAACTCTTCTGCCTCACTCCGCACGCTTCTGATGCGCGGGCTCATCGAGGGGAGGGAAGACCCCACCGATAAACGCCGTATCCGTTATACGCTCACCACCGAGGCGCTCGCACACCTCGGTATCACCAGCGTGAAGGATCTCCCGCGTGCTGAAGAGCTCCATGCGGGTGCCGCCGCGATTATTGAACACGAAAAGGCTGATGCCGCCACCTTCCCTGACCCTGAATAATATGGACTCTCAACAGCTGCACCAGCTCGCCAAGCAGAAGCGCTCAAACCGTGAGGTCGGGATCACGCTCCTCATTTCATCGGCGATCCTCGCCCTTTTTCTTTTTGTCCCTCTCGACGCGCCCGCGCCGCCGACACCGATTGCAGCACCTCCAACGACTACGGCGTTTGATCGGGTACCGATCGAGGCGACGGCCGCTATCGTCTATGATCTTGCTACGGGCGAAACGCTCTTTGCTAAAAACGCTGATGCGCAGCTCCCCTTGGCCTCACTCACCAAGCTCCTTACCGTCTACACAGCACTCCAGTATCTCGCGCTTGATACCCCGATCACCATCCCTAGAGAGGCGACTACGCTTGAAGCGCCGCGGGCTTTTGCCGCAGGCCAAGTGTTTAGTCTCTCTGACGTTGCTCGACTAACCCTCACAGCATCGCTCAACGACGGCGCTGCGGCGATTCTTGCTGCCGCTGCTGCACAGATGGACCGCACACCAGAAGAGGCGCTCGCAGGTGCCGCTGCGGCACTCAACCTCTCGCAGACCTATGCAGTGAACGGGAGCGGGCTTGATGTCACGGGTATGATCTCTGGTGGCTATGGCTCGGCACGCGACCTCGCACTCCTCTCCGGCGCGCTTGTGGAGCGCGCACCCACCGTTGCAGCGGCGACAACGCTCCCAGAGGCAAGTGCGACTTCAAAGGGCGGGACCTCCTTCACGGTACTCAACACCGACCCGATCGTCGAGACCATTCCCCATATCCTTCTCTCCAAAACAGGGTACACGAATCTCGCTGACGGCAACCTCGCCCTTGTTTTTGACGTGGGGATCGACCATCCTATCGCGGTGGTCGTGCTCGGCTCGAGTAAAACGGCACGCTTTACCGACGGGGCCGCGCTCGTTGCCGCCACGCTCGCTCACTTTGCCGGAGTGTCTTCTCTATGATCACGAGCAGTATCGTTGATGTGTTTATCCCAGCCGCTGCGGCCTTCGTCTACGGCATCGTGAGCGCCCCTCTCCTCACGCATTACCTTTTTAAATATCGGGTGTGGAAGAAGGTGGTCGCCAAGACGGCACTCGACGGTACCCCCGCAGTCGAGTTTGAGCAGCTGCGTGGTGAAGCCGAGACCAGTACGCCCCGCATGGGCGGGGTGCTCATCTGGGCGAGTGTCGCCGTGGTCACACTCGGCATCTGGGGGCTCGCGCGAGCGATGCCGACGCCGTTTCTCACGCAGCTTGACTTCTTGAGCCGTTCGCAGACCTGGATCCCGCTCTTTACCCTAGTCGCGGGTGGCGTGATGGGCTTTGTGAACGATCTCTTTGACATCCGCCCAGCGGGGGAGCGGGGCGTACCGCTGCGCTGGCGCCTCCTCTTTGTCACGATTGTTTCGCTCGGGATCGGCACATGGTTTTTTGTAAAGTTGGGGGTGGCCACGGTCGCGCTCCCGGGCCTCGATGCGCTCACGCTCGGCGTGTGGATCGTCCCGCTCTTTGTCATCACATCGCTCTGGCTCTATGCGGGCGGCGTGATCGACGGGATCGATGGCCTCTCTGGAGGCGTCTTCGGCGGTATCTACATGGCCTATGCAGGCATTGCATACTTTCAAAACCAAATCGATCTTGCAGCCTTTTGTGCGACCGTTGCTGGCGCTATTCTCGCCTTTCTCTGGTTTAACATCCCGCCCGCGCGTTTCTGGATGACCGAGACCGGCACGATGGGGCTCACCATGACTCTCGCTGTGGTCGCCTTTATGACCGACACCCCCGGCGGCGGCCACGGGATCATCGCACTTCCCGTGATTGCGTTCCCCCTCGTGATCACGGTCGCCTCCAACATTATCCAGGTGACGTCAAAGCGACTGCGGGGCAAAAAGGTGTTTCGCATCGCCCCGCTTCACCACCACTTTGAAGCGATCGGCTGGCCCTCCTACAAGGTGACGATGCGTTACTGGATTATCTCGGTCATGTGCGCGATTATCGGTATGACGCTCGCACTCTTGAAGTAGTATGAAGCTCGTATCGGGTGACAAAGTGTTTGTGCTCCTTGTGCTTATCACGGTGCTCGCCGGGCTGGGGATCTTCTCATCAGCGACACTCGGGCTCCTCGCGCGAGAAAATGCCTCGGTCGCCCAAGACATTTTATTTCAGGCGGGGGTAGGGTTTGGTCTCGGTGCGATTGCGTTTCTAAGCGCTCGCGCTATCCCTCTCACATTCATTCGTCGGTACGCCCTCCTTCTTTTTGTACTCTCTCTGTGTGCGACCGCACTCGTTTTTGTTCCCGGACTCGGGTTCAATGCAGGAGGAGCAACTCGTTGGATTGACATCGGCTTCACGACCGTTCAACCGGCCGAGTTTCTCAAGATCGGTTTCGTGATCATGCTCGCTGCGCTTTTGTCGTCACGCGCTCATCATCTCAAAACGATCCGTCTAGGCCTCCTGCCGTTTGGTCTCGTGCTCGCCGTGCCTGCGGCGATCCTTCTTGCGCAACCCAATACCTCGACCACCCTCCTCCTCTTGGCAACCGGCTCGGCGATGTACTTTGCCGCGGGCGCTCCGCTGCGTGACTTTGGCATACTCTTTGTCTGTGCGGTGGTGGCTCTCGGCCTCGTGGTTGCGTCACGGCCCTATGTCCTTGACCGCATCACCACCTTTATTCATCCGACGCGAGACTCATTCGGCAGCGGCTATCAGATCCAGCAGTCGCTTATTGCGGTCGGCTCGGGCGGATTGTTTGGTCGCGGTTTTGGTCAGAGTGTCGAGAAGTTTAACTATCTCCCCGAGCCTGATGGCGACTCCATCTTCGCCGTCTTTGCTGAAGAGACGGGTTTTGTGGGAGCCGTATTGCTGGTGCTCCTCTTTCTTGGTCTCGTGGCGCGCGGGATCGTGATCGCTGGCAAGGCGCGGGATATGTTTAGCGGATTGTTGGCGCTGGGGTTCTCCTTTCTCATAGGAATCCAAGTATTTATGAATATCGGAGCGATGTTGGGGATGATCCCTCTCACGGGCCTGCCGCTCCCGTTTATCTCGCACGGTGGGACCGCGCTTGTGGCAATGCTTGTTATGTGTGGTCTTATCCTGAACGTTGCTGCCCACCGTACCGAGACAACGTAGCCCCCTATACGCTATACTTCTGACCAATGACCATCGTGTTTACGGGAGGAGGGACAGGAGGGCATTTTTACCCCATTATTGCTATTTCAGAGGCGATACAGGATCTCGTGCGAGAGAAACATTTGATCGCTCCCAAGCTCTATTTTCTCGCACCCGCACCCTTTGACCAGAACGCCCTCTTTGAAAACGGGATCGGCTATATCCATACGCCAGCAGGGAAGATGCGCCGCTACTTCTCGCTCCGCAATATTACCGACTTCTTTGTCACGCTAGCGGGGACATTTTCGGCGCTCGTGACTCTGTACCGACTCTACCCGGATGTGGTGGTGAGCAAGGGGGGCTACGCGAGCGTGCCTGCGGTCTTTGCTGCATGGCTCCTGCGGATCCCGGTAATCATCCACGAATCAGATGCGAAGCCGGGACGCGCCAACCTCTTCGCCGCGAAGTTCGCAAAGAAAATTGCGATCTCATTTGACTCTGCGGCAGCTTTCTTCCCTAAGAAGGTACAGAACAGGATTGCTCTCACGGGGATCCCAATCAGGAAAGCGCTCATGCGTGTTGAAACAGAAGGTGCAAACCAGTACCTCACCCTCGAGCCCGAGGTGCCCACCGTTTTCATCCTCGGTGGATCGCAGGGCGCGCAGCGGATTAATGAAGTCGTGCTTTCAGCGCTCCCCGATCTCGTGCGCATCTCCAATGTCATCCATCAAACGGGCCGTGCCAACTTTAAAAACGTGCAGGGAATCTCTCAAGTTATTCTCGCCAAAGAGGTTCATGCGAATCGGTATCATCCGGTCGACTACCTTTCCGAGATCTCGATGCAACGCGCGGCTGGCGTCGCATCGATTATCGTCTCGCGTGCGGGCGCGAACGCGCTCGCCGAGATTGGACTCTGGAAGCGCCCCGCAATCATCATCCCTATCCCCGAGTCGGTGAGCCATGACCAGCACAGTAATGCCTACAGCTACGCACGCACCGGCGCAGGTGTGGTGCTTGAAGAGGCCAATCTCACCCCGCACGTCCTCGTCTCCGAGATCCAGCGCATCACGAGCGATAAGGCACTCTCGGCGAAGATGGCAGCTGCGGCTGAAGGTTTTACCAATCCAGACGCGGCAAAGATTCTTGCGGAGCAGGTGCTCGCACTCGCACTTTCGCACGAACTATGAGCAGCGTCGTTACTCGTTTTGCCCCGTCTCCTACCGGCCTCAAGCATGCCGGTAATTACCGCACCGCAGTTTTTTGTTATCTCTTTGCAAAGAAACATAACGGCTCATTCTTGATCCGTATAGAAGACACCGATGCAGCACGCGAAAAGGAGGGGGCAGAGCAAATCATCTTTGACACTCTCGCGTGGCTTGGACTCACGTATACCGAGCCCGCCACGCGCTCGAGCGACCGTATTGAGAGACATAAAGAACTGCTACAGAAATTAGTTTCTGAAGATAAGGCTTACCTATCCCACGAGCCAAAAAAAGACGACCCGACGCAAACGGTTGACGTGGTGCGTCTCCGCAATCCAAAAACAAACATTACCTTTCACGACGAGGTACGGGGTGACATTACCTTTGATACTACCGAACACGGCGATTTTGTTATCGCGCGCGCCATCGATGACCCTCTCTATCACTTTGCCGTCGTTGTGGACGACGGTGATGCGGGCATCACTCACATCATTCGCGGTGAAGACCATATTTCCAACACGCCACGACATATCCTCATCCAGCGAGCGCTTGGCTTTAGTCAACCAAGCTATACCCATTTGCCACTTCTTCTTGGCACTGACCGTTCAAAACTCTCAACACGCAATGGCGCCAAACCGCTTATTGAATACCGCGATACGGGGGTCCTGTCCGAAGCGATGCTCAACTACCTCGCCCTTTTAGGGTGGAACCCGGGAGATGAACGAGAATACCTATCCAAACAAGAATTAATCGACTCTTTCGATCTCTCTCGGGTGCAAAGAGGCGGTGCGGTCTTCGACGAGGTGAAGCTCTTCTCGGTCAACCACCACTGGATGCGCAAGCTCTCAGTCGACGACTACCTCTCGCACCTCAATATGAAAGACCTCGGAGGTCTTTCATTACAGAAGGTGGTGCCGCTTCTGCAGGAGCGGGCCAAAACCTTTGGCGAAGCACGAGAGATGCTCACGGGCGAGCTCTCCTGCTTCTTCGAGGAACCGACCCTCGAGCGGGAAAAGCTCCTTATGAAGGAGCTTCCGGAGCGGCCTGGCGTGGCCAAAACGGCTCTGGAGGGCCTCTTTGGGCTCATTTCTGGCCTCCCTGAAGGCCTTTCTCCGGAGTCGGTAAAAGAGGCCATTATGCCCGTGGCCGACGAGCAGGAGGCAGTAGGGAAGGGAGGTCGCGGAGCCGTTCTCTGGCCACTCCGCTACGCTCTCTCGGGTAAGGAGCGCTCGCCCGACCCCTTCACCCTCATCTCAATATTAGGTGTTCCCGTCGCTACTGCGCGGATACAGAGCGCTATTGCTATACTGTAAGGATGAACCGATGGTTATCGACGATCCTTTTTATCCTCATATCACTATTGTGGTGGAGCGCACCAGGCAGTGCTCTTGCGGTCGAATCTTCACTCCAGTCTCTCATTGATGCAAACAACGCACAGCTTCTTTCACTCCAAAATAAAATTGCCGAATATCAGAAACAGCTTGATGCTCTTGGAACTGAAAAAACGACTCTGAAAGCGGCCATCGATTCACTCACGATTACCCAACAAAAACTGACGACTCAGATCCAAGCCACTCAAAATAAGATACAGTCAGCAAATCTCCAGATTCAAAAACTCTCGGAGTCAATCGGGAACACTGAGGAAACGATTGGCGAAAACCAGTATGCGATAGCTAAAACGCTTCGAGAGATCGCACAGGCACAGACTGAATCATCATCACTTATCACTCACGTGCTTGCCACACACTCTTTTACCGATGCGTGGAAGATTACCGATGAGGCGATTCAGTTTAATACAGCGCTCGCTTCTGACATCGAGAAACTACGCGCCACAAAGCAACAGCTCTCGACAAACCGTTCGGCAGTGACAAAGACCAAAGAATCACTGGTCTCCCTGCAGCAAGATCTCTCGACCCAGAAACGTCAGGTACTTGCGAGTAAAACCGCCCAGCAAGAGCTCCTGACTCAAACAAAAAATCAGGAGTCGAATTATCAAAAACTTCTTTCTCTTGCCAAATCAGAACTCGCAAGCTATTCGACCTTCACCACCAACGCTGGCGGCTCTAAGCTCTTGGCCAATCAGACTTCCTGTGACGACTGGGGTTGCTACTACAGTCAGCGTGACACACTTTGGGGAAACATGCCGCTCAATGGCACGCGCTTTCGACTCGCAAGCGATGGGTGTCTCGTCACGGCAATGGCGATGATAATGACTCACTATGGACATCGCGACGTAACGCCCGTAACCATTAATGTTGATTCAAATAATTTTGCCTCCTATTATCCGGCGTATCTCCTTTTCACGATCCGCGTCGATGGTGTGACCGCTACCCGCAAAGCAGCCACAATCGATGCGTCGCTTAATAAAGGCGAGCCAGTGGTAGTCGGTGTGCATGCCTATGGCGGCACGCACTACGTGGTGCTCACCAGTGGGAGCCGCGGCAATTACCTCATGCGCGATCCCTATGTGGCGAATGGGAAAGATATCAGCTTCTCGAAACACTACTCGGTGAGCAATATCTTTGGTGTCTCCCGCGTGATTATCAGCGGCTAGTTCCGTCGCGCAGGCGCCAGAGGAGTAGGGAAGCGAAGGTACGAAAAGGCGCCCATTTCTCTGCTAGAGCAAGGGCTTTTTTATGTGACGTGTCTTTAGGCAGATCATAGAGCGTTTCCATAGCCCGAATGAGACCGAGGTCACCGACTGAAAAGACGTCCTCGCGCCCTAGGGCAAAAATAAGAAACATCTCGGTTGACCAAGGTCCTAAACCCCATATTTCCTGGAGTTTTTGACCCGCCTCTGCCTCGGGGAGCTTGCGTAGAGTAAGGAGGTCAAGGGAGCCATCTCGGCAAGCCGAGGCTATGGCCTTGAGCGTCTTCATCTTCGACCCTGACAGGCCAGCGGCGCGGAGTTTAAGATCGCTTGTCTTGAGGACAGACGTGGGGGTGAGCCGTTGTCCACAGGCAGCTTTAACCCTCTTATATATAGAATCAGCAGCTTTGGTCGCCAGTTGTTGAGAAACGACGATACCGCATAGCTCCTCAAAAAGCTTCGGACGGGAGGTTTTGCACGGTAATTCAGGAGGAATTGACTTATGGTATGCCAGTGTTGCGGTATAGAAGTGCGGGTCAACGCGCTTGAAGTGTTGCAGGGCAACAGTGCGCCGAGTCATGCCAAGATCATACCACCGGTAGCGGGCCGTGATATACTGGAGGGCATCATGATCCGGACCATCTTTTGGGTCTTTGTGTTCGTTCTCGCACTTTCATTTTTTGGTATCTCGATCCGCGCCATTGTAATGTCTCCTGCTGGTCAAGACAATTTTGTCTACCTCTTTCATCTCCTCATTCAAGCTTGGCAATGGATAGTCGGCATTGTCGCTTCGATCTTCTACACGCTGACACACCTCTGGGCCTAGTGCGCAAAGCGATTGTGAACACTCCTCCTGAAGTGTTCACAATCCGATCTTTTGCGAACCAGCCCCTCTGGGCCTAGTTCGCAAAAGATATATTGTGCGCACTCTATACAGAGAGCCCGTGGCGTCAAAAACTCATATCCCCCCACTCTTCTCGTCACTAACAGGTCACGTGCGCAATGATGTAGTCAAATGCTTCATCGACAGTGTCGACAAGGGTATAGAGATGCATATCTTCTTTATCAATCGCTTTATACTTTTCATACAGTACCGTTTCAAATACCTGTAACACAGGCGTCCAGTATTCCTTCCCTACCAAGACGAGGGGGACATTGCGGATCTTCTTGGTCTGGATGAGCGTGAGGATTTCAAAAAATTCATCCAGGGTGCCGAAGCCACCCGGGAAGTAGACATACACCTCGGAGGCGTAGGTGAGCATCACCTTGCGGACAAAGAAGTGGTCGAAGCCAAATTTCTCGGTGAGGTAGGGGTTGTAATCCTGGGCTTGGGGTAGGTTGATGTTGAGTCCCACCGAGACCCCGCCGGCGTCAAAGGCGCCCTTATTGGCCGCCTGCATGATCCCCGAGCTCCCGCCGGTGATGACCGCGAAGCCACGCTTGGAGAGCCGGCCGGCGAGCTCAACCGCCTGCTTGTAGGAAGGGTCTTCAGGAGTCGCGCGGGCGCTCCCGAAGAAGGAGACCGCGAGCCCGTAGCGACGGATGATGTCAAATCCCTCGACAAACTCTGACATGATCTTAAAGACACGCCACGACTCAATCTTCTTGGGCTTGCAGACCAGGAGTGGTTTGTCGACCGGTATGGTGCGATGCCCTTCGTGCACGATGTGCGCAAGACGCTCGGCGGTGTCATGCAGTGGAGCGCCTTGGACGAGCTCATCATTCATGTGAGCATTGTAGCAGATTAGAGCCCTTTACAACCAGACGCCGGAGCATAACCCGCGGCGAGAGCGGCTGCCGCAGAGGCAAAATAGACTTTATTCTTCTCCGAGATCCGATCCGCACCGCTGCAGGAAGTGAGATAATATTTGGTGCCGTACTTTGAGGCCACGATCTGCGTCATACTAGAAGACTCAATCTGGGGTGTGCCTCCTGCTCCTGCCTGCTGCGAACTCAGCTCTCTCCCCTGCCCCACCGTCTGATGCGAGGCATAGCCGAGCCAAAAACTGATACTTGAGGCCACGATAATGAGCCCGACCACAAGAACATCTCGTGGGATTCTGGCCAAGAGAGTTTTGCATTTCTCCCGCGTATCTGCTATACTCATGCAGTAAAACTATACCACTATGGCATCGACTAAAGCCGGCGGATCAGCCAAAAATCTCACCGATAGTAACCCACAGTATCTGGGGGTGAAGCTCGGTGATGGTGCTGCTGCTCGCCCGGGGATGGTGATCGTCCGCCAGCGCGGGACCAAAATCGAAGCTGGCAAGAATGTGAAGGTCGGCAAGGACCACACCCTCTTCTCCATCGCCACGGGCAAAGTCTCCTTCCGCAACCGCCGCAAGACGACCTTCGCCGGTCGCATCCTCACCAAGAAAGTCGTCGACGTTATTTAAATAAAAGAAAACGCGGCGCCCTAGAGGGCGCCGCGTTTTATTTTTGTTATTCACTCTGAACAGTGACGGAGAACTTGCCGAAGGTGTCGCCCACGGAGACGGGGATGTCGAAGGTACCGGCTTCTTTAATCGGCTTCTCGAGCTTAATCGCGTCCTCGGGGAGCTCGACGTGTGCCTGCTCCTTCACTGCTGCGAGTATCTCGGCCTCTTTGACGGCATCATAGAGGTGCCCCTTCTCATTGACCTTGGCAGTGACCACGATGCGCGCCTCGGCGAGCGTCGCGAGATTTTGCGCGAGGAGCGCGTGGTCGAGCTCTGCCCTATCACCCTCGGCCTTACGGCGCAGCCCTGCCTGTTGCTTGGCCACGGTGGTGGCCGCTATCGCGAGCTTCTTAGGAATTAAAAAGTTGAGCGCGTACCCGTCGGCAACGGTTATCTCTTCATGTGTGCGCCCACGCCCCTTCACATCTTTGGTCAAAATTACTTTCATATCCCCCACCCTACTCGAAAGTGGAGAGAGTCGCAAGTGTATTTGGACAAGTCAGACTTGTATCCTTCATTCCATACTAAATCCTATAGGACAAATTATGGAACTTGAAAGTTTTGAACGAGTGCTGAGATTCTTGGACGGCATGCTTAGACCTTGAGTTTGAAATGTTCCCGAAAAGCTTTATCTGACTCGAGGGCTTCAGCAACAAAAAAGCGCATCTCGCCAACGCCGCTCTTGAGATGTGCACGCACGAGAGAAATAAACTCGTCGCAAGGATACGGGTATACCCAAACGCTGTCTTGCATACGTATAAATCCAGCTCCGTGGAGGAGCCGACGGAGCTGGGTACGAGCGCGACGTCGACGTTCGCTTATGTCGAAAATAAGCACACGCCACTTCCCGTCCCAAAATGCTGGTTCGGGGATCGCATACTCTCCAAACTCGATCTGTGCCATCAGCTCACGACCTTTGTCGGTTATCCAAACGCGCTCACTCCTCCGTTCCCCAGTGACAGTCACGAGACCTGCACTTTTGAGTCGACTGATTCCTTGTGTGATACGTCGATACAGTTGTGTACGATTTTTTGCGGGACGATCCAATTCTTTCAGAAGACGCGTCATCTGCGGCGCAATGAGTGCGACGCTTATCACTCCAACAGTAACGAGTGAGCGAAGTAACAGATTTCGCATCGGTACCCGTCGTTGTTTCTGTTCTTTGGCCATTGTTCCATATTATAGCCTATAGGATGTATCAAGGAATATTCGAAATCGTGTATCGTCGTGTATCTGTGTGGTGAGGAATTCTCACCACATTGCAGCTATGTACCGGTCGTCAAAAATTCAACGGCGCGGGCTTTTTGCGGGTCAGTCTTGGCAGCCGCATCTTTGGCGCTATAGGGCACGATGATGTCGGGGGTGATGCCGTTACCCATAATCCAATGCCCGGCGGGAGTGACCCAGCGCGCGACGGTGACTTTGAGTGAGCCGCCATCAAGGTCGATGAGTGTCTGTACTGAACCTTTGCCAAATGACTTCGTCCCTATGACAGTCGCGACTTTGGCGTCTTGGAGTGCGCCCGCGACGATCTCTGACGCTGAAGCAGAGCCGCCATCGACAAGCACGACGACCTTTGTCCCACTCGGGAGATCGTTGTAGCCAGCGCTTGTGTGCACCGCCTTCTCTTGAGTATCACCAAAATCTTCTATCACGACTTGTGCCCCTTTGGGGAGGAAGTGGCTTGCGATATCGACTGCCGCATCGAGGTAGCCGCCCGGATTCCCGCGCAAATCGACTATGAGCCTCGTCGCGCCCGACTCCTTGAAACGTCCGAATGCTTGATTAAAGAGGTCGGCGGAGTTGACGGTGAACTGATAAAGAGCGATTCGGTAGACTGGAGTATCTTTGACAAAGCCATCCTCCGTCTCAGGGACCTGGATCGTCGCGCGCGTGACCGAGACATCAAACGATTTACGGTCACGGATGAGGGTGAGCGTCACCACTGTCCCGATTGGCCCACGGATTTTGCTCACCGCCTCGTCGGTTGAGATACCGTCAGTCGACCTCCCGTCAATCGCGGCGATAATGTCGCCCGGCTGCATCCCCGCCGCTTCAGCAGGCGTCCCTTTCAATGGGGCGACCACCGTCAGTACGCGATCTTTCACATCGATCTCAACGCCGAGGCCGCCAAAACTCCCAGAGATACTCTCGGCAAACTTCTTTGCCTCAACGGGTGGGAAGAAGACGGTATAGGGATCGTTATACGAGTCGGCGAGCCCGCTGATCGCTCCATACAGTCGATCCTTGACGCTGGGGAGCGAGGTCGAGGCGTGGGTGATAACGTAGTTTTGGTTGAGTGCATTCCACGCTTTCCAAAAACTTGAGAGATCGGCGCGCTGATCCGGCGTTGCGTCAAGCTGATCGCCAAAAAAGGGGGCGCGCTCGGCGATTACTGCGGGCGCGCCACTCCCTCCGACAACAACCCCTCCAATAAAAAAGGCTGCCGCAACGAGCGCATAGGAGACAGCGTGCTTGGTTACGCGTGGCGCACGACCGTGACTGTCCGACATCGGTGCAGTGTACCACACCCCTTTTTTCAACCACACATACACTGTGGTATCCTACTCTCATGATATTTCGACACGAGTACCGTGGGGGTGTCTGGGTCGATCTAGAGAAGCCTACGCCCGCTGAGATCCGCACGGTCTCTCTGGAGTTTGCGCTTAGTGAACGTTTTGAACGAGAGCTCCTCTCCCCCACCCCGACCCCACTCGTAACCGGGACTGAGCAAGAGGCCCTCTTGGTGCTCCACTTCCCTACCCAAGGCAGTGAGGAAGGTGAGACGAAGAGTCAAGAAATCGACTTCGTTGTCGGAAAAGATTTTATCCTCACCGTGCGCTATGAGATCATCGCACCTCTCCACCACCTCAAGAAACTCCTTGAAGCGCAGCAACTCATCGAGGGTAAAACGCAGATAACGACTGACGTACTCCTCGAGATCCTCTTCGCGCATCTCTATACCTCTATGCGCGACCATATAAACCACATCGCCGACCATCTCACCCATGTTGAAAAAGATATGTTCGACGGACACGAGCGTGCCACGGTGCGTTCTATCTCAAACATCAGCCGCTCCTTCCTTCACCTTGAGGCGGCGCTCGCTAGCCAGGAGGAGTCGATGGCACACTTCTTTGATACCCTTATTCAGCGGGGTCTCTTTGGACGCACGTTTGTCAGCCGCTCGGAGCGGATAATGGGCGAGCGAGCGCATATCGCCCGAATCGTGAAGACACACCGTGCAACGACTACCGAGCTGCGTGAGACCAATATCGCCTTGGTTGAGACACGTCAAAATGAAATCATGCGCACTCTGACGATCGTCAATATCATCTTCCTCCCGCTCGGCCTCATCAGCTGGGTATTTGCGATGCGCGCCGAAGGGATGCCGATCATCGACTCGCCACACGCGTTCTGGATTATCCTCGCCGGCATGCTTTGCGTCGCTGTCACGATGATTGTGTTCTTTATACGAAAAAAGTGGATCTTCTAGGGTATGCACTGGTTCCGCGCGCTCTTCAAGAAAAAAACTTCTTCAATAATCCCGACAGCGGCGCCGGTTTTCTTCACTAATACCCTCTCTGGAAATAAAGAGACCTTCGTCTCAATTAAACCGGGTCTGGTGCTCCTCTATACCTGCGGACCTACCGTCTACGGCCCCGCACTTGTTGGTAACTTGCGTGCCTATATCTTCTCTGACACGATTGTCCGCGCCCTCGAGGGTGCTGGGTATCGCGTAAAGCGGGTCATCAACATAACTGACTTTGGTCACCTGGTCTCTGACGGCGACGAGGGTGAAGACAAGATGACCAAGGGGCTTAAGCGGGAGCACATGAAGCTCACTATGGAGAACATGCACATCCTCGCTGAGCGCTATGCCGACACATTTATAGCCGACCTTGAGTCGCTTGCGGTTGACGTGAGCGTGATCTCCTTTCCGCGGGCGAGTGATTATGTCGCCGAACAGATCGCGCTTATCAGTACACTCGAGCAGAAGGAGTATGCCTACCGCACTAAAGCGGGGGTCTACTTCGACACATCCCGCTTCCCGAGCTACGGGAAGCTCGGACACCTAAACCTAGAAGCACAACAAGAGAGCGGGCGAGCGCTTGAGAACATTGAGAAGCGACATCCCGCTGACTTTGTCCTCTGGAAGCCAGATGCGAAGCTCGGGTGGCCAAGTCCGTGGGGTCACGGTTTTCCGGGTTGGCATGTTGAGTGTTCTGCAATGTCACGTGCGCTCCTCGGTCAAGAGATCGACATTCACACCGGAGGTGAGGACCATATCGCGGTGCACCACAACAACGAGATCGCCCAGTCTGAAGCAGCAAGTGGCCGCACCTTTGTCCACTACTGGATGCACAACGCCTTTCTCACCGCCGGCGGGGAGAAGATCTCAAAGTCACTCGGCAATGGCTTCACGCTTGCTGATGTCGTCGAGAAAGGCATCCACCCGCTCGCGCTCCGCTACTTCTTTCTCCAGGCACACTACCGCACCCCGCTCTCCTTCTCCTTCGACGCACTCGCAGGCGCCGCAGAAGCGCTGAATCGCTTGTGGAAGTTCTCACGAGAAATAAGCACAGAGTCACTGCAGGAGACGGCACCGTCAGAGGCACTCCAGCGCTTTCTGGCAGCGATGCGCGACGATCTGGCGACACCCCAAGCAATCGGCATTCTTTGGGAGTCGCTCAAGAGTGAAGATCTTACGCCGGAGGAGAAGTGGGGGCTTCTCGTGGCGGCCGACGAACACTTAGGTCTTTCGCTAAAGACCCCACCCGTGCTCAAAACACTCGCCGCTGCTGATCTCTCCCCCGAGCTGCAGGACATATTGACAAGGCGCGAAGAAGCTCGTAAAAAGGGGGACTTTGTCCACGCTGACCTCCTCCGAGATGAACTTCAAAAACGGGGATATCGTGTGGATGACGGGCTACACGGCCCCGTGTTGACTCCGACCACTCTTTGATACACTGGGGGGATGGCCACCTCGGATCGCATTCCTCCACAATCGCTCGAGTCTGAGCGCGCGCTCCTGGGAGCTCTATTACTTAAACCAGAGGCGATTCACGACGTTTCGGATCTCATCCATTCAGAATCGTTTTATGCCGAAAAGCACCGACTTATCTTTGCGGCGATGCGCGAGCTTGCTGACCGAGGTAACCCGATCGATCAACTCTCCCTTTCCGAACGTCTTCTCGACCAGGGACTTCTGGAGCGCGCTGGCGGCCGCAGCTACCTCGCCGAGCTCGCAGGCTCCGCACCCACGCCCGGAAACTTCTCGCACTATGCAGAGCTCGTCTCACGCAAATATTTAATGCGTGCCCTCATCGACGCCGCCTACGGGATCACCGAGTCCGCCTTTGACGATGCGCGCGAGACGATGGAGGTCTTGGATGAGGCAGAGAAAAGTATCTACGCCATCGGTAACGCTTCTGCCGCGCACAAGTTCACCGCCATCGGCGATAAAATTCACGAAGCGTGGGAGCGTATTGAAGCGCTCTCGCATAAAGAAGACGGAATCCGTGGCGTCCCCTCCGGCTTCCCTACCCTCGATAACCTCCTCTCTGGCTTCCATCCGTCTGATCTCATCATCCTCGCTGCGCGCCCCTCGATGGGTAAGACCTCCTTAGCGCTCGATATCGCGCGCAACGCAGCGGTACGCCACAACGTACCGGTCGGCATTTTCTCCCTAGAGATGAGCTCGGAGCAGCTCATTGACCGTATGCTCGCGGCAGAGTCGTTCGTCAACTCATGGAAGCTGCGCACGGGCCAAGTCAAAGAGGAGGAGGACTTTAACCGCATCCGCGACGCGCTTGAGGTACTCTCCAAGGCGCCGATCTATATCGACGACAAGCCCGGTAACAATATCCTCGCGATGCGTGCGGTCGCGCGCCGCCTCAAGCGCGAGCGCGGGATTGGCCTCATTGTGGTCGACTATCTCCAGCTTATGGCGCCCACAACCACCAAAGCGTCTGACTCTATGGTGCAGCAGGTGACCGAGATCTCGCGCTCACTCAAGTCGCTTGCGCGCGAGCTCGAGGTGCCCGTCATAGCACTCTCACAGCTCTCGCGCGCCGTCGAGCAGCGCGGCGGCAAGCCTCGTCTCTCTGACTTGCGCGACTCGGGCTCGATCGAGCAAGACGCTGACGTCGTGATGTTCATCCACCGTGAGGATAAAAGCAATAAAGAGAGCGATCGCCCCGGCGTTGCTGAAATTCTTATTGAGAAACACCGCAATGGCCCCACCGGGAAGACCGAGCTCTACTTCGACGAGAAGCGCGCGACCTTCCAGCCGATGGACACCGCAGGCTACGGAGAGCTCGCGCAAGAATTTTAATGGACCATATTGAAGAACTCGCCCGTGCGCTCGCGAAGCTCCCCGGTATTGGTCCGCGCCAAGGGAAACGTTTTGTCTATTACCTTCTCGCGGTACCTGCAGCTGAACGCGCACATCTCGCCGAACTCATTTCAGTATTAGGAAAAAGCGTGCATCAGTGTCCCGCGTGTTACCGTTTCTATAATGGCACGACTGCCACTGTGTGTACCTACTGCTTTGACCCGCGGCGTGATGACGCACAGCTCATGCTTGTAGAAAAGGATCAGGACCTCGCTGCACTTGAGCGCGCCGGAACCTATAAGGGCCGCTACTTTGTCCTCGGCGGCGTGCTCACGCTTACGGGTAAGGGCACGATCCGCGAGAAAGAATTGTTGAAAGCCGTTGAGGAGCGTCTCAAGAAGGGGCTCCGTGAGGTAGTGCTCGCGCTCTCGGCCACAAGCGAGGGAGAGCATACTGCTGATCACGTGCGGCAGCTCCTCGCACCCCACCGTAACCATCTCACGATCTCCGAGCTCGGGCGTGGTCTCGCGACCGGCAGTGAGCTTGAATATTCTGACGCTGAGACCCTCCGAGCCGCCCTCATAAACCGCAAGGAGACTTGATGCAGACCCTCTAGAATCTGATACTATGGTGCATATGTTTAGAAAAGTTGTGCATTTCTTCGACCGGGCCGAGGACAGAATTCGAGGCGCCCTGAGCCATCATCCCATCTTTTACTCATTTGTAGGCGGGATCGGCATCATCCTTTTCTGGAAGGGGGTGTGGGAGACTGCCGCACTCTTCCCCGTTCTACACGGGATCGGATCGCTGGTGCTCGGCATGCTTATCCTCCTTATGACTGGCCTTATGGTGTCCATCCTTATCGGCGACAGCATCATCCTCTCTGGTCTGAAGGGAGAGAAGAAATTGATCGAAAAAACAGAAACCGAGCTCGAGGAGGAAGGGGACGTTGATGAGCGTATTTTGGAAGAACTCCATACTATCGAAGAAACCCTCACGCACCGAGAAGAACATCACAAAGGTTAATCGGAATAAGGGTTTACGAAACCCTTATGGTACAGGCCGCAAAGGAGCTCAATTCTCTTGCTTGTGTAGTTCACTGGCAGCTTCAGGAGTCGAGACGGTCTTCCCCATCAGCAAGAGTCTTATGATGCCGAGTGCAAGCATCCAGTAGACGAGCATCGCGAGCAGCGTCGTCCACTCGATGATGTTCCCTTCCATCTGCGTCCGTTGAAACACGTTCAGGAACGGTTGTGCAAGCGGATAACTGAGGTTGTAGATGAAGCTGCTGAAGCCGGCGGATGCGTTAGCGCCCAAGAGCTTCAGTACAAAGCGGAATGCAAGTAGTACCTCGAGTAGCCCCAGAATATACCAGACAATCTGTGTTCCTCGATACAGCGGCTTGGTGCTAGGAGAAGAATAGGAAGAGTCCATAGAATTTAATTAAGCATCCGTGCGATAAAGACAACAAGGGCGATCACGAGTAGGGCGTGGATGAGATTCCCTCCAACATTAAAACTGAAACCAAGAAGCCAGAGAACAAGGAGAACGATAAGGATTGACCACGCCATAGAAGAAAAATTAAGGGGTAACGGCGGATGCCATCGTCGTGAAGGAGACGATCGCACCGCGTACGGTAGTGCTCCCATTATTGACGATTAGTTGATAGTAATACTTGGTGCGCTGCGTGAGCGTGGTGAGCTTTGCCGAGACCTTTTTCACTCCTGATCCGCTCAGTGTGGTGTGTGTGGTACTGCCCAGAATGCTCCCCCCGAGCGGGTCGGCCCCATACTGAAACCAGTACGTCACCGTCCCTCCGTTGGGATTGAGGGAGCCGTTGAGGAGTACTCCCGTGTCAGTCACGGTGGTCGCGGCGGCGGTCGTAACGCTGAGAATGGCAGGTGGTGGTGTGGTGCCGATTGGACCGCTGGTCGTGAAGCGATTGGTGCCGCCCGTCATCGTGCCAAACTGATTTTGTGCGTTCACCCGGAAGTAGTGTGCCGTCATTGGCTTGAGGCCACTCAGCATGACCGAGACGGACTTCGCGCCAGATCCATTCCCTGCAGACTGTAGTACCGTCGTTTCTCCAAGCTCGGCCGTCTCTCCGTACTCAAACCAGTACGTCGTCTCATGGCTGTTGGGGTTTACTTGCCCACTTGCAACCGCCGTAGTGCGAGTCACCGCCGTTGCAGCATCGGTCCGTATCGTGGGGCCGAGTCCTGTGATGGGCGGGTTCTGGTTGGTCATAAAACTATAGGTCACGCCGCGAACGGTCCCGTATCCGTTTTGTGCACTCAGACGATAGAAATAGGTCGTATTTGCCGCAAGTCCTGTTATGATTCCCGGTGTTGCAATACTGGCATACCCAGAACCGACGCTCTGTTCGGTGGTGAGTGCCCCAAGACTCTCGGTGCGACCATAGTCATACCAATACGAGGTGAATGCGCCATTTGGGATTACGGTCCCGGTAACCACAGCAGTCGCATTTGACGCGACAACCAGCGTACCCGTGGTACCGAAGGGCGCGACTGGTGTGCGAACAACCGACGGCGTGACCACCGGTGGGGTTGTGGTAGCCGTGGGCGCGGGCTCCCCACTTGAAGACCCATACACTAGGTAGCCGATACCGCCAATGATTACAAACGCGCCAATGATGAGTCCCGCAAGAGTATAGTTGTTCATGAAAGAATGAGATTGATATAAGGAGTAGGAGCTCCTCTTGCGTGTATAGACGCCGACCCTCTCGTGTTATGACACGCGCTAGCGCGGTGAACGTTGGTACAAGACCTTGAGCTTTGCGATACCCCGATGCAACTGCACGGCAAGAGTATTCTTCGACTGACCAGTGAGAAGCGACATCTCATGGAGTGAGAGATCCTGAATGTAACGCATGTAAATCACCTTGCGGTACGGCTCGGGGAGCTGTTTGAGGAGAATAATCGCTGCCTTTCCATCGAGCATGTTCACGAGATGTTCGGTGGGATCCTCCTTAGCGGGCTCATAACCATTCTCGAGGAGCACGTCAAGCGAGGGGAGCTTCTTCTTACGGTACTCGTCGATGATGATGTTGTTAAGTACATGGTAGAGAAAAGCCCTCATCAGCTGGATCTTTCCCTCTTTTATGAGATATTTCCAAGTCTTGAGAAAGCTGTCCTGGACGGCGTCCTCTCCCGCCGCACGATCTTTAAGCTTATAGAATGCGTAGGAAGAGAGCCCTTTTGCATAGTCATCGTGAGCAAGGGAGAGGAGCGACCGTCGCAGGAGCTCTTGTTTGGGAGTCATCATAGATGAAGCCGAACGAACACCCCGGAAGATTACACGGGCATTACAGAATTCAGGCATCCCCGAGCGCAAAGCTCAAGGATAGGCGATACATTAAATGTACATCAAAACATGGTGAAAAGCAATCTGTAATGACTTACGCTCTTTTACGGCGTCCCTACTGTATGACTACAAACACACGCACAGAAAATTATATTTTTGATGAGCGGTGGGAGGAGAGTTGGACCTATATTAAAACAGTCGTTGATGTGGTACACGAACCCGTACTGATTCTCGACAAGGAGCTGCGAGTCTTGGCCGCCAACGACCCCTTTTATCGCACATTTCAGGTCGAGAGTAAGGACACAGAACAGAGAGTGATCTATGAACTCGGGAACGGGCAATGGAACATTCCGGCGCTCAAAAAGCTTCTCGAGGATATCTTACCCAAAAACACCTTCTTTAAGGGCTTCGAGGTCGATTATGACTTCCCGGTCATCGGACGAAAGATCATGATCCTCAACGCACGCGAAATTCATTACAAAGGAGATTCGACTGCCACTCCGTTCCCTCCCATCATTCTTCTCGCTATCGAAGACGTCACGGACATGATGATTGTCGCCGAAAAACTCGCCGAACACGCTGAGAACACAGAGGCGCGCCTCGCCATGGAGACAAAGAAGCTTGAGAGCAAGATCTCCAAGTTGGAGATAGAAATTGCTAAACTCTCCATCAAACGGTAATCATTACAGACTTCACGCGGCAGTATCCGTAGAGGTTGAACCCATACTCCAACCCCCTTATCCACCCCCTCACCTTATCTTATGAACACCTCCCCCCTCGTTCGCAAAAACCTTGCCTTTGTCGGCAGTGTGCTCGCAGTATTTCTTATCTTTACCTTGAGCGTTGGCTCGTTCACCGCACACGCAGCTACGATTAGTCGTCAGCTTGACCGCGGTGATACCGGAACCGATGTCTCCGTCCTCCAGTCCTACCTCTCCGGCAACGCAGCCTGGTACCCGGCCGCACTCGTGACCGGCTACTTTGGTCAACTCACCGAAGGCGGCGTGCAGAAGTTCCAGACTGCTCAAGGCATTGTCTCAAGTGGCTCACCCTCAACAACCGGCTATGGTCGCGTTGGACCCACGACCCTCAATACCTTGAACATGATGATGAACTCGGGCAACACAGGCAATCAGTCCACGCTCTACACTGCCCCGGTACTCGGCCCCCTGATGATCCAAACAAGTCCGACCACCGTAACGTTCACGTGGAGCACGAATGAGCCGACGATTGGTCAAGTGTACTGGAACCTCGGCTCCGTCTACGCCGATGAGGCTACGGGCCCTCGTCAGACACCGTATGTGAGCGGTACCCTCGCGCTTGATGCGGGTGGTCTCCAGACCACGCACGTAATCACTGTCTCAAATCTTCAGATGAACACGGTGTACGGCTACTTCGTACGTAGCATCGATGCCTCTGGCGACGTGAGTGTGATGCTAGAAAATACCTTCCGCACCAACTAACGTCTGGTGCTCAAGCAAAGCAAAAAGAATCGCCCGCTCCGCGGGCGATTCTTTTTATCACTTGGAGGTGAAACCTCCAAGTTGATTAACGGTCCTGAACAAAGGTGAGAGCCTTGCCCTTCATCTCTGCGCGGCCGGTGCGGCCAATACGGTGGACGTAATCCTCATAGGTCGAAGGGAGGTCAAAGTTGATCACGTGTGAGACGGCAGGGATGTCGAGGCCGCGCGCCGCGACGTCGGTCGCCACAAGCGCGGTCACCCGGCCAGCTTTGAACGCTTCGAGAGCGCGGATGCGCGCACCAAACGTCTTGTTGCCGTGAATACTCTCGGCAAAAATATGCTGGCGGGAGAGCGCCTTGGCGAGTTTCTCGACACCAAACTTGGTGCGTCCAAAGACGAGAACGCGGCTGAAATCGCGATCTTTAAGGAGCTCGACGAGGACGTCGAACTTGTCCTTCCCGCGCGGGATCCGCACCACGTCTTGGTCAACGTTCCGTGACGTATCCTGCGTCTTGACCGAGATAATTACCGGCTGACTCAAGAAATCACCAATGAGTCGCTCGATCTCTTTGGACATTGTCGCAGAGAAGAAGAGGGTGTGGCGCTCCTTGCGCATCCTTGAGAGAATCATCTTCATGTCGTCGATAAAGCCCATATCGAGCATACGGTCAGCTTCGTCGAGGACGACGGTGCCAAAACCGGAGAGATCGAGCGCCTTGCGCTCCATGAGGTCCTTGAGACGGCCCGGGGTGCCGATCACAAATGCGGGATCGTGTTTCAATTGAGAAATTTGTGGGCCGATGTTGGCACCACCGACCGCGACCATACCGCGAAAACCGAGGCCACGGGCGAAGCCCGCGAGCTCCTTCTCGATCTGGACTGCGAGTTCCCGAGTGGGTGCCATGATAAGTACGCGCTCCCCTTTTTGCTTCATCACCTTGTCGATAAGGGGGATCAGAAATGCGGCCGTCTTACCGGTGCCCGTCTCCGCGAGGCCAACCACGTCTTGGCCAAGGAGCGCGTGCGGGATCGCCTTGTCCTGGATGGGAGTCGGCGAGATATACTTGCGCGCCTCAATGTTCTTCTTGAGGTTGAGGTTGATATCAAAGTCGGAGAACTTATGCTCGGCAACGAAGACGGGTTCAGAGGTGGTCACCACCGTCTTGTGCATAAACTTGGCGATCTCGGCCTCGGTCTCCCCGAACGTACCGAAGCCCCCACGGCGCGCTGGCGCGCGCCCGTAGGACGGTTTGCCGCCATACCCACCAGACGGATAGCGACTCCCGCCCGAACTTCCGCGCGAGGGGAAGCGGTTTCCACCACGACTGACTGACTCGTCCCGACGCGGCCCTGCGGGCCGCGGTGAATACGGACGGCTACTGCCGCTTCTGACGGGTCCTGACGAATTGCTCGATGACTGATGATTCCAACGCCCTACTTGCATAGTTGTTTGTAAATAGATAAGTAAAAATAGTGTAGACACCCTGTGTCTACGGTAGGCCTGCTCTCTATAGAAAAAGATTAAGAAATCGCGTCGATCAGTACCTTCACGACCGGCTGGCGGTGGCCATTACGCTTATAGTAGCGGCTCTTTGGCTTATACTTCACTACCTCGATT
The DNA here is from genome assembly GCA_038064595.1 of Patescibacteria group bacterium. Classification (GTDB taxonomy): domain Bacteria; phylum Patescibacteriota; class Minisyncoccia; order Phycocordibacterales; family Phycocordibacteraceae; genus C7867-001. The sequence goes on from JBBTSV010000005.1 coordinate 64,619, forward strand.
TTCTTAGCTCGTCCGACGAGAACAACGGTGCCCTTGACCTCTGCACCCTTGATGACGGGTGCGCCGATGGTCGTGTCCGAGCCGTTGTCGACGAGGAGCACCTCGCCAAAGACAA
>JBBTSV010000006.1:0-23666 GCA_038064595.1 Patescibacteria group bacterium
GGCTCCGCGGGTAGGATTCGAACCTACGACCAACTCGTTAACAGCGAGCCGCTCTACCACTGAGCTACCGCGGAATATATTTACTAGCCCTCCTTTCACCACAGACACTCCAGCGGGCCGCGGAATGTTGTACGCCCAAAGGGGCGTACTGGCATATTAACCGAAAATGCATATGAAGCAATGGTAGAATAGGGGTGTTAGTAGCTCATCTTCTCGACCATGAACATCACCATCAAAGCGAACAAGTATCGGCTCGACCCAGAGACAGAGGCACTGATAGAGGAGAAGTTGACCGCCCCACTTAGACTTCTCGGTGATGACAGCGAGAACGCACTCCTCGAAATCGAGGTCGAGGAGGCGCCGCCTGAGGGTCGCTCGAGTGAGCCCTATCGGCTCGTCGCGCGGCTCGCTGTAGGAGGGAAGATGTACCATGCCGAGGCAGTGAAGCCGTCTCCAGAGAGCGCCGCTGATCGGGTGCGGAGTGAGCTTGAAGCGGAGATTCGGAAGGATCGCGGGCGCGCGCGGCGCCGCTGGCGCCCCGGGCACTCGGCGATTAAGAACATGCTGCGCTTTGGCCGCTAACAACGTTCATGAAGCAGATACAGAATTCAGTCGCCTATATCGACGGCGCAAATCTTCATAACGGCGTGAAGAGTCTCACGTGGGACTTTGATTACGGTCGGTTTCGAGTATGGCTTCGCGATAAGTACAAGGTGAAGCACGCGTATCTCTTTATTGGCATGATGCCGAAATATGCACTGTTGTACACCAAGCTCCAAAAGCAGGGCTACACCCTTGTGTTTAAGGATGTCATTTACGACGATCGAGGAAAAGCAAAAGGGAACTGCGATGCAGATCTGGTGGTCGCCGCTATGCAAGATGCGTATGAAAATGTATTCGATACCGCAGTGCTCGTGTCGAGTGACGGAGACTACGCTCCGCTGGTGAAATTTCTTCTGGCGAAGGGGAAGATGTTGACGGTTGTTTCTCCTTACGAAACCCAGAAATGCTCCGTTTTATTGAAGCGAACAGGAGTAAGGATTGCCTACATAAAAGACCAAAAGAATATTTTGCAAGTCATAAAATGAAAAGCCCCCAACGAGGACGAGCCTCATCAGGGTCTTTCCGTGGGGATGCCGTCATTATACTCCCCGTGTGCATAAGGTCAATACACTCAGTGTTTATAAAAATCATTTATCTATAAGCAGTCTCTTTTTTACCCTCAGGGATGACGCGGTCGACGATAAATTGCCCGCCCATAAACGAGGCGACGGTGATCTTCATCCGCTTGTCGTCCTTGAAGAAGTAGGTACCGATAGAGTCGGTGTAGGCGCGGTACTTGTTCCAGTTCTCGCGCGCGTCGCCCGCGAGGTCAAGGAGGCCATCTTCTTTTTGAAATTTTCCTGATCGCGAGACCTGCGTCTCGTCTTGTGCCACGGGCGTAATCTCGCCGGCGAGATAGTGGGGAAGGGTCTCGATAAGAAGGTCAGCGCCGAGGGTGATGAGTCGTGGGCGCAGCTCGCGCGCCGTCTCGTTCGCACCGATCGGGGTCGCGCGCTGTGCGATCACATCACCCGCGTCGAGCGCTTTGACCATTTTCTGTATCGTCACCCCGGTTTCTTGGTCACCAGCGAGAAGTGCGGCTTCAAGCGGCGTCGCGCCGCGATACTTAGGCAGAAGGGAGTAGTGCACATTGAGGACGCCAAGCGGGAAGCTCTGGATGAGAGATTCGGGGAAGATTTTGCCGTACGCGATGCAGAGGGCGTAGCTCGCGCCGACGGCGCGAATGGTGGCGAGCGTCTCGGCATCGAGCACTTCGGGGGTGATAGTTGGGATGCCATGCTCCTCGGCCAAGACGCGTGTGGGAGAGGGAGTGAGGACGAGACCGCGCCCGCGCGGAGCGTCGGGCGCGGTGACCACGAGCGCGGGTGTGAAGCCGGCAGCGAGCAGGCGCGCGAGCGTGTCGCGCGCAACGTTTGGCGTCCCGAAATAAATAAATTTATGCGACATCATGTTTAATCTCGACCAGATGTTCAGCGTGGTCGATAAAGAGGGTACCGTTTAAATGATCGATCTCGTGTTCAAAGATTTGCGCGAGGAGTCCGCTCCCGCCGCGCTCAAAGCGAGATCCGTCGACGCGGCGTGCGCGGATCGTCACGCGCTCGTGGCGGAGAGTGGTGCCGTAGACTCCGCGCACCGAGAGACATCCTTCGTCGGCTGCCGCACGCTTCCTCGACGTCCTCACGATCTCGGGATTGATATAGACCTCTACTTCCGGGGCTAAAACTTCCGGCTCCGCCGGAAGTTCGCCCGACGCGTCGCTCTGCGACGCGTTTAGGGGCGGCGGGAGGGTGCGATCCTTGCGAATGATAAAAAGACGCCACGAAACACCGATCTGAGGGGCGGCAAGGGCGACACCCTCGATCTCTCGGTCGAGCGCTGCGCTCATATCCGCAATGAGCTTTTCAAGCGTCGCAGAGTTAAAAAGCTCCTCGGGGAGCGGCTCCGCGACCTCTCGCAGCACCAGGGCGCCATCTTGCACGATTTCTTTCATATTGCCTAGTATAGCCCGACGGGAAAACAAAATAAAGACAGTTAGACTTGGCCGAGCGGCCCGGAGCGCTGCCTTTATTTTGTTTTCCCGTCGGGCCCGTGCTTGGTCGGGTCGAGCTCCCACCAGAACGTTTTGCTAAAGTTTTTTGCTTGGCTACACACGCTCTTGAGATAATAGAGATCTTTGGTCGGGATTTTTTCGAGCACGGTACCGAGGTGCGCCATCGTCATCGGCGCGAGGCCATCATGCGCACGGGAGTGGTTGAGGTGGCGCAAGAAAAAGCGCATCAACTCGCCGCGCTCGGTCTGACGCTTCCTCCCTCTGGGCGCCTCCGCCATCTTCTTTTTATATTCAGGGAGACTCTCTCCAATAGATTTCATTGCGTATCACTCGCGGTCTCGATTGAGGCGCCAAGTGACTGGAGGCGATGGACGATATCCTCATAGCCACGGTTGATGGAGTAGACGTTGCGGAGGATCGAGCGGCCCTCGGCGCCGAGCATGGCCACAAGGATGATCGTCGCGGGCCGGAGCGCTGGTGGGCAGATTACTTCGGCGGCCTTGAGCACGCGCGGCCCGTCGATGGTGATGCGATGCGGGTCAAGGAGGTTGGTGACGGCGCCCAACCGATCAAGCTCGGTGTAGTAGATCGCCCGCTTCTCATAGACCCAGTCGTGTATAAGCGTGCTCCCCGTGGCCTGGGTCGCGATGACGGCGAAGAAGGGGAGATTGTCGATATTGAGGCCCGGGTAGGGGCGCGGATGGATTTTCTCGGGGAAGGCGGTCAGCTCGGAGGGCTCAAGGTGGATATCGACGAGCTTGGTGATGCCGTTCTCTGACACTTGCGGGTTATCGAGCGCATAGCGGAGCCCCATCTTCTCGAGGATGAAGAGCTCGATCTCCAGAAACTCGATAGGGGCCTTAGCGATAGTGAGCGAAGAATGAGTCAGAATCGCGGCGGCGATGAAGAACATTGCGTCGGTTGGATCTTGTGCCACCGTGTACTCAATGTCCGTATGCGGCGCTTCGGAAAGGCCGGTGACGCGAAGCGTACTCGTACCGACCCCTTCAATACCGACCCCGAGCGCGCGCAAAAAGCCGCACACCTCCTGCACCATGTAATTGGCCCCCGCATACTTGAGCACGCTTATCCCTGGGATGAGTGAGGCGGCGAAGAGTGCATTCTCGGTCGCGGTGTCGCTCGATTCATGCAAAATGATTTCTCCCGGATGGAGCCCTGCGTGGCTCACGACAAAGCGGTCGGTGAGTGCCTCGATAGCAACGCCGAGTTTCTCAAGCGCATAGAGATGTGGGCGGACGGTGCGGAGTCCAAAGGAGCAGCCGCCCGACTGAGGCAGATCAAACTGTGCGAGGCGATGGATGAGAGGCCCGATAAACATGAGAATGCTGCGCGTCTTCTCGGCTGCGGCGCGGTCAATCGTGTCGAGGGTGAGCTTTTCCGGCGGGAGAATGACTACACTCGACCCCTCCCACTCGACCGAGACGCCGATCGAACGCAGTACTTCTATGAGGCGGTTTACCTCCTCGATCTTGGGCACTTTGTGGAGCGTGGTGCGTCCCTTATTAAGGAGTGAAGCGGCGAGGAGCGCGACTGCGCCGTTCTTTGACCGGCTTGTCTCGACCGTTCCGGAGAGCTTTTTACCCCCCGCGATGATGAAATTCATTTCGCCGTGCATACGGCCCATCCTAACACTTTTCACCTATGCTTTGCACGGGGACAGTGAGAGAGATACACTGGGTCTATGAGTTTCTTTTCTCCCAAGCTTGGCATTGACCTGGGGACCACCAACATCCTCGTCTTTGTGCCGGGGAAGGGGGTGGTGATTAACGAGCCGTCGGTGGTCGCGGTGGGGAAGACGCCGGGGAAACAGAATAAAATTCTTGCCATCGGTCTTGAAGCCAAGAAGATGATCGGTCGGACCCCCGAAGATATCGTCGCGTATCGCCCGATGAAAGACGGGGTGATCGCCGACTACCGCGTGACCGAGGCGATGCTCCGCTACTTTATGAAGAAGGCGCTCGGCAGGAATCCGTTTAAACCGACCGTGCTCGTCTCGGTGCCCGCGGGCGTGAGCTCAACCGAGAAGCGTGCGGTGATTGAGGCGGCGCTCAAGGCGGGGGCCAAGAATGCGTACGTGGTAAAGGAGCCAATTCTCGCGGCCATCGGTGCCGGCATTCCGATCCACGAGCCGATGGGGCGCATGATCGCGGATATTGGCGGTGGGACGATTGATGTTGCGGTGATCTCACTCGGCGGGATCGTTGCGTCGACGAGCGTGAAGTGTGCCGGAGACAGGCTCGATCGCGCGATTATTGACCATGTGAAGAAGCAGCACAACTTGGCAATCGGAGATAAGACGGCTGAGGAGGCCAAGATACGCGTTGGCGCGGCCGTGCCGATGAATGAGGAGCTCTCGCTCCCGGTCAAGGGGCGAGATCTCGTCTCCGGCCTTCCGCGCACCATCGACCTCACCACCAACGATCTCGTGACCGCGATGTCGCGCGAGCTGCGCGAGATGACGCAGGCGATCCGCAAGGTGCTCCAGGACACACCGCCCGAGCTCGCGGCCGACATTATCGATAACGGCATCATCCTCACGGGCGGCTCCTCGCAGCTGCGACAGATGCCTGAATTGGTCTATCGCCGCACCGGCGTGGTGGCCAAGCTCGCGAACGATCCTTATTATTGTGTTGCACGCGGCACCGGTATCGCGCTCAAGCACCTCGACACGTATCAGAAAAGTATTCTGACCAAGCAATGACTTCCCTCGACCAGACTCGGGACCTTCGACACCATGCGTTTGTCGTTGAAGCAGGGGCACAGGAGGGGATTGCCGCGGCGCAAGCGTGGATTGAGCAGGAACTCGGAATGTCGTTGCAGAACAATCCAGATGTCATCGTACTCACCTACGGGCTGCTCTCGGTTGCTGACGCGCGGCGTGTTGCAGACGTGGCCTCGGGCGCACCGTTTACAGGGGAGTATAAAGCGGTGATTATCGCAGCACGCCGCGCGTATCACGAGGCGCAGAACGCGCTCTTAAAGCTCTTTGAAGAGCCGCCGCCAAACACGTTTCTTTTTCTCATTCTCCCGTCACTCGGCGGGCTCCTTCCCACGCTCCGCTCCCGCATCCAAGTATTGAACGTAGAGCAAAAAGGTATGATATATCATACCAGTGCACCCGCTGAAGCGTTTATACATTCGAGCAAGGAGAAGAGAAGCGCGATTATAAAAAAGCTTACGAGTGGGAGAGATGAGGATGAGCGCAGAGAGAACCGGGAAGCGGCGATCGCGCTTTTGATCGGCATCGAGCGCATGGCGTACGTGGCATCTCGTGAAGGTCAGACCTTCACAAAACCAGTCGTTGCGCTCCTCTCTGATATCGCGACACTGCGTACCCACCTCTATGACCGTAGCGCGCCCGTCAAACTTATCCTTGAACACCTGTCCCTCGTCATTCCTAAAGAGTTCAAGTAGCAGGAGGCAGGAGCAGAAGCAGTCTGATATACTGCATCTATACTGCTAACAGCTCCTGCTAACCGCTTACTACTCACATGGCATACGACTTTTCACCTCTGAAGCAAAACATCAGTGATACCGAGGAGTGGCTCTCTCGGGAGCTCTCTGGCGTGCGCACTGGCCGCGCGACCCCCACCTTGCTTGATGGCGTGAAGCCTGAGGCCTACGGCACGCGTACGCCACTGCGCGACATCGCCTCGGTGTCGGTTGAAGACGCGCGCACGCTGCGGATTATCCCGTGGGATAAAGAACTCCTGAAGGCGATTGAGAAGGCGATCACTGATGCCGATCTAGGTGTCGGTGTCTCGACTGATGATCAGGGGCTGCGGATCTCCTTTCCCGAGCTCACCAGCGAGCGGCGCACACAGCTTTCAAAAATTGCAGGCGAGCGGACAGAACAGGCGCGGATCACCCTACGTTCACATCGCACCGACGCACTCAAGCGCCTCGACGCCGTCGAGGCTGCAGGCGGGATGGGTGAAGACGAGGTAAAGCGGCTTAAAGCAGAGATCCAGAAGATGATCGACACGGGGAACGAGACACTCTCTGTTCATCTCGCACGCAAAGAGGCGGAGATCGCACAATAATATGACCATTCTTATTGCCGTGCTCGCCATCATTGCGCTTATTGTGGTGCATGAGTTTGGACACTTTGTCGCGGCCAAGCTTTCGGGGATGCGCGTCGACGAATTTGGGCTCGGGTATCCGCCCCGCGCGTTCACGATCGCGAAGGTGGGCGATACTGAATACACCTTTAACTGGCTGCCCTTTGGCGGCTTTGTGAAGATTTATGGAGAGAATGGCGACACGGCGGCACCCGGCTCCTTCTCTTCGCGTCCGCGCCCGCTCCAAGCGATTGTGCTTATCGCCGGGATCGCGATGAACCTTCTCCTCGCGTACCTGCTCATCACCAGCGCGCTCATCCTCGGCACGCCGCGCGCGCTCACCGACTCTGAAATTCCTCGCGCGCACAATCTTGAGCTCGCGGTCTCCGGCGTTATGCCAAATTCACCAGCCGCGCGCGCGGGAGTCGCGATGGGTGACAGCATCATGAACGCCTCGGGTGCAGCGGGGCAGTGGCAGGCTGCTGACCACGAGAGTTTCTCGGCGTTTGTCACCGAGAATAAAGGCACCCCGATCACGCTTACGGTGAAGCGCAGTGGCGCGGCAGTAGAGGTCACGGCGACGCCTGTCCAGGGCCTCGCCACAAGCGACCCTACGCGCTATGCGATAGGGGTTGAGGTAGCAACGATTGGAGTCGTGCCGCTCGGCTTCTTTGAAGCTCTTGTGCAGGGGGCGGAACTCACCTGGGAAGTGACCAAGATCTCGGCAGTGGGTCTCTCGCAGTTCTTTGCTGGGGTCTTTACGCTCTCGGCAGATCTCTCGCAAGTCGCGGGACCGGTGGGGATCACCGTCGCCGTGGGCGATGCGTCGACTCAAGGGTTGGGGAATCTCCTTTCGCTTATTGCGGTGATTTCAATCAGTCTCGCGCTTATTAATATCGCACCTATTCCCGCCTTAGACGGCGGCCGTCTCCTCTTTGTCATCATTGAGAGCATCATCCGCCGCCCCATTCCGCACCGCTTCGCGAACGCGGTCAACCTCATCGCTTTTGCCTTCCTCATCCCGCTCATGATCATCGTCTCCGTGAGCGACGTCTTCAAGCTCTTTGGGTAATCCAAGGTTCGACCTTGGAATACGGGCGTAAGGTCGAACCTTGTTTTGCGCTTGACGCACGCGAGGCATATACTGTCTCGCATGAGACAATCACAGCTTTTTACTAAGACGCGCCGTGAGGCGCCGGCGGATGAGGTGAGCAAGAACGCCCAGCTTCTGGTGCGTGCGGGCTATATCCATAAAGAGATGGCGGGTGTCTATTCTTACCTCCCCTTGGGGCTTCGGACACTCAACAACATTGTGCAGATCATTCGCGAAGAGATGAATGCGATCGGGGGGCAGGAGCTCGTGATGAGCGCGCTTCAAGACAAGGAACTCTGGAGTCGCACTGACCGGTGGGATGACGAGAAGGTCGACAATTGGTTTAAGACTACCTTCAAGAGTGGCGGCGAGACGGGGCTTGGTATCACGCACGAGGAGCCTCTCACCCGCATCATGACCGATCATATCTCCTCTTATCGTGATTTGCCGGTGTATGCGTACCAATTTCAGAACAAGTTCCGCAACGAGCTGCGTGCCAAGAGCGGCATCATGCGCGGAAAAGAATTTATGATGAAGGATCTGTACTCTTTCTCTCGCAATGAGGTTGAGCACGCCGACTTTTATGTGCGATCACGCGAAGCATATATAAAAGTATTTGAGCGTCTCGGACTCGGCGACCGCACGTATGTCACCTTTGCCTCTGGTGGAATTTTTAGCCCGTTCTCTGAAGAGTTTCAGACGGTTTCAGACGCTGGAGAAGACACGATTTATGTGGATGAGTCAAAGCACCTCGCGGTTAATAAAGAGGTCTATACCGACGAGGCGCTCGAGAAGCTCGGTCTCGCAAAGACTGATTTGGTGGAAAGGAAGGCGATTGAGGTAGGGAATATATTTAATCTCGGCACACGTTTTTCAGAGAAACTTGGTCTCACCTATACTGACGAAGCGGGTGAGCGTAAACCAGTGGTGATGGGGAGCTACGGTATTGGACCCACCCGCCTCATGGGCGTTTTGGTCGAGACGCTTGCGGATGATAAGGGGATTGTATGGCCCGAGGCAGTAGCACCGTTCAAATACCATCTTGTTTCGCTTGGACACGATGGGGATGAGGTAAGCACAACGGCAGATGCGCTCTACGCTGATCTCGTGAAGGCAGGCGTGAGCGTGCTCTATGACGATCGCGAGGCGCGCGCGGGAGAAAAATTTGCCGACAGTGACCTCCTTGGTATGCCGTATCGCATCGTGGTGGGGAAGGAGGCCGCCGAGAGCGGGCTGTTTGAGGTGGTGCATCGTGCTACGGGTGAGGTGGTAAAGAAGAGCCGCGCCGAGATCATCGGGTAGTGCGTATGAAGCGGTTCAGTAAAAATCTCCTCTTCAGCAACGACATCGCGATCGATCTCGGTACCGCCAACACGCTTGTCTATGTGCGCGGGAAAGGGGTGGTGATTACCGAGCCGTCGGTGGTGGCGGTCAACGACAAGACGCACCAGGTGGTCGCGGTGGGCAAGGAGGCCAAGATGATGGTGGGGAAGACGCCGCCGCACATCCGCACCGTGCGTCCTCTCTCGCACGGCGTGATCTCTGACTTTGAGGTTACCGAGGAGTTACTCACCTATCTCATCAATAAGGCACAGAACGGGCGGGTCCGTCTCTTTGGCCCTCGGGTGGTGATCGGGGTGCCCACCGGCGTGACCAATGTGCAGAGCCGTGCGGTGCGCGATGCCGCGACCAATGCGGGTGCGCGCGAAGCGATCATCATCGAGGAGACGGTCGCGGGCGCCATCGGCAGCAAGCTTCCCGTTGCTGAAGCGGTAGGCACCATGGTGCTCGATATCGGTGGAGGGACGACCGATATCGCCGTGATTGCGCTCTCGGGCGTCGTTGCGGCTAAGAGCTCTCATGTGGCGGGTGATCGATTTAACGAAAACATCATCGACTTTGTCCGAAGCGAGTTTAAACTCGGAATCGGTGAGCGCACTGCTGAAGACGTGAAGATCGCTATCGGATCGGTTATTCCACAACCGGAAACGCTCTCGCGTACGGTGCGCGGACGCGACTTTGCGACCGGGCTTCCGCGTGAGGTCACCCTGACCGATGCGCACATTCGTGAGGCGCTTGCGCCGTCGCTTGATGCGCTCATGGATACGATGAAGGAGGTCATCGAGGCGACGCCACCCGAGCTTCTCTCTGACGTGCTTGAACGCGGGGTGACCGTGTTTGGCGGTGGGGCACTTCTGCGCGGCCTCCCCCATATCCTCTCAAAGATGCTCGGGGTGCCGGTACGGGTCGCCCCAGACCCCTTAACAGCCGTGGTGCGCGGTGCAGGCGTGGTGACTGAAGATCCGCAACCGTACGTAGATTTCTTTATCGATGAAGAAGACATTCTTAACGAGGCGTAATGCACTTCTGACCCCCGGGAACGTCTCGTGGGGGTGGTATGCCTTGGGAGGGGTAGTCCTGCTCCTTGCCCTTCGTCTCATAGCGCCAAACGCCTTTTTTACGCTCGCAGCACCATTTCTGCGGGGTGGTGACCTTCTCACACAAAAGAGCCACCTCTTTATCGCCAGTATTGCTGACCACTCGGTTTTGATGGAGCGAAACAATCTCCTCGAACACGAGAACACACTCCTCTCTCTTGAAAATCAGACACTCCGTGCACAGTATGCAGTACTCGATATCCTCGTCGCAGGGGGAGATGAGCCGCGCCTTGTCGCCCCCGTGCTCGCCCGCCCGCCCGAGAGCCCTTACGACACCCTTCTCATTGCAGGAGGGAGTCGCGCCGGCCTTACTCGTGGTATGGAAGCGTTTGCGGTGACGACCGGGAGCACCAGCACGCGCGCGCCGATTGGGCTCGTGACCGACCTCACGGCTGACTTTGCCCGCGTGACACTCTTTTCAGCGCCGGGCGTACGTACGAGCGGATGGGTTGGCACACGAGCTCTCCCGCTGACGCTCATTGGCACAGGCGCCGGTACCTTCTCTGCCACCATCGCGCGCGCCGCGCTCGTATCTGAAGGGGACGCTGTTTTTGTCCCCGGACCGGGCATGCTCGCACTCGGAAAGGTGACTCGTATTGATGCCGACCCGGCGTCGCCGGCGGTCACTCTCCGGATCACGGCCGCAGTCAATCCATTTTCAGTATCACTGGTCGCGCTGTACGACGTGGGCACTGCGGCGCAGGACGCCTTTCGTGTTGGGAGCTCGACACCATGAGCGCGCTCCTCATCCTTCTCGCGTGTAGTTCAGCAATACTTTTCCCGTGGCAGCTTACGATTTTTCTGACCCTTATCGCCGCGGTGCGTGAGCCCTTGAGCCCGCTTCTCGTCGGCCTCTTTATGGACCTCCTCTACTTTTCAGGGGGCACATTTTCTCTACCCCGCATGACGCTCCTTGGCGCGTTCGCCACGCTTAGCCTCCTCCTCGTGCGCAGTCGTCTCCGGAGCAGTATCATGGTGAGATGATGTGGCGCCGCACACGACGAGTCGACCCCGAGATAGCTCCCGAAGAGATTTTTCTCGACTCGACGAATGTATCGGCCTTTGATCAGGCGCGTTTTGAAGGACGGATCGAGAAGCCACTCTCTCAACAAACGTTTGTCGGGCTCTTTACGGTTCTGGGGCTCATGCTCGTCGTTCTGGTGGGGCGCTCGTGGCATCTCCAGGTCGCCAAGGGTGCTGCTCTCGCCACTCAAAGCGCGGAGAATAGTCTTGAAGCCGTGACCCTCTTTGCGCCGCGCGGCGTCATCACTGATATGCACGGTGTGGTGCTCGCTGAAAACGTAGAGAAGGAAGACGGCACCGTGATCCGCTCGTATCCGTATCCTTCGCTCAGTCATGCGATCGGGTATGTGACGTATCCCAAAAAAGATGCACGAGGAATCTACTACAGCACCAGTCAAACGGGTGTGAGCGGACTCGAAGCCGAATACGATGCGCTTTTGGCAGGACAAAACGGGCAGATCCTGATCGAGACCGATGCATTGGGTAAGGTCCGCTCTCAGGGGAGTATCGTCCCTCCCATCGGGGGGAAGAATATCGCGCTCTCAATTGATGCAAGGCTCCAAGAGCTCTTCGATCAGGCGGTCGCCGACGTCGCACGCTCTTCACGTTTTATCGCGGGTGGCGGAGTGATTCTTGACGTTGAGAGTGGCGCGGTGCGGGCGCTCGTCTCATACCCAAGCTATGACTCGAATGTGATGGCGAGTGGCGAGCCAGCGAGTACCATCAGCAGTTACAATACCGACATAGGGCGACCCTTTCTCGATCATGCGATTCAAGGGATGTATGTTCCGGGTTCGATCGTTAAGCCTTTGGTCGCTGCAGGCGCGCTCACTGACGGGATCATCACCACACGTACCATAATCGATGATCCAGGCGTCATCTCTATTGACGATCCATACAATCCGGGAAAGACGTATAGATATACCGGCTGGAAAGAACTCGGAAGAGTCGACGTGAAGGACGCGATCGCCTGGTCCTCCGATATTTTCTTCTACACGGTCGGAGGCGGCTTCAAGAATCAGAAAGGGCTCGGCATCGATCGTCTCGGATATTGGTATCGCGCCTTTGGTCTCGGGAGCACGACCGGCATTGATATTTCAGGTGAAGCGGCAGGGTTAGTACCGACTCCACGCTGGAAGAAGGAAACATTTAATGAATCGTGGTACCTCGGCGATACCTACTTCACCGCGATCGGACAATATGCGATGCAGGTGACCCCGATCCAGATGGCGCGCGCAATTGCCGCAGTCGCCAATGGAGGAAAGCTCCTCATCCCCACACTCCTTGCTGGGAAGACACCTACCTGGGCGCATGTTCCTGTGGACCTCGAGCAGCTTGCTGTGGTGCGTGCGGGGATGCGACAAACCGTGACGAGTGCGCTCGCGGGCGCTATCAACTTTCCATACATCAGCGTTGCCGCAAAGACGGGCACCGCACAGATCGGTACGCGTAATCAATACGACAACTCGTGGCTTGTCGGCTTTTTCCCCTATGAACATCCCCGGTACGCTTTTGCCGTGGTGCTTGAACGGGGACCCGAGGGCGTCGGCAGTCGGGCGGTGAACGTGATGGCCGAGCTCTTCAACGCACTCCACGCTGAAAACTCCCCATACGTGGGCGGTACGGCAACAAGCACGCCGCGCTAACATTGTTCGACCTTGCGCTTTAATGCCAGGCACGTACAATGCCTGCACCACTATGACTGATACCCAAGAGACCTTTGTCTCACAAGAAAAATTTGACGAGATGGTGAAAGAGCTCGAACACTTAAAGACGGTGCGTCGCACCGAGATCGCTAAGAGCCTTGAATATGCACGTTCACTCGGGGACCTCTCCGAGAACGCAGAGTATCAGGAGGCGCGCGACTTGCAGGCCGCGACCGAAGAGCGGATCAAGAAGCTCGAAGAGATGGTGAAGTCGAGCAAGATTCTCACCGATGGTAAAAAGAAAAATGAAGTGAGCTTCAACTCGGTGGTCACGATTAAGCGCGAGGGGAGTACCGACGTGCACGAGTACACGATCGTGGGGAGCGAGGAGGCCGACATGCGAGTGAAGAAGCTTTCGCACGTCTCTCCCTTGGGCGCTGCGCTTATGGGTAAGAAGAAGGGGGATGTCTTCACCTTTGAGACCCCCTCGGGCAAGCAGACCTACACCATCGAGAAGGTCTCGTGATACGATAGGCCCATGCTGTGGGCCGACCGCATTGTTGAAGAAATCCTCCACACACGCACGCCGCGTGATGGGAAGACGTTTCTCATTCGCGACGAAAAAACACTCTCGGGGCGGGTCCACGTCGGCTCAATGCGCGGGGTGGCTATCCACGGACTCGTGGGCGAAATACTTGCCGAACAGGGTATCGCGAGCGAATTCCGTTATGAGCTCAACGACTTTGACCCCTTCGACTCGATCCCGAATTACCTTGACGCTGCTCGCTATACCGAGCACCTCGGCAAGCCATTGTACGCAGTGCCAAGCCCTGAACAGGGTTTCGCGAATTACGCTGAATATTTCGGCGCCGAGTTTGTCGGTGTGCATCAGAAGGCCGGCTTTACCCCCTCTTATTATCGCCTCGCCGAGTACTATCGATCAGGCGCGATGGACGCACTTATGAAGACCGCACTCGAGCGCGCGGTGGACATTCGCCGCATTCTCAAAGAAGTGTCCGGGTCAGAGAAGGATGCCTCATGGCTCCCGGTGTCGGTGGTGTGCGAGCACTGTGGCAAGATGATGACCACACGCGCGTACGACTTTGACGGCGAGGCCGTCGCCTACACCTGTGATCGCAATCCAGACGGCACGCAGAGCTGCGGGCACACAGGACGCGTCGCGCCATGGAAGGGTGCCGCAAAGCTTTTTTGGAAAGCCGATTGGGCGGCCAAGTGGGTTGCGCAAGGTGTTGATATTGAAGGGGGAGGGAAGGATCACTCGACCAAAGGTGGCTCGCGTGATGTCGCGAACCGGATCTGTAAAGAGATTTTTAATACCGAACCGCCGTTTGATATGCCCTATGAATTCTTTTTGGTGGGTGGGAAGAAGATGTCCTCGTCAAAAGGGCGGGGGAGTAGCGCAAAAGACATGTCCGATCTCTTCCCGTCACCTCTCTTTCGACTCGCGCTTATCGGCAAGGACATGCGCGAGCAGGTCGATATTGACCCCTCCGGTGAAGCGGTGCCGCGCCACTACGACTGGTATGACGAGCTCGCCACGCAGGTGCGCGAGGGCAAGGATGACGATTACGCGCGCCTCTTCACGCTCTGTGAGGTGCCGAAGAAGCGCGCGGCGCTCACCGCACCATGGACGCTGCGCTTCCGCGAGCTCGCGTTTATCGTGCAGATGCCACACCTCTCACTCCTCACGGAGGCCACACGCGTGAAGGGGAGCGCGCTCACCAAGGATGAGGAGCAGGCACTTGAGGAACGTGCGGCGTATGCGAAGTTCTGGCTCGCCACCTACGCACCAGAAGAATTTAAATATGAATTGCAGAACGAGATGCCGCGTGTGGAGCTCTCTGAATCACAAAAGAAGGCACTCACGGGACTCCTTGAGTACCTGAAGGGGGGTGAGCGCACGGGCGAGGAGCTCCACCATCGTCTGCATGAATTAAAAACAGACGTACCGATCAAGCCCACAGAATTGTTCCAGGCGATCTACCGCCTCTTTCTTAATCGTGACTCGGGTCCGCAGGCAGGCTGGTTCCTCGCGAGCCTCCCGCGGGAGTTTGTCGTGCAGCGCTTCTTTGACGCTATAGCAATGTAACAAGCCGCTCGGGGGAGCGGCTTGGGGGTTAGGGGTGGGCGGCGGGGATGATGTGGGAGGCAGAAGAGGCGAGAATCCCCGCTGCCATAAATGCGTGCTGTGCAGACTTGAGGAAGACGACGATAGTGGTCGCAAGCTCAGAGAAGACAGCGGGCATAAGGAACAAGAGGACGAGGAGGAAAATTCCGAAACCGAGTGAGCGTAGTATTTTCATACCGGAGTGCTCTTAGGGTTAAGCCACGAGGTCAGGGTGGCGAGACAGGGGATTGTCTCCAGATTTCCTCACGCGCCGCAAGGTGCTCTATTTCCTATAACTACGGCCTATCCAGAGAGGTTTCTGTACTAGCCAAGTCTGACTTCCCTAGTTGTATGGCCTTGGCGTAGGTGGGGATAACTCATGATAGGGCGGTGGGGGAAAGTGGGATATAATCCAGTAGTAGATGAGTGAAGTGGGAGGCTGGAGTGGTGGTCACTCTCCCACACCCCTCTACCCTGATATGTTCCTCGGAGAATACCTACATACATTTGATTCAAAAAATAGAATTTCCATTCCTGCGAAATTCCGCAAGGATCTCGGCCGCGTGGTGGTGGTAACCCGCGGCCTTGATCATTGTCTCTACGTCTTTTCGCGTAAGGTGTGGGAAAAGGAGGCGCGGCAGTATGCTGTGGCGGTGAGTGGGAGTGCCGCGGCACGCGGACTCGCCCGCCTCTTCCTCGCGGGCTCGTTTGAAGCAGAGGTCGATAAAACAGGGCGTGTACTGATCCCCGAAAATCTCAAGTCGTTTGCGGGTATAAAAGAGAGTGCGGTGATTGCTGGCGTGGCAGAGCGTGTTGAAATCTGGGAGGAGCAGGCGTGGAAGACATACACCGCCACCATTGAGCGTGACGCCGAGTCGTTTGCCGAAAAAATTGCCTGATATGGAAGCACATCATGAAAGTGTGTTGTCGAAGGAGGTGATGGAGGCGCTCCAGGTAGAGCAAGGCGATACGGTCGTTGACGCGACCTTGGGCGGGGCGGGACATTTTGCACAACTCCTTGCTGCACTTGGGGAGGGCGGCGTTATTGTGGGGATCGATGCGGACTCGGCTGCGGTCGAGCGCGGGCGTGAGGCGTATGCGCACGATCGTCGTCCTGGGCGACCTACCGCGCATCTCATCAACGATAATTTTCGTAATCTTTCACGCATCCTTGAGCGCCTGGGGCTCGGCTCGGTTGATGCGATTCTCTTTGATCTGGGGTGGAGCGGATATCAGGTTGCCTCACCGCGCGGATTTAGCTTCCAGAAGGACGAGCCGCTCCTTATGACGTATGGCGAGGGAGGTGAGACAGCGGCTGATATTGTGAACAGTGCATCGGAGTCAGAGCTTGCCGACCTTATTTTTTCGTACGGTGAAGAACGTCATGCGCGTGCCATCGCGCGTGCCATTGTTGCTGCGCGTGCGAAGGAGCGGATTCTTACCACCAGTAGTCTCGTCGCCGCTATCGAACGCGGCGTTCCTGCCTGGTATCGCGCTCGTAAGATCCACCCTGCGACGCAAACTTTTCAGGCATTGCGGATCGCGGTAAATGATGAGATTGGGAGCGTGCGTGAAGGGCTCGCTGCGGCGCTGACGGCGCTCGCGCCGGGAGGTCGCCTCGGTATCATCTCCTTTCATAGTATCGAGGATCGGGTGGTGAAGGTGATACTGCGCGATGCCGTAGGGGCTGGTCTGGGCGCGCTGACGCCCAAAAAACCGATCGTTCCCTCGCGCGCCGAGATCCTTAAAAATCGCCGTGCCCGCAGCGCCAAGTTGCGTGTTTTTACGCGCGCTGCGTTGATGTCAAAAACAGAGTCGGTAGCGGCGCCGACATACTATACCTATGCGTAGCCGCTTCTCGATTACGCGTTTTAGTATCGGCCTTGTGGTGTCGCTCTTTGTCGTGTACCTCGGGCTCATTGCGGTGGTGATGAGCTATGCTTCCGTTACCATCGCGTTCTCTCAATCTATCAAGAGTGACGAGTCGGCAGTGGCACAGCTCGAGGCAGCCTACCTCACCGAGGTAGAGCGGATCACGTCAATCGATGCGCGTGCGCTTGGGTACGCTGCACCGGTTGCAAAGTGGTACGTGCCGACTCGAGGCGGCACCGCGCTGCGATAAGAGAACTATGCGAGCGCAGTTTCGCTTCCGCATCCGCCTCCTTCTTGGCGTGCTCGTCTTCATTACGTTATGTGTGATTCTTCGCCTCTACGTCATACAGATTGTGCACGGACAGGAATATGCCGACAAAGCAGATCGGCAATTTTCTTCTGGGGGGAGCGGACTCTTTGATCGCGGTTCAATCTACTTTACCCGCAAGGACGGGAATCTTATTTCAGCAGCGACGCTCTCGACGGGTTTCCTCGTGGCGATTAACCCGCAAACACTCCTTGATGCTGAAGGAGCATATCGAGCGATAAGCGTAGTTGCCTCGAGCAGTATCAGTCGTGATGCCTTTCTTGCCGCCGCGGCAAAGAAAGGTCAGGTTTATATTGAAGTGGCTCATCGCCTCTCGGGAGAGAGCGGGAAGCGCCTGGCATCACAAGCGATCCCCGGCGTGCAGGTATTGAAAGAGAGCTGGCGGTACTACCCGGGCGACACGCTCGCCGCATCATCGATAGGAATCGTTTCGTATGGTTCAGGCGATACTCTGGTTGGTCAGACCGGTATTGAGACGATGTATGACGGAACGCTCTCACGTACAGGAGATGCGCTCTATAAAAACTTTTTTGCTGAACTCTTCTCAAACGTGGGAAACTTGCTCGTCAATACACACGATATACGAGAGGGCGATCTCTTGACAACGATCGAGCCCGAAGTCCAGATACGTTTGCAGAGCGACCTCGCAAAGGTACACAGTCGTTACACGAGCGCAGAGACAGGAGGGATTATTATGGACCCTGCAACGGGAGCGATTATCGCGCTTGCGACGATGCCAACGTATGACCCAAATAATCTCCAGAAAATCGACCCAACACTCCTCGGTAACCCGCTCGTGGAGCATGTGTACGAGTTTGGCTCAACGGTGAAGCCTCTCTCTATGGCGGCAGGGCTTGACGCGGGAGTCATCACCCCGAACACGACCTATACCGACACCGCGTGTATCACGGTCGATACAAAAAAGATTTGTAACTGGGATCAGAAGGGGCGTGGCGTGGTCAGGATGCAGGAAATCATTCTCCAATCGCTCAACGTAGGCGCGGCATGGATCGCAACGCAGCTAGGGCAAGAAAAGTTTCGGACCTACTTCACGAAGCTCTTTGGTGACAAAACGCATATTGATTTACCGAACGAGGGGCGTGCACTTCTTTCAAATCTCTCAAAGCCACAACAAATTGGCTATGACACTGCCGCCTATGGGCAAGGTATCGCGGTCACGCCGATCCACATGATCCGTGCGACCGCGGCACTCGCAAACGGTGGGGTGATGGTCACGCCGCATGTGGTGCGAGCGATTCGGCTCAATACGGGGATTGAGCGGGTACTCGACTGGAGCACAAAGACATCGGTATTTTCTGCTGCCGCAGTGCGTGACACGGCGACGATGATGACCACGCTTGTGGATGAAAAGCTCAATGCTGGACAGGCAAAGATCCCCACCATGTCGGTCGCAGGGAAGACAGGTACCGCACAGCTCACTGACGGCAAGGGTGGGTACTATACCGACCGTTATTTTCACTCATTTGTTGGGTTTTTTCCTTCCTATGCTCCGCGTTTTGTGATATTGCTGTATACGAATGACCCCAAAGGCGTCCAGTATGCTTCAGAGACGCTCGACGCGACCTTCCTTGACCTTGTGCACTTTCTCATTGACTATTACGGCGTACCGCCTGACCGCGGCATCACAACCTCTCCATGAAGCAACTCTTTAAGTTTTGTGTCAGCTTTTTCCTCGGGCTTCTCGCCCGCGCGGTCGTCCGCCGCTATCGACCCAAGGTGGTGATGGTCACTGGCTCGGTAGGGAAGACCTCGACGAAAGATGCCGTGGCGAGTGTGCTCGTGAGCCGCTTTCTCGTGCGCAAGAGTGAGAAAAGTTTTAATAGCGAGTTTGGCGTTCCCTTCACCATCCTCGGGGTAAGCAACCCATGGCATGACACTTTTGCGTGGCTCACGGTTTTTAGACGAGCGTTCGCGCTTCTCTTCTTGCCCAATCACTACCCAAACCTGCTGGTGCTTGAGGTTGGGTCGGGGAAGCCGGGCGACCTTGCACATATCTTGCGTATCGTGACACCTGACATAGTGGTCGTCACGTGTCTCCCCGAGATCCCGGTACATGTTGAAACGTATGCTTCGCCGGAGGCGGTGCGCGAGGAGGAGTTCTCACCGGCCTTTGCTCTTGCAACATCAGCGCCACTCATCATCCCCATTGACGACCCGTACACCCTCACGAGCGCACGTCGCACCAGTGCGCACGTGATCACCTACGGTACGGCCCCTGATGCGGTTGTGTGTGTAAAGCAAGGGGGGTTCTTTGAAGAGAATAAGAAAGTGCTGGGGATGAAGGCCGATATTGAAGTAACAAGTCCCTCGATCCATGCGGGTGAAAAGGGTACCGTGGTGGTGAAGGGGTCGATAGGCTCGGCGCAGCTCCTCCCGGCGGCGGCGGCGATAGCGGTAGGGCTCGCGCTCGATATCTCCCTTGCCGAGTCGCTCACCGCCCTTGAAGCATATGAGCCGCCGCCGGGTCGCGGCCGACTCCTGCGCGGAGTCCGGAACTCGGTGCTCATTGACGATTCCTATAACGCGTCTCCGGCGGCGGTTGAACAAGCGCTCGCGACTCTCCAGATATTTCCTCATGCAAAGCGACGCGTCGCAGTCTTGGGCGACATGCTCGAGCTCGGCCGTTACTCGATCATCGAGCACCAGCGGATCGCGGCAGTAGCCGACGCGGCAGTCGATCTCGTCGTTGCGGTGGGGATCCGCGCCCGCGCCTTCACGGCTCTGTCACACCACGCACAGGTGATCCACTTTGACACCGCTCGTGCTGCCGCTGAAACGTTTCCCGACTTGGTGCAAGAAGGGGACGTCATTTTAATAAAAGGATCGCAGTCTATTCGCACCGAGCGCATCGTCGAGGCGCTCCTGTTCGACCCCGCAGACCGGGCACTCCTGGTCCGCCAAGAAAAAGCGTGGAAAAAGAGGGGATAGGGTAGCAATATGGTGTGTACCATCTTTCACGCTATAGCGTAAAATAAGGTACATTCGATCACGGGAATCGGTCACGCACAATTTCTTGCTAGAAATCTGCGCGGTCACTAGTCACGGGTGAATCGGTCACAGATAATTTTCTGCTGAAAATTTTTGCGACCCCGCCTCGCGCCGTCGCGCTGCGACCTTCGATTCCCGACGCAGTGTCTCCCAGACACTGCTTGAGGTCACAAATGCAAAAACCGCCACGAAGGGCGGTTTTTGCATTTGTGACCTCACGGGGAATCGAACCCCGGTTTGATCCGTGAGAGGGATCTGTCCTAGCCGCTAGACGATGAGGCCGTCTTTGGTACTTGTGTTATATCAAAAAATGACGTGGGAGGGAAGTACAGAAACGAATCGGGAGGGCTGCATACATCTGCAGTCCTCCCGTTCAAGTGAGCCCTCCGGCTCAGAACATCTCGGCCGTCTCGTGCCGATGGGCCTTGCGGTGCGCCTTGCTGCGCTCGCTCAGCATCTTTCCGAGTGCACTTCGCGCCGCCGCCTGCTCCTCGAACCGGAGCTCGCGAACGACTTCGCGGATCACGGTCACGCACTCGGGGTGCTGTTGCCCCTTGATGCGCTGCAGCGCGTGCCCCGCGAGCCGGGCCAGGCAGTCCAGGGAGAACGTTATCCCCGGATACTTCTTCTGCGCGTGGTCTCGCCCCACACGCGCCTCCTCTAACGAAAACCATGTTACGTCCAAGGAACACCTCCTTTCAGGGTGGTGTATAAATTATGGCACAAAGGTTTTAAGAAAGCAAGCTATCCACAACCTCCTTCACCAGAGCGCCGTCGGCGCGGCCCTTGAGCTCTTTCATTAAGGCACCGGTAAATTTACCCCTAAGCGCGGCAAGATTCGCCGCGCCGGGCGACCCGCCTTCGGCGGGTATAGCCAGCTCGGCCATCTTCGCTTTTGCTATCACTTCAATCTCCTCGCGAGGCATGAGGGTGGGGAGAAATGCTTCGATGATCGCGAGCTCCAGCTTCTCGGGCGCGGCGAGCTCGTGCCGCCCCGCGGCCTCAAACTGCAGGATGGAGTCCTTGCGTTGGCTCGCGGCGCGCTTGAGGACGGCGAATGCCTCATCGTCGGTGAGGAATTCATCGGGCTTGCGCTTCTTCGCCACTACCTCGTTGGTCATCGCGGTGACGAGCGAGCGCAGGGTACGCAGTCGCACCTCATCATGCGCGCGCAGAGCGTCCGGGATCTCTTTCTTCAGGGTTTCGTGTATAGCCATTCCCGCATTATACTGTATCTATGGATATGTTCACGATTGGGCTCTTGGTCCTCGGGCTCCTGTTTGTGCAGGGGGTGGGGCTCTACCTCTTGTTCCGGCGCCGCGAAGCGGCGCCGGCTGAAGAGGGGAGTGGCATGGTCCTCTTGCAGCAGCAGATGCAGGAGCTTGCACGCACCCTCGACGCGCGGGTGTCGGAGTCGTCGAAGGCGATGCAGGAGAACTCGCACCGACAGTTTTCTGAATCAAATCGTCTCATAAAGGAAATCACCGCGGAGCTTACATCGGTTAAAGAGATAGGTCGACAGACACAAACCTACGCAGAACAGCTCCAGAGCCTCCAAGACTTGCTCAAGAACCCAAAGCAGCGCGGCATCCTCGGCGAGTACTACCTTGAGACGGTGCTTAAAAACGTGATGTCGCCGGAGGACTACCGGATCCAACACCCCTTTAAAAATGGCGAGATCGTTGATGCGGTTATTATCATCAACAAAAAGCTGGTCCCAGTAGACTCAAAATTTTCACTCGATAATTACAACCGTTTTGTGAGCACACAGGTAGGGACGCCCGAGCGTGCAGCGGCCGAAAAAGTGTTCGTCAATGACCTCAAGCTGCGCATCCAAGAGACCGCTAAATACATCCGTCCTGAAGAAGACACTATGGACTTCGCCTTCATGTTCATCCCATCTGAAGGTATCTATTACGATCTTCTGACAAATCAGATCGGTGGCGGCGAGGATGAAAACCTCATTCAAAGAGCAGCGAGTAAGTACAAAGTCATAATCGTTTCGCCGACCTCATTTCTCGCTTATCTCCAGACCGTGATGCAGGGGCTCAAAGCGTTGCAGATTGAACAAAAAGCGGTTGATATTCAGAAGAGGGTAGGGGAGCTTGGCAAGCATCTCGGCGCCTATGAAGAGTTTTATAAAAAGCTCGGCGTCTCACTCGGCACCACCGTCTCGCACTACAACGCCGGCTATAAAGAGCTCGGCAAGATAGATAAAGATGTCTACCGCATCGCGGAAAGCAAAATCGGCATCGAGCCGGAACTCCTTGACAAGCCCGCCATGGACAAAGAGGAGTAGGTGCTACTATAAAGGGGTATGCACAGAATCATTTCATCGATGCTTATCGGTATCAGTGCCTTGGGAGTGCTCTCCTACGGAGCGCTTCTGCCGCTCTACGGTTCTTCTTATGAGCCTCTCGTACGGGTCGTTATGATCGCACTTCCACTTCTCGTCTTTGCCACCGGTGCGTTGGGTATCAAGATGCTCCAGCAGATCAAAGGTCGACAAAATATTACCACTCCATTCATACTTAGTGCGTGGGTACTGATCCTCGTCGGGCTCTCTCTGTTCGCGGCAATCGGCTTTGGGTTCTAGCCGATCATGATGGGCTGACAGTTCTGCCCGCACGTTCTATACTACAGGTCGGCACATTCGTCAGAAGGAGGCAGAAATGCCACAAAAAGTATTGCCCACGGCTGAAGAGTTTGAGGCATTCGGCCGCCGCATGCGTGCGCGTGGATTCACGCCGCTCTCTCGCGCCGCGTTCATCGAGCAACTGGGCGGCATGCGGCTCGTCCCGCCAAAGTCGCGCCCGAAGCGGGAGGGGAGAACACTCGCTTTCGTCTATCGGGAGTCGGAAGGTGATCAAAGTCACACGGTCTGGGTGTGGACGACCTACATGCCAGCGCTCGGGCGAGCGGCAGAAAACGCGGCTGGGTGGGTGCTGATCGTGAAGGGGAATAGCAGACGCTACTCCTCACACGCGGTACCGCGCACCCTGAACTTCTTCCACACGCTTCTGTGGCTCGCGGTCATTGCCAAGTGGCGGATCGATCATCGGCCAGCGTGTCCACTTTGTAGCACTCCGATGGACATCGCCTTTGGTCAGCAGATCGAGAGTCGGGCGTGGCGGTGCCGTAACCACCGCGCCCACGCAGGTACGGTGACCCTGGATTGGAAGTACGGGCTCCCGCCCGCAGCGGTTGCGTTCGAGCACAAGATCGATCAGGCACGTGCCAAGCGCTTCGCCCAAGATGAAGCCGAAGGGAAGGAGTCCGGCCGCAAGATCAAACGGCGCCAGCGGTGGACCCGTGAACCACCCTAGCCGACGCACCCCGCCACGAGGCGGGGTTGCCTTTTATAGAGGTAAATGCTATATTGCAGGGACTATGGAAGTGGCCGTAATCAAGACTGGCGGGAAGCAGTATGTCG
>JBBTSV010000007.1:0-12831 GCA_038064595.1 Patescibacteria group bacterium
TGCTACTTCAGAGAGAGATCTCTGATGACAACATGGCTTATAACGGTGAAGCCTACGGTGCGTCTGGTATTAGAGGTTGCTATCCGACGGTCCAGTGGATAACAAATTCGCTTGAGGACCAGAATGCTACTATGGTAATACCGTGGGAAGTCGACCAAATAACGTTGCAGAATATGCGTATATCGCAGGCTTTCTGGACGGAGACGGAAGTCTCATGCTCCAGGTAAAGAAGCGTGCCGATTCGACCCGAGGCGTGCGCTTCATGGCGACGATATGTCTTTACCAAGACAGTCGCCACGATATGCCGCTCTCGTGGATGCGAAAGCAGCTGCAGTGCGGATATGTTTCTAAGCGGAACGATGGCATGACCGAATTGCGCATCAACGGGTTCTCGCAAGTGCGAGAGACCCTTGAGGTGCTTCAGCCGTATCTTCGTTTCAAAAAGAAACAAGCGAAGCTCTTGATTCAAGCATGTATCATGCTCGAACAAGAGACGCTCCGTACGATGCCGTCGAAGGATATACGCAAAATTGTCGATCTGCTCCTGCTCATACAGAATGAAAACTATATGAGTAAGAAACGGAAGACAAAAGAAGATCTGCATCAGCTATTTGGTTTGACCCCGTAACGACTTGCGTTGAAAGATACGCGGAGTCATAGGGTGAGGAATCGTTCCGGCGAGAACGACAGCTCCTATGGCTAAGATGCCATCATCCTACTCTCGGTGAGAGAGGATGAAGATATAGTCTGCGCTCCTGGAAACAGGGGAATGAAGCGACGAGAGGACCGGGATGAACTGACCTCTGGTCTACCAGCTGTCCTGCCAAGGGCACCGCTGGGTAGCTATGTCGGGTCGCGATAACCGCTGAAAGCATATAAGCGGGAAACATGCTCCAAGATTAGGAATCGTTATGAGACTCGTGGGAGATGACCACGTTGATAGGCTCTAGGTGGAAGCGCCGCAAGGCGTTTAGCCGAGGAGTACTAATATGTCCAGTCTCCCGTGCGGAACTCTGCATAGGACCTTCAATCGTTTGCACGTATTACTTTTGCATATTCGTTGTCATGCGCGAAAACACGCCCATGATGTTGGTGCTTTGTCGGAGGGGTTATACCCGTTCTCATTCCGAACACGGCAGTCAAGCCCTCTTGAACCGATGGTACTAAGCGTTTCAGCTTGGGAGAGTAGGTAGGCGCCAACATCATGGGCGTGTTTTCTATTATCCATAATTTGTAATGACAACGTATTGACAGCGAAAAGGGCGCGCGATAGACTAGATTGCATGACTACGACTCTCCAGATTCGCATTGATAAAAAGATGAAAGTCGCGGCGCAGAAGGCCTTCCGCTCTATGGGGCTCGATATGACCTCGGGCGTGAAGCTCTACCTCGCGCAGGTGGTGAATAAGCAGGAGATTCCTTTTCATGTTTTGAGCGCTGACTACTGGCCACGTGAGAAAAAACTCGAACTCATCAGAGAAGCAAAATGGGCACTGAAGCACGGCAAGCGATACGACACTATTGAGGAGGCACATCGTGACGCTCTTGCAGAGAAGTAGCTATGTATAAGGTCGTTCTCTTGAGACGGTACAAAAAATCTCTCAAGCGATTTAAGCGTCATAAAAACTTTGACGAGGGCATCCTGGACGACGTCATTCGCACTCTAGCTCGCGGAGAAAGGCTTGAACCAAAATACCAAGATCACCAGCTGTCTGGGGAGCTCCAAGAGTATCGCGAGTGTCATATCAAACACAATCTTCTGCTCACCTACCAGAAGTATGAAGATGTTCTTGTGCTTCTGCTTATCAACCTCGGCACCCACGACGACCTCTTCTCGTAGGGTTTTGCTATACTGGCGGCATGATTACCTCTAAAGGCTTTGCCACTCCGCTCCTCATTGCGCTTATTGCTGTCTTCCTCATGGGCGGTGGGGTGTACGTATATCAGTCGAAGAAAATAGTCGAAACTCCTGCAGCACAGACTGCAGGCTGGGAGACGTATACGAATACGGAATTCCACTATACATTCACTCACCCGAAAAGCGTTGAGGTCTGGCCTTCCGCTGAAGAAGAAAGATTGCCAGTAGCTGAGAGTGGGTGGATTGAAACGAGAAGCGCGCTGATTAACGTAAAAGGAGCGACTTCACTGGTAACGGATGAAGATGTGTTTATCAGTGTGAGCGTAGTATTGAATTCGCCGCACGATTTGAAAACTTTTGCAGAGAGTGAATACCAGAAACAGGTGGGAGACAAGAATCCAAATTTTCCTCAACGACATGTCGGCTCACTTGATGAGATTCTTTTTGCAGAACACATTGCGTATACGACCACCATTACCAATTATCCAGACGGGCATGGCAGTGACACGTTTCGGCTCATATACGTCAATAATGGTGGTACCAATTTCGTCATCCAGTATCCTCTTATAGGAACTATTGCCAAGCAGATAGTTGACACCTTCAAATTCAATTCCTAGCAGTTTTGCTATACTGGCGGCATGACGTGGGCCGGGAAGCGGAGGTTGCTTGTTGCGCTTATTGGCGGCGCAGTGATTGTCGCGTTTAGCGCGGTGCTTATTATCTCGAGCATTTACGAGACTCCTTCATGTGTCGATTTGACCATGAATCAGGACGAGGTCGGGGTTGACTGCGGCGGTTCCTGCCCCTACCTCTGCACCGCGCAGGTACTCCCGCCCACGACGCTCTACAGCAAGGTGGTAAGCAACGGCGCGGGGCGACTCGACCTCGTCGCTTCGGTGGAGAATAAAAATGCTACGGCAGCGGCAAAAAATGTCCCCTATCGCGTGCGTGTCTACGGTGCCGACCAAGTTCTCCTGAACGAAGTGAGTGGTACGCTTGATCTGCCACCGGCAGCCAGGATGCCCGTATTTATTCCTGGAGTCGTGGTGGGGACACATCCGGCCGTGGTGGCGTTCCTGGAGATTGACCCCGCTTCACCACGGTGGTTTAGGCTTGCCAGTGACCCGCGTATCATCCCAGCCGTGTCGAACACAACACTTAGTGCGGACAAGGGCACTCCCCGTATTGTCGCTACCGTGACTAATAGCACGATCACCCCTCTCGCGAATCTGCCAGTTATTGTGGTGGTACGCGATGCGGCCGGAAACGTCATCGGCGCCTCCTCGACGCTCATCCCGAGCCTTCCCGAGCTCGGGCAGGCATCGGCTCTCTTTACGTGGAATGGGGCTTTTATAGCCACACCTACCTCAATTGAGGTTATCCCGGTGCCCGGGCTTCCGTGAGCTTTCTTGCCACTATTTCAAGAAGTGCCTTTCTGCGTATCGGCGACTGGACGCTCCTTCTTCCGGCGCTCCTCCTCACGTCCTTTGGCATACTGACCATGAGCACGTTTGGGCAGGGAAACTCTCTCGCCCCTCGACAGCTCGTCTGGGTGGGTATCGCCATCACGCTCTACTTTGTTCTCTCAGCACTCGATATGCGTTTCATCCGTCGCACCCCAGTGGTGATGGTCTTGTACGGGGGTTCCTTGCTTTTGCTTTTGCTCCTGCTCCTTTTTGCGCACCCAGTGATGGGCGCGCGCGCCTGGTTCTCTCTCGGTCTCATTTCATTCCAACCCGCAGATCTCGCGAAACTAGCGCTTATTGTCATCCTTGCGAAGTATCTCTCCCGACGTCATGTTGAAATCGGTAACTATCGTCACATCCTTGTGTCAGGGGCGTATGCCTTTTTTCCCATCCTCCTCATTGTCGTTGAACCCGACATGGGTAATGCGATCATTTTCATGACCCTATGGCTCGGGATGATGCTCGTCTCTGGCATCTCAAAGCGCCATCTCGCCATTCTTGGCTGTCTCGCACTTCTTGCAGCCTCACTCCTCTGGTTTGAGGGGCTGAAGCCGTACCAGCGAGCGCGGATCGTGTCGTTCGTTAATCCGGCGAGTGACATCCGTGGCTCTGGCTACAACGCATACCAAGCGCAGATAGCTGTGGGTTCAGGAGAACTTTTTGGTAAAGGGGTCGGGTATGGCACCCAGTCGAAACTCCGTTTTCTCCCCGAGTATCAAACTGATTTTATTTTTGCAGCGTTTGCTGAAGAATGGGGCTTTGTCGGCATCGTACTCATCCTCACGCTCTATGGACTCCTCTTGGTCAGGCTCGCGCAGCTCGCGCGTACTGCTGCGCTCAATTTTGACGCGTTCTTTACCCTTGGAGTCTTGATCCTGTTTGCCGCCCATATCACGATTCACGCGAGTATCAGTCTCGGTCTCCTCCCGGTGACAGGTACCACCATCCCGTTTATGAGCTCAGGAGGCTCTCATCTCGTGCTCGAGTTTGCTGCGCTTGGTATTGTCACCTCGCTCGCGCGTCATGGCGGTATGATCCGTGATGTGGGTATGAACGAGTACGAGGGTGGCTAAGCTCTATAGAGCGCTGCGGTCTTCTCGAGCATGCGTTCGAGCGAGAACTCAGTCATATCCTTGGCGTCAAGAATCTCACCAACACCGCCGACTCGGTTTGCGACAATTGGTAGTCCAGCAACGCGCGCCTCAAGAAGCACATACGGGAGACCCTCTTTGAGGGAGGGGAGGGCAAAGACATCAAAGCCGCGGAGCACTTCGCGTGCCGGGAGGAATCCAAAGAGCTTCACGCGCTGCTCAAGGCTGTACTCTTTAATTTTTGATTCGAGCAGCGGACGATCTTCTCCCTCACCGACCAGAGCGACGTACAGCTCGGGGTTCGCGCGAGCCTGCTCCACGAGCGAAATCTGATTTTTGTTCCTCGTGAGCTCACCGATGGTGCCCGTGATCCGTACGCCTGGCGGGAAGGCGCTCCTGATCTGATCACCCGAGCCAAACGTCATGGAAAGGTCAATACCGTTGTAAATAAGACGCATTTTAGACCAACAGAAAGGGAGGCGTCGTCCGATTTCTAAATCGTTTTTCGACACCACAATCACCGCGTGCGAAAGGAGCGCGGTCACCCATGACCCGAGATAGGCGAAGGTGTGCCAGAAGAATCCACGCTTTTCCTGAAAGGGCCATCCATGGGCGGTAAAAAGAATGCGTGGGACGCCAACGAGGCGCGCCGCAAGCGCGCCGAGCCCACCGGCCTTCGAGCTATTGAGATGCACCACATCAGGCCGATATGCCCGCAAGGCTTGGTACACTGCCGCGAAGCCTCCCAGATCACCACGCACTGAAAGATCGCGCTGCACACTCGCCAGCTGGAGTATCGTAATATTCGCAGCCTGCAGTCGGCGCGATAGCTCGCCTGCACCCCCGAGTGCGACGGCAGTCGTAAACCGCTCTTGGGGCAGGTGTGTCGCAAGGTCGTAGACATACTTCCCCGCACCACCCCAGACAGACTTGGTGATGACAAATAGAACCTTGGTGGGGGAGGCGGTCATGGGTGCAATCCCGACGTTTCAGTCGGGACCCCGACCAGTGCGTCGGGGCTGTACAACAACTTTACATTATCTTGGCGAGTTATAGTATCCATACGTATGGTATTCAGCCGCCGAGAAACGGCGATTCTGCTTCTGGGGGATCTTTGTATCCTGGCGTTTTCACTCTGGGTGGCTCTCACCATTCGAAACCTCTCTTTCCCCGCCCTTGGTTACTTCTTAAGTAATCTCGTTCCTTTTATCCCTTTCTTCTTCCTCTCCCTCATCGTTTTTTATATCGCGGGACTTTACGAGAAGCAGACCCGTCCGATCAGGCGAGTCATGGGAGTGCGGATTCTCGGGGCTCAGGCGGCGACGGTGGCGCTTGCGGCTATCCTCTTTTTTATTCTCCCGCTCTCGATTGCCCCGAAGACCATCCTCCTCCTGTACTTAGTCGTGTCAGTGATAGGTGAGAGTCTCTGGCGCTTTTATCGGATGCGTCGCGAGATAGAAGCCGGCATGCGAAAGGAAGCGATTCTTATCGGTTCCGGCCCAATAGCACAGGAGCTTTACGAAGAAGTATCCGGTAATGATCGGTTTCGTATCCGTTTCAGCGCGTTCCATAACACTCATACGCTGCCTACCGGGAGCATAACCGATGAGGCCCGTACCGCGATCGCTCGTGGGGTGCACACGATCGTTCTTGACCTCGCTGATCAGGCAGTCAGTGCGGAACTCCCTCATATCTATAGCCTCATGTCTGACACAGTGTACTTTGTGAGTCTTGCCTCATTGTATGAAGAGGTCTTTGATCGGGTGCCGCTCGCCCACGTGAGCGCGGAACAACTTTTTGAGTCTGTTTCGCGCCGTCGGACGATCTACGATAGTGCGAAACGACTTTTTGATATCAAACTAGTTCTTTTGCTAACCCCGATCGTTGTGCCACTTACCCTCGTTGCGGTCTGCGCACTACTCGTGAGCGGAGGCACCCCCTTTATTACTACCGAGCGGGTGGGGAAGGGGGGACGTCCGTTCTCCCTCCTCAAGCTTCGCTCGATGCTCTTGAATGACCACGGCGACCCCGAGCTGCAGAAGAAAAATCGCGTGACGATGCTCGGCAAGGTATTGCGCAAGACGCGGATCGATGAGCTCCCCCAGCTCTGGAATGTACTCGTCGGCGATCTCTCATTTATCGGTCCGCGTCCCGAGCTGCCGAATTTGACAGCGGTGTATGAGCAGGAGATCCCGCACTACCGCATGCGCCATTTTATCGCCCCCGGTCTCTCGGGGTGGGCGCAGATCCATGACTACGATGCGCCGCGCGGTGGTGCCGATATCCCGCGCACGACCCGCAAACTCTCCTTTGACCTCTACTACCTACGACATCGTTCTTTTGGACTTGATATCGCAATCGCGATGAAGACGCTGCGTGCGCTCGTCTCATTTTCTGGCACATGATTATTGACGGTCGCGTACTTGCCCAGACGGTGTTAGAGCGCTCACGCTCACGCGCGAGCGTGCTCGCGCACCCGCCGCGCATCGTCGCGATCGTCGCGAGCAATACCCCGGCGACCACGTCGTACCTCGCGATTAAAACCAAGCGTGCCGCTCATGCAGGGTGCGTACTTGAGGTTATGCGCTTTCCTGAGTCGGTAACGACTGAAGAACTGGTGAGTGCTGTGCGAGAGAGTGACGCGGACGCACTTCTCGTGCAACTCCCGCTCCCTGCACAGGTCGATGCGACGACAGTGTGCGACGCGATCCCGCCTGAGAAAGATGCCGATGTACTCTCTACTGCCGCACGTGCCACAGGCACACTCCTGCCGCCCGTGGTGGGGGCGGTGAGTGAGATTTTCAAAACGTATGCGGTGGATCCGAAGGGGAAGAGGGCGGTGGTGATCGGGGCAGGCTTCTTAGTGGGTGCTCCTGTGGCTGCGTGGCTTACCGCGCAGGGTGCTGCGGTCACCGTAGTGACGAGTGCGACTGGCGATCTCGCGGCGGCGCTGCGCGCCGCCGACATCATCGTCTCAGGTGCCGGCTCCCCGCGCCTCATAAAGCCCGACATGCTCAAAGAGGGCGTGATACTCATCGACGCCGGTACGTCTGAATCGGGGGGCGCCATAGTCGGCGACGCCGACCCCGCCTGCGCCGAGCGATGCTCACTCTTCACCCCCGTCCCGGGCGGCCTCGGCCCCCTCGCGGTCGCCAAGCTCTTCGAAAACGCTGTTATTCTTGCGGAAAAGGCAATTTTCGTGCATTAATTACGGCCTTTTTGGTGGCTATTGCTTTTTATACAAGAATGTGCTAATATAAAAAAAGTAAAAAGCACCTTGACCCAGCGTTCGCCACAGCACAGAGCGGCTCACCTCGGCCCCTCTCTGCTGTGGCGAAACTCGACTACTCGGTCGAAGCCATCGGCAGGAGATGACGCCATGACACACGTCGTGACCCCATCAGAAGTAAACCCGATTACCGCGGGTCAAATCGGTAAGGTGCAGGACTTGCTCGGTGCCGCTCTGCGCAAGGCAGGGCTGCAGAGCGAGCCGATGCAGCAGGTCATCGAGCATCAGGGCGAGGCACTCATTGCCGAGCTCGTGGCAGCGGTGCGCAAGCGGGTCGAAGCGATCAGCAGCATGATCGTGCGGCACGTCGCCATCAACGTCGAGCGCACACCGCAACAGGTCCTCGACGCGACCGGCCGTAAGCAGTACGTCAACGGCGATGTTGTCGTGACCATGCCGTGCGGCACCACGCCCGAAGCCGACGTGCACTTCTTCAAACTCGATCGCTGCGTGAGCGACGACGATCTGGAGAAGGAGTACGAGCTGCGCGGACTGAAGCCTGCCGACCCGCGCTCGCTCGCTGCGGTGAATGAGGCCGATCCGGCATTTGCTGACGAGCATCCCAACAGCACTCACTGGAAGGACGTGAACGGCAACTGGTGCTACGCCGCCTTCAACCGCTGGTTCGACGGCGGGCGCTCCGTGTACGTCCATCGCTTTGACTTGTGGTTTGACGGTTCGTGGTTCGCGGGCCTCCGCAAGTAGCCCTCGGGACTCGGTCTCTGGGTACTTCTTAGTACCTTTAGACTTAGTCCTTCGCATTTGGGCTCCGCATTACCTCACGGTGCGCGGAGCTTAAACTTTTGTATAATCAGATGTGGTAGTAGGCGAATATGGGGGAGATCACGGTTTCCTCCTGCCGAATCCAGTATCCATGCGTCGAGAATATCTTCAACCACGGTTTGAGATAGGGTGATGCATACAGACACTTCAAAAATGAAGATACTTGGTGTGGGGTACTCGGCGATTCTGTATCGCGAATACGATTCAAGCCGGAGAGCACTCGATGGCTGGTGGCACGGATGGCACTGCGCACAAATGTGCTGGGCCGAGCGATGCTCACTCTTCACCCCCGTCCCGGGCGGCCTCGGCCCCCTCGCGGTCGCCAAGCTCTTCGAGAACGCGGTCACCCTCGCGGAGAACGCAACGAAAGGGTAGGGAGAGCAAGGTCTTCGCTTTTTATTATTTTCGGCTATACTCCCCCTATGACTCGATATCGGGTATCTGCTTTGATTGCCCTCGTTGTAGGGTTTTTACTTACCTATTTTGTGTGGGCTACTGAAGTGAATCCGGAGAGCCCCCATCGCTTTAAGCTCGGTCTCGACCTCGCCGGCGGTACCGAGCTTGTCTACAAGGCCGATATGAGTGATACCCCTGCCGGAGAACACGCTGATGCACTTGCGGCGCTCCAAGGTGTTATTGAGCGGCGAGTGAATCTCTTTGGCGTCGCCGAACCTCTCGTCCAGACCGAGCGCGCAAGCGCGCTCTCTGGCACGACGGCAGATCGGCTCATTGTTGATCTCCCGGGTGTGACTGACATCAAGGCTGCCGTTGCGGCACTTGGCGAGACGCCGACCTTGGAGTTTCGTCTTGCAACTACGTCAGGTGTCGGTACGTCAAGCCAAGTTGTCGGCTTTGTGGCGACTGGACTCACGGGACGCTACCTCGCAAGCGCAACCTTGGGCTTTGGCTCTGGCGCGACCGCCGGCCTCTCAGCACCACAGGTGATTCTTAATTTTAATGACGAAGGAGCGAAACTTTTCGAGAAAATCACGAGAGAGAATGTCGGGCAGACACTTGCCATATTCCTCGACGGGCAGCCGATCTCGACCCCGGTGATCCAGGAAGCGATTCCGGGCGGCCAGGCCACCATAACCGGCAGCTTCACCGCGCCGCAGGCGCGTGATCTCGTGCGCAACCTCAATTTTGGTGCGCTACCGGTGCCGATCACACTTGAGA
The DNA here is from genome assembly GCA_038064595.1 of Patescibacteria group bacterium. GTDB lineage: Bacteria > Patescibacteriota > Minisyncoccia > Phycocordibacterales > Phycocordibacteraceae > C7867-001. The sequence continues at coordinate 9,664 of JBBTSV010000007.1, forward strand.
GTAGTTCGGCTGTCGGGCCGACCCTGGGCGCTGCGGCGATCACGGCCGGTGTTATGGCCGGATTGATTGGCTTTGCCATTGTCGCACTCTTCATGATTGGGTGGTACCGCTTCCCGGGTCTTATCGCCGCACTCGCGCTTGTCGAGTATGTCGCATTCATGCTTGCCGTCATTAAGGTGATCCCGGTGACCCTCACCGCTTCCGGCATTGCGGCACTCATCATATCGGTGGGTATGGCAGTTGACGCCAACGTGCTCATCTTTGAGCGCACCAAGGAGGAGCTCCGCGAGGGTAAGGGGCCGCGCGAGGCGGTACACATTGGCTTTAATCGCGCGTGGCCCGCCATCCGCGACGGCCATCTCACGATGATCATCTCTGGCGTCATCCTCTTCTGGCTCGGCACTTCAATCGTCCAGGGTTTTGCGCTCGTGTTTGTGCTCGGCGTCTTGGCCTCTTTTATCTCCGCGGTCTCACTCTCCCGCGTCTTCCTTCTTGCTATTGTGCCTGAGAAGAGCGAAGGACCGTGGCACTTCCTTATGGGCTCGGGTGCGCGTAACTCATAAGCTATGTACATCGTCTCTCATCGCGGACTCTTCTTCTGGATCACCGGCGCACTGCTTGGTGCAGCGATCGCGGCAATCACCTTCTGGGGGCTCCCGCTCGGCATCGACTTTACCGGGGGTTCTTTGATCCAGGTCGAGTATACGACTGACGTGCCGCAACTTTCTGCAATAGAGGAGCAGATTTCGGTCGCGAATGTGGGCGCGGTATCGGTACGCACCGTGGGAGAGAAGTCAGTTTCGATCCGCACCCGTACGCTCACTCCCACAGAACATGACACCATCCTCGCCCTCGTGGGGAAGGAGGCACCAGTCACCGAGCTCGCATATACCTCTGTCGGCCCAGCGCTTGGGAGTCAGTTTGCCGCCAAGGCGATCTGGGCGATCTTCGCGGTAGTGCTCGTGATTGTCATCTATATCGCCTTTGCTTTTCGTAAGGTGTCAAAGCCGGTCCCAAGCTGGGGCTACGGCCTCATTGTCGTGATGATGCTCGCGATCGACCTCATCGTCCCAGCCGGCTTCTACGCCGCACTCTGCCACTACACGGGTGCGCAGGTTGACTCACTCTTTATCGTCGCCCTCCTCGCCCTCCTCGGCTACTGCGTGAATGATGTGATTGTCATCTTCGACCGTATCCGTGAGCACCTTGCCCGCAACGAGCGCGAGAACAAGAAAGAGACATTTGAAGAGACCATTGGTAAGTCAATTAATGAAACTATGACTCGCTCGATCAATACGGCACTCACCGTGGTACTCGCCCTTCTCGCCCTCATCTTCTTTGGCGCACATGCGACGCGCGACTTCGCGCTCGTGATGCTCGTTGGTGTGGTCGCGGGCACCTTCTCCTCGATCTGTCGCTCCGCACCGCTTCTCATCCCCATCGCACGGTGGTTTAAGAAATAGTGGTGCCCACAAAGGGCTTGCCGTCGAGGTAGTTGGAGAATTCTTCAAGCTTGGCGCCGTTGATTATAGCGACCTCGAGGCCGAGACTCTCGGCCTCTTTAGCCGCGATGGGGTCGAAGGGGGCTGAGAGCCCCGGGTCCCAGGTGGCGGGTATGAGCTTGCGGAAGTCGGTCCAACCAACCTTCTCGATCTTTTTGGCGTCCGGATTCTTATTCGGATCTTTATCATAGACGTAGTCGACATTGGAGAGGTTTACGAGGCGCGTGGCGCCGATATTCTTGGCCATCAGGGTCGCGTCATAGTCGGTAGAGCAGCCGGGTTGCCAGCCGGCGGCGATAACAATCGGTTCATCGGCCTCGACGTCGATGGTCGGGTTCTTGACCACTTGTTGGTGTGCGTAGCCGACAAAAATGTTGCGCAGGAGTTGGCCATTGAGCCGTGTTGAGTGGATGCCGATCCAATCGAGATCTTGTTGGGAGACCGGCGTGACGCTATTGACCGCCTCTTGGTAGCGGCGCGCGGTCTTGCCGCCGCCGGCGATGATGGTGAAGGAGAAGCCCCGCTGCACTTTATCAAGAATGAGTGCCTTGAACCGCTTGAGAAACTCGACGTCGATCGCGTCAGGGACGATAAGAGAACCTCCGACTGACACAACGATACTTTCCCGCTTAGTCGCGTTCATAGGCAAGGGTGACGGCTCTCTCAATCATACTGCTTTGTGACTCTCGCGCAACTTGTGTTAGTGCGAAGCTGTGGTCGGCAGCGGTTGTGCCGCCTTGGCGATGAGCCATGATGAGGATTGGACCTTGCCGCCTTGGCCAACATTATAGACGAGCTTGATCCCAAGCTCGTTGCAGAGCTCCACTTCAGGCACCGGGTCGCCATCGGGCTTCCTATCGCCGCCATTGGCAAAGATATCGGGGTGGATAGCGCGCAGCGCGCGACAGACACTCCTGTCGGGGTCGCCCGGAACATGGTCGGTGAGCACGACGCGGTCGACGCCCTTGATCGCTTGGATGATCTCTTCACGCTCAACCCCCGGCATGAAGGGCCGGCCCTTTTTATCCGCGAGCCAGTTGTCGTTATTGAGGATCACCACCAGCTCGTCGCCAAGCGCCTTGGCCTCCTGAAACATCCGCACGTGCCCAATATGGATCGGATCAAACCCGCCCGACACCGCCACCACCTTACGTCTCTTGACCTTGTTCATAGGGTCAGTATAACAGCTTGACGCCCCCCGGGGGCTCATATAGTATGTCTCTACTGTCCCGCTGGGCGGGACGGGGTTTTTCTTTGACATTTAAATACGTGAACGACCGGCACGGAGGTGCCGGTCAAAAAAGATTCCCGCCCTTTCAGGTATCATGGTGAGATGTACTACATGTACGTTCTGAAAGGCCGTATGCAGCGCAAGCTGTACATCGGTTCGACGAACGATTTGCGCAGACGGCTCGACGAGCACGCGCGCAAAGAGTCGACGTATACGAGCAAGGCCGATGGTTGGCAGCTTGTCTACTATGAAGCTTATAGAAATCGCGAAGATGCGCGCGAGCGTGAACGTATGCTCAAGAGCTTCGGCTCTGTATACGGCCACCTCAAGAAACGCATTGAGCGCTCGATAGGCGAGTGAAAGGGCAGGGATCCCGCCTGTTTTTCGAAACAGGCGGGAGTGTGAATTCTTTTGTTCCGCCTATTCTTAATGAGA
>JBBTSV010000008.1:0-12414 GCA_038064595.1 Patescibacteria group bacterium
AGAGCGGCTCGCTGTTAACGAGTTGGTCGTAGGTTCGAATCCTACCCGCGGAGCCAGCAGCGGCAGTAGCACGTAAAGATCTTGCAACAAAACTATCCGTAGAAGAAAAAAGTATTGTCATACTACAAATTACTGATATGACCTGGAACGACGGTTGTCTTGGGCTCGGAGGGCCAGCCGAGAGTTGTTTACAGGCATTAGTGCCTGGATTCCGCGTTGAAATGCTCGCGCAAGGAAAGACGTATCTCTATCGCACCGATAAAACAGGGGTAGTCGTACGAGCCGAAACTAATTAGCTTACTAGGCGATAGGTTCGAACCCTCCTTCACTGAAGCTTCGGGAGGACGCGGCACCCAGTGGATCCGAATAAATATGTGACTGTAATGGCTTGTCCCTTGGATCGGCGGATATGCAGAGGCCTTGCTATGGACCGCGCGTGAGGCGAGGCGGCACCGTTAAAATTTATTTAATAAAATAAAAACATATGGGAATAATTTTGTGGATAGTATTTGGAGCATTGGTAGGTTGGGTCGCATCTCTCATTATGAAGACCGATGCGGAACAAGGAGCTGTTCTCGACATTGTTGTTGGTATTGTCGGAGCTGTAGTGGGAGGTTGGATTATGAGTTCTTTCGGAGAGTCAGGAACAACAGGATTTAACCTTTACAGCTTTATCGTTGCCCTAGTGGGTGCCGTCGTCCTTATCGCTATAGTCAAAGCAGTTCGACGATAAGGCATTCTAAAAAATGGCCCTCTGGGACAAGATCCATAGCCGAGGGAACATAGAAGACCGACGAGCGATGGGTCCAGGAACTATCTTAGGCGGCAGCCTCGGACTGACTGGTCTTGTTGTTGTTCTGCTCTTGAATTTTCTTGGTGGAGGTGATGTGGGAGATGTCCTTATGGAGTTGCAGAACGTTCAAATGCAACCTGCACAGTCTTATAATGCAGAAGACTTCGAGGGGCAAGATAGGTATGAAGTATTTGCTGGAGCAGTTCTTGGATCTGCCAATGATATGTGGGCAAATGCATTTGTTCAAAGCAATCTCATCTACAGTGAGCCACGATTAGTGCTCTTCCGCGGAGCGACAAACTCCGGATGTGGCGGGGCAGACAGTCGTGTGGGCCCACATTATTGTGCTCTGGATCAAACTATCTATCTTGATGAAACATTTTTTGATGAACTTAAAACGCGCCTGGGGGCCGAGGGCGGTGATGTGGCTGAGGCATATGTAATCGCCCATGAAGTTGGGCATCATATCCAATACCAGCTTGGTGGTCTCCAAGAGACTGTGTCCAATCTGGAATCAGTACAGCTTGAGCTCCAGGCTGATTGCTTCGCTGGTCTCTGGGCATATTCTATAAAAGATCTGGGTATCCTTGAACAGGGAGAGATTCGTGAGGCGATTGATGTAGTAGCAGCGGTCGGAGATGATCGTATCCAAGTTAAGGTAGAGGGCAGCATGAATCCAGAGTCATGGACACACGGTTCTTCAGAACAACGAGTTGCTGCGTTCAATAGAGGGTATGAGTCTGGTCGAGTTATGCAGTGTGATATATATGAGCAGTCGCGATACTGATACTTCTCGCGGTCATAAATTTAGATTGAAAGACGAAAAGGTTCGCCCTACGGAGCAATTGAAACCCTCAACAGGGGGTATATAGTGTAGGGAGTGGTCATAAATAATTACAAGAAACTATGAAAAAATACCTATTTTATATCGCGCTAGCGGCGTTGTGCGTAGTCCCTGTAACTGCATTCGCAATGGAGCTCCGCGTGAACGAGCAGCCCGCCGTTTTGACGAGTGAGCGCGTTACGGGCGATGTGTACCTTTTTGGCGGTAGCGCGACCGTCTTGGGAGACGTCACGGGTGACGTTGTCGCGGGCGGAGGCACGGTCACCATCAGCGGAAAGGTTGGTGCAGACATTTTTGCTGGCGGCGGCAATGTCACCATACTCTCTGATGTCGGTGACGACGTGCGCGTAGGGGGTGGAAATGTTGTCATCCAGGGAAAGGTGGGTGGTGACCTCATTGTGGGAGGTGGGCAGGTAAGTATCAGTGGATCCGGCATCGGCGGAGACGTCGTGATGGGCGCCGGTATGGTTCGGATAGATGCGCCGGTCGAGGGCAGCCTAAAGATCGGAGGAGGAAATGTGTACATTAATGCGCCTATCAGGGGCACGGTCACTATCGAAGCCGATAAAGTGACCCTGGGGCCCTCAGCTATTCTCTACCAAGGCATCTCGTACCGATCAGTCAAAGAGCTCATCAAAGAGGACGGTGCCGAGGTGCGTGGAGAGGTTGAGTATACGCCGCGCGCCTCTTCTCAGAAGGCTCGAGCGGCCCTCTTCGCCGGGCTCCTCTCTGCATGGATACTAGGCAAGTTCCTCGTGCTCCTCACCTGCGCCCTTGTCTTGGGTCTGGTATTCCGCAAATACAGTAAAGAGGTCGTCGCGAGGGCGACCGAGCGACCGCTCTCTGAACTCGGGAGAGGACTCCTCGCCTTTATCACACTCCCGATCGTATCAGTCTTACTGCTGGTGACGGTACTCGGCATACCCTTCGGGATCTTCGGCCTCATCGGCTTCTTCGCTCTCGTGCTCTTCTCGTGGATCGTCGCGCCCATCCTCATTGGGAGCGTTGTCTCTCGATATGTCTTTGGAGGTACTGACGAGGTGTCGTGGAAGACTATCCTCCTTGGTACGGTCGTCATCACACTCATCGGGTTCATACCGCTTCTCGGATGGGTAGTGCACTGCGTCACTATGCTCATCAGTGCCGGCGCCATTGTCGCCATCAAACTACAGATGATGCGCGAATGGCGATAATCTAGAGTCATGAAATAGTTGTGAGAGAGCCCGCTCAAGCGGGCTCTTCTCTTCTCCCGTGGTATCATAAAATCCTACCCCCTTAATCACATTCTATGCACACGAAAAAAATCATGGTCACCGTGTCTGCCCTCGCCCTTTTTCTAGCTGCTGCACCCGCATTTGCCGAAACGCGCGCGACGTCGACTCTCGCTGCACGACCGACTGACGCGGCGAAGATCGCCTGTGTCGGCGCGGCAGTGAATATTCGTGAGGCAGCGCTCGTAAACGCGATGGTTACGTTTGGAAGCGCGACAAACGCGGCATACACTACGCGCGCCGCTACCCTTAAGCAGGCCTACACCGCCACCAGCTCAAAAGAGTTGCGCACCGCGGTAAAGGCCGCGTGGACCACCTTCTCGACCAGCGAGAAGGCGGCACGCAAGGCGTGGAAGATGGCACGTGATACCGCCTGGAAGGAATACCGCACTGCAGCTGTCGCTTGTAAAGCTCCCGACGGTACGGGTGATGGCGTCAACTCCGTGTCAGAGCGCCGCGGCGACTAAGCCGACCCCTCTAGGAGATCGCGGCGCCTCTGGCGCCGCGATCTCATTTTGTAATAAAGAGTCTTCATGCTATCTTCATCTTTAGACGGGCAATGGTGCACGTTTGGGGAACACGATGGAGATTGAAACTCGGACTCGTGGTCCTGTTGTCGCGACGGCACAGGACTTGATGGTGGGAACGCACGCCACCACCTGCTTCATCCTGGTGGTGCTGGAGGCCATCCTGATCGACATTAGGGGCCTGCGCGGCATCATCGCCACAGCCGCACTGATGACGTTTTTCTCCCTGGTGGTGCGGTTCTTCGTCCTGGAGCCGGGTATCGTGCTCTGCTCCAAGAGCCGGCAGCGACGCTTTCAAGTGAGCGTGGCGGTCATGGTAGGATTCGCCCTCACCATCGCACTGCTCCTTTGGGAGATGGTGGGGGTCGCGGCCTCGCAAGAGACGCTGTCGCCCACCGTGGCCTTCTACTACCTCATGTCGGGGGTCCTGGTAGGCGCATTTGGCGCCCACCTCCACCTCCTCGACACAGGGGAGATCGCCTCTCCCCTTTGACGAGGCATAGATACCGGAAGCCGCCGCGAGGCGGCTTTCTCGTATGGTATGCTGAACATACGTATGGATCGTGAGCATCTTGAACACGAGCAGCTCGTCTCCGAGCTTCGCGACAAACAGGCACGCGAAGAATATAAGAAACCGCTCGACACCTATCGCCCTGCGCTTCTCCCACGACTGATCGGTAAATTTCTGGTCGCCTGCGGCAACCTGCTCTACGGCCACGAGCCCTCTTATCTGAAATTCCGTGCAGTTGAAGTGATCGCGCGGGTTCCCTACCACTCATGGACCTCGGTCGCCTTTACCCTCCTCACCCTTTTCTATACTGACGAAGAACGCGCGAGAAAACTCTCAAGAATGACCCGTTTCTCACGTTTTGCTGCCGATAACGAGACGATGCATGTGGTGGTGATCTCTGCGCTCACACAGAAGGAGCAGAAGGCCGGTTTTCTCCGCTACACGTTAATCCCCGCCTGCTTCGCCTTTATCTACTTCTGGTTCTCCTACCTCCTCTACCTTATCTACCCGCGCTACTCACTTGAAATTAACTACCTCTTTGAGCAGCACGCGTATGAACAGTATGATCGCTTCCTCGGGATGTATGGCACCCTGCTCAGAGGCAAGTCAATCGAGAGTACCTTCCTCGCTGACTATGGTCGCCATCCGCGCAGCCAGTATGAATTTTTTGAGCTCGTGCGTAATGACGAGCTCGTTCATCGCAATCAGTCAATCCACGAGATCACTACGCAGAGATAATTATCCAAGACCGCCGAGTATGAGGTAGGAAAATCCTATCGACACGAGTGCCAAGATTGAACCGGCGATAAGGTCAACAAAGTGGTGCTGCTTCACAAAGAGGGTCGAGCTGACGATGGTGGCGCCAAAACCCCAAATCAACACATCGTGGGGAGGGAACGCAAAGGTGAGGTAGTAGCTGCACAGAATTGCAGTATATGCGTGGGAGCTGGGAATCGAGTTCCCTCCGGGGTCAACTCGATACATCCACGCGACGGTACGGGTAAAAACTCCTCGAGGGACAATAACAGGACGGTCTGAAATCCTTGATGGTTTAAAGTACCAGATGAGCGCAGCGACAAGCGCACTGAAGATGAGGCTCACATAGAACCGAGCCCCCACGGGAGTGAAGAAAAGGAGTGTAAGCATTGAGAACGCTACATACGGGAAAAGCCCGAGATAGGGCACCACAAATGCAGGGATAAACGGGATATAGCGAGTATACCGACTCTCACGCATCGGCCCGTCGGCCGAATTAACGAGAAAGAAGAGAACTAAACTCACGGTCGCAAGGAGTGCGAGTGCGAGGAGTTGTATAACCATATCTTACAGCGATAGCGCTTGGGTGCAGTGCGCGCAGCGACGCGCAGCGCGTGGCACCTCACTCTGACACTCCGGACAGATCTTCGTGGTCGGTTCTGCGGCTGGCTCTGTGCGCGTCCGCGCAATCAAGAGATTCATCGGCTTAATCACGAGGAAGAAGACTGCACTTGCGACCAAGAAGAACGAGATCGCCGCGTTGAGGAAGTTACCGTAGAGGAAGGTACTCCCGTTGAGGGTGAAGGAGAGCCCCGAGAAGTCAGGCGCCCTGAAGACCGCGGCGATAAGCGGGGTGAGGAGATCTTTCACGAACGCATTTACCACGGTGCCGAAGGCGGCACCGACCACCACACCGACCGCGAGGTCGACGACATTCCCTCGCAGGAGGAATTGCTGAAACTCTTTCATCATGCCTAGTTTACAAGTGGGTTATGTGCTCTCTGCTTTAAATGAACCATGCGTACTCCGATCGACAATGAGGATCTACATCGGAGCTCGGTCAGTGCTCGTGGAGATGCTATCAATGGTGTTGAAGGGAGGGCGTGGCATGAGGCCTCTGCCGCATTTCCGATTAAGGAACCCACGCGTCATCGGGCCGACAAAACCGGTCGACGAGCTCGCGATCTCGTGCTTCATCTGGAATCGCTTCATCGCTTCAAGCGTTCGTGGGCCGTAATACCCGGTTGACGACCCCGTGAAGCCCGCGTCAGGGTCGGTGGCGAGAAGCTCTTGAAGTTTGCGGACATCCTCACCCTGTGAGCCGACGTTTAGGTTGCGCATGAGGTCAATGCACATCATCTTCCCTACCTGTCCGGGAGGAAGATATGCCGGGGTGGTTGAGCCATTGACGCCCCCCGCATTATTATTGGTGGTCGGTTGGCCTTTCAAAGCGGCGGTGACATTCGCGAGTGTCGTCGCATCAACGTTGAACGACTGCAAGAGACCAAGGACTGCATTAATCTGACTCTCAGTGAGTGAAGCTGCCTGGCTTACCAGCGGAGTAAAGAACATGAGCACTAAAGCGGTGGCAATAATTGTTTTTTTATACATATGAGTTGAGTATAGCACATCCGTGCCTATAGAGAGAAGTATTGTACACACTAAAGAGAAATTGCTCCGTTATTTAACGTGTGGTATTATAAAATGCAATGAGATCTCTTGATCTTGACCGTCTTCGTAGTGAGAAGGCTCTGTCCTTGGGCACCTTCCTTACCTCTTACAATGAGGACCTTCCTGCTGACTTCCCACAGGCTTCACGCGCGCTGTTGCGCGAGTTTAAGAAGTCACATCTCTCTCTTTTTAAGAATGCGGGTACATGGTCACTCGACCAGCACCGTAAAAAAGTGATGGATTGGCTTATCGTCAAATACGCATAGGCTACTCCCCTACTCCCGTAGTCGAGGTTGACAAAAAAGCCGTCATCTGATACTGTTAGCATATCAACCAGCGCTGGATCCAGAGAAGTGGGATCGAGCTTCTACTTCGGCTACTGATTTGATACCTTAGACACACTATCTATCTCTAGCTATGCAAAACGGCACAGTCATCAAGAAGAACGACAAAGGCTTCGGCTTTATCAAGGTCGACGGCGCACCGGAAGGTGCCAAGGACCTTTTCTTCCACACCAACGAGCTCCAGAACATTTCGTTCGACGAGCTCCAGGAGGGGGACAAGGTTTCCTTCACGATCGGAGACTCCCCGAAGGGCCCCAACGCCCTCGGCGTCAGCAAGATCTAACTTGTAACAGAAAGACCCCGCCTCACGGCGGGGTCTTTCTGTTTATTTCTTCAAGATGCGATGCACATGGCAACGGCAACCCTTTGGTTTTATGTGCTCGTCAAAATACTCTTCGCCATAGTCGTAGGTAAATTCATCACCGGGTTTAATCGTTTTGATTGCGTCAATAAAGATGCGGCCCCGTACCAACTCAGGCTCGCAGTTTGGCTTACAGGAATGGTTGATGTAGCGCGCAATGTTCTCTCGCGTCGCACCATCGATCGTCTTGCGGCTGTGGATCTCAAAGAGATACTTGCTCCGGCTTGAGTACTCCTCCTCCTTGGAGATAACGCGACCAAAGTATTCAATAATCCGCTCCCCCTTCTTGAAGGAGCGAGTGGCAAAGAGGCCGAGGCCAGCGCTCGAGCGCCCCACCCGGACTCCTTCAGGAATAACTCTAGATTTCTTCATGGTCATGACGGTATACTGGTGTATACCATGTCGCCCACCTTTGTGCCAAATGAGGGCAAGAAACTCGAGTCAGTGGTCGACGGTGTCACCTACCTCCGACTGCCCATCAAGACGCGCATCATACAGCCGAATGACCATTTGCCGGCGCTGCTCACCGAATATGTACAGCCCGTGGTCGCGCCCGGCGATGTCTTCTTTATCAGCGAGAAGATCGTGTGCATTTGCCAAGGACGCATAATCCGTCGCGACGCGGTGCAGACCTCATGGCTCGCCCGCTTCTTGGCGAGCAAGGTGCGCAACTATGACGGCACCCCCGAGTTCCGCGGGCTGGGTCACGGCACTGCCCCCGCGATGCAGCTCGTGATAGAAGAGGCTGGCTATCCGCGCATCCTCTTTGCCGCGGCGGTCTCCGCGTTCACGCGCATGTGGCTCCCCGGCGCTTTCTATCTCCTCATCGGCAAACAGGCAAAGTCGGTCGACTGCCCGATGTCGTGGACGATTAAGCCCTTTGATGAATACGCCAAGCGTGCGCCGCTTCACCCCAATAAAGTCGCGCGCGAGATCGCTAAGCAGCTTGGCGTCCCCACCGTCATCGTGGATGCCAACTACCGCGGTGCCTTCTCACTCGGTAAATCTTCTGGCGCACCCAGCGAGAAAACTATCCGCGCGCTCCTCGCTGACAACCCCGCCGGCCAAGACTCCGAGATGACCCCCTTCTTCCTCATCCGCAAATCATAGTTGCTATACTTAGTGACAATGCGAAAAGATTTTGATGGTTGGAACGAGGAGAAGAAAGCGATAGATGAGCACGCACACGCACCTCTCTACCATGAGCGCGAGATACGTTGGTGTCGTCTGGGTATCAATATCGGATTTGAGCAAGACGGTACTGGTCCCGGAAGATCCCGTCCTGCACTTATCCTCAAAGCATTTAGTCGCTCGGTGTGTTTGGTCGTACCGCTGACCACATCCGTGAAAAAGAACCCCTACTATATACCAATAGGCGCTGTTGGTGAACGCGCGGCATCGGTCATTATTTCGCAATTGCGCCTGGTGGATACAAAACGTTTGGAACAAAAAATTACGACGCTCGATAAGAAAACGTTTATGCACATACGAAAAGCCGTTAAAGACATGCTTTAACGGCTTTTCGATTCTGTTGTCCCCCTTGCGGGGGCCGGCCCGAAGGCATTTGTCTACGTATGATAGCGGAGAGCATCTAAAATGTCAATCGTATTAGGTGCGGGGGTGGGAGCGGGGCCACTCGGGAGTGCGAGCGGCGGCGAGCTCAATCGGGTCAGCGCGGCGCACGTGGCGCCAATGCCCTTTTGGCACAAGGTTGTAGTGCGGCATCACACTCAAAGTCTCGGCGATATGCCAGAGATCGGTGGGTGCCGTGACCCAGCTCGTGCCAAAGCGACGCAGATCGAGCGGCTTAGAGTAGCACTCGAGGAGGCGCTCTCCGCTCGGGAGAAACCATTCATGGAAATACGTGAGCGCGAGCTCGCGTGGGGTCTTATAAATAGGGTCGCGGAAGCGCAGCACGCTGTGATTGGTCTTACTTATCGCCCCGTAGCACGCGCCACGTTTATAGAGCGCGACCACATGGTCGAAGTCGCCCTTCCCCATCTTAGGAGAAAGATTCATGATAAGCGGCGGCTCACCACGTATCCAGAGTGCTGTGGCAGCAAGAAGCGCGCCCTCGATACAGTGTGCCTTCTTAGCCTTGAGCGTCTCACGTGGCGAACGATGGGTGTCACCCTGCTTCTCCCAGTTCATCGCCAGGGTGTCGAGATAATCCTGGATCTTGATCGGTGTAGAAAGGCGTTTGAGGAGTGTGTACTCACGCACAGTGAGTCCCGAGTCTTTGAGCGAGAGGTGCGGCATCGCTTCAGCATACCGTATAAAAAGAATCAGGCGCCCATGAGGGCGCCTGATTCTTGTGCACTACTATGCTGGTATTACTTTACCGCAAGATTTGCCTCACCCGTATCCACAAGCGCCGCGAGTGCGGACTGGGTCTTCGGAATACGGCCGATCTTCACGTGGCCCACTACCCGTACCGTCACTCCCTCACAGATACCAAGAACGTTTCCTGCATTCTCGAGGTTCCCCCCTGAAAGCATATAGTTACTCTTTGTATCGAAGAGAATATCAATACGGTCAGTGTAGCGAGGGTTCATCGTGTCCGCGATCACGCGGTACCCGACAAGGGGGGCGACTACTCCGTACCCACAGCTCTTTTGCGCATTTGCTGGCCCCTCAATTGAGATAATCGTACCGAACGGGAGTTCGGTAGCAAGATCTTGTGAGCGTGCCGCGATCACCTCGGGGTTAGAATACGCACCTGAGGCGGTCTCGAAGGGGGTGCTATCCGTCTGCTCCGGCACGGCATTATACGCAGTCAGCGTGACCAAGTGGCTCGGGAGAGCCGGCGAGGGCAAAGCTGGTGCCTCCGCTTGCGCGGGGGCCGCGGTAACCGCGCCAGAAAAAAGCAAAAAGCCCATAAGGGCTCCTAATAGGGTCATAAGGGGGTGTAATGCCGACTTAGCTAGTAAGCAACTCGGTATCTATATACTAGCACATTGACATTCCAATGTCAATAGGTCTAATGAGGGGCTTTGGGCCAGAAGCGTAACACTAATATATGGCTTACATAGGCTACCAAAATACCTATAATGGCTCCCCCGATGACATCACTTGGGTAGTGCACACCAGCGGCGACCCGAGCCACTGTCATGACCACCGAAAGGGTAAAAAAGAGGACTCCCCACCCCCGGTGAGAGAGATATACCACCGTCGAGAGTGCAAAAAAGAAAGTCGCGTGCCCTGAAGGGAATGACCATGCAGGGTCAGTGAAGAGAGGGTTCGCCACGAGGTCGACAAAGGGCCGCGGACGGTGATACCCGAGACGAATCAGCTCGGTCACCCCAAAGCGAGCAAAGACGGTCGCGATAAAGGCGGTGGTAAAGAGCTCGAGGCGCGCTCGCTGCTCTTGCACAAAAGTGACGAGTATTATGAGAAAAAGTGCAATGAGCACATACGCAAGCGTCGATGCGAGAAAGAAGATGACGTTGTCGAGAAGAAGTGAACGCCCTACAAACGCATTCAACGCGTAGAGAGCCTGGATATCAAGCGTCATGCTTCATACTATATACTATCTTTGGTATGCGTTTTTTTACTACACCAACCCTGATTCTTCCCTGTGTCGTATTCGTGCTGCTCGTCTACACCCTCCTCACGCATGACCCGTCTGGATACTTCCTTGCCATCCTCATCGGTATGGGAAAAATGGTGATGGTCTCCGTCCGCGAGATTCGTCGCGGATCGTTCTCCCTCGATTACATTGCCTTTCTGGCTATGGTACTCGCACTGGGTACGAGTGAGTACCTCGCGGGCGCGGTGATCGCCCTCATGTACACCGGAGGTGTGGCACTTGAGGCCTATGCCTCACAGCGCGCCAACGCATCGCTTGCCGCGCTCTTGGCACGTCTCCCCAAGGTCGCGCTCGTAAAGGGCACGGATGAACAGTATACCGAAGTGGCGCTCGCACAAGTCCCGACGAATGCAATTATCTTAGTACGCACCGGTGAGCTCGTGCCACTCGACGGGTTTCTCGCGTCACGTGCGGCGGTGCTGAACGTGGCCAACCTCACTGGAGAGCCCCTACCCGAGACGGTCAGCCACGGCGCAGTGATCAAAAGCGGGAGCATAAACGCCGGTGAGGCGTTTGAACTGAGTGTGTCGGGAAATCTCACCACCTCGACCTACGCAAAGATCGTCGACCTCGTAAAAAATGCCGAGGAGAACCAAGCACCTTTTGTCGGTCTCTCGTCGCGCGCCAATATCCCCTTTACGCTCCTAACGCTTCTTATTGCGCTTATAGCCTTTGCGTTTACTCACGACGTGACACGGGTGCTCGCCGTCCTCGTCATTGCGACTCCCTGCCCGCTCATTATCGCGGCTCCCGTCGCGTTTATCGGCGGACTCTCGCGCGCCGCGGGAAGAAACACCATCATCAAAACTCCCGGTACGCTTGAAGCGATCGCACAGGTGACCACAATATTCTTCGATAAAACGGGGACCTTAACTCTCGGTGAGCCGCAGCTCACCCAGATCGAGATGCTGGTAGCGGGGATGCATGAAAAGGAAATATTAAAACTGGCGGGCGCACTTGAGGTCCACTCTATTCATCCGCTCGCGCGTGCGGTTATCACAGCGACCAAAGAGCGCGCCGTCACCTTCTCTCCGGCACTTGAGACGCGCGAGGTGCTTGGAAAAGGGATCGAGGGGAGTGTGGACGGGAGAAGAGTTCTCCTTGCGCAAGCGCCAGAAACTCTCCGCAAGAGAGGTGGCATCTCGCTCTTACTGACCGAAGACGAACGACCCCTCGCGGTGCTCCACTTTGCAGATGTCCTCAAAGAACATGCGAGCCACCTTATCGGCGAGCTAGTCGCGACTGGCTATACCGTCGCTATCGTAACGGGCGACAAAAAGGATCATGCCGCTACCCTCTTTCACGGGCTCCCTATCACGCTCTACGCCGGCTGTACCCCAGAAGAAAAGTACCGCATGGTCGACGAGGCACGAGCGCGCGGAGAAAAGGTGGCTATGGTGGGCGATGGGCTTAATGATGCGCCAGCACTCGCGCGCGCTGATGTAGGTATTGTCTTCTCGGGGACCGAGAATAGCGCGTCGATCGAAGCCGCCGATGTCGCTATCCTCGGTCATGACGTGAACCATATTCATGAACTCTTTGCGCTCTCCAAGCGTTCGGTGCGCATCGCACGCGAGAGTGTTTTTACGGGGATCGCTCTCTCCACAACCGGTATGCTCTGTGCTGCGGGAGGCCTGATCACACCAGTGCAGGGCGCAATTATTCAAGAAGGGATTGACGTGACGGTGATAGTAAACGCGCTCCGCACCGCCTTCCCTCCCCGAAGATCTGCATAAAAAGACTCGGG
>JBBTSV010000008.1:12424-32066 GCA_038064595.1 Patescibacteria group bacterium
GCCCGACAAGCCTACAAACCTTGATCCGGATCGAGCTCGCCCGTGATCCGTTCCGAATAAAACCGCCCGTCATCCGGGCAGATGAAGCCGAACGTCATGTTGCGATACCGTTCGAGCCCTTTTGGCGAGAAGCTCGCGAGGTAACGTAGGAGCCCTGCGTACGCGAGACCGGAGGAGGGTCCAACCTGCGGCTCCACAGCTGACCAAAGGCGACGCATCATGGTGAAGGACTCCTTGCGTCCGACTTCTTCGACACGAGACACTGCGTCTCGCCACGGGAGCCGGACAACTGCTTCCATCTTCTTCTTGTCCCGTGTCCCCGGGACTTGCTCGCCCTGGAGCGGGCGCACGCCGATCACTGATACCGTGTGGTCCACCTTCTTGAAGTAGGCTCCCACTCCACACGCGGTACCGCCCGACCCAAGAGGGATCGCGATGCCCGCCACGCGAAGGTCGGCGAGCACATGAGCGATTGCCGGCCCCGTGTACATCTCATGTGCGCGGGAGTTGCCCACGTGAGCGTACTGGTTGAGGTGGTAGTGCCCGGGCTTCAGGGCCTCCTCGCGCGCACGCTCAGCGGCAGTCGTACGGCCTCCCACCTCGATGATCTCCACCCCACCGAGTGCTGCGATGACCCCCTTCTTGCTCTCGGGGATGTCGTTCGGGATCACGACCTTAACGTGGTCGAACCCAAACGCCTGCGCGAGCCGCGCAGCGGCGTGGCCCGTATTGCCGCTTGAATCGACCACGAGTGTGTCGACATCCGCGTACAAGTCGTGCTGCCAATCGTTGCTCATCATGCCGAGTGTCGCCACCGTCTTGAGGTGGGGAAACTCGCCAAACGCGATGAGAGCGACGATCTGGATGCCCGAGTACCCGTGCATCTCCTCGGGTACGAGTCGGGCTCGCACAAAGTGTGGGCACCGACCCGGGTTCAGGGCTTGGTAGATCGGGTGATCTTGGGGGAATCGTGTCATTCGCCTTCTCCTTTTTGAAGGTTGGGTGGTGAAATGAAGAAGCCCCTTTGAAAGGGCTTCCTTGCTTACGATACCATCCCCTACTCTGGACGCCAACTTTTCTTGATTTCCGTGACTTTATTCTGATCATCCATAAAGACGACTGTGGGGCTCATACGACGCGCCTCTTTCTCCTCGACCCACGCTTCACCGAGGATAATGACTTTATCGCCCTTCTGAAAGAGGCGGGCGGGCGGGCCGTTGAGGATAATCTGCCCTTTCCCGCGCTCACCCTTCACGATATAGGTACGCCAGAGGACTGCGTTGCTCACGTTGGTGATCTGGACCATCTGCCCGGGCAAGAGGCCTGCGGCCTCGAGGAGCGTTTCGTCGATCGTGATCGAGCCGACGTAGTTGAGGTCGGCGTCGGTCACGGTGGCGCGGTGGAGCTTGGCGATACAGACATTGAGCAACATGTGGGCAGCCTAGCACATGTGCATTAGCGAGGCAAAATGCAGAGTCATAGTGGTATTCTACAGAGAAGCCATTCCCTTATGGATTTCCTTTTCGTTATAAATATTGTTGCTGCTCTTTTCTCTTTTTTCGTCCTCGGGCTCATCCTCGGTGTCGCCTTCTCTAAGCCGCTTCGAAAGCAGGTTGTTTCTCTCATCGGCAAGCACCTCCCCTTCCTACGACAGTTCCTTGTCCTCGAGAAATCGACCCACAACCCGATTCTCCGCCCCGGTACCCACCCGTGGACTGCTGAAGCGGTCCTTAACCCAGCCGCCGCAATCATCAACGGCCGCACCCACCTTATCTTTCGCGCGATCGGGATGGACGGCGTCTCACGCCTTGGGTATGCGAGTAGTCCCGACGGTGTCACTTTTGACGAGCGGCTCCCCTACCCAATCTACGTCTCTCGCAACCCACACAACACCGCACTCAATCGGCGCCGCTATTCTCCGGTCATGTACCCTTCTGGAGGGAGCTGGGGCGGCTGTGAGGACCCCCGTATGGTGGTCTTTAACGGGTGGGTCTACGTCACTTTCAATATGTTTGAAAACTGGCAACTACGTACCGCGGTGATTGCGCTTAGTGAAGAAGACTTCTTGGCGCACCGCTTTCACCTCTGGGAGGGACCACACATTCTCTCGCATACCACGCGCGACAAAAACTGGGTCCTCTTTCCGCAGACGTTTGGCGGGCAATTTGCGGTGCTCCACAGCATCATCGGTGAGACCGACGATCAGGTGCGTATCGAGTACACCGACGACCTCACCACGCTTAGAGAGCGCGGTTTCTTTAGCCCCGACCCACAAAAGATCCCGGACAAACAAATCGCGTGGCATACTCACGTGCGTAGCGCGGGACCGCCCCCTATCCGTACTGATCGCGGCTGGCTCGTTCTCTACCACGCCAACGATCACGAGACACATAAATATAAAGTGGGTGCAATGCTTCTTGATCTCGTAGATCCGACCAAGATCCTCTATCGCTCGGCCCTCCCCGTCATCTCGCCAGACGAACACTATGAGAACGCCGGTAAGCCCGGCATCGTCTACGCCGGCGGCGCGACCGTGCAGGGCGGCACGCTCTACGTCTATTATGGCGGTGCCGACAAGGTGGTCTGTGTCGCAACTGCCAACCTCGAGACCTTCATTGATGCCATCATCCAAGGGAGTCAACCATTCCTCGAGTCGACCTCCCTCGCCCAAACCACGTAATTTTCTCTGCTATTCTATATCCTATGTTTGTCGTACGCCGATCGAGCCATAACCCCCTGATTAGCCCGCAGCGCGAGCGGCCCTGGGAGGCGCTCGCCACCTTCAACCCCTCCGTGGTGCGCACCGCGGAAGGGACGCGCCTCTACTACCGCGCGCTCGGCAACCCCGATGCACTCCAAACTCCGATGCAAGGGATCTCGAGTATCGGGATGGCTTTTGCTGAAGATGGTGTCCACTTCCACTCACGTCAACAGGTGATAGCGCCTGAAGCGCCCTGGGATCAGTTTGGCTGTGAAGACCCGCGCGTCACCTTCTTTGAGGGCAAGTGGTACTGCTTCTATACCGCGCTCGGCGGCTACCCCTTCAGTGCAGAAAATATCCGTGTCGGACTCGCCGTCGGTGATACACCCGCCAACTTCACCGAGCGACACCTCATCACCCCGTTTAATGCCAAGGCCGCGACGCTCTTCCCCGAGCGCGTGAACGGTCAGGTCCTCCTCCTTCTCACCGCCCACACCGATTGGACCGCAGAACACCCGCGCCCAACCATCGCGATCGCACGCGCGCGCGAAGTGTGGGACTTCCTCGATCCCACCTACTGGGAGAAGTGGCACGCACACCTTGAAGACCACGCGCTCCCTGAGCTCCGCCGAGAAGACCGTGATCATATTGAGGTGGGCGCCGCGCCCCTGCTCACCGAGAAAGGGTGGCTCCTCATCTACTCCTATATCCAAAATTATTATGAGGGAAGTAGCCGCGTCTTCACGATTGAGGCCGCGCTTCTTGACCGTGATAATCCACAGCGACTCCTCTCCCGCACTGAGTCGATCCTCGTGCCCCAAGAATTTTATGAAGAGTACGGGCTCGTGCCCAACATCGTCTTCCCTACGAGCGCGACCGTCGAGAATGGTCGCCTGGATATCTGGTACGGTGCCTCAGACACCGTCTGTGCAAAAGCGAGTGTCAAGCTCCCTGATCTTTTGCGTGCGCTCGACCACGAGCGACCTGCGCGCACCTTCTCCCGTTCACCGCATAACCCCATCCTCTCTCCGCAGGGTGAAGGGTTTGAGAGCCGCGACGTGCTGAACGCGGCAGCGATCGATATCGACGGCACTGCCTACGTGCTCTACCGCGCGATGGACAATGCCAACACTTCCACCATCGGGCTGGCGCTGTTGAAAGACGGCCTCACCGTCGATGAGCGTCTCCCCGCGCCGATCTACGTCCCCCGCGCCGACTTTGAGATGAAAAAGGGTGGGCCGACCGGCAATTCCGGATGTGAAGATCCACGCATTGTCCGAATTGCAGATACCCTCTACATGACCTACACCGCCTACGATGGGGTGCACCCGCCGGCGGGCGCTGTCTCGTCGATGAGTGTGTCTGACTTCCTCGCGCGCCGGTGGGAGACATGGAGCGCGCCTCACCTTCTCACTCCCGACAACGTCGACGATAAAGACCTTGCGCTCCTCCCCGAGACCGTCGAGGGGAACTACCTCCTCTACCACCGTGTCCACAGTCAGATCTGTGCTGATATCCTCCCCGACCTCACGAGCGGTAAGCGCGTGAGCCGCTGTATCGAGATCCTCGCCCCGCGTCGGGGGATGTGGGACGGGGCCAAGGTGGGGAGCGCGGGGCCACCGATCCGCGTGGGCGATAAGTGGCTCATGATCTACCATGGGGTCTCGCGTCACGCGACCTACCGGCTCGGCGCGATCCTCCTCAGCGCGTCAGGTACCGAGGTTCTCTCACGCACCGCTGACCCCATCTTTGAGCCCCTTGACCCCTATGAGCAGGCGGGTGAGATCGCGAACGTGGTTTTCTCTTGTGGCTCGGTCCTGCGCGGTGACACCCTCTACCTCTACTATGGCGCTGCCGATAAAGCTATTGGGGTTGCAACGGCCTCACTCGCACATATCATGGACGCACTCACCTAAATGAAGCCTGACGCAGTTATCTTTGACCTTGACGGGACGCTTGCGGTGAGCAAATCACCACTCGAGAGCGACATGGGCGCTCTTCTCTCGCGCCTTCTCCTCGTGAAGCCCGTGGCAGTGATGTCTGGCGGCTCCTACGCACAGTTTCAGAAACAATTTTTTGTCGGCATGCCCCCCTTTGCCAATTACAAAAATCTCTACCTCTTCCCCACGAGTGCTGCCCAGTGCTACGTGTGGAAAGAGGGGCAATGGGAGTTTCTCTACAACAACCCCTTTACTCCCGAAGAAAAAGAGACGATTCTCCACGCGCTCACTGAAGCGCTCCACACCTGCGGGCTCGACACGCCGCCCGCGCAGCTCTGGGGAGCACAGGTAGAAGACCGCGGCTCGCAGATTACCTGGTCAGCGCTCGGTCAACAGGCTCCGATTGAAGAGAAGACTCTCTGGGACCCCGACCGCACAAAGCGTCTCCCCGTTCAGAAAATCCTGTTCGAGACACTCAAGGGATTCTCCGTGCGCGTGAACGCCACCACCTCGATCGATATCACCCGCGAGGGGATAAATAAAGCTTATGGTGTTCGAGAGTTTTCAAAAATTATTAACGTCCCAGTTGTCTCACTCCTCTACGTCGGTGACGCTCTCTTCCCGGGAGGAAATGACGAGATCGTGAAGGAGACGGGCATACCGACGATCCAGGTGAAAGGACCCGCCGAGACGATGAAAGTGATCGAGAGTATCCTCACTACTGCCGCATAAGCCGCACGAGCCGAAGCACTTCAAACGGATAGCGACCATGGAGCGCATGAAAAATGGGAGAGAGTTTGTCGCCTGGAGTAGTGACAAACGCTTCGTGAATCTCGTCGAGGATGTCGGGTGACACAAGGTGGGCAAAGTCCGTACGGGTGAGCACCCCAAGCTCTGCGAGCTCTTCAAGGTGCGTCACGATCGTTGAGGGTACGAGTCCGCGCTCCTTGGCCGCTTCACGCAAGCTTTTACTGTCTCGCACGGTTTGAAGGGTCTCCGCGAGTCTTCCCGGCAATCCTCCCGCATTTTTCTTCCTGCCTCCTGCTCCTGCCTCCTGCTCACTCGCATTTTGAAATGCACCTCCCATCGCCTTCACAAACTTCTTCTGCATCGCGAGCTGCTCGCCTTCAGGGAGCGCTGTGAAGGTCTCGCGCGCCGCTTCAGAAGCGGCGCGAAAGTCGCGGTCCTTCTCGAGGATCTCGGGGTGGACCTCAAGCGCACGCTGATTAAGCCCCGTGAGATAGACCCCCGCGAAGCGGCGCACGCGAGAGAGCGCTACGTATCCCTGTCCGTACTCAAAGGCTTTTGAAAGATCCATAATCGCGGCATCCATACTCATACCCTGACTCTTATGCACCGTCATCGCGTAAGCGAGGCGGAGTGGCACTTGAGCGATACTCGCCTTCACCTTCCCCTGCTCCTCGAGCTGCCACTCCATCGGTTCTGCAGTGACCTTCTGACCATCTTTGGTCTTCACGACCGGCACCCCTTCAGTATCGACTCCTACAACCACCCCAAGCGTCCCGTTGACGAACTTCCCTTGTGGTGAGTTCTTGGTGAACATCACTGCCGCACCCTCTTTGAGCTCGAGCACCTCGGGCGAGAGACAGCCGCGCTTCAATCCTTCGACCAGCGTATCCTTGCCTTTACTGCTCATACGAAAGGTGAAGGACTTCCCAGGAAGCTTCGCGAGCTCGGCCGCATTGATCCGATCGACGTCGGCGTTGTGCGAAAACAGTTTAGGAATGTCAGGCGGGAGCGTGGCGGGCGCAGTGTCACGCGCTATAAGCTGCTCTCGGTGGAGCTCCTCGATCTCGCCTGAGCGGATCGCAGAGAGCACATCAAGGAAATCACTGTCGTCTTGGCGATACTGTTCAGTAAGGTACGCGACCAGCGGGTTGAGCTCCTTCCACACTTTTGACTGATACGCGAAGAGGACATCGCGATTGCGTGAGACAGGGGGGAGCTGAAAGAAGTCACCCACGAGAATCACCGTGAGCCCGCCGAAGGGCGCCTCGCTCCGGCGCACCTCGCGACAGATCGCATCTGCCATCTCAAACGTCGCGGCAGAGAGCATCGAGATCTCCTCGATAATCAGCACCTTCGCCTTTAGAATGCGCCGCGCGACGTGCTCCTTACTCGCGATCCGGTCGATATCGGCTCTTGAGAGTGACTCGCTGATCCCAATTCCGCTCCACGCGTGGAGCGTCATGCCGGCGACGTGCGTCGCGGCGATCCCGGTCGCCGCAGTAATCGACGGCTCGACGCCGCAGCTGCGCAGCCATGCGACAAATTCATTAATGGTGTGCGTCTTGCCGCTCCCCGGCTCGCCCGTGAGAAATACATTCGCCCCGGTCTTTAAAATAGTGAGTGCCTCGCCTTGAGTCATCCACGCATTCTAGCAGGTATAGAAATGAGAAGCCCGCCGCGGTGAGGAGGCTGGCTCCTCTCCGGGCGGGCTATGAACTTTTCTTCAGCTCCTGCACGAGCGTGCAGTGATTGCACGTGACCGAGATGGGCGTGCCATCCTGGTACTTCTTCCAGACTTCCTTGGTGATTTGGGTATTGCCGCCGCAGAAGCAGGCGAACCACCGCGGTGTGCCGGAATAGTCGATGCCCCACGGGACGCCGAACGGGAGGAACTGGAAGCGCAGGGCGACGCGTTGCACATCGGCCCACTTCATCCCGACGATCGGTTCGAAGCCGTGGGTCGCCACCTGGACCTTCTTTTCCTTCCGAACTCCGCGCGTCGGGGTCCGGATGACGGCGAACTTCTCGACGCTTCCGTCATCGAGCGTCATCGAAACTTCGACCCGAGCGTGCTCGAGCGTCAGGTGTCGGATCCCGGTGTACACGCCGACATGCGGCAAATGTACGACGTTGATGGACGCGATCTTACGATGATCGCCCTTCTTCGTATCGGTCATGATTACCCTCTCGGCAAATGATGGAGCTCGGCGAGCTACCTCTGAAAAACAGATTAGCATTAAACTTGAGTAAGTCAAGCACTTGGGGGTCGGACCCCCAAGTGCTTGAGCGGGAAAACTAGCTAAGTCTGACTTCCCTAGTTGCCTTACCAAGGTTCGTTTGTGAAGGTCTGACCTTCACAGGGCCGTATGAGCAGCTAAAGCGGGAGAGGGGTGGCGCCGGGGCAGAAGCTGAACCCGAGATTCTTGGTCGAATAGGTCTCGTTTATACCAACTGTCGTTCCTACGTAGTAGTTGAGTCGACACATATCTTTTTGACCGATACCAAGTGTCGTCATGAGAAACTGCTCTGCAGCGCGACGCGTCTGACCAAGTGGCTCCACGAGTAATGCTATGGTGAAGGAACCATAGTTCGAGTCATACACAATATTGAATCTGCTCTCAGCCCCTGCCTGACAGGCGCTTGAGTCTGTGACACAGTAGCCAAGATCGCCCGCGAGAAGGTATCGTCCTTTGTTTGTGGTGTCAGGAATCGTCACTCCGTTGTGTGTAAAGTCCATCGTAACCAACGTACCCCCGCCAAGCGTACCAACCGCTATGGTGCCTGATCCGTTTACGCCTGTCGTTGACGTCGCGATGACCACCGGCACTGGTCCGCTTGAGGGTAGTGTTACCGAAGTGTCAGGAGGAGTAGTGATCGGTTGTTTTTGTGCAAAAAACAAAAACCAAATAATTGCACTCAAGATCGCTATGACAAATATTCCCGTTACGATAAATAGTATTTTGTTATTCATAGGATATTTTCGCTATTGGCCCGCATGCTCTGCGATGCATTGCTTTTGAGCCCTGGCGCCACTTGGATCCCCGGTCCAAGCATTAAAGCCCTGCTTCTTATATACACAGAATGCAGCGGTTGTGTTGCAAGCAAGATTTGCTGCAGCTTTCATGCAGTTCTGGAGAATTGTCGAATTCCCACCTGTAGTAAACCCGGTTGGAGTAAAACCCTGGTGACAATTGAGCGGACCCGAAACTCCTGCAGCAGTATAGCAAGCAGTGTTCTCAAAACAGACATGATTGCCCGATAAGGTCACCTGAAAGGCGCCGTACGCTGTCGAGGCTTTGCCGTTCCCAGTATCCTTATTCCAGGAATAGTTTTGCATCACTGTCCCACACACGCTTTCCCACTTGGCTATGCAAGCAAAGGTATTTGCCTGACTGGTGGTGAGCTCTGGTACGATACCCTTCAGAACCCCAGCTTCACAGGGCCCCGTCCCAAAGGAGAGCAGAGTACCTCCAGAACCACCAGAACCAACGCCCGTGATGGGGGTTCCAGAGGCGGTGGTGAGGCCCGAGCCAGCCTGCTTAAGACACACGTCAGTGCTGTTGCCACTGATGATGCTCGACCATGCGCCCAAGACCGAGCCGCTCGGGTGATAGAAGATCGCCATCACTGCTGCGACGATCATATAGCCCGAGAGCGCGAGGACGATCCCCACGATCGTGCTCCAAAGGACCCCTCTTGCCTTAGTTATCCCGCTCTGGTTGACCGGATTCACGACAAAGAGAAAACCGGCGTAGGCGAACATGATTGGCGCGACAAACACTATCGCTATCGTGATGAGGAAGCTGATGATGTTGTTAATGACCGTGATGAGCATCCCCCAACTCGCTGGGCAGACGTTGTATGCAGTCGGGATAATGGGGCCAAAGAATGGGATGCCGGCGTACGCGACACTAGGCACCACAAGGAGAACCGCTCCAAAAAGAGAGAGTAGAATGGCTCGAGAACGCATAGTCTTATTCTACCTCCCCTCTCCCCTGCCCGCGACCGCTTTTCCCCTTCCCTCCTATCTGGTATCGTGCACCTACGGGCCTATAGTTTAGTGGTAGAACGTCGGTCTCCAAAACCGTCGGCCGAGGTTCGATTCCTCGTGGGCCCGCCAATCTAGGGACGTACGATGTCCGTAATTTACTCCAGGCCTTATTGGGTGACGACGTTTCGACGACGGTAGAAAAATTTACGTATCTCTTCTACCCAAATGATCGATGTAGCCACCGCTATAATCATCAGCCATTCATAGAGGGTGAGCGGCACGGTATGCAAAAATCGCTGGAAGAATGGCGCGTACACCGCGAGCATCTGGAGAGAGATGACTATTGCGGTCGCGCCAAGTAAGTATTTATTGGAGAAGAGATCCATTTGAAAGAGCGAATTCTTCTCTGAGCGACAGTTCCATGCATTGAACCATTGAAAAGCCGCAAGAACGGTAAGTGAGATTGTCCAGGCCTTCTCGATATCAGTTTCAAAGTATTGCTGAAAGAGGAAGAGCGCCCCCAGCATCATAGGGAGCGCCATAAGAATCATGCGCCGCGCCATCAGGCCGTCGACAATATATGTATTGGGCCGTTTGAAGGTGCCTGAAAGGAGTCCGCTCTCCTTTGGCTCCATCGCAAGCGCCACATCGAGGAATCCATCGGTGACAAAGTTGAGCCAGATGATCTGCGCAGCAAGAAGCGGGAGAGGGTACCCCAGTATCAGTGCTCCGGTAATAGTGAGCACTTCGCCGAGACTGGTTGAAAAAAGATACAGGATAACTTTTTTAATGGTCTTATAAATATTCCTGCCTTCCTCAACCGCAGAGACAATGCTGCCAAAATTGTCATCAAGAAGTACGATATCCGCCGCTTCTTTTGCGACCTCGGTTCCACCTTTGCCCATCGCCACGCCCAGATCAGCGGCCACGAGAGAAGGGGCGTCATTCACGCCATCGCCCGTCATTGCGACGACTTCCCCGCGCTCTTTATACGCATTGATGATTCGTAATTTGTGTTCAGGCGTCACACGCGCAAAAACGGAAACTCCTGCGACCCGCGCCGTCAGTTCGTCATCTGATAGTGTGTCTATAACCACGCCGGTGAGCAGTTCATCGCCTTCACGCCAGATGCCTGCTTCTTTGGCGATGGCACGTGCGGTAAGCGCATAATCGCCCGTTATCATGACCACTTTTATACCTGCCGAAGTCGCCCGATCCATCGCTCCTGCGACTTCTGGGCGAAGGATATCCTGCATGCCAAAGAACCCAACGAACGTAAGGTCAGCGATTGTTTTTGGCGAGAGAGCCTCTTTAAACTTTTCTCGCATCGCTAGTGCGACTACCCGGAGTCCTCGGTCGGACATTTCCGCGAACCTCTCTTCGACTCCCTCTCGATCTCCTGGTTCTAGCGGGCGGGTATGACCGTCGCGCAAGATATGGGAACACAACGCGAGCACCTCTTCCGGCGCACCACTTACGGTCAGAAAATTACCCCCTTCCCCGCCAGAAACCGTAGCGTGATATTTAAGCCGATAGTCGAAAGGAATTTCAGCGATCAGGGGTGACTCTCGCAGGAGGTCGTCCTTCTTGAATCCGACCTTCTCTCCAAAGACGCGTACCGCTGCTTCAGTCGGGTCGCCCGCCACGCGCCAGCGCTGCTCTGCTTCGACAAAAGAGACTCGAGCGCTCGCGCCAAGCGCCGCCATTTTCCCGACCAGAAGTAGCTCAGGATGGTTAGCGGCGTCCACGACCGAGCCGTCGAGTGAGACCGCGCCTTTCGGCTCGTACCCAACACCCCCAATCGAAAAGGTCTTCCCCTCCGTCCACACTTCACGAACGACGAGCTCGTTTTTTGTAATCGTACCCGTCTTGTCGACTGCGATAACGCGCGCTTGTCCGAGCGCTTCAACCGCTTGCAGTTTTTTCACCAACGCATTGCGCTTACTCATGCGCCACACGCCAGTGGCGAGCACGAGTGTGATAACAATGGGAAGTCCTTCAGGGATGATAGACACCGAGAGCGAGACGACCGTCGCAAAAATGGTGATAACTTCTTGACCCTTGAACAGCCCGAGCATAAAGAGAAGGATGCCGATGACACCAACCACCACCATGATGGCTCGTGAAAGCGCGCGGATATTTGCTTTGAGCGGTATCTCCGTGTCTATAGTTGAAATCTCTTTGGCAATAGTACCGATAACCGTATGCACCCCTGTCGTCACCACCACCGCCTGACCGCTCCCGACGATGACATTGGTCCCCTTAAACACCATATTTTTCTGCTCCGCGACAAGAAGACCTGCTTCGGATATCGCCTCTGACAATTTACTGACTGGTTCAGACTCGCCGGTGAGTGATGCTTCATCGAGCTTTAAGCTGTTCGCGACAATAATACGCGCATCAGAAGGAACTTTCTCTCCTTCCCGCAGTATGAGAATGTCTCCCGGTACTACTTCATAATCGGGGATGGATATCTCTGTCCCGTCGCGCACGACCGTCGCCGTTGTCTCGACATACCGCTTGAGCGCCCGGAGGGTATTCTGCGCCCTGCCCTCTTGGATGGTACCGACGAGTGCGTTAAACAGAAGGACCGCAAGAATAATTGACCCATCGGCAACTTCTCCCAAAAAAAACACCGCTGCGCTTGCGGCAAGAAGGAGATAGATAAGTGGGCTCTGAAACTGTCGTAGAAACGTGATGACATACCCATCCGGCTTCGTCTCGGGCAAGCTGTTTGGACCGTCGGCTTTTAGCCGTCGTGCGGCTTCATCGGCGGTGAGCCCATTTTCTGATGAGGAGAGTGCCTGCACGACGGCTCGCGGCTCCTCGGTATGCCAGACGTGACTTCCGTGACTCATTTGAAGGAGTATATCACTGCCGGACAATCGTCTGATGCATATAAAACACAACGCCCCTTTACGGGGGCGGGTGCGCTACTTCTTGACCTCTTTAAAGAGGACGCGCTTCCGGAGCGTTGGGTCAAACTTGGTGACTTCGATCTTACGCTCGACGGTCTTCTTGTTCTTGCGCGACCAAATAACGTGGTTCGACTTGGTCGATTTCAGCTTTAAGAGGCGCTCTTGTGACATACCTCTAGCTTATCACACCCCTAGAAATCCGCAAAAGTGATGGACACGTAGTGTCCATCACTTTGCCTAGGCAGTGGTTACCTCCTTTGCACTTGTCCGTACCTTAGAGAGACGCTTCTTGGTGACGTCAAAGTGTGGTTGACCGCCCTTGATCGATACTGCAACCGTCCCCCCCTCCATCACGCCTTGGTCAACCATGAGTGAGGCGAGTGGAGTGAGAATCGCATCCTGAATCGTCCGACGCAGAGGGCGCGCACCGTACTGCGGATTATAGCCCTTCTCGGCAAGCCACTGCCTCACGTCTGGCGTGAAGGAGAGCGCGATTCGTTTATGCGCGAGGCGCTTCATCACGTCCTCGACTTGGGTGTCGACAATCTTGGTGAGCGCCTCCTTGGAGAGCACATCGAAGATGATGATGTCGTCGAGACGATTGAGAAACTCGGGGCGGAAGTGCTCTTTAAGTGCATCAAGAACTTTCGTCTTGGTTTCCTCGTAGCGCGTCGCGTCAGTCGCGTCGGCGGTGCCAAAGCCGATATGCGCGAGCCGATCGATAAACTCTCCTCCGATATTGCTCGTGAGCACGATAATGGTGTTTTTAAAATTGACTTTGCGCCCCTTACCGTCAGTGAGGTGTCCTGAATCGAGGACTTGGAGGAGAATATTGAAGACTTCGGGGTGTGCCTTCTCGATCTCGTCGAAGAGCACGACCGCATACGGGCGATGACGGATCCGCTCCGTCAAGGTCCCTGACTCTTCATAACCCACATAGCCCGGCGGCGCGCCGATGAGCTTGGCTACCGAGTGCTTCTCCATAAACTCGCTCATGTCGACCCGCACCAAGGCCTCGGTATCATTAAACATAAATTCCGCGAGCTTACGCGAGAGCTCCGTCTTCCCCACACCAGTGGGCCCAAGGAAAAGGAAGGAGCCGATGGGGCGATTTGGGTCGCTGATACCCACACGCGAGCGCTTTACTGCGTCCGTCACTTTCTTCACTGCTGCATCCTGGCCGATGATACTCCCCGTGAGCGCCCCCTCCATGCGTGAGAGCTTGGCTGCCTCTTCTTCGAGCATGCGTGCGACCGGGATGCCCGTCCAGCGAGAGACCACTGCAGCAATATCCTGCTCGGTCACTTCTTCGTTTAACACGCGACGCGACTTTTGAAGTGTCTTGAGGCGCTTAAGTTTGCTCTCAAGGTCTTTTTGAATATGCGGGATTTTACCGTAACGGATTTCGGCAACGGTACCAAGATCGGCCGCTGCCTCGGCATTGTCGGCTTTGACTTTGAGCTCTTCGAGTTCGGTCTTTGCGGCACGAATACCAACCAACACCTCCTTTTCATTCTTCCACTTGAGCTCGAGCTCGCTTGTCTTTTCCCGCAGATCAGCGACCTCAGTATCGATAGTTTTTATTCGCTCTTTGATCTCTTTTGCATGATCGCCGTCAAGATCTTTCTGGAGCGCCTGACGCTCGATCTCGAGACGGCGAATCTTACGGTCGGTCTCTTCAAGCAAGGGCGGCTTGTTCTCAAGCGCAATCCGGAGCCCCGATGCTGCCTCGTCGATAAGATCAATCGCCTTGTCGGGGAGGAAGCGATCAGAGATATAGCGGCTGGAGAGCTCGACCGCCGCAACAATTGCTCCGTCCGTGATCCGTACGCCGTGAAAGAGCTCATACTTATCCCGTAACCCGCGGAGAATAGCGATCCCATCCTCTACCGTTGGTTCGGAGACAAAGACTGACTGGAAGCGGCGCGTGAGTGCCGCATCTTTTTCAATATATTTCTGGTATTCCTTGAGTGTGGTCGCGCCAATGACACGGATCTCCCCACGGCTGAGTGCGGGCTTCAGCATATTCGACGCATCAAGAGAGCCTTCGGCGCCGCCGGCGCCCACGAGCGTGTGGAGCTCGTCAACAAAAAGGATCACCCTCCCTTCTGCGCGCTCAACCTCCTTCATCACATTCTTCATCCGCTCTTCAAATTCACCGCGATACTTGGTACCCGCAATCATAAGCCCAAGATCGAGCGAGAGGAGCTCTTTATTTTTGAGCGACTCGGGAACGTCTCCGGTAGCCATCCGCGCCGCGAGCCCTTCGGCGATGGCTGTCTTCCCTACTCCTGCTTCGCCGATAAGCACGGGGTTATTCTTGGTACGACGCGCAAGGATCTGGATCACGCGATTGATCTCGGTATCGCGTCCGATGACCGGATCAAGCTTGTTCTCGGCGGCAAGCTTGGTGAGGTTACGAGCATATTTGGCAAGTGCACGAAAACGCTTTGGACTCTCTCCTTGTCCATCTTTAGAGCTTTTCAGCTCTTTGAGAATCGCAACCGCTGCGTCGCGCCCAATCGAAAAGCGCGCGAGCAGATCTGCGGCCGGGCCCGGGTGCTCGATCACTGCGAGAAAGAGATGCTCGGTGCCGACGAATGAGTCATTCATCCGCGCCGCGATTTTGCCGGAAGCTTCAAGCGCTTGTGCGAGATCAGGCGTTAGGTAAATCTGATATGAGGGTGAGAGCACCGAGGCGCTTTCAGGCGCTTCAAGATACTCGAGTACCGCGTCGGCAAGCATGATGGTGTCAACCTCCATCCGGTCGAGGATAGAGAAAACAAGCGACTCCTCTTGAAGCACGAGGGCGGCGAGGAGATGGATCGGTGAGATATGGTTCTGTCCGCGCTCAATAGCGAGCTCGTGTGCGCGACGCACCGCTTCTTTGGCTTTAGTGGTGAAATTGTTAAAGGGTGGCATAGGATATACGTGGATATAAACTACTACCTTGCTGCGGCTGTTGAGGTTGCGGCTGTTGAGGTTGCGGTCAAGAGAGAGGTGATAACGTTGGTACCAATGAGAAAGCCCGACGTATTCCCGGTAGAGATACCCAGGAGGTTGCCAGCGAGGTCTACGGCAGCACTCCCGACTCCCAGATCAGGAAGTGTGGTGTAGATACCTTTATTATTCACGCGCGCGACAATGCCGGTCGCTGCCGAGCCATCAGCCGTGAGGGCGAGGACTGTCTGCCCAAGCTTTAGGTCAGACGGAGAAATGAGGATGGGGGAGGTCAACTTAGGGAGTGGCGCACCGTCAGCAAAGCCGTAGATCGCGATACCCCCACCCTGACGTACGAGGGAGGCGGCGCTCGTCGCTCCACTGGTAAAGGAGATGAGTGCTTCCTTCGGGAGGCCTTCCTGTGCTGCGGTTATCACCGCACGCGATTTCGGTAAGAAGGTGCCCATACTTATGGGTGGCGTTGAGGTTCCTGTCTCGGCAACATAGAGCGCGACTGCGCGTATCGCTGTGGCGCCGATGGCCGCCGTCACGAGGTCTTGGTTTGATGGTGCAGGTGCCTGTACAATCGCCGCGGGCGCTGCAGCCGCTACCGTCTCGATCGTACGCTCCACCACCCGATTGATTGTTTGGGTCACGACTGCGGGCGCCTGGTCGAGGAGCGACACCGTCAAAATACCCGTTGCGACGGAGGTGACGAAGTTCACGAGAATCGTGAGTAGTATGAGCTGCGCTTTAGAGAGTTCCTCAATATCCATATCTTTATAATGCTACCCCGAGGCGTGACTGTCAACAAAGGCGAGCGCGCGAGTGAGTGCACGAGCAAAGCGGTGGAGCGTACGCTTGTCGACTGACGGCCCCCACGAGACGCGCAGGGTCGAACGCGCTCGCTCGGGGTCACCCGAGAGCGCCATAACAGCTCGTGAGCCGAGGACAGAATCGGTCTCGCAGGCGCTCTTGGTCGAGACGGCAAAACCCGCTTCGTCGAGGAGCGCCACAAGATAGTCAGTGTCCCTCCCCAGAAACGAGAGGTTGACCACGTTTGGTGCCTGGTGCTTCCCCGCATTCACTACCATATATGATAGTGCGGCAATCTCCGCGAGAAATGTTGCTCGCATTTTCTCTGCACGCGCACGGAAAGATGCGCGGGAGTTCGCGGCGGCGAGAAGCGCCGCCGCGAACTCCCGCGCGCGCTCCGGCGTCTCGCTCCCCGGGTGGAGCCCGCGCTCCTGCCCCCCGCCGCGGTAAAACGGCGCGAGCGTTATCGTGCGGTGCGCGATCAAGGCACCGATGCCGGGGACGCCTACCTTCGCACCATCAAAGGTGAGGAGATCGGCCCCGAAGTGGGCGCGAGAAATTTTTTCAGTCAGCGGCGCCTGACTCGCGTCAACATGTAGCACAACCGCGGAACTGCTTTTCGACGCGACTGGCTGCCCGAGGGCGGAGCCCGGGCCCGAAGGAGCAGAAAAATCACTCCCCCGATTCGCAGATTGAATTACAGCTGCCACTTCGCGGGTATTCCAGATGGTTCCCGTCTCACCACAGACTGCTTCCATGGTGACGAGAACTGTCTCTTTGCGTAGCATCTTCGCGAGGGCAGCGGTGTCAACGCGATAGTCTTTAATCGGGAGCGGTTCAACCGCGATTCCCTCTTCAGCGAGGAGTTCAACATTGCCCACGATCGAGGCGTGCGCGCTCCTGAGGTAGAGCACGTGCATATTGTTGCGCCCCACCGTATCCTTCCCCGCCTCTTCACGCAGAGCGCGCACGTGCCCAATAACCGCGAGCGCATTACTCTCGGTCGCGCCACTCGTGAAGATGACATCATCGGCCTGCGCCTCGATAAGGCGCGCGAGCGCGGTGCGCGCTTCTTCAAGCACCTTCTTGGATGCACGTCCTTCCTCGTGCGGCGATGACGCATTCCCGCGCGCGCCGGCAGCATAGTCAAGGTAGACTCTCCGCTTCCACCACATACCTCATATCTTACACTAGATTGCAGATACGTCATTTTTGTGATGAAATAGAAGCATTATGGCACGAGGCGCACGGCCGCCCGTCATCGCGGTGATGGGCCACATAGATCACGGTAAGTCGTCCCTCCTCGACTACATCCGTAAGAGTAATGTCACTGCCGGCGAGGCGGGCGGCATCACCCAGCACGTTGCGGCCTATATCGCTGAGCATGGCGGGCGCCGCATCACCTTTCTTGACACGCCCGGCCACGAGGCGTTTAAAGCGCTGCGCACCCGCGGCGCGGCGGCGGCTGACGTCGCTATCCTCGTAGTCGCGGCCGACGAGGGTGTAATGCCCCAGACGCTCGACGCGCTCGCTGCGATTACCGAGGCTAAGATTCCCTACATTATCGCAATCACCAAGATCGACAAAAACAATGCCGATATCGGCCACACCAAGAACTCACTCGTCGAGCACGGTATCTATATCGAGGGGATGGGTGGCGACATCGCGTATGCCCCCATCTCGTCTAAAACGGGCGAGGGTATCCCCGAACTTCTTGACCTAGTCCTCCTCTCGGCTGATCTCCTTGAACTGACGGCCGACACCGATACCTCCGCAACCGGCTTTGTCCTTGAGTCAACGCAGGACCAAAAGCGCGGCGCCTCAGCAACCCTCATTGTCAAAGACGGAACGCTCTCTCAAGGCAGCTTTGTCGTTGCCGGAGACGCCTACGCCCCAATCCGATTTATCGAAGACTTCCGTGGCGCACGGGTGGAAGCGGCGCTTCCCTCCGAGCCGGCGCGCATCTCTGGTTTTAGTAGGCTCCCTGCGGCTGGCTCACTCTTCAGTATTGCCGCCACGAAGAAGGAGGCCGAAGCGCTCGCGCACGAGCACGCTAAAGAACTCACGGCACCCCATGAGCGCACAGCATCTGTCGAAGGGATCAGTGAACTCCCGCTCATTATTAAGGCCGACGTCGCGGGTTCAGTCGACGCGATAATTCACGAGCTTAATAAAATTACTCACGAGCGCGCCGTGATCCGTGTTGTCTCATCAGGAGTCGGGAGTGTCTCCGAGAATGACCTCAAGGTCGCGGGCGCCTCAGGCGCCGTGATCATCGCCTTCAATGTGGGGACCGACGCGATCGCGGGTGAGCTCGCGCTACGCGAAGGCGTCAGCGTCTTCCCTTTCTCTATTATTTATGAACTCTCAGAAAAAGTTGCAGAACTGCTCGCCAAGAAGGCTCCCCTACTCGTTGGAGAAAAAGAGCTGGGGCGAGCGCGCGTTCTCAAACCTTTTTCAAGTAGTGGCAAGAAGCAGGTCCTCGGCGCACGCTACCTCTCCGGCACTCTCTCGGTTGGCAGTCGAATCAAGGTGATGCGTAAGGATGAAGAGCTTGCACGCGGGAGTATCAGTAACCTCCAGCAGGCGCGCGCCGACGTAAACGTGATCAAGACCGAGGGCGACTTTGGTACCGAGATTGAGTGTCGTGAGCCCCTCCAATACGGCGATGAGATTATCGCTTTTGAAGTGACTGAATCATGACCCCTGATCGTCCTGACAAGCGTGCGCCGCGCAGCCCACGCACTCAAGAAAATCGTGCCGCCGAGATCGTCGCACGCGAGGCCGCGCAGTTCATCTCGCGTGAGGCGGGGCCCGGCTCACTCATCACCGTGGTGCGCGCGCAGAGTGTGAGCCACGGTGATCGCATCCTCGTCTTTGTGAGTATCTATCCTATCGAGAAGGCGCAGAGCGCGCTCGCCTTCCTCGAGCGGCAGCGCCAAGCGTTCTCTGATCACTTAAAGAAGCATACGCACCTGCGCCTCCCGCGCATCGACTTCATGCTCGAGAACGGTGAAGGTCTTGGAGGCCCGGGAGGGATTCGCACCCTCGCATAGCGGTTTTGCAGACCGCCGCGTTGCTTCTTCGCCACCGGGCCATACTCTCACGATAACAGAGATGATAGTATCATTAAAGTATGCCGGGGTGGCGAAACTGGTAGACGCACAGGACTTAAAATCCTGAGAGGGCCTAAAAATCCTCGTGCGGGTTCGACCCCCGCCCCCGGCACCAGAATGTTAGAAATTGTGCTGCGGGAGGCTCGGTCACGCTTTACTAATTCGCTTCGCTCATAAGTATGCGCGACCCCGGCTCGCCACCCTCGCAAAGCCTCGGGTATGGCTCCGCCATTCAAGTCTCTCCCGCATCATGCGCAGGCATGATGCTCCGCAGCTACTCGCCACGCTCGTGTGCTGCGGGAGAGACTTGAACTCTCATCCTGTAAGGGACATGCTCCTAAGGCATGCGCGTATACCAATTCCGCCACCGCAGCATCTTCCAAAGCATACTACGTTCTGCTATATTTTCATCATCGCACCTATAGCTCAGTTGGTAGAGCAGCTCCCTCTTAAGGAGACGGTCCCTGGTT
>JBBTSV010000009.1:0-85960 GCA_038064595.1 Patescibacteria group bacterium
GGGCGAGACCCTCACCGCACTCGTCGCCCTCGAGCTCCGTGGTCTCATCCATGAAGAATTCAGCGCGTGGAGGAGGAGGTGAGCGTGTGGTATAAGTGAAGGCAGTCTGTCGAGTGGTGCCGGTGGTCGGTACTGCGGCGGCAGAAGATAAGGAGCCGTTATGAGCACCATGCTCGAAGTTCTCAGCAAGTTTCGCGAAGCGGACTTTGCCCGCGACGCGGGAACAGTCGATGATGCGGTGTGCGCCGAGTACCACAAGCGAGAGCTCGCGTTGGTAACGGCGGTTGCACAAGAAGCCGCTGTGAACCCTGAACTCTCGGTGTGGAAGGTTCCCTGCCACACCGTCCTGAGCGAGAAGGCGGAGCAAATGTTCCGCGAGCTCTTGGACTGGCTCAAGGGCCAGGGACTGGTACGCGCGTAGTCGCCGCGGGGGTCACCCTCGCGGCGACCTCCTTTTATGCTACAAATATGTGATGCAGATCTACTCGTGGAATATGCTCTACCGCAACGCGCGGCAAGACGAGGCATTTGATTTTATTTCTAAAACCCCCTTCGACCTCTTCTGTCTCCAAGAGGTGCCTGAAGCATTTCTGAAGCGCCTCAAGACTCTGCCCTACCACCTTGACTATCGCATCGACACTGAACGACATCCGCGAAGCGGCACGATGCACATGTATGGCGTCGTCCTCTCTCGGTACCCGCTCTCAAACAAACATGAGATCTCGTATCCCGAGTACTGGCATCTGCTCCCGTGGCGGACCAGGGCGTTTGTTACTCTCATGCCTGATCGCTACTTCACCCGTATCGGTAATCGCGGCGGCTTCTCGGTCGACCTGAAGCTGCCGCAGGGCCCCGTCCGTGTCTTTAACCTGCACCTCATCCTCGCGCACCCTACCTGGCGACTGAAAGAATTTGAGCTCGCGATGCTCTACCACGACAAAACGCTCCCGACGATTGTCTGCGGCGACTTCAACATCCTCGAGAAGCCCCACATCACCCCGCTCAACTGGCTGCTCGGTGGACGTGTGAGCGATGCGCTCTCGGTAACACGTGAACGCGCTCACATCGAAAAACGCTTTGTCACCTATGAACTCACGAATGCTCTCTCTGGAGAGATGACCCATCCCGTCTCGCGCTCCCAGCTCGACCACATCCTCGTCTCGCGCTCGTTTTCAATCACCAGTGCATCGGTTCTCCCCGACCGCCTTGGCTCCGACCACCACCCCATCCACGTCGAGGTGAGCGCGTGAAGCGAAAATGGGTTGTTAGACTTGGCCGAGCGGCCCGGAGCGCAACCCATTTTTGCTTTGCGCGTGAACCTTTGGACTTGACCATATATAGGTATCCGCGCTATGAGTGAGCAGATGGAGAATCGTTTACTTATTGTCGAATCGCCCACCAAGGCGCGCACGATCAGCACCTACCTGGGAAAAAATTACACCGTGCTCGCCTCGGTAGGCCACGTGCGTGACTTGCCCAAGAGCAACAAAGACGCCGTCGATATCGAGGGCGGCTTTATCCCACGCTACGTGATCCCTGCCGAGAAGCGCGAGGTGATCGAGAAGATCGAGCGCGCCGCGGCAAAGGCCGATCTGATCTATCTCGCGACCGACCCTGACCGCGAGGGCGAGGCGATCGCCTGGCATATCAAGGAGGTCGCCGGTTTGAAAAAGCCCAAGCGCGTCGTCTTTCATGAGATCACCAAGGCGGCGATAGAAGAGGCGCTCGAGCACCCGCGCACCATCGATGAGAACTTGCGCCGCGCGCAAGAAGCGCGGCGCGTGCTCGACCGCATCGTCGGCTACGACCTCTCAGGCCTCATCTGGCGCAAGGTACGCTACGGCCTCTCGGCTGGGCGCGTGCAGTCGCCTGCGCTCCGGATCCTCGCGGAACGCGAGCGCGAGATCACCTCGTTCATCCCGGTCACCTATTTCGTCCTCTCTGCCCTCTTTAAATCAAGAGCAGGTGAAATCGCGACCACCTGTGTAGAGCAACCCGCGACCAAAGAAGAGGCTGAAAAAATTGTAAGCGCCGGACGCACCGCCTCGTGGAGCGTCGCTGATATCACCGAGAAGGCAGAGGAGCGCGCACCCCGACCGCCCTTCACTACCTCCACCCTGCAGCAGACGGCCTCGACCCGCCTCGGCTTCGCCCCTTCCCGCACCATGCGCGCGGCGCAGAAGCTCTATGAGGCCGGCCACATCACCTACATGCGCACCGACTCGGTCAACTTGGGTAAGGAAGCGGTCGCTAAGATGGCGAGCGTTGTTGAAAAAGAGTTCGGTAAAGAGTATGTGCAGGTGCGTGTCTACAAGACCACCAGCAAGAACGCGCAGGAGGCGCACGAGGCCATCCGCCCCACCGACGCATTGAGGGATCATGCTGGTACGATGCCGGATGAAGTGGCACTCTATACACTCATCCGCACCCGCGCGCTCGCCTCACAGATGAGCGCGGCCAAGCTGATGCGTACGAGCCTCTCGGCTAAAGCAAGCACTGATATTCCTCTTTTCACCGCGAGCGGCTCGCGCACCCTCTTTCCGGGTTGGCTCGCGCTCGACACAAAGGCGCGCGGAGAAGATGTCGAGCTCCCCAAACTCGCTGTCGACGACCCACTCACACTCCTCTCGCTCGGTGCTGAAGAGAAACAAACCGAGCCACCCAATCGCTACACCGAGGCCGGCCTGATTAAAGAGCTTGAGAAACGCGGGATCGGTCGCCCCTCCACCTACGCATCAATCATGAAAACGATCCAAGATCGCGGCTATGTCGAAAAGCTCGCTCGAGCCTTAAAGCCGACCACCACCGGCATGGTCGTTTCAGGCTGGCTTGAAGAAAATTTTCCGGAATATGTGAGCGACACCTTCACTGCAGAGATGGAGGATCAGCTCGACGAGATCGCTCGCGGTGAACGCGGCTACACGGAGACCTTGACTGCCTTTTATGGCCCGTTTGAGAAGGCCGTGAAGGCAAAGGATAAATTACCTAAGGCAACGTCCTTGGGCGACGTCGACGCCAAATTCCCCTGCCCCCTCTGCGGGAGCCTGATGGAGCTGAAGCTGGGGCGCGGCGGCGTCTTCATGAGCTGCAAGCGCTACCCAGATTGTCTTGGCGCACGCACCGAGGACGGCCACGAGCTCAAGGGCGACGAACCGATCGGGGTGCACCCTGACACGCTTGCACCTATTTATATAAAGAGTGGGCGCTTCGGCCCCTATGTCGAGATGGCATTGCCGGCCCCGACGTCAGAAGTCGGGGCTCCGACCGAAAGCGTCGGGGAGGAAATCGTTATTGAAGTAGGTAAGAAAAAGAAGGCGAAGAAGGTGGCGAAGGGTCGTGGGCGACCCAAGAAGGCAGGCAAGCGCGCGAGCATCCCTGCCGGGACCGACCTCGCGAGCATCACGCTCGCCGACGCGGTGCGCTACCTCTCGCTCCCGCGCGAGCTCGGCATGCATCCATCGACCGGCAACGCCGTTTTCGCCTCCACCGGACGCTTCGGCCCCTACGTCGGCAGCGACGGCGAGTTCCGCTCGCTCAAAGCCGCCAAGGGCGACCCCTACACCATCACTCTCGATGAAGCGCTCGCTATTCTCGCGGAGCCCAAGCGCCCACCCAAGGGA
Source organism: Patescibacteria group bacterium (assembly GCA_038064595.1). Lineage (GTDB taxonomy): Bacteria > Patescibacteriota > Minisyncoccia > Phycocordibacterales > Phycocordibacteraceae > C7867-001. The sequence goes on from JBBTSV010000009.1 coordinate 3,621, forward strand.
GTCGAGCTCGTGCGCGAGGTGGGTAAGCACCCGCGTACCGGCAAAGAGATTACGTTATACAAATCAAAACAGGGCCTCTTCCTTAAGAAAGGTCTCCGCCGCATCTACCTCCCCGAGTCTGTCTCTCCTGACTCCCTCACTCCCGCCGACGCTGCTGAGTATTTGAAATAGAAAATGAAAAGGGTCCGCAACGTGGTGCGGACCCTCGTGGACTGGCGGATGCCAGCTGCTCTTTTTTTCCTGCCCAGAACTGATGTGTCTGGGGTCCAGGTTGGCCGGGGAATTTCGTTTGCATAAACCCCTGTCTCTTTGGCCGCCATGTTGCCGGATTTCCGGCGCATAATGATGGGGGTGGTCCTCGGTTAGAGACACCCGATGGATCCCCATCACCCGTCGAGCCGCGCTAGCTCAACGACTGAATCTAGCATAGCACCCCCACCACTTCTTGTCAAGTTATTTTAAATATGCGGTGTGGGGAGGGCTGAAATATGGCTTATTTATTGACTATTCTGGATGTCTCACTAAAAGCCGCGCTTCATACAGAGGACTGCCCTATGTATTTTTAGAGCATCTGCTGTAGATCAGCGGGAGAAATGCCAGTGTCTTTCAAAATACTTTTAAGCACCTTGGGGTGTAAGATCTGCGACCCATGGAACGGGACCGTGGTGCGTTTGCCGTCACTATTTTTATAAATCTGATGACTCCCGTCTTGGCGTGAGAGCACAAACCCACGCTGTTCTAAAACCGATACAATCTCCCGAGCGGTGACGCGCGGAAGTCGCGGCATACGCTATGCCATCACTTCAACCGTTGAGAGCGACAGTGAGAGCGGTTGGGCGATCTCTTCATTATCAGCAAGGTGGTCGGCGATATGGAGTTGCATAACACTGGTAATATTTGCCAGAGCCTCTTCATAGGTCATTCCTTGGCTGTAACAGCCCTGCAAGCTCGGGCAGGTAGCAAAATAACCATCCGCGTCATGCTCGATGAGTACCGGGAGCCGATAGATTTGTACCACCTTTTTCATACGACGCAGTATACCATACCAAAATCGCTCGCGTGAGGTATAGTAATCTCCTATGACGACCGTCAAGGATATTGTTGCCGAGATGGAAAGCCCGAGCGAGAGCAACAAGGCACTCGTTGAGAAGGCCTACGATTACTCCAAGAAGGCGCATGAGGGCCAGACCCGCTACTCGGGCGAACCTTACTTCATCCACCCCGCGGCGACCGCCAAAATCCTCGCCACCTATGGAATGGACGTTACGACGATCGCCGCAGGACTCCTGCATGACGCCGTTGAAGATGGGCGCGTCTCGCGCGAGGAGATGGAAAGAGAGTTCGGCAAGGAGCTCCTTTTTATCGTCGACGGTGTGACCAAGCTCGGGACGCATAAATATCGTGGCGCGGAGCGCCACGCCGAGAGTCTCCGTCGCCTCCTCGTCGCCACCGCGAGCGATATCCGTGTACTTATCGTGAAGCTCGCCGACCGGTACCACAATATGCAGACGCTCTCACACGTGCCCGCCGAGAAACAGCGGCGCATCGCTCTTGAGACTATTGAGATCTACGCCCCCATTGCTGACCGCCTCGGGATGGGGATGATGAAGCGTGACCTCGAGGATCTCGCCTTCCCATTTATCGACCCCGACGCTGCACTCCATACTGCCGAACTACGTAAATTAAAAACAAAAGAGACAGAAGACGGTCTCGCAAAGGTGCAGAAGGAGTTGAAGCACGAGCTCGCCAAAAAAGGGATGAAGGACTTCCGCACTGACATCCGCATGAAAGGGCTCTGGAGTCTCCATCAAAAGCTAGTACGAAAGCACGACGATATCAGTCAGATACACGACATTGCCGCGCTCCGCTTGGTGGTGAAATCGATTGAAGATTGCTACACCGCACTCGGGATTATTCATGCTCTCTACAAGCCGCTGCCGGGAGAATTTAAAGACTACATCGCCTTCCCCAAGCCTAACGGATATCAGTCACTCCACACCACCGTGGTGACCCGCGAGGCGGGGATCGTTGAGATTCAGATCCGCACTGAACAAATGCATCGTGATGCCATGTTCGGCATCGCTTCACATATGTCCTACAAGCAGCTCGGGAAAGGGGTCGAGAATCTCGGCAAGGCAGAACAGAAGAGTCGGTTCTCGGCGCTCTCTTTCACGTGGATCCGCTCTCTGATCCCCTCCCTGATGCGCGTAACAAAAAAGGATGTGGACGGGGCGCACGATTTTGCACAAACGCCGCCGTGGCTCGCAGAACTCGCTGAGGCACATACCGATATCTCGGGGTCTGAAGAGTTTGTCGAAGGGCTGAAAGAAGATTTCTTCTCACATCGCGTCTTTGTCTTCACGCCCAAAGGAGACGTGATCGACCTCCCCACTGCTTCGACACCGATAGACTTTGCCTACGCGATCCACTCTGACCTCGGTGATCATCTACAGGGGGCGAAGGTCAACGGCAAGCTCGTCTCCTTCGACACCCCGCTCGGGAACGGTGAGGTGGTTGAAATCATTCGTCGCGACTCGGCGCACCCCTCAGTCAAGTGGCTCGATATCGCGCGTACCTCACTCGCCCGCCGACACATCCGCGCTGCGCTTGGAATCGGTGAACCACAGAAGTCCCCGCGTAAACGCGCGATACGCTTCTTTTCTCGCTCGGGTAAGAAAAGCTAGACCGTGAAGGAGCTGACCGAGTAGAGCTCGTCTTCTTCACGCTCTTCAGGCGCAGCTGGAGGGATGGGGTCGTCGACTATTGCGAGCTCTTCAAGTTGAGTCGTGTTGGGGAAAATCGGGGATGCGGAAGTGAATGCCTGGCCTGCGGCACGCTCGGCCGCAAGCACATCCACGAGTTGCTGAAGATCGTCGGGAGAGAAAAACTCTATGAGGAGGCGGCCGCCTTCAGCATTCTGCTCGATGATGACGCGCGTGCCCAAGGTCTCGGTGAGAGACTTCTCTATCTCGACCATCTCTGGCGACTTGCGGTTTTTCTTATGCACGCGTTCCTGTGCTATCGAGCGCGCAATCCGCTCCGCCTGACGCACCGAGAGACGTTTGAGAATAATCTCTTTAAAGAGTGTCTCACGCTCCTCGGGGCGTTCATTAAGGGTCATGAGGGGTCGCGCATGGCCTTCATTAATCTCGCGCGCGACAACCGCCTGTTGCATGTGCTCGGGCAAGGAGAGGAGACGGAGGCTGTTTGAAACATACTCACGGCTCTTCCCGATCTTCGCTGCAGTCTCGGCGTGAGAGATGCCGAACTCTTCAATGAGTTTTGCGAGCGCCTTTGCGCGATCGATCGCGTTGAGGTCTTCTCGCTGCAGGTTCTCAATGATTGCGAGCTCGAGCTTGGTGAGATTGCTCTCTCCCTGACGGATCACCACCGGCACCTGCGTGAGACCGGCGATCTTGCTCGCGCGCAGTCGCCGCTCGCCTGCGACGAGCTCGTACATGCTCTCGAGTCCGCCCTCTGGTTTCTCCACCTCGGTGCGGCTCACCACCAAGGGCTGGAGCACGCCGTACTGGCGGATGCTCTCGGCCAAGGAGGCGAGCCCTGCCTCGGTGAAATCTTTACGGGGCTGGTACGGGTTGGGAATGATCCGCTCGACATCAATCCAAAAGACCGAGTCGTATTTGGTCGGTACGTACGCCGCATCATCCTTCATGAAAATGATTTTAACATATGGTACGCTGCACAATAAAGCCGGGATGGCGGAATTGGTAGACGCAAGGGATTCAAAACCCCTCGACGCGAGTCATGAGAGTTCGAGTCTCTCTCCCGGCACCAAAGAGCAGGCCCCGTCGTAGACGGGGCCTGCGTGCTTGAGACGGTTGCTTATCCCGTCTCAAGCACGAGCTTGACGCAGAGCCAGAGCGCCCAGAGGGCGAGAACTGCGGCAAGCACCACGAACGGACTCATCAGCCATCCCTCCTGCATCGCGCCTGCTGCCGCGAGGCACGTGAGAGTGACAAGCCCTGCGACCACGGCGAGCGACTGCGCCACGTGGCGCCGGAGGCGCCACTCGTGGGTGGTATCGAACGAAGGGTCGTTCTCGAGCACGTCGACCAGGGGCAACAGTATGAACATCACCCCGCCGGTCAGCTTTGAAACCGTCATGAACACCCTCATAGGTGTCCAGTCGGGCGAGAAAAACACAACCTCCGTGACCGCAGCAGCGATCACGTACGCGCCGCAGACCAGGAGCGCGGCGTGGAATACCCCCAGGCGGGGCAGGAACGTTTTTACCAAGTTCATGACGGTCTCCTTCGGGCCACCTGGCCCAGTCAGAACCTCTTGATTATTACACAAAAAGCCATTTGCACAAGTAAAAAGAATGACCCGCTGCCAGAAGCAGCGGGTCGGTAGAGGGGGGCTCGGGAGAACCTGCCAGCCGCCCCGAGGCCAATATGGGGTATGATTAAAGCATTGTCAGGCGTCAGACACCCGACAATCTCACCGCGCTGGTGCGGTGAAGTACCCGGAAGGAGGTCAGTATGCGTCAGATCAAGATCTTTGAGATCACGGAGGTGCAGTCGCGTGAGGGGCTGCAGGAGCAGATCAACGCGTGGCTCAGACAACAAGGGCCTGTTCTTCGCAACGTGGAGATCACACCTTGCCGATGGAATCCGTGGATCATCGTCGCGTATGACATCGATGCAATAAGAAAGGAAACAACCCATGTACCTGAAGAGGTTCATTCTTGAGCGAGAGGTGCTCGCTCCCCGCCGGCCACAGGCCGGCGGTTCCCTATAATTTCCCTACCAAGTCGAGGCCTGGCTCAAGCGTGTCAGAGCCCGGCTCCCAGGAGGCTGGGCAGACCTGCCCCTTATGCGTTTCGACATACTGCGCGGCTTGGAGCTTCCTTAGGGTCTCTGCGCCCTTGCGGCCAATCGAGTTGTCAGTGATCTCCATTGAGCGGAGAATCCCTGCGGGGTCGATGATAAACGTACCGCGCAATGCAAGTCCTTCATCGGGAGTGAGTTCAGGCCCATCACCTTCGATAAGTACGCCGAAGGCATCAGCAATCTTACCTGAAGGGTCCGCCCCCATGGGATACGTAATCTCTTTAATCCCAGGTGAAGCGTCATGCCAGGCCTTGTGGGTGTGTACGGTGTCGGTCGACATTGAGATAACTTCGGCGTTGAGCTCTTGGAACGTGGGGTAGAGCTTGGCCAGCTCCTCGAGCTCAGTCGGACAAATAAAGGTGAAGTCAGCAGGATAGAAGACGAGTACTGTCCACTTGCCACGCAGCTTCGAGAAACTCATGGTGTGTATCGCACCCTTGTGATACACCTCAAATTCAAAATCGGGAGCAGACTCCCCCACCTTCACCAAGGAGAGGTGGTCGTGCACAAAGTCGTGGAACTCACCACAGTGTTCACAATAGTTGCTCTTGGTCTCTTTCATACAAATGGAGTTTTTATTGATAAGGTGTAAAACTAGTCTACACGGTATGATGCGCAACGCCAAATCGCTCAAAATCCTCTGTATCGCCGGGCCGACCGCTTCGGGTAAGTCTCCGCGCGCGGTCGAGGAGGCGCTTCTGCGCGAGGGCGAGATTATCTCGGTCGATTCACGCCAAGTCTACCGCGGGCTCGACATCGGGACCGAGAAGATCACTACCGAGGAGATGCGAGACGTGCCGCACCACCTGATCGACATTCGTGAGGTACACGAGCCCTACTCTGCCGGCGACTTCGTCGCTGATGCGACGCGCCTAATTGAGGAAATCTCGGCGCGCGGCAAGCTGCCGATCTTGGTAGGCGGAACGCACTTTTACTTTGACGCACTCCTCTTAGGGCTCCCTGCGGTAGAGGGTGATCCGATGCTGCGCGCAGAACTTGAAAAGCTCTCGACCGAGGAGCTTTTTGCGCGCGTCCGCTCCGCGGACGCGCGCAGAGCGAGCGAACTCGACCCCAAAAATCGTCGGCGCCTCATTCGTGCGCTCGAAATAATCGCCTCCCTCGGCAGCGTCCCGTCCCGCGCTGTACCTACGCCCCCTTTTGGAACAAGGTTTAACCTTGTTGAATGGATCGTGATTGACCCCTCGAGAGAGGAGTTGCGGCCGCGCATTGACGCCCGGCTTGAGGCCGCGCTTGCGCGCGGCCTCGTCGACGAAGTGCGTCGTGTGCGCGAGCAGGTCGGCGACGCGCGCCTCAACGAGCTCGGGCTTGAGTATAAAATCGTAGGTGAATATCTGCGTAATGAGCGCAGTGAGGAGTCGCTCCTCCCCGCTCTCTCGAGCAAGCTCTGGCAGTATGCGCGTCGCCAGAAAGCCTGGCTGCGCAAACTCCAACTTGGGGGTCCGACCCCCAAGTAAACGAATCGCCCCTCGCGGAGCAATCCGCGAGGGGGCTAGACCCTCTTGTCGATCTGAATCAGCAAGTCGTCGATCTGCTTTTTCATCACCTCAAAACGCTGTTTGGTGTCGGCCTGCGCCGCAAACTCCTGTTCGAGGGGCTCCAGGATGGTCTGCAGTATGCAGACGAGCTCTCGGAGCTTTTCTGTTCGCCTTCCTCTCATGGGTTGGTTGACCCATACCAGGTTCTGAACATCGAGCTCCGCGACCGCGAAATTAACCGCGACCAGAGACTCGATGTGGATTAGGCAGTCCTTTGTCATCATGGTGCTCCTTTCGAGCATTGTTGGATCCGCTGTTTGTATAGCACAGGAGAAGTATAAAAACAAAAGGCCCGTCACAATCGACGGGCCTGGGCGGGGACGAGAACGATTGGTTTTGGGGACTACTTCCCCGGGGCTCCTCTGGCTGCCCATCGTTCTCGCCCCCGACTTACATTGCATCCACGCCAGAGGTGGATGGCTGCACGCCTCACTCGGCGTCCCGCGTCTACACAGCTCAAGAGCGGGTCGAGGCCTCACACAGACCTCGGAAGGGCTTGTTGGCTTATTACTCCTATCTCCACACCGGGAGAGACAGAGGAGCGGCTAAGCTCTGAAGGCAAACAAGCTAGTTCAAGTATACACTCCCCCACCCTTTTGTCAACCCCCGTAAGTGGTTCTCCCCATCTGGCCCGCAAAACGCAGTGCGCTGCTGCTGGTATGATATATCATACCTTTTTTCCCTGATCGACTTAGAGACCTACGATGTCCGTAGGTGGGAGTTATAAACACACAAGCCCACACGGGGTGGGCTTGTTTTCGGCGCGAGAAGGGGCGATCAATCGGCTGCTGCCTCTCCCACACGCTTGGCAAGCATGGCCAGATATTTCTGGTTGCCCGTGCCGCGGTTGTGGTCGAAGAAGATGCCGCATGCAGTGCAGCACTCGACCATCCCGATCTCGTACTGCCCACTGCCGCAGTTGGGGCACGGCGGCTTCGCCGTATCGAGCGGCGCGACGAGGGCCGCCAAGGCTGGCGGCACATTTGAAAACGGTGGTGGCATGAAAGGACCTTTCTTGTTGTCAGGAGACATTCCCGACCCAGACTCAAAGCTACCCTCCCTCCCCCACCCCGTCAAGAATTCCCCAACTTGGGGGTCCGACCCCCAAGTTGGGACTTACGATGTCCGTAGATTGCCGTTGCGGGATTTGAGGTACTTCCAGCCGATGAGGAGGAAAGAGACGACAGTCAGAACCTGCGCGGCGAGCCGCGCCGCGTCGTCTCGGTAGAATGGATAGAGATCCATGAACCCGCCAGACGTGACGGGATTTGAGGCGATGAAAATAATCGAGAGTGGCACCGCCCACACTGCCAGCTTGAGCCAGGAGTTAAAAATGGGTCGGGAAATCAGGACCAAAATAATCGTGAGAGGTAGGAGGTAGAGAGAAAAATTATAGAATGGGTTTGTAAAGTACTGGTAGATATGGCTGACCCAATTGCTATAACATACTCCGTATGAATACATACACCAATAACTAAAGTGGGCAAATCCGACGCCAACCAGTGCGATGACGAGTGGCACACTCTGCATGAGTTTGTTTTTCATTTTTGGTCAAAAGAGTTTTTTGAATGCAGTCCAGAGTCCATACGCACCATTATAGACTGCCGCGCCCACCTTCTTGAGCCATGACTGTTGAGAGACTGCGTCAAGAGCTGATGCTGTCTGCGGGACATTCACTGGTGCCTTTTTCACTGTCGTAGTAGCCACTGTTACTGTCTTCTTGGTTTGAGCTACCTTCTTAGTAGTCGTGCTCGTAGCGGGGGGATGAGTGATAACGGGGCTCAGAGCCACTGTCGCTGTCGTCGTAGCGATAACAGGAATGGAGATGGCGCCAGCGCCTCCGCCAGAGCTTGCCTCTGGTACTGGAGGGGCTTGAGCTGGAGGCTCGTAGCTCACGGTCTCACCGGCCTTAAAGCCAATCAAGAGATCCTCTCTCCCATCTCCGTCCTCATCCACCCGGAGCGTAGAGGCTGTGTCGAGGCCGCCGGAGATGTTGAGTCTCACGCTCGTTTTGGGAGTCACGGGGACGTCTGCGATGCTGCTTGAGGTGGCCACCACCCCACCCACGCTCTCCTCAATGTCGAGTGTGAAGGTCCCAGTATCTTGACCATACAACGTGAGTTCATATCGGCCACTCTCGGGTACGATGAGGTATTTAAGCTCGCCGAGCTCTCCGTAGGTCGAGCTTGGGATGTCTTCTGTGACCGACCCGTCGACAGCAAGGCCGGTGATATTGCCGAGTGAGTCTGTGGCCTGGAGAGTGAGTGGTGAGTGGAGGAAAAAGATGAGTTTCTTTTCGGAGGTGGATTCTGGTTGAGTAACAGTGATGAAGTTTGGCAAAGGATCAGAACCCTCCCTAATACTGTTTTGAATAAAATCCTTTAGCAAAGGTATCTCAAAAAGATTTTTGTGATCAAATTTTGTTTTAGTGCCGGGAATGTTATTGATCTTTGCCAAATCAACCCAATACCTCTTCACGGCTGTGCTGGAGGCCATCATGATCGCGCTCGGGACGGTGACGGTACCATCGCCGTCTTCGACAAAGATGGGCTTGTAGAGACGCTTTGACTTCCCGGGAGGAGAGTAGAAATTGATCCCTGCGAGTGTGTCGATGCCCCACCCGGCGATCTGATCGACTTTTATGCCGTCTGGCGGGGTCCAGAAGTCGAGTGCCGCGTGCTGCCTATTTGCGTAGTCAATCAGATCGGCATTAAGAATCTCTGCAGACTTGACGTCTTTTTCTTCCGGCTTCTCTCGCCCACCCTCCTTGGCGAGAAGAAAGTCGGCGAGCGCGACACGGTTTGCTATCGTTGCGCCATATGCTGCAAACTCTTTGGTGTACCCATTTCCTGAAAAGCGTATGACCGGGTGCGCTGCATCTCCCATAGTGCTCTCAAGGTAGTACTCCGACGGGAGGAGGTGGTATGCCATAGGCGCATTCTGTGCGAGCGCCCGAGCGGTCGCTTCGTGCACAATCGAGAACCCGAGAAACGAGATGCCTTGGTTGTATCCGTACAAAAGCGCCCCGATGCTCTCCGGGGCGCCGCTCTGCGGCGCCCCGACCATAATCACCTTGTCCACCAGCGTGGGAGCTGCACTCCCGAGCTTTTTCAAGAGCGCCTTGGCAAGAAGACCGCCATTGCTGTGCGCGACAATTGTCACCTTTCCGCTCTTCGATGAGGCGGCGAGCCGACGTAACTCCTGCAGTACATACGGAGTCGATGTGGCTCGCAAGTCTCCGGAGTAGTAGATGCGGCCATCTTTATTGTTCCCATAGGCGAGAATGTCGTCGAGAGAAAGTCGCCAATCATAGGCGATCGGCTCCCAGTCGTTGATAGTCCCATCGGCTTTGAGCGCATCCATCTGTGCGACGAGCGAGTCGTAGATCTTCCCGCCGAAGGGGATCTCTTCTATCACATCGCGCTCTTTTGCGTAAATATCAAAACGCGCGCTCGTGCCGTCGGCGTTGAGATAGAGGTCTTTCATATCCGTATCACCCGCAGGTTCCCAAAGCTTCTCCGTCCCGCCATCATAATCAGGACGATAGAGCCGGCTCCCCTCTATACCGGGCAGAAAGAGAACATTTGAGAAGCCTGAGGTCGCCACGCCCCACGACGTAAGCCAAGGTGAGAACTGGACCGTACTTCCCGTGACATACTCGACTGCGTTACCCGTGCCGCCAAGATTATCCGGGTCGTTATAAGGGCCACTCACATCGCCCCAGAAATTGTCGGTGGCATCGATCGTTGCGGCGACATGTACCACAAGCCCTCCTGAGGTGTTGTCCGCGATCTTGTTCTGCGAGAGCGTATACAAAGAATTTGTTCCGTACGTGCTTATACCCGTGTCATTCTGCGTAATTTCAGTATTGGTAAGCGCCAGTTCATTCGAAAATTCAGGCCTCGACCCGTAATCGGCGACCCCCGCTCCGTACGGAAACTCAGAAATAATCGAGTCTCGCATTTCTATTTTCCCACCGTTAAAGGTAACGAGCGCGTCCCCCGTGCCCCCGATCATGCGCACCCCAGTAAGCGCGAGGCGTGCATCAGCAACTTCTATCGCGTCAAAAGCATCGGTATTGGTTATAGTCGCATCCTGTACGGTGAGTGACGACTGATCGTAGACCGCTAGGGCTGGTCCGTCTGAGATGGTATCGAACCGCGCATCGCGCATTTCAATAGAGCTCTGGACAAAGGTCATGACCGCTCCAGAGCTGTCAGAAATAGAACGTATCGTTGAGCTTGCCACACGAGCGCTACTGCCCACGTATACCGCAATAACTTGAGAGGAAACACCCTCAGCAAGAAAGTCAGAGATTGATGCGTGGCTGTTCTGGTAGATCTGGATGCCGAAGTCCACGTTGTGCAGCGTGACCTGTGCAAGTGTCGCAGTACTCCCATAGCTAAGCTCGACCGCGGCATCTAAGATACGCTCAAAACGGGCACGCTCAAGAAAAAGAGTTCCTCCTGATACAAGGATCCCACGATCGCTATCCTTCACAACAGAGTCAGAAAAGGTGAGTGGGTTCTTGCTGTCGTCACGGAGAGTAGAGAGGTGTTCAAATTCAACCCACCGAAACGTTGACGAAAGACTCCCTGCGTCGAGATGCAGTGACCATGACCCGCTCGGTGCCGTAAGTGCGATGGGCGCGTCTTCTGTTCCTTGTGCACTGATCGCGCCGTGCACCTTCAAGCTGCTCCCAGGGGCAAAGTGTACGACAACCTCCGGCTCAATTGAGAGTGTGACACCCGCACCAATCGACACCACACCCTCAACAAGGTACGGACTTCCCTCTTTGGTCCATGTCGTCGATTCTGAAATAGATTCAGCGACCAGAGTGTCAGCAAAAGCGGTACCTGCGCTTAAGAAAAAAACGCAGACGATGCCGGTGCATATTGCCGCCTTCATAGGAAAGGGGGTATGCCACTATGGTATCATCTCCACATCATGGGTACATCAGTGGAAGATCTGAAAGAATCGTTGCAGGGGGTGATGAGGGGGGAGGTGAAGGATGACGAGGCGAGCCGTAGAGCGGCGAGCCGAGATACCTCGCTCTTTGAGCGGATGCCGTCGCTCGTGGTCTGCCCTGCTGATGCGGAGGACGTGAGCGCGGTGGTGAAGGAGGTGCGGCGCGCCCGCGAAGCGGGCGCGGAGATCTCTCTCACTGCTCGTGCCGGAGGTACCGACATGTCGGGCGGCCCACTGACTACCAGTGTGGTCCTCTCACTCACCCAACACCTGAATCACATTGCCGAGGTTGGCAACGACTACGCGATAACTGAACCGGGAGTGTATTATCGCGACTTCGAGAAAGCGACCCTCGAGAAGGGTCTCATCCTCCCCTCCTACCCCGCGAGCCGCGAGATCGCTGCAATGGGCGGTATCGTCGCCAACAACTCCGCCGGCGAGCGTACGCTTGAGTATGGACAAACCGAGCGGTATATCGAGGAGATGGATGTCGTCCTCTCTGACGGCTCGACGGCCCACTTTGGCCCCCTCACCCCTACCGAGCTCGAAGAGAAAAAGGGCCTCCAGAATCTTGAGGGGGAGATCTACCGCACTATGGACACTCTCCTTGCCGAGAACGCTGCCTTAATAGAGGAGAAACGCCCCAAGGTGTCCAAGAATGCGGCCGGTTATGGCCTCTGGCGCGTCAAGGATCCTGCCACCGGCACTTTCAACCTCGCCCAACTTATCTGCGGCTCGCAGGGCACCCTCGCGCTCTGGACGAAGGCAAAGCTCTCGCTCGTAAAGCCTAAGGAGCATCGCGCGATGCTCGTCATCTTTCTCCATGAGATGGGGCTCCTCCCTGAAATCGTACAGCGCGTCCTCCCACACAACCCGGAGTCATTTGAGTCCTACGACGACCACACCTTCACGCTCGCGGTGAAGTTTCTCCCCCAGGTGCTCTCTCAAATGGGCTTTATCAAGGCAGCCAAGCTCGGGATAGATTTTCTCCCTGAAGCGGCGATGGTCGCCACCGGCGGGGTGCCGAAGATGATCCTCATGGCCGAGTTCTCCGATGACACGATCGAGGCGGCTGACGCGCGCGCCGAGGCGGCGCGCGTCGCTCTCGTCGACCTCAACCTCCAGATGAAAATCGAAAAGGATGAGAAGGAGTCGGAGAAGTATTGGATCGTTCGTCGCGAGAGCTTCAACCTGCTCCGTAAAAATGTCCACGGGCTCCACACAGCACCCTTCATCGACGACTTTGTCGTCCCACCCACAAGCTACTCTGAATTTTTGCCAAAATTGAATGCGCTTCTCGCTGAGTACTCCTCTCACTTCATCTACACCGTCGCGGGACACGTGGGTAACGGCAACTTCCATATCATCCCGCTCATGGATCTCACCAAAGAAGAGAATCGCCAGGTGATCCTCGATCTCGCGCCGCGCGTCTACGAGCTGGTGATTAAAGAAGGCGGCACCACCACCGGCGAGCACAACGACGGCATTATCCGCACCCCGTATCTCCCGATGCTCTTTGGCGAAGAGATGGTCGCGCTCTTTGAAAAGACGAAGAAAGTCTTTGACCCGCTCAACATTTTTAATCCTGGGAAAAAGGTCGGGGGCGTCTTCGAAGATATAAAAAGAGACATGCTGAAATCAGTGACTTGAAACAGCAAAGGCGCCCGTAGGCGCCTTTGATTTTGTGCATCGCGTCGATACATCAGTGCGCGGCTGCCCGCGCAATAATGCTCTCTGCAAGCCGGGGGGTGAGCTCAAGGAGTAGCAGCCGCGCGCGCATACTCTGCGAACGCATGAGTAGGTCGATGTTCTGCGGATGCAGCGCACACGACTGACACACACGACACGGGAGGGTGCACTCACTGCCGGGACAGCTTGGGGAGGATATTTCCTCGCCCACCGGGAGCCTTTTGGTCGCAGCCATACTACGACCTCAACCCTGAACGTTGCCCGCGCTCTGCGGGTGCACGTTCCAGGCACTCCTGCCGCAGACGCGCGCCATATCGTGGCTTCTCGGCGAGAAGCCCGAGTCGGCGTTTGCGTCGCTCTGCCCGTGCCTGCTCAAAGAGCTCCGGTTCTTGGACCTCCAGCGGCTCGCTGGGAGGAACGTAGTCAAACACATGGTTCCGCATCTCACACTCCTTGGTTGTTGTTGTCCGAGCCCTCGGTATGGGCTCGACGTTTTTGATACTACGCCTTCATTCTAAAAAGACAATCCGCTGTGCACAGAGCACAGAGTCTGCTACTATACTCCGCATATGAAACGCGCTTTCGCCATCGTTATTGTCGTCCTCCTTGTGCTCGGGATGATCGGGAGTCTCCTGCCAACCTTTTTTATTAGCTAATTAGGGGGCGCGACCACGACGCTAATCGAGGCTGGGTCTTGTGGGAATGACTTACGCCAAAAGGGTCGCAGGATAAGAACTGCGCGCTTCACCTCTGGATAGTTAGTGAGGGCGACTTCAGCTGCCGAGCGAGTTTTACCGGCAACAGCAGCAGCGATGGTGGTGGGGTCAACTGTATATTCAAGTGCAGCGGTTCCTGAAAGCGCAAAGGTAAATGAGGGGACATTTGGCTCTGGAAGATTCGGCGCAGTGAGACGAACCGCGCTCGTAGGCAAGAGAGTGAGCGCGCCACCTTGATACCCCAATCCAAGGACTGATCCTGCAATAGCTTCTGCAAGAAGCGCGTTGGGGAAAACGACTGCCGTCACCGTCCCCTGCTCCTTCACATCAACCATGCCGGCCGTCGCTGAAGGAGTGGAGCTTAAACTCTCAAAGGTCGTGGTCGCAGCACCTTCAAGCAGAACATACCCTTCTGGCACTTGTTCCTGAATACTCGTAAGGAGGTCTGGGGTGAGCGCTTTCACGAGCGCGTTGCGCGTCTCTTTCTCAAGTACGGCATCAACGACCGGCTCAACCCCTGAAGAACCACCCGTCATCGCATTCGTCGAACGTGCATACACTTGAGTCGCTTGAGGTGTGCCAGCAAAGCCGGGTACCGTAAACGAGGTTGGTCCAACGTTATACGTACTTCCTGGTTTGTCAGCCGTCACCTTGACTGAAATGGATCCTGGTTTGGCAGTACTCCCTCCCGGGACAGTGATAGCTGACTTGATACGGAAGATGAGACCTGCCGTTGTCGCAAAGCGGGTATTCGCGACGAGGTGTTGTGCCTTCATCTGTGTGTTGTAGACCGTGATTGTTCCTGACGCACTCGTCGAGACCTCCTTGGTTCCGTTTCCTTTGACGCTCTGGGTCGCGATTTTTTGTGCGGTGATGATCTCATACGGGAGCGTGCCGGTGCTCTGCGTTGCGGTAAAAGAACTCTGGACCGCAGCCGACGCTGTGCTCGGCGTAATCTGTATCTTGGCACTCGAGAAGTAGAAGAGAGCACCGACTGAGGCACCGACCACGATGAGCACCGTAAAGAAGGTGATGAAAGGGAAGCGTGGGGAACGATCGATCGGCCGGGGCGGGATGCGACCTCCGGGGGTGGCTATATCAGTCATGGTATCAAACTCTTTTCGACGTGAGGGAGGGGTAATATCGTTTAGTGTGCGCATATGGTGGTAGTATAGCAGTTTTTATTCCGCCACCACCCTCTTAGGGTGTGCTCTGATTTTTCCAGTACAGCGTCATGAGAAGCATGAGGAGGTCGGCCGGGCTCGTCGTCGACTGTTGGACAAAATTGGCAAGCTGGCCGGCAACGACCGGGACCACCGTCGGGGGGCTATCAGAGAGCCAGAGGTCGCCGAGTTTAGCGGCCGCGAGCGCCTCTTGGAGACCAAATATCTCTGGCTCCCGAGCAAGAAGAAAGATCGTTCGTGGGAGCGGGAACTGGCGCGCAAGCTCCGCAAGCTCGGTCCGAATCTGCTGAACCCACCCCTCGACGGTGGCAATGTTTTCAGTCACCTGTGAGTGCGCCATAAAGAGGTCACGTCGCACGAGCGCGATCGAGGTGAGTGGCTCGGTCACGTCAAAGATGAGTGCGTCGCGCTCGTGCGGGAAAACCGTGCGGATCACCTGATAGCGGAGCGAGCTGCCTGCAATCGGATACACATTCTTAGTATGATAGGCGTGTTCGAGTGTGGTGATGATTGCGTTGGCAATCGACTCGTCAATAAGCGACGTGAGGATCACGATCTCCGCACGATGTACCTCTTTGTCGTATGGATCTTTAGTCTCATAGCCGTTCAGAATGGTGCCGATCACGCTCTCGTCGACCAGTATTTTGCCGGTCGGTTTCGCTTGCGTTTTCTCGAGCACACTCGCGACGAGTCGCCTCGAGAAGACAAAGGGTTTCTGCTCCTCCAGGTACTCACTCCGGACAAAGGTGCGCTGCCAGGGTGCGTCGACCGAGACAAGAATAGCGTCTGCGCTCCCTCGGCCGGTAAGCCGCAAGAGCGCCGGCGCACCGTCTCGGATGAGCACTTCATCGAGCTCTGTGAGTGCACGGACAACTGCCTCCTGCTCCAGCTCTCCATCACGGAACTCAATCTGTACCCGCGTCGTGTAGACGAGCTGCGGGAGCACGTCTGCGGGAAAGTGGGCGTAGCCGCCCGTGACCGAGCGTGCGCCAACGTCGATCAACACCACCGACTCACCGGTATGCCGCTTTCCAAACAAGCTCATCCCTTTATTCTAGCACTTCCGCTCTGCACTAAACTCCCTGTGCGTGCGTACTCACTGCAAAACGGCTTTGATGCGCCGCACCCCCGCTGACGACGCTTCTTCTTTCACGATTTTAAACTGCGCACCACCCTCACCAAGCTCGCGCGTGTTGGAGACGTGTGGTCCACCACAAAACTCTATCGAAAATGCGCTCTCAAGGGGTCCCACCGAATACACCGAGACGGTCTCGGGGTAGGTGGCGCCAAACTCGTGTTCCGCCCCGAGCTTCTCTGCCTCCTCCTTCTTCATGTCGGTGCGCACCACCGGAATAGCCTCCATTATCTTCTCGTTCACGATTTCTTCTACCTTCTTGATTTGTTCGGAAGTCATTTTCGATCCGTACGAGAAATCGATACGCAGGCGCTCACTGGTGATATTGCTCCCCCTCTGGTGCACCTCGGGGCCGAGCACCATCTGGAGCGCCTTCAGGAGGAGGTGGTGCGCCGTGTGGTAGCGCACCGTCTCTACCGCGTGGTCAGCGAGCCCGCCGGCAAACTTCTGCGCGGCACCCGCCCGCGAGAGCGCCTGGTGCTCCGCCATCTTCTGCTTCACGTCTTCAAAGTCTATCCCCGCGCCGCGCTCCGCAGCGATCTCGGCCGTGAGCTCGACTGGAAAGCCGTAGGTGGTGAAGAGCATAAAGGCATCAATGTTTTCTCCCATCTTCTCAAGTTCGCGCATACCATTTGAGAGCGTCTTTCTGAATTGCTGTTCCTCTTTCTCAAGCTCCTCTTTGATAGTCTGCGCGGCCGCGTGCACAAACGGATACTGCGCAACGTACGCGGCGCCAAAGCCTTCGGCAACCTCGGCCAAGACGGCATCTTTGATCCCGAGCTTGTCGGCCTCGCGTATCGAGCGACGAATCAGGCGTCTAAGCACATAGCCCTGTTCGGCATTACTCGGCCGGATCCCCGACGCGATCATGAAGGTCGCTGCGCGCACGTGATCAAGGACGATCCTAAACGACCTTGTATCTGCGCCACCATTTTCGACAAGGTTTAACCTTGTTTCGTAGGACTTTCCTGATCGCTGTTCTAGCACAGTGCGTGCTTGGTCGAATACGTCGGTGAGAAAGACGTCTGGGTTGTTGCGTGTCGCGGCCGTCATGCGCTCGAGCCCGCCGCCAAAGTCGACATTCTGCTTCGGCAATTTAGCGAATCCATCTGCCGTCTTGATGTATTCCATAAAGACCGAGTTGCCGATCTCCATGAAGCGCCCACAGTCGCAGTTGGGGTGACACGCTTCGCCAAAGGCGCTGTCGTGTGGCGTCTGGAAGTCAAAAAAGAGTTCAGAATCGGGACCGCCCGGCTCGCCCACAGGCATTTTGTCGGGAGTGCCGGAGCGGCTCCACCAATTCTTCTTGGCATCGTAGAAGAGAATGTGGTCGTCGGGCATGCCGATCTGCTTCCAGATCTCAGCGGCCTCGGTATCCTTGGGTAGGCCGAGCGCTTCGTCGCCTAGGAAGCAGGTGACCCAGAGTCGCTCCTTGGGCAGCCCGAGCTCACTAGTGACAAACTCATAGACCCACGGGAGCTGCTCTTTTTTAAAATAATCACCGAGGCTCCAATTGCCGAGCATCTCAAAAAAGGTTGTGTGGCGATTATCGCCCACCTCCTCGATGTCGCCGGCGCGGAACGAGAGCTGCGAGTCGACCAGCCGCGTGCCTAGGGCGTGCGGCTGGCCGAGGAGGTATGGCACCAAGGGCTGCATCCCCGAGCTCGTGAAGAGCGTGGTCGGGTCATTCTCGGGCACGATGGGCGCCGACGGTATCACCGCGTGCCCCCTTGCAGCAAAAAACGCTAAATATTTCTCCCGCACTTCGTTCACGGTCATATGTAGAGAGAGTACCGCACTCATATAAAAAGCAGAAGCCCCATTGCTGGAGCTTCGCGGTCGTGCCGAACGGTTGGTCAGTGGCGCCGGACGAAGTTGGGGACCAGAAGAAGGTTGGCCGTCCCAAATTCGTTTTCGAACGCATGAAAGACATGCGTCCTGACTCCGTCGTCCCACCAATACTGCACACAGAAGAGAGCGACCGGTCTTTTCGGATCGCCCGTCGGGGTGAAGCAGTGGAGCGAGAAACTCCCGCTCAGATCTCGGATCACCTGCGCTGGCCCCGTCTCCTCGAGGTGCGCCAAGACGGCTTCGACCTGCGACAAGGTCAGCGTGTGCCCCAACGCAATCAGCAGGGTGCCGAGTGCACGCTCGGTGAGCCTATCACCCCGACCGAGTCCAAGAAGTGCAGCGGCGGCGTTGCGATCATTCCACTTCTCGCCGTCGTCCCAGGCAAACACCGTGACCAGCGTCAGCGGCGTCGCTGGCTGCATGATTGGTAACCACCGGTCGATGTCGGCGTCCCTACTAGCGACCTGATCAAAGCAGGTGAGCGTAGTCTTCTCCGCGGTGGGGCTCACGGGGATGTGACCCGCGATCCTAAGATCCATTTCAATCTCCTTTGGGGTGGGGCCGCGGACGCGGCAGAAGCGAACGGGATTGTGCTTCTGGACGCATTATATAATAAAACTTTAAACTTGCAATTCTCCTCTTTTCTCTGATTTCCCTTCGATTCCCTTTCGGTATACGATGCAGATATGAAAAAGGATTGGGGATTTGATACGCGCGATATTGATACCACGATGCGGCCGCAGGATGATTTTTATAAGTATGTGAACGGCGGGTGGTTGAACAAGAATCCGATACCGGCTGAAGAGTCGAGTTGGGGGTCATTCCGTATTTTGCGCTACGAGACCGAGAAGCAGCTGAAGCAGATTGTGACAAAGCTCGTTGCGCAGCCCCGACGCCGGGGGGTCGGGGCCCCGACCGATGCGTCGGGGCTCGTGCGTGACTTGTACCGCTCGGGGCTCGACATGCCGGCGCGTAACCGCGCCGGCCTCGCGCCGCTTAAGTCGTGGCTCGAGAGGATTGAGAAAATCAGGGATGTGAAGTCACTCGTCACCACCCTCGCCCACTTCGAGAAGATCGGTGGGGGCGGCCCGTGGGGCCTCATGGTTGATCAAGACATGAAGGACAGCCGGAAGTATGTGGTCTATGTACACCAGAGCGGGCTGGGGATGCCCGACCGCGACTACTACCTGAAGGACGATGCCGAGTCCAAGCGGGTGCGGAGCGCCTATGAGAAGCATCTCGACGCGATTTTCATACTTTCGGGCGTGACGCGTGCTGAAGCCAAGAAGAAGCGCGATGTTGTGATGCAGATCGAGAACGCGATTGCAAAGATCTCAATGAGCAAAGAGGAGCTGCGGGATGTGGATAAGACGTATCACAAGATGACCGTGCGGGCGCTTGCGAGCCTCTCGCCCGCCGTCGACTGGCAGAGCTACTTCAAAATCGTCGGCACGGGCACGCTACGTGAGGTCATCGTCATGCAGCCCACATTTATCAAGGCTGCTGCTGCCCTCTTGAAGAAGTTCTCGATCGAGGAATGGCAGACCTACCTCACCTGGCACCTCGTCGGCGGCGCCGCGAGCTACCTAGGGGAGAGATTTGAGAAACAGAACTTTGCCTTCTACGGCACCGTTCTCTCGGGCGTGAAGGTGATGAAGCCCGCGTGGCGCCGCGCACTCTCTACGGTCAACGGCTGCCTCGGCGAGGTCCTCGGGCAGCTCTATGTCAAAGCGTACTTTAGCCCACGCGCAAAGAAAGAGATCGAGACAGTCGTCACAGATCTCTTCAGAGCCTACGAAAATCGGATCAAGAATCTCGACTGGATGAGTGTCGCGACCAAGAAAAAAGCACTCGTGAAGCTCTCGCAGGTGACGCGCAAGCTCGGCTACCCAGACAAGTGGAAGAGCTACAAGGGTCTCGTTATCCGACCCGACGACTACTTTGGCAATATTCTGCGTGCGTCACTCAAGGAACACGCACGGATGATGCGTCGGCTCCAGAAGCCGGTCGACCGTAAGGAGTGGTTCATGACCCCGCAGACCGTGAATGCCTACTGTAGCTTTGGCCTCAATGATGTCGTCTTCCCTGCCGCTATCCTCCAGCCGCCCTTCTTCAATGTCGATGCTGACGACGCGGTCAACTACGGCTCGATCGGCTCGGTCATAGGACACGAGATCACGCACGGCTTTGACGATCAGGGTTCCAAGTTTGACGGCTACGGCAACCGCACCACCTGGTGGACCCCGATCGACCGCAAACGATTTGAGAAAAAAGCGCACGTACTGGTCGAGCAGTTTAATCGCTACCGCGTCGCCGGCGGACTCAGGGTGAACGGCGAGCTCACGCTCGGCGAGAATATTGCCGACCTCGGTGGTGCGTCAATCGCCTTTGACGCCTATCAGCTCCGGCTGAAGAAAACGGGACGCAAGGATATTGACGATCTGACGCCCGAACAGCGATTCTTTATGAGCTTCGCCCTTTTTGAGCGCGAGAACCGCCGCAAGGAGGCGCAGATGACGCAGGTGCTCACCGATCCGCACTCGCCCGGCCAATTCCGCATCAACGGTCCCGCGTCAAACCTCCACGAGTTCTATGAAGCGTTTGGGGTCAAAAAGGGTGATGCGCTCTTTCGTGAGTCGTCAAAGCGTGCGAAGATTTGGTAATCATGTCCAACACCACCGACGCGGTTATCGCCTTTGACTTCGACGGCGTCATTGCCTCGTACCAGGGCTTTATCTCTCATGCTGACGTTCAGCCACCGAATCCGGAAGTGGTAAAAACAATGCAGCTCCTGCGCGAGAAAGGATGCAAAATTATGATTCACTCCACCCGCGGCAATGACTTTCTCGCGCACTACTGCGAGCAGTTCTCACTTCCCGTCGACTACATCAATCGTCGCCCTGATCTGGTTGGCGAGAACCCCGGTAAGCCCATCGCCTTTGTGTATATCGATGATCACGCGCTCTGCTATCGAGGTCAAAACGCCGAGGACCTTGTCGACGAGGTAGTCAACTTCAAGCCCTACTGGCGCGACGCGTAACTTTATACACTACTCATTGCTCGACCAGCTAACTGGGTTGCTATACTACTTTCAATGAGTCCTGACTTACTTCAGTGGGCCACGATCCTCTTTAAAGAGCGGGGCGGGACATACGAGACCCTCAGCGCTGAACTGCTCAAGACCGGATATACCCGTAAGGACATCGATGCGGTATACGACGAGATGGTGCGGCTTGGGCACGCGCTCCCTCCTCCTCCCGCACCAGAAAAGCATATGCCCACGAGTGCTCAGAGCACCCCAAGCGCGCCGCACGCGCCGACCTCACCAGAAGAAGTTCAGGCACACGTTGACGAGGCACGCGTTGTCGATGAAGAGGTGCACACCCGCATCTCAAAGCCTGTCGCGTTTCTCATACTTGGCATCATCCTAGCTCTTGTCGCTTCACTCTTCGGCACCTACTGGTACGCAAAAAATAATCCGCAAGGTTCCCTCGCTGCGGCCATAAACAAAATAGCCGTCACTCTCTACCTCAACCCGCCCTTCTCGCAAACCCCGGCGCCCTAGCACTTGTTAAAGCACGAGGGGCCCCGGTGGGGCCCCTCGAATTCATCGCCTCTGCGGGGGAAACCTCGCGAAATGCTCGAACACATGGGCGAGCACGCCCAGAGTCAGAAGCATCCCGATGATTGCCGTCCAGGCGACCGGTGAGGTCGGTGAGGTATGGTAGGAGAACACTGCCCCCACCACCAAACCCACAGGGACGAGTCCAGCCACCACCGCGATCTCCGGAAGAGCCGGCCCCTCTTCGTTCTTACCGATATCGGCCAGAAGTGAGAGGAGTAGGCTCATGCCCGAAAACGGCATGGAAAGCCGCCAGAGCCAGTCGCCTGCCTCAAGCGACATGCTCGCCCACACTCCTCCAACGAGAAACGACACCCCCGTCATAAGGAGGCCCCCGTGAAAGATCTTCTCTGCCTTCATGTGACCTCCTTGTCGAAGTGAAAGCAGGTTGACTGTATAGCGCCTACGAGATCCAGTCAATCGGGGTCTCGCCGTGAGCCTCCAGATAACCGTTCACTTTTTTAAAATGGCCATTGCCGAAGAAACCCGATGCGGCCGAGAAGGGTGAGGGGTGCGCGGATTCAAGCACCAGGTGTTTAGTGCGGTCAATATGCGCGCCCTTGGCGCGAGCATAGTTGCCCCACAGCATGAAGACGAGGCGCGTGCGCTCCTCGGAAAGCGTGCGGATAACTGCATCGGTAAACTGCTCCCATCCTTGATTCTGATGCGAGCCAGCCGTGTGTGCCCGCACGGTGAGAGTTGCATTGAGAAGTAAGACCCCCTGCCTCGCCCACCGCGTGAGATCTCCTCCGCGATTGATGGACACTACGTGTCCATCAATCGCGCCGTATTCATCTGCAATTTCTTTGAAAATGTTTTGAAGTGAGGGCGGGGTCGCGACCCCCTCATCGACCGCGAAGCAGAGACCGTTGGCCTGATGCGCCCCATGGTAGGGGTCTTGGCCGAGAATAACGACCTTCACCTGCTCAAAGGGGCAAAGATCAAACGCTCTGAAGATATTCTTGGGCGCGGGATACACCACTCCCTCCTGGTATTCTTTTTTTACAAAACTGGTCAGCACTGTGAAATATTCTTTTTCAAATTCACCAGAGAGCTTCTCCTTCCACGTTTTCTCAATCTTCACCTCCATAAACATTAGGACACTGGGTGTCCTAACTTTTCTGCGTCGAGGAGCTTTCTTTTTACGTCAGGTCCGCCGCGGTTATACTCGCCGATCTGTCCATCGCTCCGAACAACGCGGTGGCACGGCACCGTGGGGTCATAATTGTTTTTCATCACGGTGCCCACAGCGCGCGCGGCGCCTGGGTGCCCGATGGCGCGCGCCACCTCGCTGTAACTCTTGGTCTGCCCTTTGGGAATCTGGCGCACGGCATCGCGCACGCGGTCGGCAAAGCTGCTCCTCATATTATTTCTTTCCCGACGCTTCGGTCGGGACCCCGACCCCTTGGCGTCGGGGCTTATTCTTCGCATGCAGTGCTTGAAGCGCTTTCCCGGCTGCCTCACGGTAAGTGCAATGCTCGCAGGGGCCGCCGCCAAAGGAGGTTCCTATCTTAGGGATCTCGTCACTCATGAGCATTGCCTTTAGGTCATACACCGCCCCCTCGACCCATGCATCGCTTCCGGTATACGCTATGAGTTCGACGTCAAACTCGAGCTTCCCGTCAAAAGCCTCGGCATCTGCCTTCCCGTTCACGTAGACAAAGTAGGCCGTCGGCGAAACGCTGAAGCCATTTTTGCGAAAGAGCCACTGATAGATCTCGAGCTGGCGCTTGTACGCATCGTAAAGGTCGTCCTCGGTTGAAGGGCCGACCTTCTTACTGGTCGCTTTATAGTCGGCGATGATGAGCTCGCCGGTGGGCGTCACCCAGACGTCGTCGATCCCTCCGCGCACAAGAATGTTAGTCGGCTCATGGAGATGGCTTATCCCGCGCCGGAGCGCATCACGCCACTCCTCCATCCGCTCGTCAGCAAAAGGGACAGCATCGAGCCCGTATTTCTGGAGCAAAGGATGTCTGGTCTTGTGGGCGCGATGGATGTCAAACTCACGCTTCAGGAGCTCATCGACCGCGTTGTTGAGAGTGAAAGAAGGCATCGAGGGGCGCTTCACCCCGAGCCGCATATCGAGGTAGGCACAGCGCGGACACTCGACAAAGAGGTCGATCTTGGAGCGACTCACCTTAAAGGGCTCCGGTGAAGCGGGGTCAAAGGTACTGCTTTTGCGGGTGAAGGCCATGTTAGGAAAGGGTGAGCGCGTCGGTGAAGTATGCATCGTACCACGCCGCGAGCATCATGAGGATAAAAATCTTGCGGGCGTTGTTACGCGCGCCTGAGACGTGGTCCTGGATGAGCTTGCGCACGATAGTCATATCAAAATGCTGCGCGAGAAAGGGGTGGTTCACCAGAGGTCCCTGCCAGTCGGTGCGTTCCTTGAGCCACGCGGCAAGCGGGATCGGGAAGCCGAGCTTTTTCCGCTTCTGGGTGGTCGGCGGGACAAAGGCCTTGGCGGCCTTGCGCAAGAGGTACTTGGCATTCTCTACCGTGCCGTCCTGATAGCGTAGACGATCAGGGATCGTACGGGCAAAGTTGGCCACCTTCATGTCGAGAAAGGGAACCCGCAGCTCAAGCGAGTGCGCCATGGTCATCTTGTCGGCCTTCGCGAGGATATCGCCGGGGAGCCAGAGGTGCATATCGGCATACTGCATCTGGGTCGGCTCTGACCATCTCTGGACCTTCGCATAGAACGGATGCAGGTCGATACGTTTGTGAGGTGTACCCTTCCAGATCTTCCGTGCATCAGCGTCAGAAAAGATGTAGGCGTTCCCGATATAGCGTTCCGCGAGCGGCTTGCCGTAGCGCTTTAGAAAGTTGAGGCCGCGCAGAGAAAACGGGAGGCGGCCAAGCCAGAGCAACGGGACGCGCAGCAGTGCCGGTAAACGTGCGAACGTGGCAAAGGAGTAGGGCTCGCGGTAAATCCCGTACCCGCCAAAGAGTTCGTCTGCTCCCTCGCCGGAGAGCACCACCTTCACGTGCTTGTGTGCCTCGCGCGCGAGGAAGTAGAGTGCGATGGCGGCCGGGTCAGCCACCGGCTCGTCAAAGTGCCACGCAATCTTCGGTAACATTTTGAAATATTCATCGGGGTCAAGCACGATCTCCGTGTGCGTTGTGTGAAGTGCGTCAGACTGCTCGCGCGCCTCGGCAAACTCATTGATCTCTTTTGACCCGATGGTGAAGGTCTTCAACTCTCCGGTGGGGTGCACCGCGCGGATGGCACCCACGATCAGCGCGCTATCGACGCCGCCGGAGAGGAAGGCTCCCAGCGGCACGTCGCTGATAAGATGATGTGCGACCGAGTCCTGTAGAATCTCCTCCAGCTCTTTGGTCGCTGTTCCCTCCTCCATGTGCCCATTCTCTTCAAAGCGATAATCCCAGTAGGTGGTGGCCTCGGCCTTACCGCTCGCCGCGTCGATCATGAGGTAGGTCGCCGGTGGGAGACGGTAGATCCCCTTGAAGAGAGTCTCGGGGAGCGGGTTGTACTGAAATGAGAGGTATTGGTAAATCGCCGCTTCATTCACCACCTTCTCAAAACCAGGATAGGTGAGTAAGCTCTTCACCTCCGAGCCGAGCGCACGTATCTTTCCTTCTTGTTCCAAGTAGTAGAGCGGCTTAATGCCAAAGGGGTCGCGCGCCGCCATCACCGTACCCTTTTTCATATCGTAGAGAAAGAAGGTGAACATCCCGCGCAGGAGCTTGACCACATCGGCGCCGCGCTCCTCGTACAGGTGGAGAATGACCTCCGTGTCACTCTCGGTCTTAAAGGTGTGTCCGCGCTCGAGGAGGCCGGTGCGGAGCTCGCGGTAGTTGTAGATTTCGCCATTGAAGACGATGAGGAGTGAACCGTCTTGTGAAGTGATCGGTTGCTTGCCGCCCGCAACGTCGATGATACTCAAGCGCCGCATCCCGAGCGCGACCGCCGGGTCAACGAAGGTGCCGCTATCGTCGGGGCCACGGTGTATAATGCGCTCCAGCATCAGATCAAGCGCCTCCTGGGCCCCCTTTTTGCCCCCCACGGGGTGAATGATGCCAGCAATACCACACATATTGAACTACTATACCACGCATGGAAAAACTCCTTAAAACGGCCAAGAAATTCATCCCGCACTGGCTTTTTACTACCCTCCAGCCGGCCTATCACTACCTCCTCGCCGCGGTCGGTGCGGTGCGCTTTGGGTTCCCGTCACGGAAACTCTGTGTGGTCGGCGTCACCGGAACCAATGGCAAGACAACAACGGCTACCCTGCTCTATCGCGTCGCAACTGCGCTTGGTTATAAGGCAGGTCTTATTTCTACCGTGGAGAACATTATTGCGGGCACCGTGGTTCCCACTAACCACACGACCCCCGACCCGATCTCGCTCAACAGAACCTTGCGAGACATGGTTGACGCAGGCTGCACTCACGTCTTTATGGAGGTGTCATCACACGCACTGCATCAGAACCGTGTGATGGGCGTACGATTTGCTGGAGGGATATTTACCAATATCACACACGACCATCTCGACTATCACAAAACTTTTGAGAACTATTTTCGGGCAAAGAAAAAATTCTTTGAGATGCTCCCCAAGGGCGCCTTTGCTCTCTCCAACACCGACGCGAAGCACGGAGACACGATGCTTGAACACATCGACGCCACGCCCTACTCGTACGGCTTCCAAGGGAGCGAGAACTTCCATGGTGAAATAGTGGAGGTTAGCGTTCATGGATTGCGCCTTGTCTTTAATGGCGTCGCGGTGAGTGCCAAACTCCTCGGCACCTTCAATGCCTACAATCTTCTCGCGGTGTGGAGCGCGTGCCAGTTACTCGGTTTCGACGGAGAGAAGGTCACGGAAATTTTGAAAGATATAGAACCCCCGACGGGACGCTTTGAGCACTTCATGTCGCCCTTGGGCGTGATGGTGATCGTTGACTACGCCCACACGCCTGACGCTCTAGAGAACGTGCTCCGCACGATACGAACCTCGTTTACAGGTGCACGAGTGATTTCTATCTTTGGGTGCGGCGGTGATCGCGACCCGATGAAGCGTAAACTGATGGGAGAGATTGGCACACGACTCTCCGACATCGCCATATTCACCTCCGACAATCCGCGAAGCGAGGATCCCGAAAAGATTCTTGACCAGATGGAGAGCACGCTCTCCGAGGCAGAGCGAGAGAAAGTGACTCGCATCGCCGATCGTCGTGCGGCGATCGCGCACGCGCTGGAAATAGCTCGCAAGGGCGAAATCGTGCTGTGCGCCGGCAAGGGGCACGAAGACTATCAGGAGATCAGGGGCGAGAGGCACCACTTCAACGACGCTGAAGAGTTCAAGAAGCTTTTTGTAAAGAACGTAGGCCCGTAAAGATAAGCTGAAATATATGGCGAGTAACTAGCCCTCGAGGAGGCTGGTTGCTTCGGCGAGAATTTCGCCGACCCGTTCACTCGAGAGGTGGAGTACATCGAGACGCGTCCGATCTTCAACCAATTCGTCGACCGCGATGGTTCCATGCTCAATCAACATCCGCTTCTCGGCGAGTGAGAAATTCGTGAGCGCAGTTATGGGATAGACTTTTGTGCGAGACATCTGCATGTACAGTGTGTTGTCGAGAGGATACCCCCACCCCAAGAGCTCAACTCCCGAGCACTGTGCATAGGCAATCGCCTCCGAAGTAAATTTAGTATTGGTGACGAGCATGCCACGATCAATCGGACACTCACGTTTTGTTGGATCGCATGAAAAAATATCGTCAAAACGACTCTTGACATACAGGGCGACCTTGAGGTCAGTCTTATACCCCGGATCATTATGGTACTTCAGCTCGGCCGCAAGAAATGTGTTTTGGTCTGGATGCGACGCGTAAAAATCAACTTCATGGGCGACACACTTCCCTTGGATTATTTTTCGTGTCTCGACCTGCCAGCCCTCTTTTTTAAAAAGGTGAGAGATGAAATCTTCAAATGGGTGTCCTGTCGGCCCAAGCTCAAGAAGCGCACGGCGGAGCGCGTAGCGGGCGGCGACGGGGCGCGCTTCCCTCCGCAGAAGGGCAAACGCGCGAGAATAAATCTCTCGTGAGGACGCGCCCGGCAAAACGGTTGTGGTGATAGCACGAGCGATACGTTCAGCGGTATGTGCGCCAGCCCCCGCGCGCTCAAGTGAGACAATGAGCCGTGTTGGATCAAACACCTCGTGTGTCCCGTCGGCCTTGACGATGGTAGGAGGTGGGATCATGAGCGTGTAGTGCTTGCCGTGACACCGTTGACGGTCACGGTTATCGGCAGCTCGGCGGGCGCCGCAAGCGTGGTCGAAAAAGAGACTGTCGTAGGGAGTTGGAGACACACTCCCGTATCAGAGGATACGGTAAGGGCAACCTCGATGCTCTCTGGACTCGTTGAGGCCCCGCGGAGGTATGCCGCAGCGACAATGGTCGTACAAACGGTTGGTACCTCAAGCGAGCCTGAGAGCGTGTGCTGTCCTTTTTGATAACTATCGCGAAGCGACACGACTGGGATTATTAGTGCAGCCTGTTTCTCGTCAGAAGGGGGGATGATGTCGCGCGTTGTGTGCGGAACTGAAATCACAAACCCGCCGACGATAATAACTGCGATGATGGTCGCTGCGACCCATAGTCGTCTCTGATTCATGCGGTAATAATACCACCACCCGCGAGCATTCCACGAGCGGTAAAGAAAACAATCGACTGACCCGGCGTTGGGAGTTCAGGGAGTGTGGTGAGTGCACCAAACGTGTCTCCCTTCACGTGGCCCGCAGAGCGCGGGCCACGATAGCGATACTGTGCATCGACCACTTCTTGTGGGTCGGTGAACCAGTTCGCATCGCGGAAGCGGATCGCGGTCACCGTTGATGCGCGCGTCTTGGACACCTGCACTTCTCCGGTCTCGACATCCTTACCAACCACATACCACGGCCCCCCTGTCCGAGGGATGCGCTGACCGATGGTGTATAAAAGCGCTGGGTTATCACTCCCCAATTCAGCGCGCAAGAACTCTTCAACCGAGACGCTCCCTAGAAAACAGACACCCTGACTATCCTTTTTTTCTGCAACGGGAAGATTGAACTTCTGTGCAAGCTCACGCACTTTTTCTTTCTCCATCTGGCCGACCGGAAAGAGTGTCGCCTCAAGAACTTCTTTCGGCACTGCCCAGAGAAAGTAACTCTGATCTTTCTCACCGGAGCGATAGTGGCCCATCGCGATAGCATCGGCACCCTGTGCCATCGCATAGTGATAGAATGCGCCAAACTTCACTTCCTTATTGCACATCACGTCTGGATTGGGAGTACGGCCAGCGCGATACTCGCGCAGCAAGTAATCGATGACACCTTTCTTATATTCTGCACTCGCGTCAAGCGTGAGGAACGGGATCTGGAGACGTGCCGCAACGCGCATCGCATCGCGACGCTCCTCTGCCCAGCTGCAGGGCATGCCGGGCGGGTACCAGCCCTTGATAAACACGCCAGTCACGTGCGCTCCCGCCTCCTGAAGAAGTGCGGCAGACACCGCCGAGTCCACCCCTCCCGAGAGCCCCACGTATATCTCCTTTCCTTTCACATCCATTGAGACATCTAATCATGCTTCCCGTTTGGTAGCTATCGTGAGAGATATTTGGCTTGATTGGCCTGGTGGCCTGCGTAAGTAGCGGCGTAACGCATCACGCCGTCGCGGTCGGTGAGGTAGTAGAGGTAGGGGGTTTTCGTCGGGTGGAGCGCCGCCTCGATGCTCTCAAGTCCTGGGTTACAGATGGGTCCCGGCGGGAGCCCCCGATAGAGGTAGGTGTTATACGGTGAGTCGACTTTGAGGTCCTCATACGAGGGCGAGTATGTGGGGCGCGCAAAAATATACCCAAAGACAGCGTCGACCTGAAGCGGCATGTCAATCAAGAGGCGGCGCCAGAGAATCCCGGAGATGACGCGCTTGGTCTCAAGGGTGCGCGCCTCCCGCTCAAGGAGCGACGCCATGATGACAATGTCGGAAAGGCGGCGACCCGACGCGCGAATCTCGGCGGCATAGGGCGCGATCTTGGCGTCGAAGGTGGTGCGCATTGCCTGTACCACGGAATCTGCATCAGCTCCGGGCGGGAAAATATAGGTATCGGGAAAGAGGTATCCCTCATACTCTTTTCCTGCCACCCTCACCTCTTCAGCAGAGATCTCCGGAAGCGCATCGGCAACTCGGTCCGCGATCTCACGCACCGTGAGTCCTTCAAAGATCGTGATTCGTGCAGGGGGTATCCCGTAGTCGCCGTGTCCAAGTCGCCACGCAATCAAGAGGCTACTCTGCGGTTTTGAAAAGTTGTAGGCCCCCGCCTGCACGGTCGTAGCCGACCCAAAGAGACGAAGCACATAGGGGAAGAGGCTCTCATGGCGAATGAGGCGGGCGGCAGCGAGCTTCTGTGCAATTACCGGAGCGGGATCCCCTTTTTTAACGACAAAGATCTCTCCCGTAGGGAACGCAGTCGGCGACCCAAAGAGATACGCATAGCTCAACAGGCAGAAAAGAACGACCACGCCCGCTACCGCCCACCGCTTGTGTCCTAGAATGTGCCGCATGCCCGTGTATTAAATAGGGAGATCGGTTGGTGCGTCGCCGGTTGCCGAATGGACGCGATTAAGCCCCGGCGTCTCCACCGAGCGCGAGGGGATATGAAAAATGGTCGCAAGCTCTTCGGTACTCATCACCATAAGTTCATGCATTTTGAGCCCACCCTCAAAAAAGGGGTCGTAAAAGAATTGCCGGCGACGGTACGCCTCAACAAGCTCGTGCCGGAATTCATTCTTACGCTTCTCGACGCCGATTTCCCACGGATAATCGTCAAATTTTTTCATCCAGTTGGTCGAATTGATACCGTTCCACCCCTCGGTCGAGAAAGGCTTGAAGAGTGCGATCATATGCGCAATGGTAGGACCGTAGAAATTCTCGGGGCGGGCGAGATAGATGCAGCGCGCACCGACATCAAAACCCAGTTTGGAGACATTCCGGTCAATAGCAGCCATCTTCTCAAGTTGTCCCTTTGTCGGGTTCGGGAATCCAGGGCGTTCCTCTCCTGTCACAATGTCGATATAGGTATCACGAGTCGTTTCTCGAATTTTCATTATGAGCTCCTTGGCCTGATCCTTCCAGGTGTAGACCTTTCCTTCGGTATTGAGCTTCCCGTATTTCTCGCCCTTGTGGGCGCGAATAACAAACTGGAGCCAGAGATACTCCCCTTTTCCGACTGACGCCATAAACTCGATGAGGTTAGCGAGCGGGTCCGTCTGTTCCGGCTCTTTCTGAACCTTATCGAGCCCATACTCAACGTACGTTTTAATAGGAAGCGCGTCGTTGTCGGCGGTGTGTTTAAAATCACAGCCCCAGATGCTCCATTCATGAGACGGTGCATTCAGCATGCGGGTGTAGTCGGGTGCCTCGATGATCTGCATCCCGGGGTACTGTGCGTAGAGCTGGCTCTCGACGAGGCGTCGAAGCTCTGCGCGTCCCCAGATAAAGAAATGTACTTCACCTTCAAATGAGGCTATCTCGAGTGAGAAGTAGGGGCGGATGCCTCCCTGGAAGCGCTGCCACCACGTCGACTCCCCGCCCGTGAGGTGAAGGGTCGAGAGAAAGGCCTCCATAGCAAGCGGGGTCTTGACTAGGGTGCGCGGCGGCTTGAGCTCAAGAAGGATGTAGTTCTTCTTGGCAATAAATTCTGAGCGTTTCAAGATATACCACAGATGGTACGCACTCCCGACCAGAAGGATAGGGAGCCACATGGGTGCGAGCCAGAACGCTATCGCCAGTGCCTCTGACACCGTCGCAGGCATAAAAACAAATGCCATGAGGAGTACCGAGAGACCGAGGAGCAGAACCGGCCATTTCTCAAAACGGAGGCCAATCCGGTTATTAAGGTCTTTTTGTATCGCCTCAAGCTGGTGCAGAAATAACATGGATGACTCCAGTATATCAAACAAAGTGCGGTGCCCACCGGGCACCGCACTTTGTGTGTCGATATTAGATATCTAAACTGCGACGTAGCGTCCGTCCTTGAGACGTTTGAAATAGCGTGCGTCGTTGAGGTTGACCAAGATGGTGTTGTCCTTCACAAACCGTGCACGCTTCACCTGATGAATAATTTCATCCTTTTTCATCGGGCCATTACTCGCCAGTGTCTCGCGGATCACATCGCGCACGACGCCGGGCTTGTAGCCCCACTCGGTGAGTGCGTAGAGTCCTCGGCCCACGAGTACAAACCGGGGATCCTTGATGAGCTCGTTGTGGGTCGTCGCAATGTGCGCCTTCTTGGAGAAGAGCGAGCCGATGGTCTTGGCAACGGTGGAGAAGTGCATCGGTTCGCCATGGCGCTTCACGGCGAGATAGGCATAGTCACGGATACCCTTGATGCGAATCGCTGGAGCTGACGCGCGCCCCCACTCAGCGAGCGGATTATTCCCGATGTGCTTTGAGAGTGAGAGCCACCGCTTGAGCACCTCTTCATTCTTATACGCATCATTAACCTCTTTGAGTTCCTCGAGAAAACGGTCGAGGAGATCACCCTCGGAGAGGACCTCGTCATCAGAAAGCGAAGCGTAGAGACGCGAGAGCGCGTCGTGAATATGCTTTGCCGTTGCCTTATCGACGTGCCAGCGGGCAAAAAATTCATTTGTCTCGCGCTCGCGATAAAATGCTGAATCGAGCATCAAGAAAAAGCGGAAACGGTTGCGCGTCTTCTCGTCTTTCCCAAGAAGCGCGAGCAGCACCTCTTCAGGAACGATTGCGCCAAGCGCGTCGATGTACGCCGCGAGCTCCGTGAATGAGGCTGCCGCCTCTTTAAACGCCTTGCTCGCACGGACGGCGTCAAGACCTGCGGCCTCGATCTGGCGAACACGCTCACGGGTCACCCCTGCGTGGTCACCGATCGCCTCAAGAGTTTCGCGGGTCGCCGTGGTACCAAGCCCAAAACGGCGTGTGAGTACTTCGCGTGCCCGAGTCGGCGCGGCCGCGAGGAGACGCTTGACCAGTGCTGCACTGTCAAACGAAAACGAGGCGGGCGAAGCCGTCTTGGCGGGCATGGGCCGTTTCGATTTAGCGACCTTCTTCATGTGGTCTAATATATACCAAATCCCTTACAAGACGTCAATAGGCCGGTTTTTACCCCACCACCCGTATCCACAGGGACTTGCAAAAAGGGTACATTTCTGGCATATTGTGGTTACTCGCAGAGTATTCGAGCTTCGCTCGGTCGTATACGACCGCAAGTGTTCAGTTTCGGCGAGATTAACCGGTTAGATCTACACATGGACAATCAGCAGGCAGCAGTTCAGGGAAACAAGCTCTACGTAGGCGGTATTCCCTACCGCTCGACCGAGGACGACCTTAAGAAGGCCTTTGGTGAGGCCGGAAACGTCGTTTCCGCGAGCATTATTAGCGACCGCATGACAGGTCGTTCACGTGGCTTCGGCTTCGTTGAAATGGCATCTGAAGCGGAAGCTCAAGCAGCTATCGACCGCTGGGATGGCAAAGAGATGGATGGGCGCACGCTCTCCGTCTCCTTTGCTCGCCCGCAAGGTGATCGTCCTCCGCGCCGCGACGGCGGTTTTGGGGGCGGTGATCGTGGTGGTTTCGGTGGTGGTCAAGGCGGCTATGGCCGCGGTGGGTACTAACTCACGCCCCACAAAACAGTCCCGCCCGTTCATAAAGAACGGGCGGGACTGTTTTGTGGTAGCGTCTCTCTATGACCAAGGACGAGCTGTGGCTCCTCACTGAAAAATACGGCGGCGCACTTTCTCCCGCATACGAAGCCGACCGCGCCCGGCTCGCCTCTGGCGAGCCGCTGGCCTACGTCATCGGCTGGCAACCTTTTCTCGGTCTCAAAATATATCTCGACTCCCACCCTCTCATTCCCCGACCAGAAACGGAGTGGTGGGTCGACGCACTGCTGCGAGAGCCGAGTCGGGGCGTTCCCGAGAAGAGAGTCCCGCAGCGCGTCGGCGCGAGGGGAGGCGATTTTTCAGCAGAAAAAGACGCCGCTCTCCTCGAGGGAACACTCGACGAGGCGCCACTGAAATTTCTCGACCTCTGCGCCGGATCGGGCGCGATAGGGTGTGCAGCATTGAAGCTGACTGACGCCGACATCTATTTTGGCGAGATCGACCCGGCGCACCAAGCAACGATTGAGAAAAATGTCCGTGAGAATGATCTCGACGCGTCGCGTGCACATATTAAAATCGGTGATCTCTTTGAGCCCTTTGGTGACATGCGTTTCGACATCATCGCCTGTAACCCGCCATACATTCCTACGGAGCGAGTGCTCGAGAAAAGCGTTGCCGACTACGAGCCCGCGCTCGCGCTCCGCTCGGGCAACGACGGACTCGACCTGATCCGTCGTATCGCCACCGAGCTCCGACAGCACCTCACTCCTGCCGGAGTTGCCTGGATCGAGTGCGACAGCGCGCACGCGGCAGCTCCGACGCCCAGAGGGGGCGGAGCCCCGATCACAAGCGTCGGGGCCGCGTGCGCGCTGTTCACCTCCGCAGGCTTCTCTGCCACGATACGCACCGACCAGTACAAAGTACCCCGAGTGATTGTAGTATCATTCTCGTAATGCCTGGACAGCCACTCCAACCCTTTGCGCCGCCGAACATGATTCTCGGTAACCTGCCCGGCGGCCTCACGTCAGGCATGCTCATAACCTGGGGCTGGTACGCTGTGTGCGCCTTTTGGGTCGTCTACACGCTCGTCGCGATCTACCACTGGATCAAATATTCCCACGCATCTTGGGTTATGGTTCCTGCAATCGCACTCCACCTCCTAGTCTCGTCCTCTCTTATCGTCTATGCTTTTACGGGCATCTGGTATCTATGAAAGAATTTGAACTCGAACCGGGAGAGTTTGTCGTGGAGCAGCTCCGCAAACATTGGCTCCTCTTTGTGGGTGAGCTCTTGCCCTTTGCCATCCTCGCCGCCCTCCCTTTTGCGATCCCCAAACTCCTCCCCCTTGCACCACCACTCGCCTCTTTTTCAGTGTATTTCGACTACAGCACGGCGGGTGGGCGGGTCCTCTTGGGGATCTGGCTCCTTGTCACCTGGACAAGCGCATGGGGCGCCTTTACCCGCTACTTCCTTAACGTGTGGGTGCTCACGAGCCAGAGGATCGTCAATATTAAGCAACGCCAATTCTTCTCGCGCGCCGTATCGAGCCTCTTCCTCTCCCGCGTCCAAGACGTGACCACCACAGTCGAAGGGGTCCTCTCCTCTTTTCTCAATATCGGCGATATAAAAGTGCAGTCTGCTGGTGAGGAGATCGAGTTTGTTATGCGCGGTATCCCCCGCCCAGAGTCTATGCGTGATTTGATCCTTAAGTATGTCCCTGAGGAGGATGAACAGAAACCAGCTGATCGGCAGTAAGGGAGAGACGTGATAAAATCACGTCATGAGCGAGCCTCTTTCTACCGACTCCTATAAAGGCGTCCGCGACTTCTACCCCAAGGACTGGGCGCGGCTTTCCGCGCTCTTCACCCGTGTGCGCGAAACGCTTGCACGCTGGGGCTATGAAGAATACAACGCCTCCCCGCTCGAGCGTGCCGAACTCTATGAGGCCAAAACATCAGAAGAGATCGTGGGCGAGCAGACGTACACCTTCACCGACCGCGGCGACCGGCGCGTGACACTTCGACCCGAGATGACCCCCACCCTTGCGCGCATGGTGGCCGGCAAGCGTCGCGAGATGCCCTTCCCGCTTCGCTGGTTCTCGATCGGCAACCGCTTCCGCTATGAGCGTCCACAGAAGGGACGCCTCCGTGAGTTTTACCAAGTCGACGTTGACCTTGTTGGGCTCCCTGAGGGCGAGGCCGACCTTGAGATTATCCAGCTTGCCTCGGCACTCGTGCGCGACTGCGGTGCTGCTGAAAAAGATTTTGTGATACGCGTGAACTCACGCACCCTTCTCAACGCTGCGTGTAAGGCCGCAGGGTTACAAGGCGATGCGGTGCGCTCCTATCTCCATCTCTTGGACAAGCGCGCGAAGATGACCCCCGAGGCCTTCACCGCCGCGCGCGAGACTATCACAACAAAAGATCCTCTTACCTTCATTAAGACAGATGAGATGGAGACGTTTGTCGCGACGCTGAAAGCACGTGGAGTGAGCAATGTTGTGTTTGACTCCGGAATCACGCGCGGCTTCGACTATTACACCGGGCTCGTTTTTGAGGTCTTCGACACGAGCCTTGAGAATCCGCGCGCACTCTTTGGCGGTGGCCGCTACGACCAGCTCGTCGCACTCTTTGGCGGTGAGCCTATCCCTGCGGTGGGCTTCGCCTTTGGCGATGTCGTTTTCGCTGACTTCCTCGAGACGCATGACCTCACGCTTCCCGCCAGCACAGCGCGCCCCCAGCTCTACCTGGGCACCCCCATCGAGAGCGATATCCCCGCGACACAAGCGTTTGCCCAGACACTGCGCGCAGAGGGTGTGCGCGTCTTCGTGAATCTCACCCAGAAGTCGCTCGGAGAGCAGATCAGGGATGCCGTGAAGCGCGAGATTCCCTTCTTCATCGCCTACGGCGCCGACGAGATCGCGAACAATACCGTGCGGATGAAAATCCTCGCGACGAGCGAGGAAGAGGAGCTCTCTATCACCAATATCGCCGCGCGTCTGCACGCGGAAAGCTAACATGCGCGCTATCACCTTTGACATTGAATCTATATCGGACTCGATGGTGCGTGGCCGCGTCGACGTGAACGAGCAGGAGCTCATCGTGATCGCTACCCATGACTCCGAAACCGACGCCTACACTTCCTACTTTCGTGAAGACCTGCCCAAGCTCTGGCCGATACTCGAGCATGCCGACATGCTGATTGGTTTTAATTCTGACTTCTTCGACATCCCGCTGCTCAACCGCTACTACCCCGGCGACCTCTCCCATATCCGCTCACTCGACCTCCTCGCGGAGGTGCAGAAAGTGCTCGGCCGCCGCATCCGGCTCCAGTCGCTCGCTGAAGCGACGCTGGGGAGAGGGAAAAAGGGGGATGGGCTGAAGGCACAGGACTGGTGGCGCGAGGGCAAACGCGACAAGGTCGCCGAATACTGCATTGAAGACGTGCGACTTACGCGCGAGCTCTATGACTACGCGCGTAAAAACGGTGTTCTTAAATTTAAGGATTTGCGCGATATTCGCGACATCAAGCTCGACACGAGCCGTTGGGAGGAGCAGCGCATGAACGCACCTACCCTAACTCACGCGCTACAACTATGAAAACCTCCTCTATCCCCCTTGCGATTGTGGCTGGTGGCATCATCATCGCCGGTGCGATCTATCTCGCTGCGCCTCGTGGTCCCGTAGCGACTGAAGACGGGGACCCGCGTCTGGTCCGACCCGTGACGAGTGCAGACCACATACTCGGCAACCCCACCGCACAAGCCTTTATTATCGAGTACTCCGATATCGCCTGCGACTTTTGCAAAGACTTCCACACCACCATGCGCCAGCTCATGACTAGTGAGAGCGCGTCAGGAAAAGTAGCGTGGGTCTTCCGACACTTCCCGCTCACCGAGATACACCCCACCGCTCTCTCGCTTGCGCGCGCCACAGAGTGTGCCGCGAGTGTCGGGGGGAATGAAATGTTCTGGAAATTTACTGACGCGCTCTACGCCAAACAGCCGGTCGACCCGAGCACGCTCGGGAGCCTTGCGAGTTCAGTCGGCATCTCGGGCACTGCCTTCGCGAGCTGCTACGCAACCGCCTCGTCAACCATCGAGGCACGCATTCAAGCTGATCGCCAAAATGCGCTCGACATTGGCGCACAAGGAACGCCTTATTCGCTCATCGTCGTCCCGGGCAAAGCACCGGTGGTCGTCGACGGCGCCTACCCCTACGACAGCCTGAAGCTCCTGCTCGACAACGCCCTCTCAAATTAAAGCGCGAAGGCTGTAAGCGATTTTTAGGGCTCCGCAGCGCACTACTCCTCGCCGATTAAACCAAGTCGGTAGAGCTCAAAAGAGTGGTCGCCCTCGAACATGTCGGAGGGGTTGGGGAGATAGGTACGTGCGCGCATGATCTCAGCCGTTGCTTCTTCAAGGAGACGATGGAAGACGTTGAAGTCTTCAGCGTGCTCCTTAAAGTCAATCGCGTAGCGCCGCATCTGTGGGCTGCTGTCCGCATTTTTGGTCTTCTTGCACTCGTAGACGATAAATTGACGCACCGGCTTATTGAAGAGCTCCCGCACCGTGTAGTAGTTAAATATCGCCTGAATAATAAAGAGTGTCTTGACCGCCCCGCCCTTACTAAACGCGGCGACGAACTTATGATCGACGATATCTACCGCGCCCTCCTCCAGCTTCGACGCGACCACGAGATCAGAGACCGCCTTCAAGGGGAGCGAGAGTCCGGTGACCTCGACCACCCCCTTCACCTCGACCCCGAGCACCGTATGGCGTGGTGGACGCGCGAGGTAATAACCGATCGCACGTAGATACTCTATCTCCATTAATTTCCGTTTCTCCTTCTGTGCACGCATCGACTTAGCCTTCCCGAAATTGATTTCAAAGTCGGCAATGGCGCGTAGATACTCGAGCCCGCGCGCTATCGCGAGCTCCTTGGGCACGCCACTATAAAAATGCTCGAGCGCGTAGTGCCCTGCGCTACCCACCGCCGAGGCGGGGGTGCGCGGGGTGTCGTAGATCTCCTCGACATAGCGCGCGTACCACGCAAGTGGGTTGCGTAAAAACGCCATCAAGCTCGAGTGGCTCCAGTGCTTAATCGGCGCCTTCTTCCGCTTCCCCACCTGTTTTCTCTTTTTCTGCATATTTTTAGTTTAGTATAGACTATCCAAGCTTTGTCCCTATAGAGACATATCTTGGATACCTCTCTATTCTGGAGGGAGGTCAAAGTGTTCCCGGAGATGCGCATCTCGCTCCAACCGCTCTACGATCATGTACAACACATCTGCTCCTACACGAAAGCTCGCTTTAACGAGCGCAATGAGATCCTCACAGTCATATGGGTAGATCCATACACTGTCCTGTAGTCGAACAAACCCGTACTCCTGCATAAAACGACGGAGACTTACGCGTATACCCTTACGTCGCTCCGGAATATCAAAGATGACCACCCGCCACCGCCTATCCCAGCGTCTTTTCTTATTGCTTACCTTCTTTTCAAGTTCCATCTTGACCACAAGCTCCCCTTTTTCAGTTATGCGCGCCACACGCCTCCCCCTCACTTCACTAAATTCTATAAGCCCGCGGGCAGCAAGACGTCCGAGCGCCGACTTTGTTTGATAATTAAACCGTGCACCTTTCTTGTATCCGGGAAAGTACTCAATCAGACGAAGGGCGTTCGGTATCGCTACCGCCGTCATCACCACACCCCCGACAACCACCGCGGCAAGGAGTGCTTGTTGAAATGTACCCAGTCGCCGTTCGCGTCGTGCAACTCGCTCAAGATTCCCCATTCATTTCAGGCTAGCACATCACTATCCAAGCTTTGTACCTATAGAGACATAGTGTGGATACCTCCTTTGTAAAAGACGGTCCGCGTGGTGACACGCGAACCGAAGCATTTGGATCTGGGCACTGATGACTCCTATTCACCCGGTCCATCTTCCGGTTCAACAGGAGCCTTGCACACTGCGTACAGCATTCCCTTATGGGAATGCTTTCCTCGATCCTCATTGGCTGTTTCCGCTTTTTCGATCACTCTATCGTTGGATTTTTTGCAGTTCACCAAAGCAGAGATCTAGTAACTCTTCAGATGGCGGGCTTTGTTGTGGGTGCGGATTTTCTCAAGCGCTTTTGCCTCGATCTGGCGGATGCGCTCTCGCGTGACGCCGAACTCTCTACCCACCTCTTCAAGCGTGTGGTAAATACCGTCCATAAGTCCATGGCGCATCTCAAGGATCCTGCGCTCCTTAGGCGAGAGATCATTCAAGATCTGACGCACCTGCTCAGAGAGAATGCGCTCTGACGACTCTTGTACTGGTGAGGGGATTTTGTCGTCGGGAATAAAGTCGCCCAGTGTGGACTTCTCATCATCATCGGAGCCAACCGGATTCTCCAAAGAGAGTGTATCTTGGTTAATCTTCTCGATTTGATAAATCTTCTCCGGCTCAACGCCCATCTCAACTGCGATTTCTTCAGCCTGCGGATCACGCCCAAGAACCTGTGCGAGACGGCGCGAGACCTGCTTATACTTGGCGATCGTCTCCACCATATGCACGGGGATACGGATCGTGCGGCTTTGATCAGCGAGCGCGCGCGTGATCGCCTGGCGGATCCACCACGTCGCGTAGGTGGAGAACTTGTACCCCTTCTTCCAGTCAAACTTGTCCACCGCACGGAAGAGTCCCAAATTCCCTTCTTGAATAAGATCAAGGAGAGTGAGGTCTGGGCTACGGCCGACATACTTCTTGGCAATCGAGACCACGAGACGCAGGTTGCTGCGCGCGAGGATGTTGCGTGCTTCGGCGTCACTCTTCTCGATACGCTTGGCGAGCTCACGCTCCTCAGCGGCAGTGAGGAGCGGGTACTGCCCAATCTCACGGAGATAGATCTGGATAGAATCGTAGCCGGTGGAGTGCCGGTCTTTAATGTTGCGTGTTGCGAGGTATTCGTCAGCGGCATCTTCAAGCATGCCGCCCTCGAGCACGTCTACACCGGCGATAGCAAAACGTTCGTACAGCGACTCGAGGAAGTTGACATCCTCTTCAACATGCGGAAATGATTTTAGAATCTCGTTATAGGTGACATAGCCGCGCTCCTTTCCCTTCTCAATAAGTGCTTCAGCCGAGAGTGCTTTCTGTGCGCCGGCTTTTGCCTTTGCACCACGCACAGCAGCGCGCACCACCTGCTTCTTGGAGACCTTGTGCGTGGTCACTTTTTTGGCCTTCTTCTTGGCAGGCACGCGCTTCTTAACCGATTTTTTGATCGGCTTTCTGGTACGTTTTGTTGCTTTGGGATGAGACGTGGCCCTCTTCTTTTTGGTAGCGGATTTTTTGGTCATAAATAAAATAGGTCGGTCAACCGCCGAGCACAGAAAGACGTGCAGAGAGTGTGGCACACCGCTGCTGCGCCTCCGTGATGCGGAGTAAGTTGTTGGCCGTTTCGGCTCTCCGTAATTGTGCTACTGCGTCCTCATACGCCTCGCGGATCACCGCTTCTTCAAAGGCGCGGAGAAGCTCATCTCCCGCATGCTCGTCCGGACCTTCGCCCACCATTTCTTCAGCATGAAATATGGCGGCCTCCGGAGGCGAGTCAGACGGGAAGATTTCAGCCTCGGTAATTCGACAATACTCTGATTTGACGTGCTCTGCAAGCGGTGTTTCGGGGTACGCGTGGACAAGCGCGCGCAGTAGTTCATCGCGTGTCTCACGCGCGGTACGCGTGACACCAATCTCCGACTGAGCCCCCACCTCTCCAGTAGAGACGGGCATGCGTGGGACTCGTTTCAATGACTCCCGCACCGCTTCACTGCTCACTCCCAAGGTGCGCGCGGTCACTTGGATAAAGTGATCCCGTTCCATCGGACTCGGGAGCGCGATCAGGAGCGGGAGCACGATAGCCTCCACCTTACGCAAGAGCCGGTGAGAGTCGTGTTCACTCTCGGCAAGCTCGGCGAGGAAGAACTCGATAATCGGCTGCGCCGCGAGCACGCGCTTGGTGAACTCTTTGGGATCTTCGTGCACGAGATCGGCCGGATCCTTGCCCTTAGGCAAACGTGCTGCCTTGACCCGCAGCCCGGCAGCGAGCGCGAGTGTGGCTGAGCGCGCCGTGGCGGAGAGCCCGGCCGGGTCCGCATCAAGCACGAGCATGAGGTTCTCACTAAAGCGCTTCATAAGTCGCAGGTGCTGCTCCGTAAGCGCAGTGCCCGAGAGCGCGACCGCGCTTGAGAAGCCGGCCTGATGCGCCAAGAGCACGTCCATCTGCCCTTCAACCAGCATCACGAAGCCCCGGGTCCGGATTGCATCTTTAGCACGATCAAGCCCAAAGAGAAGCTCCGATTTGTGATAGAGCTCGGTCTCCGGACTGTTCAGATATTTCGCCGGTTCATCGGCAGAAAGTGCCCGCCCTGTGAAAGCGACCACCCGCCCCGCGCTGTCACGAATTGGGAACATGAGTCGATTGCGGAAGCGATCATAGTAGGTGCCCGGCTTGCCGTCGGCCTCCTTCACGAGCCCGGCAGAAAGCAGCTCTTCGAGTGTGAAGCCTTTAGCGGAAAGCGCTTCTAGGAGCGCGCGCCACTCTGCCGGCGCAAAGCCAAGCCGCCACTCTTTTATCGTTTCGGCAGTGAGCCCCCGTGTATGGGCATAGGCTTCCGCCGTGCTCCCCGAAAACTGTCCGGCATACCACTCGCTCGCGGTACTCATCACAGCATACAGCCGTTCTTTTTTAGTCGAATCTTCTCGCGGACCACCTTGGTATGTTTCAATCACCACGCCGGCTTTCTCAGCGAGAATCTTGAGCGCACCCTTGAAGTCGACCCCTTCGATTTTCTCGATGAATGAGAACCCATCCCCGCCGAGCCCACAGCCAAAGCAGTGCCACGTCCCCCGCTCTGGAGAAACATGGAAGCTGGGCGTCTTCTCTTTATGAAAGGGGCAGAGCCCTCTCACCGACTTTCCCGCCCGCACAAGCTTCACGTACGGACTGACGATGTCCGTAATCGAGAGACGCTCCTTGATGAGAGCGACCGTGTCTTGTGCCATAGACTAGAGCGCGCGGGTGGTGCGGGTGGTGCTGGTGTAATCCGTCTGAGCAGGTGCTGGACGTGACGCCTGGAGATTTTTGATGTGAGCAAACTTCTTCGATCCCATGAAGCCCGTACCTGCAGGTATGAGACGGCCGAGAATCACGTTCTCCTTGAGGCCGCGGAGACGATCTACCGAGCCGCGCAGCGCAGCATTGATGAGGATTTTGGTGGTCTGTTCGAAGGAAGCGGCCGAGAGGAATGACCGGCGCGAGAGGGCACTCTCCTTAATGCCCAACACGATATCGTGTGCCGTGGGCGGCATCTTGTTGGCATCATTCATCTCCTTAACTGCCTTCGCAAACTCCCAGTCTTCGACGACATCGCCGATCGAGTAGTCCGTGTCGCCGGCGTCCGTGATCTTTACGCGAGAGAACATCTGCTTCACCACCACCTCGAGGTGCTTACGGGAGACGGAGGCACCCTGAAGCTCATAGATCTTGGACGCTTCAGCGATGATGTATTCCTGAACCATCGCGCGGCCCGCATAGTCGAAGAGCTCGTCAAGATCAGCAGAACCGTCGGTGAGAATCTGACCCTTCTTGACTTCATCGCCCTCCTTCACCAAGGGAACGCGTGGATATGGCGCGAGATACTCGTACGCGGAACCATCCTTCTTACCCTGACCCGCTGTCGGTGCAACCACGATAACCTTCTCGCGACCCTCTTCCTTAATTTCAGAGACGATGCCGTCTGACTTAGAGACCACGGCCGGGTTCTTCGGCGCGCGCTTCTCAAACACTTCCTCCACGCGCGGGAGACCGCTCGTGATGTCACCGCCGACTGATGCCACGCCGCCGGCGTGGAAGGTGCGCATCGTGAGCTGCGTACCCGGCTCACCGATCGCTTGAGCAGCGACTGTCCCCACTGCCTCACCGAGATCAACGGGTTCTTGGGTGGTGAGATCCATACCATAGCAGGTCTGGCAGATGCCATAGCGCGTCTCACACGACATAGGCGAGCGTGCGACTACCGACGAAACCGATGAAGCGGCAAGCTTTTCTGCGTCTGCAATCGAGAGATAGTGTCCGGCGGTAAAGAGCGCTCCGCTCTCGTCCTTGACTTCTTCAGCAAGCACGCGCCCCCGGAGCGCTTCAGCGTAGTTAATCTGGATACCCGAAGCACTGACCCGATTAATCTTCACGCCTCGTTTCGTTCCACAATCGATCTCGGTCACAATCGAGTCTTGCGCGACGTCAAAGAGGCGGCGCGTGAGGTAGCCCGCCTTTGCCGTGCCGAGTGCGGTGTCAGTGAGACCTTTGCGCGCTCCGTGCGTTGACATGAAGTACTCGATGGGGTTGAGTCCTTCGATCATTGAGGAGATAATTGGCACTTCGATCGTTTCGCCCGCTGTGTTCTGGATGAGACCCTTCATACCGGCCATCTGGGTGAGGTTACCCAAGGTACCGCGCGCACCCGACTTCACCATGTCGGCCACCGAACCCATCGGATCAAG
Source organism: Patescibacteria group bacterium (assembly GCA_038064595.1). Lineage (GTDB taxonomy): Bacteria > Patescibacteriota > Minisyncoccia > Phycocordibacterales > Phycocordibacteraceae > C7867-001. The sequence continues at coordinate 47,372 of JBBTSV010000009.1, forward strand.
CTCCGCCGCCACTTTTTCCTCAACGAGCTGCTTCGCACCCTGCCACGTCTCGATCGCCATGCGACGCTTCTCCTCTTCAGAGAGGAGGCCGTTTTGATAATCCTCCTGAATTTTCACCACCTTAGCCGCAGCTTCGGTAATAATGTCTGACTTTGCTTCAGGCACTGATACGTCATCTATTGACCACGAGATACCTGAGCGGGTTGCGTAGTCGAAGCCGAAGCGCTTCACCTTGTTGACGATATCGGGCACCGCATCGAGTCCATACCGAGCAATACAATCCGTGACAATACGAGCGAGCACCTTCTTGGTGATGGTCTCGTTCACAAACGGGTAATCCGCGGGGAGCACGGTGTTGAAGAGGAGCCGTCCGACCGTTGTTTCAAACGGACGTCCGTCAAACATCTTGTACTTCTCCTTCCCTGTAACTGGCAACACCTTGATCTTGGCGCGCAGGTCGATCGCGTTATATTCTGACGCGAGGATCGCGGAATTCGGTGACGAGAAATGCTTCCCTTCTCCCGTGAGACCATCGACCGCCTTCGTAAGCCAGTAGACGCCGAGAATGATGTCGAGTGGCTTCCCCGTGAGCACAATCATGTCGCCGGAACCTGGCTTGAGGATATTTTTGTTGGCGCTCATGATGTGAGCTGCTTCCCACTGTGCCTCGTCAGAGAGCGGTACGTGCACGGCCATTTGGTCGCCGTCGAAGTCGGCATTAAACGCGTTACAGACGAGTGGGTGAAGCTGGATTGCGTCTCCTTCAATGAGGCGGGGGCGAAATGCTTGTATGCCTTGACGGTGGAGCGTCGGGGCGCGGTTGAGGAGGACATACTTGCCAGCAATAGCCTCTTCAAGCAACTCCCATACCTCTGCAACACCGTCTTCAATAAGACGACCTGCGCCGCGTATGTTGAATGCAAGCTCGCGCGAAAGCAGGCCGGCGATGACAAACGGGCGGAAGAGCTCGAGCGCCATGTGCTTGGGGAGTCCGCACTCATCAAGCTCGAGGTCGGGACCAACAACAATCACTGAGCGACCAGAGTAGTCAACGCGCTTACCGAGGAGATTCTGACGGAAGTAACCCTGCTTCCCTTTCAGGTAGTCAGCGAGGGACTTCAGCGGGCGACGCTGCGCCATGGTCATTGCGCCAGCAGCGGCACCACTCTTCCTGATCGAGTTGTCGAGCAAAGCGTCGACCGCCTCCTGGAGAATGCGCTTTTCATTTCGGAGGATCACCTCCGGCGCATGGATGTCAATCAGCTTCTTGAGACGATTGTTGCGGTTGATCACGCGACGATAGAGGTCGTTCACGTCACTTGTTGCATGGCGACCGCCCTCAAGCGCGACCATCGGCCGCAGTGCCGGTGGGATCACCGGGATGCGTGTGAGGAAGAGCCACTCGGGACGGACGCCTGAAGCGATGAGCCCCGCAATAAGCGAGAGGCGCTTCGCGAGTTTCTCGCGCTCGGCCGCGCCTGCGTGCTCATAACGCGCCGCAAGCGTTTTCTCGAGTTCTTTCAGATCAAGTTTGCAGAAAATATCATAAATGGCCTCCGCGCCGATGCGTGCCTCAAAGAGACCGCCGTATTTGACCGAGAAGCGGTGGTACTCAAGCTCGTCGAGCACTCTGCCGATTACCATACCGTCAATCTCTGTCTTGGTGATGGTCATTTTCTCCTTGAGTGCATCACGCTCTTTGTCGCTCTCGAGCGACTTGTACTTTGACTTATATTCACTCTCGAGCTCAGAGAGAAGGCGCTTTTTCTCCTCTTCTGCAATCCTCGTCACGATGTAGCCGGCAAAGTAGACGACTTTTTCAATATCGGTGGCCGACGCTCCAAGCAGAAGTGCCATGCGACTCGGGACTGAACGAAGAAACCAAATGTGAGCGACGGGCGTACAGAGCTCGATGTGGCCCATGCGCTCGCGACGAACGATCGAGCGAGTGATCTCGACCCCACACTTGTCACAGACAATGCCTTTGTAGCGGATGCCTTTGTACTTACCGCAGTAACACTCATAGTCCTTTTCGGGACCAAAGATTTTCTCGTCAAAGAGTCCGTGCTTCTCCGAGCGCTGGGTGCGGTAGTTGATGGTCTCCGGCTTGGTGACCTCTCCTGACGACCAAGCGAGAATACGCTCGGGAGATGCGAGAGCGAGGCGCAGTCCATTCCACGTATCACGCGGAGGAAGTTTGCGGGGGGTGAATGCCATGGTGGTGAAATTAGAAATGGATAGGACTACTCAGCATCTGGCTCGGGTGGCAGGTTGAGTGGCTCAACATCAAGCGCGAGGCCGCGGATCTGATTGGTAAGAACCGCAAAGGACGCCGGCGTGCCTGAGTGACTAATCGGCTCGCCCTTCACAATAGCGTCAAAGGCTGCCGAACGGCCCTGAATATCGTCAGACTTGATGGTGAGCATTTCGCGGAGTGTGTACGCTGCGCCATACCCAAGCAGCGCCCACACTTCCATTTCACCAAAACGTTGCCCACCGTTCTGTGCTTTACCGCCCAAGGGCTGTTGGGTGATAAGACTGTAGGGACCAATCGAGCGCATGTGGATCTTGTCTTCAACCATGTGATGGAGCTTCAAGATGTACATGTACCCAACCGCGATATGTTGTGCAAAGGCCGCACCCGTCCGTCCGTCAAAGAGCTGCATCTTACCGCCGCGATCAAAGCCCGCAGCTTCAAGCTCGTTACGGATCTCGTCAGGTGTCGCCCCAGCAAACGGCGGAACTACCGCTTGGTACCCTAGGGTGTGAGCAGCAAGCCCGAGGTGCATCTCGAGGATTTGGCCGAGATTCATACGGCTCGGGACGCCAAGCGGGGTGAGAATGAGGTCGATTGGGTTCCCGTCTTTATCAAACGGCATATCGGCGATCGGGAGCACTCGTGAGATCACTCCCTTGTTTCCGTGGCGACCTGCGAGCTTGTCACCCACTGAGACGTTGCGCACCTGCGCCACCGTCACCACAATCTTCTTGATGACACCGCTCTCAAGCTGGTCTCCCTTCTCGCGTGAGAAGACCCGCACACCGATAGTACGTCCCCGCTTGCCTCCCTCCATGCGAAGACTGGTGTCCTTTACGTCCTTCGCCTTATCACCAAAGATGCTGCGCAGGAGGCGCTCCTCGGGCGTGAGCTGGGTCTCGCCCTTCGGCGTCACCTTACCGACGAGGATGTCACCTGGACGTACCTCTGCACCAATGCGGATCACGCCCTCTTCATCAAGATTTTTGAGACGGAGCTCACCGACATTTGGAATATCGTGCGTCGTGGTCTCCGGACCGAGCTTGGTGTCGCGTACGACACACTCGAAATCTTCAATGTGCACGGTAGTAAACTTGGCTTCCTCCACGAGACGCTCTGAGATAATGATGGCATCCTCATAGTTGGCACCACTCCAGCTCATGAAGGCAACGCGCACATTCTGACCGAGCGCGAGCTGACCATGATCGGTCGAGGAGTTATCGGCGAGCACATCACCTTTCTTGATCGTATCTCCAAGCACCACAGACGGGCGTTGCATGAAGGTTGAGTTCTGGTTGGTCTGGGTCAAGCCCTGGAGGCGATATTCTTTCTTTTTCCCCTCTTTGTTCTCGACGACAACCTTGCGCGCATCGACGTAGGAGACGGTACCGGACTCTGTGGCGACCACCAAGCGACCGGTACTCATTGCAGCGTGCTCCTCAATACCCGTCGCCACGAGCGGCGCTTCAGGAATGAGCACAGGAGTTGCCTGCTTTTGCATGTTAGAGCCCATCAGAGCACGGTTTGCGTCGTCGTGATCAACAAATGGGATCATGCAGGTTGCGATACTAAACATTTGATAGGTTGACGCGTCCATAAGCGTGATCTGTTCACGCGACACAATAATAGGGTCACCCTTGAAGCGCGCCTCGACCCGATCAGTGATGATCCGGTGTTGCTCGTCGAGCTGGGTCGCGCCGTGCGCAATGAGTTCAAGCTCTTCGTCGAGCGCGTTGAGATACACAATCTCTTCTGTCACTTTCCCGTTCTTCACCTTGGCGTATGGAGTCTCAATAACGCCAAAGTCATTGGTACGCGCGTGGGTCGCCAGGCGCAAAATGAGACCAATGTTTTGTCCTTCTGGGGTGTGGATGGGACACAGGCGACCGTAGTGAGAAGGGTGCACGTCACGCACCTCAAAGCCTGCACGCTCGCGCGTGAGACCGCCCGGCCCGAGCGCGGAGAGGGTGCGCATATTCTCGAGCTCCGCGAGAATATTCTGCTGATCCATAAACTGCGAGAGTTGGTTAGCCGTGAAGAACTCATGCACCGACGCGTGGAACGGGCGCGGATTCACAAGTGCCATCGGGAGTGTGGTCTCGCTCTCGATTGTCGACATGCGGTCTTGGATGTTGCGCTTCATGCGGCTCATGCCGACCCGCATGCGCGCCTGTAAGAGCTCGCCGACAAAGCGTACGCGACGGAACCCAAGGTGATCGATGTCATCTGGGCGCGCATGCGGGTCGGCATTGAGCTTCGTAATCTCTGAAATGATGCGGACGAAGTCAGCGAGCGTGAGGACACGCTTCTCGAGTGCTTTCTCGGTGGTGGGGAGACCAAAGCGAGAGTTAAGACGGTGACGCCCCACCTTACCGAGGTCGTAACGTTCAGCCGAGAAGAGCGACTGAACGAAGTTCTTTGCGTTTTCAGGGGTCGCGAGATCGCCATCGCGCATACGGCGATGGATCTCGATATACGCTTCCTCAACCGACTTCGCCTCCTCATGCTCAAGAGTCGCCTTAATAGCGGCAAGTGCGAGCGGGTCGTTGGCAAAGTGCTTAGTGACCGCCTCGCCCACGCCACCACCAAAGACCGTGAGGAGTTCAGTGATTGGAAACTTGCGCTTACGATCGATCTTCACAAAGATCGCGCCATCTGCTTCAGAGTCAAACTCGATCCATACCCCGCGAAGCGGGATGATCTTAGCGCCAAAGAAGGGCTTCCCGCGCAAGAGTTCAGAAACAAAAAATACCCCAAAGCTTCGTGCAAGCTGTGGGACAATCGCACGCTCCACCCCCGAAACGATGAATGAGCCGTGTGGCGTCATCATCGGCATGTCAGCAAGGAAGATCTCCTGTGACTTCTCCGAGCCGAGCGTCTTATTAATGAGCTTCACGGTCGCTTTGACTGGAGCCTCATAGGTGCGCATATTCTGACGCGCGAAATCCTCATCATACTTTGGCTCACCCACTTCAAACTTCTCAAACTGGAGTTCAAACTTTTTACCCGAGTAGTCGGTAATAGGCGAGAACTCACGGAACAATTCCGCGAGACCGTCCTTAAGCAACCAGTCGAAGGAGCCACGCTGGTGGCCGACGAGGTCAGGGAACGACACCTTGGGAGCCCGGTACGCACCAAAGGTCTTCTGCACGAGGTTCTTGCGCATGTGAGTTTTGCGTGAAGTAATAATTTCTCTATATATAAATGCGAACGCACGAAGGACTTCCCTCGCTTGTGCGTTTCTTCAGTTCCCGCTATAAATCTTGCTCACCCCCTCACATCGTAACTCAGTCGTATCTTGTATCAGCAGAGTACCACCCCTACTCCACCCATGCAACCCCCTATGGGGATAAGCAAAACCCCTACTTCTCGCCTGTCTTTGCGTCGTCCGACCCGGATTGAAAATCTTCAACCGAGAACGGGCTCTTCATGCCTGGCGTCCAGTCCTCGACTTTGATTTCCCCATCAGTCTTTTCATACTCACCTACGTTATAGGCAATGAGTTGGGAGAATCGCTTCATATGTTCGGGAGTAAATGCAAAGACTTGCGCATTCGCCCCAGACAGTATTGCTAGTAGGATTGTCTTACCAGCATTGCCACGCATCACTGCCACATTGGTGTCGTCTGCAAACTGCTTCGGCGCACTTCTCCAAAATTGTTCATTCATATATATCAATTGGCTGATAACTCGATCTGCCGAAATCACATACGTCCTCGTACGATTTGACCTTACTACTATCACCTTTTACTGCACCCCGCGTCAACCTCTGCGCAATGGTTCACACCCCCTTGGCTCGCAAAACGCGGTGCGCTGCTGCTGGTATGATATATCATACCTTTTCCCTGATCGACTTAGGGACTTACGATGTCCCTATAAAAGCGCACCGCCCCGGGTGGGGCGGCGTGGCGCACAAGGTCGATCACCGTTTAGTCTTCTTATTGTTCGGCGTGACCGACTTCTTGGCACGGCTCTTTGCCGCTGCGAAATCACCAACGTAGACGCTGACGAGGCGACGCACGCCCGAATCAGGATGATTCATCTTGTCGAACATCCTCGCCTCGTGTGCGAGTGAAGGAACTCCTTTTGCCATGGCGAACTCCTTTGGTTGACACGTCTGGGCCTGCGAACAGGCTTGGGGATTAGTTTACCACTCAAAACGCGAATTATTTCTTCTCGCGCCACTTTTCAATCTCGGCGTGGTGGCCGGTTTGGAGGACTTTTGGCACGCGATAATTCTTCTTTTTGTATGAAATAGTTTCTGGCCGGGTGTAGACGGCACTTGACGCGACGCGACGCTCCTCGACGGAGGCGTCCTTACCGAGAACGCCCGGGAGCCGGCGCGTCACCGCGTCGACTACCGCGAGCGCCGGTAATTCCCCACCCGTGTAGACCGCCTCGCCCACGGCATACTCCTTCACTGGCGCGAGGGTCTTGAGGATTTTCTTGGCGCGCTCATCGATCCCCTCGTAGCGGCCGCATACGAGGATCACGTCGCTATACTTTTTTATAAGCGCGTCAGCGTCTTTATTGGTGAACTGCTTCGCGCTCGGGCTGAACCACACAATCACCGATTTCTTCAACTTGGGGGTCCGACCCCCAAGTGATTTCTGAACGGCTTTGACTACGGGAAGCGCCATCATCACCATCCCGGGGCCCCCGCCGTAGGGCTTTTCATCTACTTTCTTGTAGCTCCCTGCAGGGCCCGCGACGAAGTCGCGGGGGTTCTGATACTTCACCACTATCTTCTTCTCCTTACGCGCACGTCCGATAATCGACGCGCCCAAATATGCGTCGCACGCTTCTTCAAAAAGAGTGACGAGATGGAATCTCACAGCGAGAGTTCGTCGACCACTTGGTCGACGGTCTTATGCTCGGAAGTAGTCGGGATCTCGCGCTTGCCGCCCACCGGCTCGTTGATCTTGAGGCTGACGCGCGCATTGTGCTTCATGCCAAAAACGCGCAGAAGCGGGCGCAGTGCCAGCGTGGCGAGCTTGCCGTCTTTTCCAATAATCCGACCCATGTCGTCGGGGTGGACCGTAAGGGTGAGGAGGACGCCCAGGTTGTCGGCCGTGCGCTCGATCACTACCGCCTCAGGGTGGTCAACGAGTGCCTTGATGACATAGTCGAGAAATGCATGTTCCGGTTCCATATTGAGAATAGTAGCACCGCCTGTAGCGGTGTTTTATGCAGCAGGAGTTTCCTCTGCAACCGGCGTGACCTCTGGTGCAGGTTCTGCCTCTGCGACGACTTCAGCCTCAGTCGGCATTTCTACCGGAGCTTCAGCGGCAGGAGCTTCCTCAACTGCCGGTGCTTCTGCGGCGACCTTCTCTGCAGCAGTAGCGTCAGCAACGGCCTTGGCCGCCGCTGCCTCCTCGGCGATCTTTGCCTCATTCTTCTGCGGACTCTTCTTGGGAAGGACATTCACCTTCTTGCCCGCAATCACCCCCTTGTTCACTAGGAGATTGTGGATCGAGTCGGTCGGCTGGGCCCCTTTGCTGATCCAGTGCTTGACCTGCTCCTCGTCGAGGGTGAGCGCCTTGCTGCGCGGATTGTAGGTACCGAGGAGCTCGACGATATTGCCCGCCTTGGCAGCGCGCTCTTTCTCGAGGACGACAATGCGAAACGCCGGATCATTGGTCCGGCCGATGCGCTGGAATCGAATCATCAACATGAGAGCGACTATAGCAGAAGGCGCATAATATTGCTAGAGTACGGGAAATGTCGGCAGACGCATCTCTCGAAGGCCCCATCGTCATGACCCGCAAGGGCTTTGGCTTCTTCCCCTTGGGCGACGATCAAGAAGACCTCCTGATCCCGCCGGAGTGGACCGGCCACGCGCTCTCAGGCGACGTGGTCAAGGTCGAGCGTGTCGGGACCTATCAAGACCCTTCAGGCCGGATGGCTCCGAGGGAGGCTGGGAAGGTGGTCGAGATCGTCTCGCGCGCTCGAGAGACATTTGTCGGCACTCTTATTGCCCCGACGCCAGAAGTCGGGGTCCCGACCGAAGCGTCGGGAAAGAGTGAGATCACATTGCTCCAGTGTGACTATAAGAAGATGTATGTGCCGATTGTCATACTCGACCGCGGTGATGCACCGCTCGGCTACAAGGTGCTTGTGCGCCTGGTAAGCTGGGAGGCCGACAAAGCGTATCCCCTCGGCGAGATTGAAGAAGTGATCGGCCCCGCAGGAAATCATGAGACCGAGATGCGCTCGCTCGCACTTGGGCAGGGGTTCAGGAGCGACTTCCCTCCTGGCGTCGTCACAGCAGCACGGGATCTCGAGATGCGCGGTCGGCAGATGCTCGCGGACGAAGCCGAGAATCCCAAACGACGTGATTTTAGAAAAGTACCGACCTGCACCATCGACCCCTTTGATGCCAAAGACTTTGACGATGCCCTCTCGGTGCAGACCTTGCCCGATGGAAACATTGAAGTGGGCGTGCACATCGCCGACGTCTCCTTTTTTGTGAAGCCCGGCAACGAGCTCGACAAAGAGGCGCGTGAACGGGCCACGAGTGTCTACCTCGTCGACCGCACGATCCCGATGCTCCCCCACATTCTCTCCACCGACCTCTGTTCACTCAATCCCAATGAAGATCGTCTGTCGGTCTCGGCAGTGTTCACGCTCGATACGGATGCAAACATTGTGAATGAATGGTTCGGCGAAACGGTGATTCACTCTGATAAACGCTTCACGTATGAGAATGCACAAGAGGTGCTCGATGCCGGAAAAGGCGAGCTTCATGCTGAACTCTCGCTCCTCTACGACCTCTCGAAGAAGATCCGCACGCGCCGCCAAGAGAAGGGGGCGATCGAGTTCGACACCGCTGAAGTCAAAATCGAACTCGATGAGACGGGTAAACCAATCGCAATAAAACTCAAAGAGCGCAAAGCGACCAATCTCCTCATTGAAGATTTTATGCTCCTTGCCAACGAGGCCGTCGCCAAGCACTTGAATAAGCTCACCCGTAACGGCGGCCCCCACTTCGCCTCGCTCTACCGTATCCACGACGAGCCGGACTCTGACCGCATCGAGAACCTCGCACACCTCCTGCGCGTCATGGGCTATCACCTGAAAACTGCCGGCGGCAAGGTCACCGGCGCAGAACTGAACAAACTCATGGAGTCGGTCAAGGGCACGCCCGAGGAATACCTGGTCAAGACCGCGACCCTGCGCTCGATGAGTAAGGCGGTCTACACGACCCGCAACATTGGCCACTTTGGTCTGGCGTTTGAGTTCTATACTCACTTCACCTCCCCGATCCGTCGTTATCCCGACCTTATCATCCACCGCTTGGTGAAGGCGCACAGCGGCGGCGACCCTATCACGCCCGCGGAGATGCAGGAGTTTGACCGGCTCGCGGTGCACGCCTCGGAGCGCGAGGTGGCGGCCGCCGACGCCGAACGTGATTCTATCAAGATGAAGCAGGTTGAATTTCTCGCGGAACATATCGGCGAGACCTTTGACGCCGTGATCTCGGGCGTGACCGAGCGCGGCCTCTACGTAGAAGAGCAGACCACCCACGCCGACGGCATGATCAACATCCGCGTCCTCGGCGAGCTCCCGGATCAGGTGGGTGATTACTTCGACTTCGAAGAAAAACAGTACAGGCTCGTCGGCCGTCGGACCAAGAAGAGCTACCGTCTCGGCGACCCCATCCGCGTGAAGCTCATCGCCGCCCGTATTGCCGAAAAAGAGCTCGACTTCCTCCCCGCCTAATTACGGACATCGTAAGTCCGTATATTTACTTCGCCACGGCGACGGCTTCGTCGAACTTGACGGAGAGCAGTCTCCGCCCAAAGTTAGGACACCCAGTGTCCTAACTTTCTATCTCATCCGCTCTTGATGCGAGGTCTGGATTTGAAATGATTTCCTCTATAGTTTGTTCATATTCGCTTGGCATTCCGAGCACAGGAGAAATCTCATTGGACTCGATAATTGAAGGAAAATTATGATTACCAAAATAGTCGAGATGACTACTCCACCGATAATTTTGCAAAGCAGTCAGAGCACCTGATACATCCTGTACCTCTCCTTTTCTCCATTCGGGATGCGTATAGTCAAGCGGGTTCAAATGAATATAGAACGGGATGTAAAGGAAGTGGGCGTCTCGCTCAATGAGCACTTTACGGTATTTGCCTTGCCACAAGACACCCGATCGCTCGTATCGCCTATTAAAGTATTTTGTGTACCCCATATTCATCTTGTGCATGAACATTGAAATTCCGTTTTCGACCCTTTCTGATACCAAGAGATGATAGTGATTTTTCATCAGACAGAAAGCATGAATATCAATGAGCCGCTCGCGTTTACGGTGCTCGTCCTTCCGTTCATTCAAAATATAATTCGGTACGGGATGTACGTCATTGAGAACGAATAAATCATGGGTAAACCTCACTCTGTCTTGATCGTCCATAACAACGTCTCGTTTATCGACTCCGCGCCCAATCAGATGCCAAAAGTTCATAGCTCTATGTTAGGACACCCAGTGTCCTAGTTTTTGTCCTATCCCCTGTTTACCATTTCTGAAAGTTAGGACACTGGGTGTCCTAACTTTCAGTTACTCAATGACAAAATCGAGTTGTATTTCTGGGATGCCGAGAGACTTCCCATACTCAACCGCGTCATGCCAGGTCGATTTATTGGAGTATAAAATCTCAAACGTTTTGTCCTTAAATACTACGAGCACTTTGTCGTGGCCCGGCTCCCAAAAATGCACGTACCACTTCCCACCTTTAAGATAGGAGCCAAATTCGGCCGCGAGGTTCTCGCTTATACTTACTTTGTGCACTATCCAATCCCCACTGTGCCACGTCTTTAAAATCTGTACGTTATCGAGCACACCTCTATCGCTCAAACTATTCTCAATTACCGTGCCCGTAAGCATGCTATTTCGCGACGGCGACGGCTTCGTCGAACTTGACGGAGAGAAGCTTACTGACGCCGTCTGAACCCATGGTCACGCCGTAGAGGATACTGGTGCGGCTCATGGTCTCGCGGTTATGGGTGATTACAATCAGCTGACTCTTCTGCGCCAAGTTTTCGATCATGTCGCCGTAGCGGCGGCTGTTGGCCTCGTCGAGCGCCGCGTCGGTCTCGTCGAGGATGAGGAAGGGCGGCGGGTTGACCTGGCTCATGGCGAAGATGAGTGCGATCGAGGTGAGCGCGCGCTCACCACCTGAAAGCTGCATGAGTGAGCGCACCTTCTTCTTGGGTAGATTGACCGCAATCTCGATGCCCGCGCGCTCCTTCTTTTCTTCTGCTCCACTCTCGAGCTCGGTCTCATCGAGATCGTCAAGTACTTCCACTTCTTCAGGCTCTTCGAGCGTGAGGCGTGCGTTCCCGCCACCGAACATAAGCGCAAAATATTCACTAAAGGAGGCATTCACCTTTGCTAACCCTTCTGAGAAATGCTTAGCTAGTTCCGTATCCAAGTCGGTGATGAGTCCGCGCAGGCTCGCGGCAGACTTCGCGAGATCGTCGAGCTCACTCGCGAGGAATGTCTCGCGCTCTGACACTTCTTTATGCTCCTGACGAATCTCTTCACCGGTACCCCCCGCTTCTTCAAGGCGGATCTTGAGGCGCTCAAGACCGCGCTGACGGTCTTCTTGTGCCTTACGCTCTTCTTCTGGCACACGCTCAAGCGGCGTGTACGAGAGCGCCGCAATGCCCGCGATCGCGAGTACCTCGCTCTTATTGCGCTCGAGCGTCTCCACAAGAAGCGTGAGTTCATATTCTCGTGCTTCATACTTGGCTATCATCCCTTCCTCATGCGCCTTTGACTGCGCTGCGTCGAGGATTCGACGGCGGATCTCACGCCCCGTTTCTTCAAGCACTATCATCCCTTCTCTCGCGCGGGCGCGCGCAAGCTCGGCTTCTTCAAGAGCGCGAGAGGTTTGGGTAAATTTTTCTGCAAGCTCGGTCTGTTCACGTTCAAGCTTGTGTACCGCATCTTCTTCATCAGAGAGCCGCTCACTGTTTGGCGATCCATGCCGTGTAAAGAAAAAACGAATTGCACGAGTAATTGCGTCGAGTGCCGCACGTAACGACTCGACGGTCCCCCCTGCGTTCGCCGACTGCGTCTCCACTTCTGCGCGTAGCGACTCAAGCTCCTCACGCGCGACCTTGGCATATGGCTCACGCGCAACCGCTGCTGCACGACGCTTCACTTCAGCAAGTGCACCTTCAACACGACCCGTCTCCCGTGAGAGTGTGGCGCGCGCGCTTGAGAGCTCGGAGACCTCGCGCTCTGCTCTGCGCAGTACCTCAGTACGCGATATCGTCTCCTTGTCTGCCGACTTGGGGTCGGCGACCAGATCAAGCTCCGCGCTCACGGCCGCGAGTCGCTCCTTGGCATGCGCAAGCGCGACTGCTGCTGCCTGCTTCTCTCTCACTACATAGGCATCTTCGATAGAGAAGTATGTTTGTGCAAGACTCGTGAGCTCGCTCCGGAGCGCGTCTGAACGCTCAAGCTTCTTAACTTGACCTTCCAAGAAGCGCAGATGCGGTGCGAGCTCGCGACGGAGTGAGTTCACTTGGACAATGTTGTCCTCCGTCTTCTCGAGCTTACGCGTGGCCTCCTGCTTTTTAAACTCATACACTTTGAGCCCAAGCGCGTCCTCGAGCATCGCGCGGCGATCTCGCGCTGACGCGAGCAGGATCCGGTCTGCCTCGCCTTGAGAAATAATGTGGTGACTCGTGTCGCCGATGTTCGCCCCCGCAAGCAACTCCTCGATATCACGCAGTCGGACTCGAGAACCATTAATCGAATACTCGCTCGTCCCATCACGGAAGACAACGCGCTCGATCGCCACTTCGTCAAAATCGATTTTGAAAATGCGTCGCGCATTATCGAAGACGACCACCACTGATGCACGGTTTGCGCGAGACGCCGTGTGGGAACCGTTGAAGATAAGATCCTCCGCGCGCTTGCCGCGCATGCTCTTCATCGACTGCTCGCCAAGCGCAAAGCGAAATGCTTCGGCGACATTACTTTTGCCGGAACCATTCGGCCCTACGATCGCCGTAGTCGCACTCGAAAAGTCGAGTACCGTTTTCTTGGCAAAGGATTTAAACCCAACGATCTCAAGTCGCTTTAACATCACTCACTATTGTAGCAAATGTCTGTGGCACTACGCCCACGCAAGTGTGGCAAGTCCCGCCTCGGCAGCAGCCTGCTCGGCCTCCTGCTTGCTCTGCCCGTTGCCGCGCGCAATCTCCTTCTCACCGATAAAGACGCCGACCGTGAAGAGCTTGGCGTGGTCGGGACCCTCCTCTGAAATCGTTTCGTAGGTGGGAGTGATGCCCTTCTTCTCCTGCGCAAGCTCCTGAAAGCGGCTTTTCGCGTCTTGGTAAGAACGCAGGGCGATGATGTCATCAATTTTTCCAAAAAGATTCTTCGCGATAAATGATTCGGCCTCCCCAAAGCCTTGGTCAAGATACAATGCGCCGATGATCGCCTCAAATGCATCAGCAAGGATCACGTCGCGCGCGCGGCCGGTATCTTTCGCTTCGCCCTTCGACAATAGAAGAAATTCATTGATCCCAAGTGCTTGAGCGCTCTCGGCGAGCGAGACTGTGTTCACGAGCGCGGCACGGTAGCTGGTGAGCTCGCCCTCTGGCTTGGCCGGATATTTTTTATAGAGAAAGTCGGTCGCGGCGAGCTCCAAAACCGCGTCGCCGAGAAACTCGAGTCGCTCATTATGAGCTCCCGAATAATCGCGATGTTCGTTGAGATAGGAGCGGTGCGTCAGCGCCTCGACCAAGAGGGCGGGGTTGATAAATGTGAGACCGAGCTTCTCTGCACAGAGGGAGACGTCAGGCATATCAAGCTAGTATGCCGCAGACAGACGAGAAATCAATGCCCCGACTTACTCGACTTATCGAGAAGCTTCTGAACTGCGTTCGTCACGATCGGCAGCATGTCGTCGTAAAAATTGAGATCAATGATGTCTTGAAGGCGGAACCATTTGGCGTCGTCGAGCCCTCCCTTGCCTTGCTGGAGCTGAAGCGGCTCAAAGGCTGAGTGTGCAAGAAAGTAGACCACACGCTTACGGTACTTCCCGCGCTCAGGGTGTGACGCGGTGTACTCATTTTCACCGATCTTCTCCTCGATTGTAATATCGAGCCCGATCTCCTCTTTAATTTCCCGCACCGTGCCCTGCTCAGCGGTCTCGTTCTCGATTGCCGGATTGTCGCCAATTTTACCCTTTGAGAGTGTCCAGTGGCCAAATACGTCGTGCACGAGCGCAAGATAAATCTGACCCTCGTGTTTAGCGTAGACCACCGCACCACCAAGCTGCTGCAAAGGAAGATCTTCATACCGCTTCTTCTGTTTGTTCTTTCCTTGATCTTCTTTGCCCGGTTCACCGAGCTCCTTATAGACGGCGCCAAGGACTCCGTTCACGAAGCGTCCGCTTGAATCACCACCGAAGGTTTTGGCGAGTTCGATCGCCTCGTTGATCGCCACCTTAGCCGGCACCTGGGTCCGATCGGCAAAGAGAAGCTCAAAGAGCCCCAGCCGGAGAATGTTGCGGTCGACGGGAGCAATACGGTCAAGTGGCCACTCGGGAGCGGCCTTCTCGATCACGAGATCAATGTCTTGTTGCTTTGCGAGCACGCCGTGAAGGAGGCCGTCCACAAACGATCGATCAATATCATCGCCCCCAAACTCGACAATATTACGCTCGAGAATGGCTTTGGCTTCTTCAAGAGAAGCGTGCGTCGTATCCCACTCAAACAGTGTTTGGAGAACAACGGAGCGTGCGAGATGTCGGTTCGCCATGGAAAGATCTGTACTTGGAGTATATCAGTAAAAAGAGATGCGCAAACGCACAATGTGTAAAAGCGCGCACCTTTGTTTATTGAGGGAGCTCCGCAGCGCTGGCGCGAGGCCGAGCAAATTTTCAGCAGAAAATTATGCGTCTCCCGAAAGAGACAAAGGTGCGGCGCTTAAACCCCGCCGCCGAAACCTGAACGTGCCTTGGGGCGCCCACCGGTCGAGACCTTGCCCGTCACTCCCTTACCGAGCTTCGCCTCTGCGTTGGCGTGCTCATCGTGGGCATGATCGTGCGCATGCGGCGCGACCGGCGCCGTCGAAGGGCCCTTCACCTTCTCTTTGCCCGAGACCTTTGCCACGCGCGCCGGCGCGATCTGCTTGCCGCGATACATGCCGGTCGCTTCGTCGAGACGGTGCGGGAGACGGGTGTTACCGCTCTCCTTGTCCTTGACGACTTTCGTCGCCGTGAGGGCGTGGTGAGAGCGGCGGTTGTTGGTGTGGCCACGGGTGTGGCGCATGCGGATTGACATACGCCCTACCCTACCATGCCTGCGTAAAATTGGAAAGCGCCGGCCCGTTGTGGTGGGTCGGCGCTGTCTCGGGCGGCGCTTGTGGCGCCTCACCCGTTTGGCGAAGCCTGCTGCTTCGCGGACTTCACGGCGTAGATGGCCGCGAAGACCGGATGCGGCTCGTGAATCGGCACCGGTGGGCGTTGCGGGAACTGCAGGGGTACCCCCTGTTTCTCGGGGGTAGGAGTTCTCGACTCCTTCTTTTTCATGTGTTTCTCCTAGGTTTTTTCCTTCTTTGCATCCAACCACCCGGCTGGACACAAGCTGATAGTATAGTCTTATTTGTATATGAAATCAAGGCTTTCTCGTGACGGGTGTGGAAATCAAAACGCCGCCCGGGTGTGGCGGCGTTTCGTGGGCGGCCCTTGTGGGGCCTAGCGACGAAGATCGCAGTGGAGTGCCTGCCCCGGGTTCACCGGCGCGTGGCGGATGCTGCAACAGACGGTCTCTCCGTGCGGCGTCGGGTCGATGACCCGAGCACCCACGCACGGCCGCCCATTGATCACGCACGACCCAAAGTCGTGCAGTTTCAGTAGGTCGACGGTCGCCGATAGCGTGCCGTTGTCGTTCTGCTGCGGAATCAGTAGTTCTGAACGCATATCCTCACTCCTCAGTGTTCCTGCCATTTTGTGATGGGACCCCATCACAAGCCTCCACACTACCCCTGCCCCTTTGGCAAATCAAGGTGGATGAAAGTGCGGCGGTGGATAGCTGATAGGCCGTATTTTTTAAGTGCTTCATAGTGCGCCGCGGTACCATACCCCTTGTGTTGCTCAAGGCCGTAGTGCGGATACTCTTTTGCGAGCTCCACCATGAGTCTGTCGCGCGTCACCTTGGCCACTATTGAGGCGAGCGATATGAGCGGCACGAGCTCGTCGCCGTTAATAATCGTCTCTTGCGCATATTCACTCGGCGCGCGTAGCGCGCCGTCAAGTAGCACGTGCACCAACGCGCTGTCTGGTGCAAGTGCGCTCACGCCGCGCGCGAGCGCGCGGCGCACTGCAGTCGCTATCCCCTCCTCATCTATCGCTGCGGCACTCTCGATCTCAACACGAAACTGCGCGTCGCCTTTGGCGACGCGTTCTTCAAGCATCGTAAAAAGTGCCTCGCGTTTCTTTTCTGAAAGCTTCTTCGAGTCCCGCACGCCCGGGAACTCCTTCGCGACGTCGAAGCCTTCTGGCACCATCACGACCCCCACGGCCACCGGCCCTGCCAAGGGGCCCCTCCCCGCCTCATCTGCCCCCAGGAGAAACTGCATGAGAAAAGTATATACTGGAGCCTATGGCCGCGCGATTTATTCATCTCCATACTCACAGCCACTACTCCTTCCTCCAGGCGCTGCCAAAAATTGATGAGCTCGTGGAGAAGGCGGTCGCAGAGGGGATGGACGCCCTCGCACTCACCGACGCTGGCAACATGCACGGCGCGATTGATTTCTACAAGGCCGCCACCAAGGCCGGGATTAAACCGATCCTTGGCGTCGATGCGTACCTCGCTCCCCGCTCGCGCCACGATCGCGACCCACAGGTGGACAGCAAACGCTCGCGCATCGTGCTCCTTGCAGAAAATAATACGGGCTACACCAATCTCCTCGCGCTCGTGACACAATCGTGGACGGAGGGGTTCTATGAGCGCCCGCGCCTCGATAAAGAGCTCTTACGCGCGCATGCCACAGGCGTGATCGCGGTGATCCCCTCATTTGCAGGCGATGTCGCCCAACACCTGCGCGCCGGCGACCCTGCCGGCGCGGCCGCTGCCATCGCAGAATATAAAACTATATTTGGTGTGGAGAATCTCTTTCTTGAGATCACGCACCACCCCAAGGTCGCTGGACACGAGGTACTGATGAAAAAAATAGTCGCGCTCGCGAGAGAAACGAAAACCCCGCTCCTCGCCCAGCACGATGTCTACTACCTCTCTCCCGACGATCGCGCGGCGACCGAGATCATGCGTCGTATCCAGCACGGCGAGCGCGGGAGAAATGAAGATGAAGACTTCTCCTTTATTAGTGACGCAACAGCGCGTTCTTTTTTCAAAGACCTCCCCGACGCGATCGAGAACTCTGGAAGAATCGCCGACCGCTGCAGCCTCTCTTTTGAGCTCGGCAAGTGGACCTTTCCTGCAGTACCCGTCTCACCCGGATTTGCCGACCATAATGAAGAGCTACGCGCCAAAGCATTTGCCGGGATCAGAGCACGCAGCCTTGAGGAGACGAAGGAGGTCGTCGACCGCATCGAGTACGAGTTGAAAATTATTATCGACAAAGGGTTCGCGGTGTACTACCTGATCGTCGCCGACCTCCTCGGCTTTGCGCGCCGCTCCGGTATTCTCACTACCACGCGAGGCTCCGCCGCAGGGAGCCTTGTCGCCTATCTCATTGGTGTGACCAACGTGAACCCGCTTTTCTATAAACTCCCTTTTGAACGCTTCCTCAACCCCGAGCGCCCCAAGGCGCCAGACATCGACATGGACATAGCCGACAATCGTCGTGACGAGATGATCGCCTATACCAAGCAGAAGTACGGCGAGGATCACGTCGCTCAGATCGGCACCTTCGGCACTATGATGGCGCGTGCCGCGGTGCGCGATGTCTCACGGGCGCTCGGTCACGCGTACGCGACCGGTGACCGGATCGCTAAACTCATCCCGATGGGCTCACAGGGATTCCCGATGACCATTGATCACGCTCTCGATCTTGAACCAGATTTGAAAGTGCTCTACGACGAAGACGACGACGCGCACGAGATTCTTGACCTCGCGAAACGTATTGAGGGGTGTGTACGTCACGTCGGCGTCCATGCGGCCGGTGTGGTGGTCGCCCCGACCCCTCTCATTAATTGGACACCCATCCAGCCCGACCCAAAGGGCACCGGCAAGCTCATCACTCAGTACGACATGTACTCGATCACCGACGAGTATGGCGGGGTCGGACTGCTCAAATTCGACTTCCTCGGGATTAAGAACTTGGCGATTCTCGCCGACGCTGTCTTGCGGGTGAAAGAGACTCGCGGGATCGATGTTGATATCGAAAATGTCCCCATCGACGACACCAAGACGTATGAAATGCTGGCGCGCGGCGAGACTGAGGGCACGTTTCAGTTAAACGGCTCAGGTATGACGCGCTGGCTTAAAGAGCTTCGCCCTTCGACTATCCACGACATCAACGCCATGGTTGCGCTCTACCGACCCGGACCGATGGAAACAATCCCTCAGTATATTGAGCGTAAACATAGCCCAAAACTCATCCGCTTCGTTGACCCACGGATGAAAGACTATCTTGATTTCTCGTACGGCTTGCTCGTGTATCAAGATGACGTGCTCCTTACCGCGATCACTCTTGCGGGCTACTCCTGGCTTGAGGCCGACCAGCTCCGCAAAGCGATGGGCAAAAAAATTCCAAAAGTGATGCGGGCTGAAAAAGAGAAGCTCCTCAAGGGGTTTATAGAATATGGAAAGCTCACTCCTGAAAAAGCTGAGAAACTCTGGTCGCTCATCGAGCCCTTTGCTGCCTACGGCTTTAACAAGGCACACGCCGCAAGCTATGGTAAGGTCGCCTACCAGACCGCGTATATGAAGGCAAATTACCCTGTCGAATATCTCTGCGCACTTCTCACTGCCGAGTCGGGCGACACCGAACAGGTCGCTGTTTTTGTCGGGGAAGCGAAGCGTATGGGTATCTCCGTCCTCCCGCCAGACGTCAACGAGAGCGGGAGCGACTTCACGGTGGTGCAGCGTGACTTGGGGGTCGGACCCCCAAGTTGGGGGAGGCCATCCGTTTCGGTTTGTCTTCTATAAAAAATTTCGGCGAGGGGATCTCGGAAGCGATTATCGCCGAGCGTAAAGCGCACGGCTCCTACGCCTCGCTCTCCGACTTTCTCGCGCGTGTGGGCTCCAAAAATTTAAATCGTAAATCGCTCGAATCACTGATTAGGTGTGGTGCGCTCGACTCTCTCACCACCGCCACCCACAAACGCGGAACGCTTCTTGAGAACATTGAGACCTTGCTTTCCTTCCATCGCGAGGCGACTGCGATCGCTCCTCAAGATTCGCTCTTCGGCACACTCATGGCACCACCACCACTCACGCTCCCCGAGGGTGCTGCGACGTCACTCACCGACAAACTTATGTGGGAGAAGGAACTCCTCGGGATCTACGTGAGCGGGCATCCGCTCGACGCACACGCGGCTCTCACCCAGAAAGCAGTCCTCTCTATAGCAAAGATTAAAGAAGAAATGCAGCCGGGACTCCTCCTGATTCTCCCGGTCCTCCTCACCACCGTGCGCAGTATCCTCACCAAGAGCGGAGAGAAGATGGTCTTTCTCACGGTTGAAGATAAGAGTGGGTCCATTGAGGCGGTCGTCTTCCCGAGGCTCCTGAAGGAACATGCGCGCATTCTCACCCCGGGCGCGTGCCTCCTGATTAAAGGCAAGGTCTCGGTGCGCAACGGCGAGCCCTCGCTCGCTATCGAGGAGCTGAAGCTGCTTTCCTAGTGTGGTATATTCTCGATATATGGATACCCCTGCCCCCAAAGAGAATGATCACAAAAAGCTCGGCCGCGAGCTCGACCTCTTCGCCTTCTCTGACGCGGTGGGCAAAGGACTCCCCCTCTTCACCCCCAAAGGTTCGGTGATCCGCCGTGAACTCGAGCGCTTTATCGTTGACGAAGAGATCCGCCGCGGTTACCTACATGTTTACACCCCTGATATTGCCAAGATCGATTTGTATAAAAAGAGTGGACACTACCCACACTACAAGGACTCTATGTATGCACCGATAGAGATCGACGACGAACAATTCATGCTTCGCCCGATGACCTGCCCGCATCACTTTGAACTCTACCTTCGTAAACCAGTGAGCTACCGAGAGTTGCCGATGCGCATCGCCGAGCTCGCCCAACTCTATCGCTATGAACAGTCCGGTGAGCTTATGGGGCTCCAGAGAGTCCGCACCTTCTGCCTCGCTGATGCTCACATCATATGTGCAAACGACGAGCAGGCCGTGCAAGAAGTGGCCGGAGCGCTCGACCTCATCGAATACGTCGCCAGTGTGTTTGGTCTCGCCTACGGTACTGATTATCGTTATCGACTCTCACTCGGGGATCGTACGAATACAGAAAAATATGTAAAAAATGACGCGGCGTGGGAAAAGAGTGAAGATCTTCTGCGTAAACTTCTCGTGCAACGTGGCAAAGATTTTATCGAAGCAAAAGATGAGGCAGCGTTCTATGGTCCAAAGATTGATATCCAAATGAAGAATGTGAACGGCAAAGAGGATACTGCCTTCACAGTCCAATATGACTTTCATTTCCCTGTTCAATTTGATCTCACCTATATGGGTGAAGATGGCGAGAAACACCGCGCCGTCGTCGTTCACCGTTCTTCAATTGGTGCTATCGAACGTATCATGGCCTTCTTGATTGAGAAATATGCCGGTGCCTTCCCGCTCTGGCTCTCGCCGGTGCAGGTGAAGGTCCTCTCCATATCTGAAAAGCATGCGGCGTATGCAAGGCAGGTGGTGGACGCGCTTAAGGGCGCGCGTATCCGCGCAGAACTCGACAACTCGAACGAGTCACTCGGAAAGAAGATCCGCAGCGGCAAAGAGGAGAAAGTTCCCTACCTCCTCGTCGTGGGCGATAAAGAAGCGGATACTCAAACAGTGTCCGTCGAAAGTCGTGACCACGGCAAGCTCGAGAGCTCTGCGATCGCCGCCTTCATCGCACGCGCGTCTGAAGAGATTACGCGCCGAGCGTAAAAAATGATGGACATGATGGACACGTAGTGTCCATCAAAAGTTAGGCTCCGAGGACGGCGAGGGCGCGGGCGAGGGCGAGCTTCGCACCGGTCACGCCCGTTGAATAACTTGAGTCAATCGCATTACTCAAAGAAGAGATAAGCTTCTCCAGGGTCGGAGTGTCGAGGCGAGCTGTGAGCCGCGCAATGTCGGGCGCACAGGGCGTGCCGTCAACACGCGCGCGGTACGCGTCATCGAGGAGACATGCGGTGGCCGAGAGAAGCTCTTCTGCAGCTCCTCCTCCCCGTACTTCTTGACGCAGCCCCGCGAAGACCGCCGTGCGATCACCCTCAATAAGCGCAGCGACAAAGCCGCGCACTGATGCCGGGGCCGCACTCTCTGGTACCAACGCTACTGCTGGGGTCTCCGCAACAACCGGCTCTACGTTCTCGTAGATCGGCTCTACATTTTCATATATTGGCTCAACATTCTGGTGTTCCTTCGCCGCCGCCGCGCTCGCATGACGACGAGAGAGACCTTTCACAATATCGTCGATCGAAAGCGATCCTCCTTCAGCAAACGACTTAAAGCCGTCATAGGTCGAGTAGGTACGAGGTGCGTCTGACGCGGGTGGAGGTGTGTGTTGAGGTTGAGGCGTTGGAGCCGGCGAAGCAGAGGCGGCAAGAGCCACGGTAGGAGCTGACTCAGATGAATTAAGAACGGTGTGAATCCGAGCACCAAACATGCGGAATTGGCGATTCGTAAAGGGTACTGCCCGGAAGAGAATAAGATAGGCAACCGCAAGCGCCCACATGATAAGCGCTAGCCAATAGAGCGTCGTTCCGAGGGGTCCGAGAGAGAGACCAGTCTGTGGAATCTGCGCGAGGTAGAGGTACGCAAGCGACTGTGCTTGTGGAAATACTGCAAGACTCACTGTGGGTGGCGGCGCACTGCCACCGCCACCGCCACTAGGCGGCGGTTGCCCACAGTTTCCGCTACAACCACCGCCGCCACCCGACGAGTCAACAATGAGTGCTGTCGAACAGGTGACGGTTTGCCCGTTCGTCCCTGTGAACGTGCCCACATAGGTGTACGTCTGTGCGTTGGTCGGCGAAACTCTTGTCGAACTCGGGATAGTGGTGGTCGCGCCGATACCGTTATCTATCGTTACACTTTGGACATTAGTGCCGCCCCACGAAAGGGTCGCGCTGCCACCGGTCGTATAGCGCGTTGGCGAGAGGCTCATCGTACAGGTCGGCGCGGGCGGAGTGGTCGTCACCGTGACAGTTGCCGAGCATACTGCTGATGCACCCGAGGCGCCGGTTACCGTACCGGTATACGTTGTCGTTGTAGTCGGAGTGGTCGATGTCGCACCTGACACTATCGAGGTCACTGCACCGATCCCTTGGTTAATCGAGAAGGCAGTAGCGTTGCTGGTATTCCACGAAAGAGTCGAGGTTGCACCCTGCTGAATTGCGGCCGGGGTCGCCGTGAGGGTACAGGTCGGTGCCGGAGGAGTAACTGAGACCGTCACCGTATCCGCACACGTCACAGTACCGCCCGGACCCGTTGCGGTGCCGCTATAGATGGTGGTCGCGGTTGGTGTGACCGAGCGAGAACCGCCCGCAAGAGGAGTCACTGATCCCACACCACGATCGATAGTGAATGAGGTGGTGTTGGTGGTGGTCCACGCGAGACTGGAGGCAGTGCCTTCGACAATCGTCTTGGGAGACGCGGTGAGGGTGCAGGTGGGGGCGGGGTGGTCAGTAACGGCCACGGTGTCAGCACAGGTATTGGTCAACCCATTTGCTCCGGTCACGGTGCCGGTGTACGTGGTCGTCACGCTCGGTGAGACCGAGCGGGAACCGCCAACAACGGGGGTCACAGAACCAATCCCCTGGCTGAGGGAGATGGATGTCGCATTGGTCGTCGTCCATGCAAGTGAAGAAGCTGCGCCGTTGAGTATGGATGCGGGAGACGCCGTGAGGGTACAGCTCGGGACCGGCACTGCCGTCACCGTCACGGTGGCGGTACATGGTGTGGAACCTCCCGGACCCGTTGCGGTGCCGCTATAGATGGTCGTCGTTGAGGGTGAGACCGAACGAGAGCCGGCAGCGACTGGCGTCACCGAACCAACGGCGTGATCAATGACAAATGAGGTGGCGTTGGTGGTAGTCCACTCAAGTGAAGATGCCGAACCGGTTTGAATGATGGAGGGAGATGCGGTGAGGGTGCAGGTGGGTGCGGGAGGGGGTGTCACCGTGATCGTTCTGCTGCAGGTATCTGAACCGCCTGCGCCCGTCACGGTGCCGGTGTACGTGGTCGTCACGCTCGGTGAGACCGAGCGAGAACCACCAATAACGGGTGTCACGGAGCCAATCCCCTGATTGAGGGAGATGGATGTCGCATTTGCCGTGTCCCAGGAGAGGGTGGTTGAGGATCCGGCTTCAATGGAGAGCGCTGATGCAGTGAGTACGCACGTGGGAGGAGGAGGTGGAGGAAGTGGCGTCACCGTCACCGTATCCGCACACGTCACAGTACCGCCCGGACCCGTTGCGGTGCCGCTATAGATGGTGGTCGCGGTTGGTGTGACCGAGCGAGAACCGCCCGCAAGAGGAGTCACTGATCCCACACCACGATCGATAGTGAATGAGGTGGTGTTGGTGGTGGTCCACGCGAGACTGGAGGCAGTGCCTTCGACAATCGTCTTGGGAGACGCGGTGAGGGTGCAGGTGGGGGCGGGGTGGTCAGTAACGGCCACGGTGTCAGCACAGGTATTGGTCAACCCATTTGCTCCGGTCACGGTGCCGGTGTACGTGGTCGTCACGCTCGGTGAGACCGAGCGGGAACCGCCAACAACGGGGGTCACAGAACCAATCCCCTGGCTGAGGGAGATGGATGTCGCATTGGTCGTCGTCCATGCAAGTGAAGAAGCTGCGCCGTTGAGTATGGATGCGGGAGACGCCGTGAGGGTACAGCTCGGGACCGGCACTGCCGTCACCGTCACGGTGGCGGTACATGGTGTGGAACCTCCCGGACCCGTTGCGGTGCCGCTATAGATGGTCGTCGTTGAGGGTGAGACCGAACGAGAGCCGGCAGCGACTGGCGTCACCGAACCAACGGCGTGATCAATGACAAATGAGGTGGCGTTGGTGGTAGTCCACTCAAGTGAAGATGCCGAACCGGTTTGAATGATGGAGGGAGATGCGGTGAGGGTGCAGGTGGGTGCGGGAGGGGGTGTCACCGTGATCGTTCTGCTGCAGGTATCTGAACCGCCTGCGCCCGTCACGGTGCCGGTGTACGTGGTCGTCACGCTCGGTGAGACCGAGCGAGAACCACCAATAACGGGTGTCACGGAGCCAATCCCCTGATTGAGGGAGATGGATGTCGCATTTGCCGTGTCCCAGGAGAGGGTGGTTGAGGATCCGGCTTCAATGGAGAGCGCTGAGGCGTTCAGCACACAGGTGGGTGCGGGAGCGGGCGGAGGCGGGGCCGTCACGGTGATCGTTGCGACGCAAGAATTTGAACCGAAAGCGCCGACCGCGGTACCCGTGTAGGTGGTCGTAACGGTGGGCGAAACCGTTTGTGAACCGGATCCCGTGAGAAAGAGACCGACTATTTTATCGATAAAGAAGAGGGTGGAGTTGGTCGTCGTCCACGAGAGCACAGCGCTCGATCCCTCCTCTATGGTCGTAGGAGATGCGGTAAACGTACAGGACGGATCCGGAGAAGGAAACGCGCACCCGCCAAGGTAGGTAACGTCCCAGGTGCAGCTGTTGCGCGTCCATGACGCCATACCAACGGTAGCGCCAGCAGGGATACCGTACTGACCAGCCCAGTCGGCGCAGGCGACTGGATCTTGTGGAATCTCGTTTGGTACGCACGCCGGAGGTGGCTCGGTGCAGCCGCCCGTGTACGTTACGTCCCAGGTGCAGCTATTGCGCGTCCAAGAAGCCATGCCGACCGTGGCGTTCGCTGGGATACCGTACTGACCAGCCCAGTCGGAACACGCAACTGGCTCTTGTGTGATTTCAGTTGGTACGCACGCCGGAGGTGGCTCGGTGCAGCCGCCCGTGTACGTTACGTCCCAGGTGCAGCTATTGCGCGTCCAAGAAGCCATACCGACCGTGGCGTTCGCTGGGATACCGTACTGACCAGCCCAGTCGG
This sequence comes from Patescibacteria group bacterium, assembly GCA_038064595.1. Classification (GTDB taxonomy): domain Bacteria; phylum Patescibacteriota; class Minisyncoccia; order Phycocordibacterales; family Phycocordibacteraceae; genus C7867-001. The sequence continues at coordinate 72,875 of JBBTSV010000009.1, forward strand.
CGCAGGCGACCGGATCTTGTGTGATCTCGATACATACGGGAGGGTCATTGGGGCCAGGACTTGGATCAGGATCACCCGGGGGATCTCCTGGGGGAGAGTCTCCTGGGCCAGGTTCACCTGGCGGATCTCCTGGATCACCGCCGCCGCCGCCGCCATCGCCACCACCGTCGCCGCCATCGCCACCACCGCCGCCTCCGTCACCCTCCGCAAATGCCGTGAGAGTGCCAAAAGAAATGCGGTCGTGATACTGCAGCACAAAACCGCGCGAAAGCGCGAGCGTCATCAAAATGAGCACTATGATGGTCGTATATTTGAAATTCATTGTGATCCTATTTCTGAAACACCTCCGAGAGATGTCCCAGAAAAGGGATCCGTTGGGGGCATATTGCTACACCCTTCCAACGTCCCAGCGTGCTACGGCTTCACGCCGTGCACGTTCATGGAGCACTCGCTACCCCACTCATTAGGGAACAGCCAGATCCTGGCTGCCCCGCCCGAGCGAGTCGGCGAGATGAAGTCGGCGGGCCAAATGGTCTCGATGACCATGTCCCGTTGCGCCTTCGTGAGAGTCAGTTGCCCGACTCCGTCGATCAGGTTGAGCGGGCCAACGGCGCCCAGAACCTTTCGTGGGTCGTTCGGGTCGCGGAGCTGTACGGGGATGTAGACGCTCACTTGCGCGCGCGTCTTCACCTCCTCGCGGAGCTTCTTGCCGAGCGTCCGCGATACATCGTCCGGCTTGTACGCCTCCGGGTCGGTCGCCCCCTTGGTGTCGCGCCGCGCGGCGGCCGCGATGAGCGCCTCCGCTTGCTTGCGCATATGCTCGGGAAGCTTCGACAGCTCCCAAGCATTCGCCTTGAGCACGTACCCTTGCGGGCACTCCCCCAAGACGGGTGCAGAGGTGGCGAACTTCGGCACTGCAAGCTTGGTCGAGACCAGTCCCGCGGTCCAGTTGAAACAGACCTCCGGTAGATACAGGGTGTAGACCTTGTCCTGCCAGAAGACCTCCCACAGCTCGGCGTCAGCGACGTAGCGGATGCCTCGCACAGGCTTCTCGAAGGCAACGATGCCGCCGCCTTCTTTCAGCCCGTGCACGACGCCGCCCTTCGACAACTGCGCCGCAAACTTGTCGCCGTTCTGGAGCGAGGTCTTCTCGCCAGGTAACTCCGTCGCCTTCACGAGGAGCATCACGACCTCGGCTGGGAAGCCAAGCTTCGCGAAAGCGCTTTCGCGCGCCTGCATTGCTGCGTCGCGCGATGTGGCATAGGGGTCCGCACCGAAGTGCTCCCACTTCCAGGGCTCCGCAGCGCGAGCTACGGGCCACACACACGTCGCGAGTGCCCAGCTCGCGACGTTTCTTCTGGTCATGTCCATGACCAAACCCTTCTGCCGCGCGAGCGGCGTTGATTGACGATTGACGATAGAAAGACCTATTTCCCTCCCCTTGCGGAGAGTCATCCCGCTGGCTCCTAAGAGCTGGCGGGATGACTTTCAACAAAGTCTGCGGTAACGACGAAACGATCTGTGACCGCGCCAAAGGAGTCGCAGGTCGAGAGGGTGAGCACTCGGCCGGGTACCTGGAGCAGAATAACTGCATCTATCGTACTCTCTTTTTCAACCGTGCGCACCCGGTAGGTATATGCCGTGGTAGACGCATAAACCGTGACAAGATCTCCTGCTTTCAGCTTCTGGATATTGTTAAAGGCTTGATACGCTTTATTGGTCACCACCGGTAGATAGCTCGAGTGGCCGAAGAGGACGACGTTTCCGGTCTCGCCAAGCATGGCCGAAGTCGGGTAGCGCACCGCACCTTTAAGCAGGGCCTTATCGAGGAGCTCGATATCGGTCGACGTTGGGTTCTCGATTACCGTCGAGAGTTTGATAGCTGGGATCTCGACCTTCAGCGGGAGCTCACGTACCTCGGGTAGGGTGGCGGGTACGAGCGACGTACTAGTCGCGACAAAAGCAGTCACCGCGGCTGCGCGCGTTGCGGACGCGGCTTCAGGCAAGAGGTCGAGCTTCGCGAGTGTCCCGAGGCTCACTACGAACACCAGCACAAAGAAGCCCGCAAAGACTCCTTTCATAGCAGAAACCTTTTTTGCGGCTCGCAAGAGCCAAACGGCACTGTCGATAAGCCATGTCATAATCACTATATATCTTGTTCATCAATACACTGTCGCCAACATTATGTCAAGATTGACACTGAAAGTGCGTTATGGTATTTGTATACGTATGCCTCCTTTCAATGCTCACCCAAACGTCGTCACCGCGCTCGCGGTGGTCGGCTTTGTTTCTCTTATCGGCGGCGCCTTGTGGCTCGCGCTCTACGCAAAGCGCTATGTCCCCGACGTCGTCAACGGTGCTGGCAGCGCCGCAGTCTATCTCGGCTCATTCTTCTCTCCTGCTCCCGCTACACTCGAGGTCGTCCCAACCCCGGTGTCTTCGAACGTGCCAAGTACTCCAGCGACTTCCACAGCGCCTGCTGCCTCTACGACACCCGTGGTCTCGCCCCCCGTCATTAAGCCAGCTCCTGTAGTGCCAGTTGTTCCGGGACCACCCGCGACAAATACGTATCCGATAGTACCTGCTCCTGCGCCCATAGTCGCATCAGGTCTCCCCGACCTAACCGTCATTATTAAGAGCACGGGGTATCTCGCGACCTCTTCAGCAGACTCATTCGTCGCGAGCTCGACCGTTCCAGTCGGGAGCCGTCCGGCAGTCTCATTCACCATTAAAAACATCGGCTCAAACACCGCGACACCCTGGCGTTTTAGTGCTTCAATCCCCACCCAAAGCTCCTATATCTTCCAGTCACAGGTACAGCAGGTGCTCGCACCGGGCGATAGTATCGACTACATCCTCGGTTTTGATCAGGCAAACAAAGGCACTGGTCAAATGATCTCCATCACGGCCAACTTTGATCGTGCACTTACCGAAACTTCCACAAATAACAATAGCGCCACCTCCTATCTCACCATCCTCGGCTCGTAAGTCTTTACTTGGAGGTCTCACCTCCAAGTGCTAGACGTCGAGGTTCGCGAGCTTTGCGTTTGATTGGATAAACGACTTGCGCGAGGGAACATCCGTGCCCATCAGAACATCAAAAATGTGATCAGCTGCCTCAGCGTCTTCAACATTGATACGCTTCAGCACCCGGCGCGCTGGGTCCATCGTCGTCTCCCACAGCTCGCTCGGATTCATTTCTCCCAAGCCCTTATACCGCTGGATATTGATCTTGGCTGACTTCTTAGCGGCCACTGCCTCCTCTTCAGGCGCTTCTCCCTCTTCGTCCTCACTTACTTCAGTCTCGTTCTGCGCGACTCCGAACTCTTTCAACACCTCTTCTTTCTCTTTATCTGAATATGCATAGGCGATTGCCTTCCCTTTGGTAATTTTATACAAGGGCGGTTGAGCGATATAGACAAATCCTCCGTCGATAATCGGCCGGAAGTGCCGATAGAGTAAGGTGAGGAGGAGCGTACGGATGTGTGCACCATCAACATCGGCATCAGTGGCGATGATGATTTTGTGGTAGCGGAGCTTTGAGAGATCGAACACATCTCCGATGGCTGTCCCCATGGCGATCACGAGCGCACGGATCTCTACCGAAGCGAGCATGCGGTCGATACGCGCGCGCTCGACGTTAAGAATCTTACCGCGCAAAGGGAGGATCGCCTGCGTGCGACGATCGCGCCCCTGCTTACTCGAGCCACCGGCTGAATCTCCCTCCACAATAAAGAGCTCACCTTCTTCAGCACTCTTGGTCTGACAATCCGCGAGCTTGCCGGGCAGCGTCATCCCCTCGAGAGCACCCTTACGGAGCACCGAGTCCTTGGCAGCCTTCGCCGCTTTGCGAGCCTTGAGCGCGAGCACGACTTTGTTGATGATTGCTCGTGCGTCGTCTGGATTCTCCTCAAGAAAAGCAGCAAAGGCCTCACCAAAGGCCGTCGCTACTGCGCCCTGCGCCTCGACCGAGCCGAGCTTGGCTTTTGTCTGACCCTCAAACTGGATTTCTGGCAGCTTTACCGAGACCACAGTGGTAAGCCCTTCAAGTACGTCATCACCCGTGAAGTTCTCATCTTTCTCTTTGATCAGGTTCGCCGAGCGACCATAGGTGTTCAGTGAGCGTGTGAGCGCAGTCTTAAAGCCGGTGATATGCGTCCCTCCTTCACTGTTGTAGGTGTTGTTGGCAAAAGCGGTGATACGTGAGGTGATATCGTCGACGTACTGAAGCGCGATCTCTACTTCAACGTTATCAATCGTGCGATCAATATAAAAAATATTTTTGTGCACCACTGTCTGATACTTGTTATAAAACGCGACGAGCGACTTGAGTCCACCCTCAAAGTAAAAGGTCATCGACGGTGCGTCGAGCCTCTCTGTGCGCAAGAAGAGGGTATCGGCCGTATCAGCACCCGCCGCAGCGCGTGCGTCAAAGATGCCAATGCGCACGCCCTTCACGAGATATGCCTGCTGGCGCAGATGCGCCACAATCTTTTCCCATTGCCACTCGATCCCCTCTTTAAAGATCGTGACATCTGGCTTGAAGAAAACGATGGTGCCACGCTCCGAACTCGTACCGACTTTCTTGGTCTTTGCCACGGGCTTGCCGATCTTATACTCCTGCATATGCATCGCGCCGTCCTGGTGCACTACCACCTTGGTGTGTTCAGAGAGCGCGTTCACTACCGAGGCACCAACGCCGTGGAGTCCGCCTGATACTTTATACCCGCTCTCCTCGCCGCCAAACTTACCGCCGGCGTGGAGCGTCGTCATGATCGTCTCGAGCGCCGAGACCTTGGTCTTGGGGTGGATGCCGACCGGGATGCCGCGGCCGTTGTCGGCGACCCGCACGTAGCCATCAGGTAAAAGCGCGACCTCGATGTCGGTCGCATGGCCTCCCATCGCCTCGTCGCGGGCATTGTCGAAGATCTCCCACACGAGGTGATGGAGCCCATCGGGACCCGTGGTCCCGATGTACATGCCGGGGCGCTTACGCACCGGCTCGAGCCCCTCGAGGACGGTGATAGACGAGGCATCATAAGCCTTCTTTTTAGGCTCTTTTTCCGTACTTTTTGCCATATGAATCTTCCCTCCATTTTAGCATAAAACAGGCTTACGTGCACGGCAAAATGTGGTATCCTAGGGCATCTATGGAGATAGTGATACCGAAAGCGGAGGAGATGCGGCTGCGCGAGGAACTTGAGCGACGGGAGGACGTGGAGGCCGCGCGCATCAGGCGCTATTTGGCGATGCCGGATCTCTCGCGGACCTCCGGGAGCCCACTCCACGAAATCGTCGAGCGCGTGAAGGCCGTGCCTTCGTTCAAAGGCTTTGACACGATCGAGATACCTGAAATCGTTCCGGCCTCGATCTCATTTGATCTCTTTGACTTCCCTGTCGACCATCCTGCACGCTCGACATCGGACACCTACTATATCGACGAGCAGAATATCCTCCGCACGCACGACACGGTCTTCTGGTACTACTACCTTAACGACCCAGCAATCAAGGCACGCATCGCACGTGGTGAGTCGATGGGTGCGCTGTGCTACGGCAAGGTGTACCGTAAGGACGAGATCGACAGTCGTCACATGAATATCTTCCACCAGATGGGCGGGTGGTATATCGCACCAGACTCGGTAGCGGTAGAGCCACAGGACTTGAAGAACGCACTCGGCGACGTGGTGAAGACCATCTACGGGCCCGAGCAAGCATTCCGTATCAACGACGACACGTTCCCCTACACGGACCCGTCCTTTGAGGTGGAGGTCAATGTGAAGGGTACGGCGGCTGAAGGTCCGGCGAAGGGCGAGTGGCTCGAGATCCTTGGGAGCGGGATGCCCAAGAAAAGCGTATTTGAGAAGATGGGGGTCACGGGCTATCACGGATGGGCGTTTGGCTTCGGCATAGAGCGCCTCGCGATTATCTCCATGGCGCTCCCAGACATTCGCCTCTTGTGGTCAACCGATGAACGGGTGAAGAAGCAGCTGGTGCTTGGAAAGACGTTCGTCAGCGTGAGCAAGTATCCGCCCATCGTCCGCGACATCTCATTCATTGTTGAGAATACTTTTGTGCCAAATGACTACTTTGACCTTGTCCGAGAGGTCGGCGGCGACCTCGTAGAGCAGGTGGAACTGCTCGACACCTATGAAAACGTGGAGAAACTGGGGGCGGGTAAGGTGAGTTACGCATATCGGATCACCTACCGCAGCATCGACCGAACACTGACAAGTGACGAGGTAAGCGTTCTCCACACCGAGCTTGAAGCAGCAACGGTCAAAACCTGTGCTGCGGTCATTCGTTAAAAAGTCGTTTCGTGATAGAGTGACGCCACACACTCCATGAGCAGCGCTGAAGTCATAGCCTACCCTCTCCTTTTTCTTGCTGTATTCTTTGAGTCATTTCTTCTCGTCACCTTTCTCTCAAGACCGGCTCGAGAGAGTCGCGGCATACGCTCGCTCCAGGCGACACCGCGCGTGGCTATCATCGTCCCTTGTTGGAATGAGGAGACCACCCTCGCCGGTACGGTTGAGTCACTCCTTGCGCTCGACTACCCTGCCACACAGCTGTCACTCATCTTGGTGAATGACGGTTCGACAGACGCCACTCCTACTGTGGTAGACCGCTATGCCTCACATCCGCAAATCACAGCACTCCATAAAGAAAACGGAGGTAAATATACAGCGATGAATCTCGGTCTCGCCCACGCGCACGATGCTGAATTTGTCGGCTTCCTTGATGCTGACTCATACGTCGCACCCGATGCGTTGAAAGAAATCATCGCTGCGTTTTCTGTTCCTGATGTCATGGCCGTCACCGCGTCTATGTCGATCCATGAGCCGCGTACCTTTATCCAGCGGATGCAGTATGCCGAGTATACGTTTGCTATCATGCTTCGCCACATCCTCTCGTCACTCAACGGGCTCTACGTGACTCCAGGCCCGTTTTCCTTTTATCGCCGAGAAGTCTTCACCAAGCTCGGGCTCTTTAAACACGCCTACCTCGCTGAGGACATGGAGATGGCCATGCGCATCCAGCGTGCTGGACATCAGATTGGCAACGCGATGCGCGCTCGTGTCTATACGAAGGGTCCGCCCACATTCCCAAAACTGATCAAACAACGCGTGCGCTGGACGACTGGCTTCCTCCGCAACCTTCTCTTTGAGTACCGTGATCTCATCGGGGCGCGCCACAACCGCGTCCTCGGCTCTTTTGTGCTCCCTCTGGCGATCGTGGCGATCGGAGGGGGTATACTCCTCTTCGTCGTCAGTGGAATTGATCTCATCCAGCAAGGCTGGCACGCGTACACGCTTGCCCAGGTAGCTCCACTCTCCTACGCGTTTGCGTGGCGACCGTTCTCATGGTTCTATCTGCCGATCACCATGATCATCCTGCTCGGGAGTGTGGTCATCACGACTACCCTGACGTGGATGTACCTCGGAAAGAATCTCTCTCGTACTCCCGGGCGCCTAGTCCCGAACGTCGTGTTCTACCTCGCACTCTACTGGTTCGTCGCGCCGATATGGCTGATCCGCTCCCTCTCAGACGTCGCGCGTGGCGTGGCAACTCCGTGGCGCTAACCGTATGTCACTCTTCACCCGTAACCTCCTCATCGCACTTGGGATCTCGATCGTGCTGGTCGGAACCGTCGCCTTGGCCATCACCTATCTCAACAACACACGTCTTGAAAACATCTCGACCATTGCAGATCAAATCGCCATTGATACCCTCTCTCTTGATACGCAGTTCTCCCTCCTTGAGACAGCGCCCTGCGAGAGTGCGACGTCGTCGGCGACACTTATCAGCAGCCTTACTGATCTCGGGAATCGTCTCGCATATACAGAAAACCAATTGGGAAGTGACAACTCTCAGGTCGTTCGCCTCAAGCAACAGTATTCTCTCCTTGAGATTCGTGACTACCTCATTACCAAGCAGCTCGCTGCGGCCTGTAAGACAAAGCCCGTCACGGTACTCTATTTCTATAGCAATGCTGGTGACTGCTCCGATTGCGACAAGGCTGGCTACGCGCTCTCATACCTCCGCAAAACGTATCCAAGCATTCGGGTGTACTCATTTGACTATAACCTCGACCTCGGGGCTCTCAAAACGCTCATCGGTATCAGCAAGGTGAAGGACACCTTCCCGGCGTTTATCATCAACGGCACACACTACTACGGCTTCACCACCCTCGAGGATCTCGAGAAACAGTTCCCAAAGGGTGCGCTCTCAACCACAACACAGAATAAATAACGAGAGCCGGGAGTCGGACTCGAACCGACGGTCTACGGTTTACAAAACCGTTGCTTTACCAGCTAAGCTATCCCGGCACTAGGAAAGAATTTCAGGAACCTCGGGCGGTGTGGTCTTCAACTGCTCCTTAAAGTCCGACAACGTTTTGACAAACTCGCGTGTACTCTCGCGCGGCGCGTTACTCGCTTCGTGGGTACGAAACGAGCGGACGAGACGCGTCAACAGTCGCTCGACGGCGCGAACGCTCTGGAGAGAGAGAGTCGCGACTGCGTGTCCTATGCGCCGCGCCACGTGACGGATCTCTTCTCGCGCGAACGCCGAGAAATCAACGTGCTCAAAGACAAAGATCATCTGATCGACAACTCGGTCGAACCGTGTACGCTTCTTTTCAAAAAAGCGCACACCGCGTGTCGTCTCGTATACCGTCACTCCCAGAAAGCCTGTGAGGAGGATAACCGAGGTGAGGATGAGCAAGAGTGAGATCATGGCGCTAGCGGGCCGAAAGGCGCGTGAAGCGTGTTATCTCGACGCGCTCGCCAAACTTTTGGGTCGCTTCGTTGAGAAGATCATGAATGGTCTTGGTCTCATCCTTAATAAACGGCTGCTCGAGGAGCACTTGGTCGCGGAAGTAGCTCGCGAGCTTGCCCTCAAGGATCTTCGCTTGCATCTCTGCTGGTTTATCAGCGACCTCCTTTTCAAAAACAGCGGTGGCGGCCTGCTTGGCTTCAGCAGGGATCTCGTCGGCCGTCGTGTACGCAGGGCTCGTCGCCGCCACCTGCATCGCGATCTCGCGTGCAAGCGCAGAGAACTCGGGGTTCTTTGCCACAAAATCGGTCTCGCATGAGAGGAGGACCATCGCGCCGATAGCACCCTCATGGGTATAGCTACCGATAGCGCCGGCTGCAAGCGAGCGATCAGCCTTCTTCTCGGCCGAGGCGGCCGAGTGCTTCTTGAGGATGACAATGGCCTTCTCGAGATCTCCCCCTGCCTCCTCGAGTGCCTTCTTGCACTGCATGACTGACACGCCGGTCATCTCACGCAGCTGTTTAATCGTATCGGTCGTAATATCCATAGTGTTTAAAATTATATCACGGGGTGAGAATCGCTTGTGATTCGAGAGGCTCCGCAGCGCTGGCGCGAGGCCGAGAAAATTTTCAGCAGAAAATTATGCGTCCTCGAGAAGTCCAAACGATTCTCACCTCCCATCTACGCAACCTGTCCGGTTTGAAAGGCGGCGGTGAGCTCGCTAAGGACGAGCTTCACCGTCTCGCGCGAGGTGTCGTTGGCAACAATCGGGTACTGTGCCTCTTTGAGGTTGCAGTCAGAGCTCATGAGGGCAATAAGCGGGATACGCGCCTCGTTGGCCTCCTTCACCGCGTGCTTCTCGTGCTTCGTGTCAACCACAATCATAAGATCGGGGCGCTTCGTGAGGGTGGTGATGCCGTCGAGGCGCTCCTCGAGGCGCTTCTTCTCTCGCTCGATCTTCACGAGCTCGAGCTTGGTGTGCTGCTTCGCCAGGGTGCCTGCGGCGGCCTTCTCGGTGAGCTCGGCGAGGCGGTCAACGCGCTTCTTGATCTCGCTCCAGTTAGAGATGGTGCCGCCGAGCCACCGGGTCGCCACATAGGGTGCATTAATCGACTGCGCAGCGCTCTTCACAAGCGCAGCAATCTCTACCTTCCCGCCCACAAAGAGGATGGTCTTCCCTTCTTTGGCAAAGGCGGCCATCACCGCCTTGGCTGCCTCAAGCTGCTCAGTGGTCTTGGTGAGATCAAAGATCTCCTGCCGCCCCTTGGTGCCCACCACAAAGGGCTTCATCGAGGGGTGGCGCCGACTCTTCATCTGCGCGAAATGCGCCCCTGTCTGAAAGAGGCGCTCAAAAAATGCCGTATCCTGTCCGTTGCTCATTATTCTGCTACTGTACCCGAATCGAGCTCGGTATGCAAGGTGCGAAACGCTTCGACGATCTTGTCTATATCGCCCCCCAAGATGCCGGGCAGATTATGCCACGATTCCTTCAAGCGGTGGTCAGTGACCCGATCTTGGAGATAATTATAAGTGCGGATCTTCTCGGAGCGGTCGCCCGTGCCTATCTGGGCCTTACGGGTGGCCGCATGCTTCTTTGCCTCCTCCTCCTCGTGGAGGAGATCGAGCTTGGCGAGGAGGATAACCATCGCTTTCTCACGGTTGGCGAGCTGACTGCGCTCGGAGGAAGAGCGGACGTCTACTCCGGTGGGGCGGTGGATGAGCCGCACGGCGGTCTCGACCTTATTAACGTTTTGCCCCCCTGCCCCGCCACTGCGCGAGAACTCCATATCGATATCGGCAGGATTGATCACGACCTTTGACTTATCGCGGATCGGGAGCACCGCGACTGAAGCGGTGGAGGTGTGGATGCGCCCCGACTTCTCGGTCAAGGGGACCCGCTGGACCCGGTGGACCCCCGTCTCATAGCGGAGCGCGTCGTAGGCGCCTTCGCCCACGATCTCGAGCGTGAGCTCGTCGATGGGGTGTGAGCGCCAGCCCTGCCGCTCGGCATACTTCTCATACATCAGCTCGAGATCGTGGGCGAAGATGCTCGCCTCGTCGCCGCCGGCGCCCGCGCGCAGCTCAAGGACCACTGAGCGCGGGCGCGTCACCTCCTCCTTCTCCTTGTCTAGAATCTGCTCGATCTCGGCGAGAATAGCCGCCTGGCGCGCGCGGACGCGCGCCACATCTTCTGCAGCCATCGCGAGGAGCTCGGAGTCAGTGCCCGCGGAGACAGCAGCATCGCTCGCCTCCTTCTCGAGGCGCTCATACTCCTCGGCGAGGTATGCCGTGGCAAAATTCTTTTTAAACTCTCCCGAATACTCCATCATTCTACTCTACCATTTCTCAAAAATGATGGACACGTAGTGTCCATCATTTTTGCAAGGCGACGCCTTGCGGGGCGTGCTCCTGCTCCTATTTGGCCTTTTTAGCGGCGCGCTGCTTAAAGCGTTCAACGCGGCCAGCCTTGTCGAGAGTGCGGTCTTCACCGGTATAGAAGGGGTGCGACTTGGAGGAGATCTCGACGATAAGCTTGGGGTATTCCTTGCCGTCTTCCCATGTGGCCGTCTCGGTCGTGTGCACCGTGGAGCCAATAAGAAACCGCGCGCCCGAGGCGATATCTTCAAAGATGACCTGCCGGTAATTCTCCGGGTGGATATCCTTTTTCATCCCGCTGATACTAGCACACCTCTAGAAATCTAGAAAGGTTTGAAGCCCCCCTCGACGTTCACGATAACGGTGCTCGTGATCGCTGCCCCGCCGCCAACTGGGCTACACGACAGTACAAAGGTGCTCTGTCCATTGATGGTATCGTTCCTCTGTCCATTGGTCGCGTTGCTGCTGACTGTCGGCTGCCACGAAGTTAACGCGCCATTCTTCCTAATGCTGCAGCTCGTAACGCTCGTCGCGCTCCACCGGATGAGCGTGTTGCCACCCACCGCCACACGAGTCGGCTCTGCGGTGATCGAGATGTTAGGGTTGTTTACCGTGATCGTCTCAATGTCGGGTGCTGAAGCCGTCCCCGTCTGGCCAGCGCCGCTATAACATATCAGCTGGTAGGGCTGTGCTCCGGGAGAGTTGAGCGCTCCGGTCGACACGACGACGGGAGTCCCTGACCATACCCCATTCCCGATTGGCGCCGTCCCGCTGTACGAGGCGGCATCGGTACAATTAACAGTCAGGTTCCTTGTGTCGCCAACGTTGGCGACAGGGTTATCAACGGTGAGATTTGCTACCGGGCCAAGAGTAGTGAAGCTAATGCCAGATAAAGTATAGCTCGTGTCCACGGAGTTGGTCGCATAGCCACGGAAGTAGTAGGTCGTCCCGGGTGTAAGCCCGCTCGCTGGGACTGTGAAGACGCCCGTGGTGCCCGAGGTTGACTGGCAGGTAGCGCCATTACTGAGAGAGGGATCGATTGCAGTCGACCAACACACTCCGCGCCCTGTGATCGGCGACCCGCCGTCAGACTGGACCGTGGCGCCAAGAACGGCACTTGTTGGAGTGATTGACTCTGAGGTAGGGGTGTCGATGACCGGCGCAGTGGCAGCACCCGGATTCACCGTCACCGAGGTCCACGGGCCACAGTTGTTGCCGTTATTTGATTCGGTAATAGTGCCGTTGCCACTCATGTCTTCATCCGCACAGATGCTGAACCAGCGTGTACCCACATCTCCTGCCACCGGCGTGTACGAGATGCTGAATCCGGAAGTCTGAGCACCCGCCGCAAGAGGACCGGCGGTGTTGGTGTTCACGTTGGTTGATCCGGTACCGCCTGAGTCGGTTGCCCTCCGCAGTCGGTTGGTGAATGCGACACCTGTGGTGGTGTTGCCGTTATTTATGATTTGCATAGCGAACGATGTCGCCGAACCGACCGTGGCAGTGGTGGGGGTCACGGCACCCGTCCCAGCCGGCGCCAAGTCAATGAAGGGGGCCGCACTCGTCACGAACGATATGCTGCTGGCAGTGTATCCGGTACCCACTGAGTTGGTCGCGTACCCGGTGTAGTAGATGGTGGTGCCTGCGGGCATACCGGTGCGTGCGTGGGAGAAGATGGAGACAGCCGTTCCTCCTTCAGCGAGGCAGGAGGCGCCATTGGTGAGAGATGGATTGGTGAGCGAGGTTGACCAGCAGGTGCCGCGTGCTGTGAGGCTGGCACCACCATTTGAAGAGACGGTTGCACCGAGCGTCGCACCACTTGAGGTAATGGAGGTTGCGGTTGGGTTTGAGAGAGTGGGGATGGAGGCGGCCGCACTGATCGTCACCGAGGTCCACGGGCCACAGTTGTTGCCGTTATTTGATTCGGTAATAGTG
>JBBTSV010000009.1:86060-100734 GCA_038064595.1 Patescibacteria group bacterium
TTGAGGTAATGGAGGTTGCGGTTGGGTTTGAGAGAGTGGGGATGGAGGCGGCCGCCGGATTCACGGTGAAGTTGAAGCCGTCGGAGCAATTGTCACTCTCATTTGATGATCCCTCAGCGACAGTATTGCCCGGGAGGTCGGCACAGGCGCGAACATGATAGCTGGTGGGGGTGGCGACTACAGGAACGGTCCAAGGAGGTGAGGTACGGGGGATGTCAGAGGCGCCACCGGCGAGTGCAGGTACTACTGCGGCGGTATCGAGATCGGTGGGGGTACCAAAGGTATTCCCTGTTCCCGGTTCAACCTGAAAACGGATCTGGGAAGCTGAAATGGCCGCTGCAACCGAGGTGTTTGAAACAATACTGTTAAAAGTCACTGAGCTACCGGACGTGACAGACGCTGACCCAGTGGGTACGGCCGCCTGGTAGTTTGGGTACGCAACGGTTATCGTAACCCAACCGCCGCAATTGTTATTCTCGTAAGATTCCGGGATAGAGCCGATAAGCGCGGTGTTGAGATCGGCACAGGCGCGGATGAGGTAGGTGCCGACTGAGGGGAAAGGCGCACTGGTGATTGCGACTGCCGAAGTGACACCGGTACCGTTCACGGCGAGATTAGAGAGTTGGCTACCGGCGATCTTAATTGTTGGAATACCTGCTGTATTTGGAGATTTGTACGTTTCGAAAACGTTACTGAAATTGCCGCTCGCAGTCGCGGCACCGCTGTTCTTCACGGTCGCGGTGAAGGTCGTGGGTTGACCGGGAACGGGGTGCTGTGGCGAGGTTGCTGCATCAATAGAAATCCCGAGGTCAGGAAGATTACAGGTATTGGGGACAGCGGCGTTCGGCACCCAGGTGCCCGTAGAATCACAGATATAGGAACAGGAACCAGGGTCACCTGCCGCACACGCTCCGGCGCTCGACCCAGCCTCTGTCGATGGTAAAACGCAGCCGCCGATCGTCTGCGGAGTACAGATCGGATCTACAATAACTAAAGTGTCCCAGTCACCCGTGCTCGCTGCCCCACTTCCGTTTAGTCCCGAGTAGCAGATCGTTCTGAAGATGTAGCTACCTGCGGTGGATGGCAGCTGAGCAGCCGGGTAAGTGCCTGGACTGATGGATGTCTGGTTCCACGCTGCGGGCAAAACATTTTTTATAAAGACGACCGTGTTGTCATACAAATCGATCTGACAACTCAATGCGTTGGATGAGGTGAGAGAGTAGGGGAGGTCTTGCCCGAGCGTTATCTGGTTTGCAGCCGGGTCGGCGGGGGTGAGATCAAGTATGGCACCCGGTGCTGCCACAGAGGCTATACAGGACGATCCATTCCAGACGGGACTCCCGGCGAGGCTCCACTTTCCGCAACAATATTCTTGATTTGGGTTTATACTCAAACTATCAGTGGCCGTGAAGATCACATCACAAGTCAGGCTAACTTCACACGAGACATCGGTTGTTATGACTGATGAACTTGTTTCGTTTTTGCTTGGGGTAAAATTACATGAGTATACTGACGCGCTCCCCATACAAGTCCCATTGACGTTGCTAGAAGACCAGTTTAATGTCTTTGGCTCCCCAGGACACACATTTGTTATCGCCGCACTTGCTTGCTGTGGGATTGTGAACAGAAGAGATGCGAGAAAGAAAGACAGAAGCCCAAATTTAGTGAATGAGTTCATAATTATGCTAAGTTTAGCATCCCCTTCCTCTCGACTGTTAATTGAGTTTGGTGAAATTGTGGACAGTAAAAAACCAAAGCCCCGCGAGTGCAGGGCTTTGTTGGAGCGTCCTCAAAAGCGGACGCAAGATCATCCTGAGCAGGTCACTGGCCGGACCGACCAGCTCGTTCCCCCGTTCTGCGGGTTCACGAAGTAGTACTTCTCGAAGCAGCGGTCGCTCGCAACTTCGTGCACCACACCACCGTTCAGGCTACCGAAAATCAAGTCGACCTCGGAAGCAACACCGCCACCGATATCGGAACCCGCGAAGGTTCCGTCGTCTGCGTAAACAGGAAGGGTTTCCCACAATCCCGTTACGCCAAACATCGTCGTGTTGTTGCGGAAAAAGGCGAAGATGATCGGACGTCCGGTGTGATCCGCCGCTGAGGTCGCGACGAACTTCACGGTGCCGTTCGCCACGGCTTCCTTCCAGCACTGCTGGGCCCAGGTATTGCACCCGGGCGGCAGCTGGTTGGCGCCGACGACCTTCACGCCCATGGCGTAAATCCTGGCCGCTGCCCACCAGGCCTCGACGCAAGTGCCGAAATGGCCAACCGCGAAGCCGGGCTGGCAGACGACAGGTTGCGGGGAGGTGTTGCTGACGCAACGGCCTTCTCGGCCGAGGATGAGCGGTGGACGGCATTGCGCCTTCACCGTGATGGTCGTCTTGTCGCGACCATTTACGGCCACGATGCAGGCCTTCGACGCCTCGAGGTCGACTTTCGTCTTCCTCGATGCGTCCATCGCACCCGTGATGGGTGGTGCATCCCCCCCGCACGTGACCGTGACGACGTCGGCCGCCGACACGTTGCGGACAGTGATGTCCGCGGCGCAGGTGCCGCCTTCCTTCACGATCTCGCACGGGGTGATTGCCACCTCGACGGCTGTCGAGGTTGCCCCCGGCGCCGCGATGTCGCTTCCGCCACCGCCACAGCCCGCGAGGACCATGACGAAGACGAAGACCGTCCAACTCACCGCGCGTTCAAAGGGAGCGCGGCATCCCTTGATGAGCTTGCTCATCCTATGCTCCTTACGACCCTCTCGAGCCGCGGGGTGGAAAGATCATGAGTGCATTGCTTTCGCTCTACACTCGCCCAACACATGAGACGAAAAGTGGGTGTTTAACCATCACACTTTCAGACCCATCTGTCAAATACAGTATACACCCTGGGGCCCTATTTGCAAGGGGTTCTTGTCAACACCATCCTGTGGATAAACAGGCCTGTTGATAACCCACATCCCGCCATAGGCAAGGGAGCGTATAATGAGATACATATGCCCCCATCTTCTAACCCATCACCCGTACAAGATTTCTCCAGTAGTAAGGTCTCGCGGCTCTCTTTTATCCTCCCTCTCGGTGCTTTCTTCCTTGGATTTCTTGTATCGTGGGTGGCTGATCCCTATCTGCCGGGAGCAATGAGCAATCAGGCGCGTGGGTATGACTCTGGCTTTGCAGCTGCCAAGAAGCTCGTCCAGGACAGCCCCATCGGGAACTCGATCAAGACCACAACACAAGCAACGACGAGGCTCCAAGGCACCGTCTTGTCTGTGAGCGGGACAGATATCCGAGTCAAGATTCATACTCTCGACCCTTTTGCTGATCCGGCTCTGGCCGAGCGTATCGTACACACCTCTGACGCCACACAAATAGTCTCGGTATCAACAGTCTCCCCCACAAACACCAAAGGAGGTACTGCTGTCCCACTCACTCCTATACAGGTGAGCTCTATACCCATGGGTGCGGTCGTTAACATCTACTCCGACGACGATATCAGCGTCGCGAAAGAGATAACCGCCAAGGTGGTCCAGGTACTTCCCTCCTCCCGCCAATAAATATGACCCGCTCCTCATTCATCGCTAGTGTTACTGTTGTATTCTTTATTGTCTTACTTGGTAACGCCCAAAAGGTCGAGGCTGGTTGGGTGGACTTCTATTACAACCCACACTGGGGTGCGTGTAGTGTGACACCACCCTTCACGCCCACCCCCGCACAGGAGGCCGCAGGATGGTACCGAGCACAATCGTGTGTCTTCTATAGTGGTGGTGAGTCGGGGAATGACACCACGATTTGTGATAACGTTTGGTGCGCACCCGGCTTCAACGACTACGAGAATCCCACCGGAGCGAGCGCGACCTATGGCGCAGGGACCGATAAAAACACTTATTCCCCGGGCGCGACAGTACAGCTAAAGCTCGTCGCAGCAACGGGTGATCGCGGAGATGATCTTCCTGGGTATTTGAGTACTGGTCTCCTTAACCCTTTTAATCTTTTCCACGGTCTTTTTTGTAGTCTCTTAGGCTGTACTCAGCCACCAGATGTCGGGGTAATCGCCACACTTCCTGCGGGCGCGGTTCTCTTAACTGCAACCGGGAATGAGGTTCAGACTGATACAGTAGCTGGGAGGAGGAGAGTGTTCACTCACGAGAACGGTGGTGCGGCAGGCGTAGCCACCTTTACGGCGCCCTTAACGCCGGGGTTGCATTATATAAATTTCACTGGGGTGTATGGTGATAACCCCACGCAAACAGGAACCTTTGGTTTTGCTCCTGCAACTTATTATGAAAACATATTCTTTATACAAGTGGCCGTCCCAGCTTCCGTTGACGTCCACTTCACTCCCTAACATCTCCACAGGGAGTTCCCGAAACTGAGGGACACGTAGTGTCCCTCACTCCGGTCTGCGGAGGTTTAACCTCCGCACAGAGTTAGTTGCTTGAGAGGAAGTCGATGTTGGACTGGATAGACTCGGCGAGCTTCATCACGCAAACAGAAAAGCCCGACAATATAGACCGTCGGGCTCTTCGATAGTGCGAGAAAAGGGTTTCATGCTTTCCCCAAAAGACGCGTGATAGGCAGACCATGCTTCCGCAACGGCTTGTTCAGAAAGTATTCCCCATCTGCGCGCATCGTGAGGATTCGGTACTCGCAGTTTCCGAGATTGCCGAAGGACTCGAAGAGTTCTTCATCCCACCCCATAACCAACATGAGGAGGACTCTGAACTCAAACCCGTGCGAGAAGACGACAATGTCGTGCCCGACGTCTTTCTGTATCTCAAAGATCTTTTTCTTGAATGTCGTCAGCCTGCTAATCATGCTTGCGGCACTTTCTCCGGTCGGAAACGTGTATCGCAGTACACCTGTCTCGTATCGCTCGGCTTCGATCGCTGGCTTGTTCTCGGCGGTAATAATACCCCAGTCTTGTTTGACAATGAGCGGCTCGATTTCAACCTGGATGTTAGTGCTATCCGCGAGCTTCGGTAGCACGATCTTCAGGGTCTGCACGTTCCGCACCCCCGGAGAGGTGTAGAAACGTACGTTCGCACTCCCCTTCAACAATTGAGCGAGAACTGCACCGAAGTTGTGCGCCTGCGTAATTCCTTTATCGGTGAGCGGTATTTCGAGATCACTGAGCACGTCGTAGACGCTGTCATCTACGTCTTCAATCGACTCAGCGTGTCGACAGATGATGATTCTGGGGCGATGCATTCTGCACCTCCTTTCAAGTTGGTTTTCCGTGGTTTTACAGTAGACTAGACCGATGAGCAATTCGAACCCCATGCAGAACGACGAGCTGCTGCTGGTAACTCGAGATAGCGATATATTTCCAGATGCACCCAAGATGCCCGACGTTGTCTGGAAGGAACGTCCTACCGGTAAGGTCGTCCTCTTTAACGCGACCCGCGAGGTCGCGCTACTCGGCAACAAGGTGAACCCTTTTTTCTTATTGCCTGGTGGCGGCATAGAGGCAGAAGAGTCTGTCCTCGACGGCGTACGCCGCGAATGTCGCGAGGAGACCGGGTGCGACATTGAGATACAAGACGCACTCGGTATCACTGAAGATTTCCGCTCGAGAGATAGCAAACACTGCATCAGTTTCGGCTACTCCGCGAAGGCTGTCTCTCAGGGCACCCCAACGTTCACTGCGAGTGAAATTGATATTGGTACCTATGTGAAGTGGTTTCCACTACCTGAAGCAATCGAGCTCCTCCGTCAGCAGGAAGAGAAAGTACGAGCAGGTGAAGTACTTTTCTACAACACCTGCTTCAATACAATTCGCGATCTCCTGTTCCTCCGTCGTGCCCAAGAACTAACGCGCAACTGATCAAGGTTTTACTCCCTGTATTCTTTCGATGATGCAACTCGTGGAAACATCTTCTACAGAGTAGCGGGGGAGGATCCGAATCTTGGTGTCCGGTGAGGACTTCATGATGTTCTGAACACGACGCTGCATTTTATCATTGCTGCCCAGTTCTTCGCTGAAGACAACGCTGTCTGGTCTAAGCACCTGCAGGGTGTCGGGGCTACTCGTGCTTACATCTGATACATAGACAAAGTCGACATATCGAATGCTCGCCACCATCGTGGCCCTTTGCCTTTCGTTGATGATCGGGCGCTCCGAACCCTTATAGCTCCGGACATAGGCATCTGAAAGTACCGCGACAACAAGAATTTCTTCCAAAGATGCGGCGTATTCGAGCAGATGCACATGGCCGACATGGATAAGGTCGAAGGAGCCACCGACCAAGGTGACTGTTTTGCCTTGCGGCACAACAGATCGCACTTCGCTCACGTTCTGAAGTATGTTTTTCATACCAATTCCTTTCTGTAAAAGTACAACGATACGCTGGGTACAGTACGCCACAAATTATAGAAAATCAATGTGTCGAGACTAATTGTTCGAGAGGAAGTCGATGTTGGATTGGATAGACTCGGCGAGCTTCATCACGCTGTTGGTGGTGCTATTATTTGTCTATGCACAAAGACTTTTGGACGTGGCATGCCAAAAAAGAGAAGGTGGATGAGAAGGGCACTCGCGTATTTTTCCATGAGCGCGAGATATGGTTTTGTCACCTTGGTACGAATGTTGGCTTTGAGCAGGACGGCAAGGGTGACAACTTCGGTCGGCCCATCATCATATTCAGAAAATTCAATAAGGAGGTCTTTTGGGGTGTCCCGCTGACCACCCGAGATAAGGGCGGTAAGTTCTATCTACCGGTTGCCAGTGGAGACGGCCAATCGCGCATGGCTATCCTCTCCCAACTACGCCTTCTAGACGCCAAACGGCTCTATCAAAAAGTAGGTACGATTGATAAGGAGACGCATGCTCGCCTTACGGATGCGATAATCAAGCTGGCCCAAGGGAAGTAGGAAATGTCAGAGGCGCCCTTGCGGGCGCCTCGAGGCCGAAGCCGTTTGTTCACGTAGTATATCAGAATGCACAGCACAAAGTCAACCCTCTGGTGTGAACTTGTGGACGTCTGATGTCCGGTCGAAATGAGGGACACTACGTGTCCCTCACGTGTCCCTCATTTTCGTATGGGCTAATTGTTCGAGAGGAAGTCGATGTTGGATTGGATCGACTCGGCGAGCTTCATCACGCTGTTGGCGTAGGTGCGGCCGGCGCGGGTATTCCACGCGCCGCCGGCATAATACTTGGCCGCGGCAGTGTGCTCGGCGGTGTAGCCGCCGCGGTCGGCTCCCAGATCGTCAAAGTAGACCGACATCGCCGCGATAGCGTCGTCGGCAGCCCACGGGTTGGGCACACTATGGCCAGTCACGCTCGCGACCTTTGCCTCATACATCTTCCAGGTTGAAGGGATAAACTGCGCAGGACCCATCGCGCCGCCGTAGCCGCTACTCTGCGGACACGAGACCACCTGTTTAAAGGGGTCAAAGCCGAGTCGCTGTCCTAAATCGATAAAAGGAGCTACGTCGCGGGTGGGCTTCATCACGTTCTGTACCGCCGCTCCCGTATTTTTGCGCACCCCCGCGCCGGTGGTGGTGTCGGCAAGATAGCACTGCCCCACGTTGCTCCCGAGATTGGACTCCTGCGTAAGGACCGCGAGGATAAACGCGGGGCGGATGCCTGTCTGCGCCTGAGCCTTCTTGGCGTAGGCGAGTGCATCGGAAAACTTGATTGCTGCGGCGTCCCGGAGCGGGAAGAGTGCGGCCCGGATGGCGGCCGCCTTTGCCTGTCGCTCGGCGAGAACCTTCTTATACGCCTCCTCCTGGCTCGCGGTGAGCACGATAAGCTGCTGCTTCTCCGACTTATTCTCCGCGACCTGCTTCTTCTGGAGCTCGATCTCATACTTGGCGTCCATGGTCGCGTTATGCTTGGTCGCGAGCTCGGCCTTCTCAGTTTCCGTCTGCGTCTTGGCAGCGCGAATATCGGCAAAGAGTGCCTGGAGCTCGGTCTTGAGTGAGATGAAAGCGTCAATGTCCGACGACAATTCGGCAAAACTGTTCTTGGAGAGCGCTATCTCGACGATCGAGGTCGCGTCGAGCTGATCCTGCTGACGGAGGATCGAGGCGAGCGACTCCTTTCCGCGCTCGATCCGGTCAGAAAGCTGACCGATGAGTACGTTCTTCTTGGCGATCTGTGCGGCGAGCTGGGTGATGACGATGTTTTTGGCGGCGATCTGTGCCTGTGCGGCCTTAATCTGTGCATCAAGCACGGTAACGTCTCCTTGGAGCGACTTTTTCTTCGCCTGGGTGTCGGTAATAATCTGCTGTTGGGCCGCAATCTCCTTCTGAAGCTCGTCATACTGAGCTTGCAGGACGGCACGCTCTTCTGGAGTAAGTTCCTGCGCCATTGTGGGAACGGCGTAGACAAGCCCACTCACTCCTAGGAGTGCTGCGAGTAGAGCTGCGATACCGCGGCGAGTCATCTATCTAGTATAGCAAAAGCGGGGCGCCCCCTGGGGGCGCCCCGCTTTTGCTTGTATTACTTTGCCTCTTCGGCAGGAGCCTCCTCATCTTTACCCTTTTTCTCTACTTCAATCGAGGCGATGTCTGCTGGCACAACCTCGACCTTCTCCTCCACCACCTCCTGTACCAAGGCAATCACTTCTTCAGGGTCGACTGCGAGCGTCACGCCCGTGGGAAGCACGAGATCCTGTGCGCTGATACGGTCGCCGATATTCACAAGGAGAGAAAGATCGACCGTTATTTCTGTGGGGAGATTCATCGGATCAGCCTCAAGCTCAAGCTCGTGCATCACCTTCACCAAGTTGGCACCGGCTTCTACCGCTGCGGAAACACCCGTAAAGGTGAGCGGGATCGACACCTCAACCTTCTCTCCCTTGGTCACTGCATAGAAATCGACATGGCGAGGGAGGCTCGTGAGCGGATCAACGTCCACCTCGTGGATAAGGGTCGGGAGCGGGGCGCCGAGCCCGGTAAGAGAGACGATGGTGGACTCGCCAGCATCGCGGAGCACCTTGGAGAAGGCGCGCGCGTCAACCGTGATCGGTGTCGACTTTTGATGGGCACCATACACAACCGCGGGGAGCACGCCCGCGCGGCGCAGCGCCGCGGGCGGTGCGCCAGTAGCCATTCTTTTTTCTACCGTGAGCGTTACCATACCGGCTGACTATACCGCACCGCGCCTCCTACTGCAAATTCCTAGCGGGCACAGAACAGCGGAGGGGGCGCTGCTCTTGCGAGCCAGCACCCCCTCAAATCGCGACTTCAGTCGTCGCGGTGTCTCGGATGCCCGCACCGAGTGTGAAAGATCTCTGGGCTCGCCTCCGGATGGAGGTCCTCCAGAGCGTCGCCGCGGTCCTGCTCTGGCTCGGGTTCGTCGGCCGTCTGCAGAAGGAACGGCTGTTCCTTGTCCATTGCTGATCCTAAGGAGCTGGCGAAATTGCCGTTTTCGATTTTAGCAGTTCAGATACGCTTGTCAAACTCTCGATTTCCTCAGCTGCCACGGAGACAGGGATGTTTATCACAGCGTCAAAGTATGTTCCACGCCCTTCTACTTGAGACTCTGCTTGCGTGACGTCTCTCGACACACCCTCCACGTTTACATATCCTTCCTTATAGGCACAGAAAATTGAAAACGCTGTATCTCTTCTTTTTAAAATCGAACCGAGTGGCTCTTTTTCGATGTTTTCGAAAAAGTATTTCGAGTTCCTCGCGTGCACGTTCCCTGTCTCGACAAGAATGATCGAATGAGGGTGCTTCTCTTTGTACAGAAGCAATGAGTGCGCCATGTCCTCATCTGAGGCGTTGTTTCCGCCCCGATCGAACGCATGAATGTCTATGGCTAGTCCTTTTTGAAGGTTGTAGGTTCGGATCCACTTTAAGAGTACCGCGTGTTCATAAGTGAAGCGTCCGTCAGAGCAGAGGAAGAAGTTGGGTAGTTTTCTCGGGAGCGACCCACCTCTCGTATATTCTCTGAGTTCTTCGAGTTCTGTTTTTTCGAGAGTCCACTCAAAGGCGATTGTGAGTGGCCTACTGTGCCTAAGAAGCACACTTGCTATTTCTCGAATTATGGTGGCGTTTTGTCTTGAGCCGTGCATCTCGCCAACAAGCACGAAGCTTGTTTCCGCAGGTGAGAAGTGGGGGTCGTTCAGAACATCCGCGACCGAGTGAAGTATGGCCAAAGTGATTCTCATTTTAATACACAACAAGGGAGCCCGCCAGTGGCGGGCTCCGAAACGATCAGCAACAAAGCAGGTCAATAAACGGGTCGAGCAGGTTCTCCCCAGTCATGTACTGGAGCCACAGCCACTGGCCGTTCGGGTTAAGCTCGAAGAACACTGGTTCTTCGTCGCCAATATCGGCAAGGTCGACTGCGCCAAACTCAAGGCCATATGAAGCCATGAGTGCATCGATCTTTTTCGAGGTACTTCCGTCCAACCGACACTGCTCGTGCTTGATGTCCTTTAGTTTGAGTTGTTTTATGTCGGCAGCATCCTTTCGGGCGGTGAGTCGGAAGGGGTACTGTTGTTTCCCGAAGACGATCACCCGTATCTCTGACGTGAAGGGTAACTTTTCTTGAAAGTAGCCCGGGCAGCACGAGATTGCCGATTCGTAATGCTCCGGACTCAGATTCCGAGTCCCAACGACGAGAGAATCGTTGCCCGAGCCGACCACTTGCACTTGAATTGGTTTTGCCACTATCCGACCGTCATGACTAGCGGCGAACACCTTCAGTTCTTCGAGACTACTTGTGATGAGTGTGTCCGGGACACGAAACCCTAACTGCTTCGCACGCTTGAGTTGGGAAATCTTCGGGCGTGCCGCAGACAAACAGTTCCTCGGATTCACCCAGCGGCAATTGTCATATTCCGCGAGAAGAGAATCGAAGAGTCCTTCGATCTCTTGTCGCACGAACGACTGCACAATCGTTCTCGCTTCCGGAAACACAACCTTCCGGTACCAAACGACATCGACATTCGGGATGAATCCCGTCAAGGAAGAATCTTTATTGTCTGACGGGATGCACCAGTGATGATCTGACGCGAACGTGTCGCTGTCCAAACGGTGCACGTCTATGGAACGTTCGTTGAGTCTTTGTGCGACTACGCGAACGTGTGCGTCATCAGAGTTGCTTACTGCCAAAACTGTCTTCTGTGCCATGCTTCTGACCTTTCAAAGAGGAATGACTGATTCGCATCATATCATCATCTTAAAAGATGTGCAATGCGTTCCTTGCTATTTCTATAAAACAGTATAGAGTGCAGTACTGGGAAAGTACCTCTTCTTCCACCGATTCTTCAACCCACAAGGAGCAGTTTGTGCAAACTTCTACCACACAGGCTCGTAGTGAACGAGTTGTCTTCCTTAACGGCGAGCGGTTGTATCTACGACCTGAATGCAAGTCCGATGTACCCCTGTTTGTTCGATGGTTCAACGACCCCGAGGTAACCTCGTTTTCGCCCGCACGCCACCCGGTGGCCGAGAAGGACGAGAGTGACTGGGTCCGGAGTCTTGAGCAGAAGAGCGATCTTGTCATGCTTACGATCGTACTGAAGGGCGAGACTCCTGACGCAGATCGTCCGATTGGTGCATTAGGTATCCACAGCATAGATCAGGTGAGCCGCGTCGCTACGACCGGCATCACGATTGGAGAAACCAGTTGTTGGGGCAGAGGATACGCCGCAGAGGCCGAGTCCCTTCTTCTTGGATACGTTTTTAACGTTCTGAATCTCCGTAAGATCTATGCGAATGTTCTCTCGACAAACATTCGTAGTCGTCGTCTCTTCGAGAAGAGTGGGTATGGCCTTGAGGCAGTGCTTCGTAAACGACACTTCCGACTAGGGCGTTACGTTGATGAACTTGTGTTCTCAATAGACGCCGTCATGTGGCGAAAGTGCGACAGAAAGCTTCTTTGACGGTTCTGGAACACATGTTGGCCCCACCCGAAACCCGGATGGGGCCAACCTTTTTACCATGAGTCTTTCACCATGTTCGGTATGGCACACGGTCGTATGAAATAACGAACAGACACTTCTTGTCGCGGGTTATTTAAGGGCGGCGGAGACTTTCTGGAGGCGAGCCTTAAATGCGGCTCGGGCGGCCTCGACGTTCTCCTCTTTCCCTTTCCAAACGGCAAGTGCTTCCTCTTGGAGCGCGCGTGCGTAGGAGAAGGTGATGGGCCACGGGGCACCTTGGGTGCGAGCTTCCTTCACCATCGCCGCAAGGTTCTCTGTCGCCTGATCAGGGGTCTGACCACCCGAGAGGAAAACTATCCCGGCGATCTGACGTGGCACGGTCTCAAGAAGTGCCGCAATCGTATCTTCTGCAACTTCTTCTGGCGTATCAGTCTTACCCGTCTCACTCCCAGAGAGCGCCATCGCCGTCTTGAGAATAATTCCCGCACGATCAACGGAAAACTCTTCTATCACTGAAAAAAGTGTCCCGAGCGTTTCAATCAGCACCGCCCGTGAACGCTGACGACTATGCTTCCCTTCAAGCAGAACTTCTGGCTCGAGGATCGGCACGAGTCCTGCACTCTGAACCTCTTTTGCATATTGGGCGAGGCGCTTGGCATTTTCGTGGATCGCCATCGTACTGGGAAGCTCATCGCCATCGATACGGATCACCGCGCGCCATTTAGTAAAGACCGCCCCTTGCTCTTTGTAGGTTGCGAGGCGTTCCTGAAGGTCGAGAAGTCCCTGTGTGATGACCTCTGGAGAGCCCTCCTGCATAGGCTCGATACCGAGATCGACTTTGACTCCGGGTGCAATCCCGCGCGCTGAGAGTGATGCAGGGAAAAGTGTTCCGTCATTACCCTTCTCCGTAAGCGTTTCTGAAAAGAGGATCACTCCCGAGAGATATTCCTCTACGCCGGGCATGCCAAGAAAGAGATCGCGGAATTGTCGACGCATCTCGGGCCCGCCCGCGATACCATACGAGGCGAGACGCTTGGTCGCGCTCGTCACGCTCTCGTCTGCAGCAAGGATGCCCTTGCCGGAAATGACGAGCGAGCGAGCGTGTGCGATGAGATCAGTCATATCTCGATTTTAGCACGGGGGACATGGTATTATTGCCTGATATATGGACTTTGTGGCAATTGGCGATACCGCCGTCGACGAATTTATTAAGCTCAAGGAAGCGCAGGTGCACTGCGCTTTGAACGAGGAGGACTGCACGATCACCATGCGCTGGGGTGACAAAATCCCCTACGATTTTTCTGTTCTTGTTCCCGCGGTCGGGAATGCCGCCAACGCGGCTGTCGCAGCCGCGCGGCTGGGGCTCACGAGCGCATTTGTCTCCAATGTGGGTAACGACCGATTCGGCGAAGAGACACTCGCCACATTCACCAAAGAGGGTGTCGACACACGGTACGTCACGGTAAACGATGGCGTCCCCACCAATCATCACTACGTCCTCTGGTACGAGGCAGAACGCACGATCCTTATTCGTCATGAGACCTACCCGTACCTCATCCCAGACAACTTTGAAGCACCCCGGTGGATATACCTCTCTTCTGTCGGCGAGGGAGCAGAGAGCTTCCACGACAACCTGGTTGCCTGGCTCTCGCTTCATCCAGACACAAAACTCGCCTTCCAGCCCGGAACGTTCCAGATGAAGATGGGTAAAGAACGGCTCGCAACCCTCTACAGCCACACTGAAGTTTTTGCTTGTAACAAGGAGGAGGCGGAACGGATTCTCGGACTTACTGAACAGTCCGTGCCTGCACTCATCCACGCACTGCATGAGCTAGGACCAAAGATCGTCCTCCTAACCGACGGGCCGAACGGCGCCTACGCGTCTGACGGCAGTGAGATCCTTACGGTCCCTATGTACCCTGATGCGCGACCGCCCATTGATCGCACTGGCGCTGGCGACGCGACAACCTCAACCTTTGTGGTCGCGCTCGCGCTCGGTAAGTCACTCTCCGAGGCTCTTCTCTGGGGCCCCATCAACGCAATGTCGGTCGTCCAGCAGATTGGCGCACAGAAGGGGCTTCTCACTCGCGAGGAGCTGGAGCGCTATAGTGCCGACGCACCAAGAGAGTACTGTGTAACGACGCTCGAACAGTGACGCGACCGGGTGGAAAAAGGTGTCGATCTTCTCCTATCGTGGTGGGAATGCAGCGTGATACGCTGCCGCGTTATTGACGTATATAATCTCGTACACGTTTGCGTACGCAACTTTAATAATCATCATCGCCGCGCCGGCACCGACGACCGTCACGATAAGTGACGCAAGGTATGGATTGATTTCGTGTTTGTTCATGAAAATCAGGCGGCGCGCACAAGCGCATGCGCCGCACGCACGACGCTCGGCACATCGAGTCCGTAGTGTGCGAGAAGCTCCTCGGGTGTACCCGACTGACCAAACTGGTCTGCAACGCCCAGTCGTAAGATCGGGACCGGGTGGTGCGTAGAGAGGAGCTCCGCCACCGCGCTCCCAAAGCCTCCGGCCGCTTGATGCTCCTCGAGGGTAATCACGCGGCCCGCGCTCTTCGCGGCGGCGAGAAGCGCGGGTGCGTCAAGCGGCTTAATCGTGGGCACGTGGTGTACCGTGACCGCGATGCCCTCCTCCGCGAGAGCGCGGGCCGCGAGGAGCGCCGTGTAGCTCTGCGCGCCCGTGGAGAAAATCGCGATCTGGGGATTCTTGAGAGAAAAGAGGAGCAGTGCCTTGCCGATGTGGAACGGGGTCGCGGGAGTTGTAAACAGGGGAGTCGGGGCGCGTCCAAATCGGAGGTACACGGGCCCCGG
>JBBTSV010000009.1:100744-114048 GCA_038064595.1 Patescibacteria group bacterium
GCGCACCTCGTCGTCGAGGGGCGCAGGCTCGGCTGCCCGATCGCGCACGTGTGGGCGCACCGGCAGAGCAACGGCGCCAAGCCGAGCGACCCGGGGCAGGCGATCTGGTGCGAGGTCGCGGAGCACGGCTGCCGCGAGCACGGCCTTCTCCGCCTCCTCTGCATCTCCCGGAGCGATCACCGTCATATGCGGGAGCATCCGCATAAGTCCAATGTCCTCAAGCATTTGGTGCGTTGCGCCATCGGGGCCAACCGAGACACCCGCATGCATCCCACAAACGATCACCTTCACCTGGTTGAGAGCGATCGTCGTGCGGATTTGTTCATAGTTACGCCCCGGGTTAAACACGGCGTAGCTTGTAATAAAGGGGATCTTCCCGGCTGCCGCCATCCCCGCAGCGAGCGCAGCCATATTCTGCTCTGCCACACCCACCTCAATAAACCGATCTGGAAATTCATGCTCGAACACTTCTGCTCGTGTGGACTCCTTGAGATCAGCGCAGAGCACCACCACCTGCGCATCTGCCTTCCCTGCCTCAACGACGCCTGTGCCAAAGCCGTCGCGCGTTGCCGCACGCGGAATGTCGTCAGAAAAAACCTTTGAGGAGAGACGTGCGTGGGTATTAAGCATATTCGTGAGGGACTCGCCCTTTCATCGAACGAATTTCTTTCAAAAATCGCTTCCCTTCTTCTTTGGTCGGTGGCTTCCCGTGCCAGTGGTAGTCAAACTCAATCTCCGGAACGCCCTTGCCCGGTATGGTGTGCGCAATGATGATCGTCGGCTTTTCATAAATTGCTTTTGCCTCTTCAGTCGCCGCGATGAACGCGCTCATGTCATGTCCGTTTACCTCGAGCACATGCCAGTTAAACGCGCGATACTTATCTGCAAGAGGCTCCAGCGGCATGACCTCTTCAGTCATCCCATCAATTTGAATATTGTTGCGATCCATCACCGCAGTGAGATTGCTCAAGCGGTATTTACCCGCAAAGAGCACTGCCTCCCAGGTATTCCCTTCTTCCTGTTCGCCGTCACTCATCACACAGTAGATGCGGTTGGGCTTATCATCCATCCGTAACGCATACGCCATTCCTGCTGCTTGCGAGAGTCCTTCACCCAAGGGGCCCGACGTGGTCTCAAGGCTAGGGAGCCGCATGCGCTCCGGATGTCCTTGGAGCCGGCTGCCAAACTTGCGCAGTGTGAGACACTCCTCAACCGAAAAGTATCCCGCATGCGCCATCGCGGCGTATCGCACCGGACAGATATGTCCGTTTGAAAGGATCAGTCGGTCTCGCCCTTCCCAGTTCGGCTTTGCGGGGTCGTGTGTGAGAATATGAAAATAAAAAGCAGCAAAGATATCCGCCATACCCAGAGGGCCCGCCGTGTGTCCACTCCCTGCGGCAACGAGCATCTGTATCAGCGTCTCACGGATCGCCTCTGCCTTCTCTTCAAGTACGGTAACGGTCTCGCTAGTAAGAGCCATGAGTGTAGTATACCGCACTCACATCCCATGACGGCCCTCGAACGCTTCAAATGATTCCACAACCGCACCCGGATCGCTGGCGCGTAAAAGAGCTGAACCGACGACCAGATTTGTAACCCCGAGCGCAATGAGTTTCGGCGCATTCTCGAGTGAGACGCCGCCGTCAACTTGAATCGCAAGTTCCGAATGACGGTCATGGAGCACGCGAATCTTCTCGAGTACCCGTGGATCAAAGGGTTGTCCTTGACGCCCAATCCGGGCAATGCCCATAACTTGCACATAGGACACATCAGGAAGGATTGGCTCAATAAGCGTGAGGGAGCTTTCAGTGTTGATCGCAAGACCAAGCGATACGATGTGTCCGTACCGTTTCTTCATCGAAGCAATGAGGTGCGTGATCGAGCCCACGCTCTCGGCGTGGAGTGTGAGGCGAGCGGCACCGAGCGCGAGCCAGCTCGCTGCAGCTGTTTCCGCATCAACACACATGAGATCAATCTCGTACTCAAGTCGCTCAAGATGAGGGAGGTGCTGCCCTGCGTCAACGCGACGCCGAAGCTCGTGCGGGGCCGTGTATGGCCACGACGGGGGTGAGGCGAAACGACCATCCACCACATCAATCTGGATGCGGGTAATGTGTGGCAGAGTAGTAAAGAGGGTGAGTGCGTCGTCGAACGCCTGTTCACTCGTGGGGAGTACCGCCGGAACCACGAGGCTCATAGTTAATACAGTGCGATGCGACGGATATGACGCGGACCTTTTGAAAACGGCGTCTCAAGAAAAACACGCACTGCTTCGTCGGCCTCATCACCCGAGACAAAGCGAGCCCCAATCGAAAGAACATTTGCGTCGTTGTGGCGTCGCGGGAGCCGCACAGAGTCATACCCGTCTTCAGAATGGCCGCCCTCGATATCGAGCGCCGCAGTCACCCGCATTGGGCCATAAAAGACCGCTGCACGGACACCTTCTGTCCGGTTGGCACACATGGCCTCGCCCTGCCCACTCCCACCGATGATAATCCCGCGAGAGAGCGGCTCGACAGCCACGCGCATCGCAAGCGGGGTAATAAACACCGGGTAGTCATCTTCTGGATTGAGTTCAAATGCCCCAAGATCCTCGACATCGTAGCCACGCGTGCGCACGTGCTCAATGAGCGCGTTTTTAAGCGTGAAGCCAGCGTGATCGGCGGCAAAATAGATTTTAGGCATGGGCTGCGCTCCGCACGTGGCGCACCAAGCTCTCGGTGTAGCCCATCTCGTTGTCATACCAGGCAAGCACCTTCACGAGAGTACCATCAACAACTCGGGTCATCCCGAGATCAGCGATCGAGGCGTACGGCTCACCCACAATGTCGCTTGAAACAAGCTCGTCGTCGGTCGTTTTGAAGATACCCTCCCAGCGCGGCTCACGTGCTGCGGCACGCAGTACTTCATTTATCTCGTCAGCGCTCGTCGGTCGCTTTGCGATAAACGTGATGTCGGCGATCGATCCGGCTGACACGGGTACCCGAAGCGAGATACCGTCAAACTTGTCTTGAAGCGATGTGTAGGCTTGAGTGACCGCGATCGCAGCGCCTGTGGAGGTCGGGACGATGTTCTGTGCAGCAGCCCTGCCCTCTTTCATATCTTTCTTTGAGGGGCCATCGACGAGCGATTGGCTCGCGGTGTAGGCGTGGGTGGTCGAAAGGAGTGCCTTCTCAATTCCGATCGTCGCGTCGAGAATCGCAATCACCGGACTCACCGAGTTGGTGGTGCAGGAGGCATTGCTACTCACCTGACAGGTGGCGAGATCTGCTTCATTGACCCCCACCAAGACCGTTCTGCCCATGGTCGATTCCCCTTTAACCGGTGCGGTGATCACCACGCGCCGCGCACCTGCCGTGATATGTGCTTGTGCCTTCTCATATTCCGTGAAGAACCCTGTCGACTCGACCACTACATCTACATTGAGCTCCTTCCACGGGAGATTCGCCGGGTCTTTTTCAGAACAGAAACGTACGCTCTTGCCGTCGATTATCAACGCACCGTCCCTCACCTCGACAGAAAAAGGTGCGCGCCGATAAACCGTGTCATACTTCAGTAAATACGCGAGATTTTCAAGCGACCCGAGATCATTTACCGCAACAATCTCGATATCGCGTCCATACGAACGGCGCACAAACGCCCTCCCGATCCGCCCAAATCCGTTAATCGCAACACGAATTGCCATACA
Source organism: Patescibacteria group bacterium (assembly GCA_038064595.1). Lineage (GTDB taxonomy): Bacteria > Patescibacteriota > Minisyncoccia > Phycocordibacterales > Phycocordibacteraceae > C7867-001. The sequence goes on from JBBTSV010000009.1 coordinate 104,433, forward strand.
ATAGTAAGTTAATTATTCAAACACTACCGCCAGTATACCACCCTCACATCCTCCTTCCCTTTTCCCCACTTGGAGGTTTCACCTCCAAGTGGGGTTAGAGAAACTTCCAGCTCTTCATGATTTCGGCGAGCCAAGGGTCAAGATCTTTAAACGTGGTGATCTCGTAGAGAAATCCACCCCGGATAAACCACACTTCCCGCGTCTCGCCGAAGAGGGTGTTGGTGCTCCAGAACGCAGTGGCGGTAACGCCGTCGATGAGTACCTGGATTGGCTCCTGCATCACCCCCGAGGGCACATCCATCTTGAAACGCTTCTCGCTCACCGTCTCACCCTCGTAGGGGACGACGAACACTTGAAATCCTCGGTCCCCCGTAGCATCTTCAAATACTATCGTGCTCGTGTCGGCCTTACCGTACTCCTTTACCCCGAGCTCCTCGGGGTAGGTGATCTCAAAGCGCAGGAGCGGGCTCTTGTATATCTTCATCCCGTCAATCACCGGTGAGGTGAAGAGGGGCGGCGTGCCATTTGGCTCGATTGCTCGGGGTTGTGGCGGTTGCGGACGATAGAAAAGAGTGAGAGAAACCGCACCAGCGATAAGAAGTACGCCCACGAGAATCCACCTTACTACTACCCCCATACTGAACTAAAGAGATACCCGACATCATCGAGAAGAAGGCGCACTCCCCCAAGCAGTCTGACATTGCCCAAGAAGCGTATCCCGCGCGCGGTGGTGGGCACGTCGGGGATGTAGGTGAGCACAATAAGTCCAGTACCCCCAGTGCCACCATTTGTCTCCCCTGCGCCGCCGCCGCCGCCATAAAGACCACCTGGTCCCCCGTCGTCGCTGTTACTGCCACCTCCTCCACCACCACCGGAACCTCGAATGCCGTACTCAGGAGCTATCCATTCCTCTGCTCCAGCACCGCCATCACCTCCATGAGGGGCAGTGCCGCCCGAGTTGTCAGAACCACCGCCGCCAGAGCCGCGAGTGCCATCGTTTCCATTACCTGCATTTCCTCCCGTTCCACCAGCTGCACCAAAAGGCCCTGTACCACCATTTCCACCAGTGGTGCCTCCGATAACACCACCGGTGGAAACTCCACCATCCGCACCACCACCACCACCACCACCACCACCGGTGGTAGCGCTGTTGCCAGCACCACCATTCTTTCCAGCACCATACGGCCCTCCTGCGCCGCCGCCGCCGCCGCCTGAATCCCCCCCTCCGTTGCCATCCCCGCCGTTGCCCCCCGACGAGGTGGTTGACCCGACACTGGTGGCAGCAGGGCCGCCTGTTCCGCCAGTTGCCGTCGTAGCGCTCGAAATACCCACTCCGCCGCCCTTTGCACACACACTCATCACATCGCCGGTTCCTGTGCAGGTTGTTGACACGCCTGAGCGCCGATTGAAGAATGTGTCGCCACCAGCAGTACTCTCTGCAGTTGGTCCTGAAACCTGGATAGTAACTGAACCCGATAGCCCCATCACATTGGGCACCATGGCATATGCACCACCACCACCACCACCACCACCTTCACCGTTTGCTGAGTCTATGCCTCCCGCGCCCGCGCCGATTACCTCAACAGTATTCACATTCGACCAATCGGAAACTACCGTCCAAGAAGCACCCGTAGGATAAATCCTATTATACGCGAGCGCGTGATAGGGGAACACGAGGGTACCTATAAGAACTATGGCCCCGTATCGCTGCCACCTCCTCTGACTCATCATATATACATTATATAGGTATCGCGCGCCGCACCCCCTCTCTTTCCCCATTCCCCACTTGGAGGTTTCACCTCCAAGTTGCCTAAGTTACTATTCTAGGAGGAGGTTGGCGACTTCTTGCATCTCTTGCCTTTTGTCGAGAATCGCCTCAAGAGAAGACCGTGCAAATGTCTCGTACTCACGTACGGTGTCGAACTGCTCGAGAATAATTCCTTTCTCACATATCCCCTTAGGAGTTACGCCCACATATTCTCCCCAGCTCGATCTGCTCGGCACCAACTTGGAGGTCTCACCTCCAAGTTGGTGCACACGATCATTTAGGTTTACATATGCACTTACGTGCAGCAGGTATTCATTTGAATCAATGTGTACATCCTTGAAAACGCCTTGGAAAAGCGCGCCGCTTCTCTCGTATTTATTATTGAAATACATCGTGTACCCTCCGCCAAGCCGCTTCATGAATTCACTGATACCACCGTCTCGCAATTGCTCAACAATCATATGAAAATGATTCGGGTTTAGACAATAGGCAACAATCGACACAAGCTTGTCCGTCAACTTGGAGGTCTCACCTCCAAGTTGACGGAAGGAATTTTCATAGAGACTTCCGACTGGATCGGCGGTATTGAATTCAACCATACTTTTAAAAAATCTTTCGGTATCACTTAGGTCATTAAAAATGATTCTTTTATCGACACCTCTATTGTAGAGATGATAAAACTCGCCAGTAGCAAGTATGTTTTTGCGTGTCCCCATAATATGGGTATATGCTACCACAACACAACTTGGAGGTTTCACCTCCAAGTGATTAGCGGCCAGAGAAGTAGAGCTGTCTCACTTCAGAGGCAGAGAGGATGCGGTTGTAGGTGCGGACCTCGTCAATAGAGCCGTTGAAGTACCACGTGGCACCGGCGTTCTCGTTGTTATTTCTCCCGATCGAAATATAGGTGCCGGTGTTATCGGCGGCATTACTGACTGATGATCCTACCAGCACCCCATCGACGTAGAGCTTGGCTCCGGCTCCCCACGTCGCGGTCATAAAGTGCCATTTGCCGTCGTTGTAGGTGCCCGCCGAGGTGAGCGTGTAGCTGTTCACTCCAGCGATGTTGTCAAGAAACTGGACTTGTCCAGAGATCACCGCCACCCGGTGATTGTAGTTGGTCCCACTTAGGATATCCTTTCCGATAATCTCATTGTTGCCTGACGAGGTGGTCTTAAACCACGCGCTCCAGGTCCCCTGCGCCGTGACACCCAAGCTTGGGAGGAGCGGGACATAACTGCTACTCCCGTTAAACCGCAGTGCCTGCCCCACCTTCCCTCCCACCGGCGTGGTGGTGGTGCTCATGCCAGTGAGCGAGCCGTAGTTACCGTTGCCTGACGCGTCCGTGGTGGAGCCGGTGGCCCAGTTCACGTTCTTGCCATCAAATGTCCAGTGGCCGAGGAGGCCGGAGTTGAGACCGCTCGTTGTGCCACTGGTGGTGTTCGACTGCCCCACCGCCGCGGCACCCTGCTTATAGAGCAGTCTGATCTCGGCGGGGGTGAGAGTGCGGTTGTAGACGCGGACATCATCAAGAGAGCCACTGAGATACTGTACCGGCGTGTCCGAGGCCGGATTTCTCCCGATATATACCGACGAGTTGACGTCTTTATATTGAATGGTCCCGGCGGCCACGGTCGTTTTCGCGAGCACACCGTTTACATAAAGGCGGAGAGCGCCTCCGTCATAGGTCATGGTCACCAGGTACCATCGGTTGGTGGAATAGGTTGCGTCGGAAGTGACGGCCGTCCACGTGTTTGAAATGTTCATTCCTCCACCGAACTTGTTGCCCGAGTCGCCATTGGCGTTTATCTGCCATCCGCCAAAGGGGCTGCCGGCAACACTCTTACCGATCATGGCTGGATAACTCTGAAAATTGCGCACATAGACCCATGAAGAGAGGGTAATGGCGGTCGACCCAGCGCTGATGCCAAGCGTGCCGGTCCCCAGATTTACAAAGTCATTTACCCCATCAAACTTGAGTGCTTGGCCGATCTTCCCGCTCACGGGCGTGGTGGTGGTGCTCATACCAGTCAGCGAGCCGCTATTTCCGCTCCCTGAGCGGTCGGTGACATTTCCGGTCGCCCAGTTGACGTCTTTGCCGTCGAGCGTCCAGTAGCCGACGAGGCCGCTCGCGAGACCGGCCGCGGTCGAGGTGGCAGTGATCGCTTGCCCGACAGTCGCGCCGCCGCCCTGCGCGTAGATTTGCTTGATTTCAGATGTGGAGAGGACGCGGTTGTAGACGCGAACGTCGTCGATCGACCCGTTGAAAAACTTTGTCCCAGCTATAGATTCCTTACCTATTACGAAATAGGTTGTTCCGGTGTTGAGTGTCCCCGTTGTGGCTCCAGTATCCGTCAGGGACATGCGCACGCCATTAACAAACACTTTGATGCTACCCACTGTTTCAATTGCTCCTCCATCATAGGAAACTACTATATGGGTCCATTGATTTGCCCCTACAGCACCGCCAGACGTAAACCAGTCTCGGCCACTCACGCGAACGTACACCTCGCCAGCAACTGTGTTTGGCACTCGTATAGCAAAATCTTGAAGTGAGAGATTTGTGCCGTATGCAAATGCTACTTGAGCTGGGGTTGTGACATTTCTTGACTTAATCCACAAAGAAACAGTGCGCGCAGACGCTCCTGTCACCCCAAAATTTTGCAGGTTCACATAATCATCGGCTCCGTCAAAATTAAAAGCTTGCCCGATCTTCCCCACCGCTGGCGTGGTGGTGGTGCTCATCGAGATGAGGGAGCCGGTTTCGCCGGCCCCCGAGCGGCCGGTGACGACTCCGGTCGCCCAGTTGACGTCTTTGCCGTCAAGGGTCCAGTAGCCGACGAGGCCGGAGTTGAGGCCGCTCGTTGTGCTGGTGGCGGTGTTGGAGGTGCCAATGTTTGCCGCGAACGCCAACACCGGAGAGAGACCGAGGACAAGGCTGGCGAGCGAGAGCGCGGTGAGAGTCTTTTTCATAACATTACGAAGCGATGACCGTCACGAGGCGGGACACTGACCCCGTGTTCCCTGCTGCGTCAGTCGCGGTGTAGGTGAGCGTGTAGGTGCCCGCCACGCTTGGGTCGACCGTACCCGTCACCACGACAGCGCTCGTGAGGTCACCATCGACGTCGTCGGTGGCGGTGGCGCCCGGGTCGGTAAAGGTGTCCCCGACGGTAAGCTCAAGCGCGGCGGCACCAGTAAGGGTGACGGTCGGCGCGGTGATATCACTGGGCCCGATGGGCGGCGGCGGGAGAGCGCCGGCGCCGTCAGGGTTCCCTACTATCACGCTGCGGGTCGCGGTTGAATTGTTCCCTGCGGTGTCGGTCGCCGAGTAGGTGATGATATACGTCGTCGGGCTTCCCGTATCAATCGTCGTGCTATTCACCTCTTCTTGGATCCCGTTGATAAAGGTTATCACCGCAACATTCGCGTCTCCCGCGTCGACCACCGATACGCCCGGGTCGGTAAAGGTGTCGCCCACCTCAAAGCGGAGCGGATTATCACCGAGGAGCGTTATGGTGGGCGCCACGATATCTGGACCAGGTGACTGCGAGACACTTCCCGCCTCGGGGGTCGAGGTCGCGACCTGCCCGAGAGACTGGACGATGAAGTAGTCAAAGGTGACGTCGCTCTCTTGTGGCGCGGAGAGCACCAGCTTGAAGGAGCCTGCCTTCTTGTCGCTCAAGTACCACGAGCCCGTGGTCGAGGCAGTGAGCGTGACAAATATTTTGCTCGTGGGGAGGACGTAGCTGTTATTCACCTGCGCCACGGTATTGCCGGCAAGGATCGTCACGGTGCCCGCGGACGAGGTCCCCTCGGAGTTGGTCGCGGCGACAAACTGGTCTGCAATCAATGTGCCGAACTGGGCAAAGCCCTTGCCGATAAAGGCACCCACCGCATTGAACGCGCTTGCGAGCGAAGAGGTCGAGAAGGGCGTCGTGGTGCCGATCGCTACTGCCCCGCTCTCGAGCGCGTTCACGCGCTCTTCAAGAGCGGTGAGGCGGATATCCTGAGCCTTGATCACCTCGGCGAGCGCCGTCACCGCCGAGAGGTTGTAGGTCGCGAGCTTGTAGAGGTCGACGCTTGAGGTGGCAGTGAGGACCTCGTTCGGGAGCTCTGCGACGAACGTTGTCGTCCCGAAGGTGAAGGGAACGACCGCGCCAGAGTCAACGAGATACTCTTCGGCATACACGCCTCCAGAGACGAAGAGCTTGGCTCCAAAGGGCGACGTGGGAGGAGTGCCGATCGCTACGGCACCTGAAGAATCGATCGTGATGGCGGGAGTCGAGGACGACGCATTAGAAACATCGATGGCGTTGTGGATTTTCTGTTCTGCCCCCACAATCGCCGCCAAGAATGAGCGGTCGACAATGTTGGTGATAGTCCCGTCTTGGCTAAAGGCAAGGTGACTGTCGACCTGATTCGCCTGCTCGGCGATGAAGCCCCATGTGGTGGTCTGTGTCGGATCCTCGTTGTAGACATACGACACTGGCTGAAGTCCCTTGATGATGCTGATGGCGTCGACAGCAAGCGGCTTGATGTCGTGCTTGAAGCGCTCTGACGAGCCGATACAGCCGACAAAGATACCTGACCTCGTCACCTCCCAAGTGTTGGTGTTGACACACAGGTTAGCCGAGGAGGTGGTGGTGGCGGCGGTTGATGAAGCGATGTTGAAGGCGATCGAGCCGACCACCGAGAGCGTCTTCCACGGTGTCGATGAGCCGAAGCCCGTGTTGACCGCTAGGTTCACGAGGTCGGAGCCGGCGCCGATGGTGAGCGTCTTGCCGCCGTTGTCACCCTTGATGGTCGCACTGTTGGCAAAGACAAGGTTGGGTGAGACACCCGTGTCGCCGATGATCACGTCGCCACCATAGGTAGACCCGATGGTTGTGGTCCCTGTCGAGGAGTTGATCCTGATGAGAGGTGCCGCTGTTGAGGAGGTCGCCACGGTCCACGCATAGCTACTGTTGACGGCAACTGTGGTTGTGGCACGTGCGCCGTAGTTGAAGATTGCGCCCGTACCGTTACTCGGCGTGATCGAGAAGAGGGTCTGGGTCGAGGAGCCAATGGCAAAGGCAGGCGCAGATCCTAACAGCGCCGTTGGGTTAACAGAGAGTTGCGCCCACGGGGTAGTGGTGCCGAATCCTGAATTCCCTCCTGAATTGATATGGAATATCGTCGCTCCGCTCGAGCTCGCAACATCGAGAAGTTGCTCGGCGCTTATACCCGGAGTCCCCCCGATCGAGAGTTTTGCGTACGGCGAGGTAGTCCCGATACCGACGTTACCGTTATTATTCACTCCTCCTACAAAGAGCGATGGAGTTGAGCTCCCGAAGTTCGACACCACGAAGGCGGGGTTTGTCGGTCCCATCTCGACCGAGAACTTACCCCACGGAGAGCTGGTGCCGATACCCACTAAACCAGAGACACCACCACTTACGATGGTGACTGCTGGTATTGAAGAGGTTGCAAAGGTGGTTGGCGATGAGGTCGCGAGGTAAAAACTGCCATTAATTGAACGGAAGCTCCACGAATATGTGTTGGTACCATCACCGAGGTTCAGTTGTGAGGTAGCCGCAGCAACGACCGTCAGTGGCCACTGCGGTGTCGAGGTGCCGATACCCACGTTCCCACCCATGAAGGTGGCGGCTGGGCCTGCACCGGCCTGTGCAACGGCGAGGGTCGGGTATGCAGAAGAGGAGGAGGCGAAGAGGCCGGCTTGTGCCCAGAGAGCTGTGGTGGTGGCGGAGGTGTTGACTGCGTAGTTGGTGAGTGGGTCGAAGGGGAATGCTCCACCGCCTCCACAAGCACTTCCGGTGTTGGAGATCGTACCGTCTGCGGCGAAGGTGGCACAGCCCGGTGTACCGCCTGCTGAAGAAACTATGAGGTTAGTCGTGGAGGCGGTGCCGCTCACGGTGAGTGCGGTGGTGGAAGCATAGGGGAAGGTAGAGGCGGTGGTTGTGGTAGCGGTGAAGTATGCAGAGACGGTCTGGCCGACGACCGAGAGAGCGGCGTATGGGCTGGTGGTGCCGATGCCGACCTTGCCAGTGTTGGTGACCATAAAGAGTGTCGTGGTCGCAGAGGGAGAAGAAGATCCGATGGCGAAGAGGTAGGGGTTGATCTCTCCGTAGTTGGCGTGAAGCGCGAGCTTGGCAAACGGAGTGGTGGTACCGATACCTACCGAGGTGGTCCCTACCCCACTTGATCCGTTAGCTACGCCGTACACGGTAAGTACAGGATCGCCACCAAGATTGATGCTCTGAGACTGGATAGTCCCCACAGAAAGAGTGGAGTCAACGGGGATGTCGGAGAGTGAGACAACGCCGGCATTGGTGTCGAAGCTCAAGTTCCCTATTGAGAGATTGGCGATGGTGGTCGAGCCCGTTTGAGCGTCTACGGTGAAGATCCCGCTCGGCGCGCCGATACCCTCGCCGTAGGAGAAGATGCCGGCGTTGTCGATGCGCGCGAAGGTGGTAGTCGTCGCGCTTGTCGAAGAGGAGATGACGAAGAGATGTTGATTGGTCTCTCCATTGTTAGCGCTGATAGAGAACTTCGCATATGGAGAGGAGGTACCCACTCCCACATTGCCTGAATTGGCAACGATAAAGTTGGTATTGGTGGAAGATCCGACGACGAACTGAGGTGCACCAGAGAGGAGGCCGTTGGCGTTGACTGAGAGGAGGCCCCACGGAGAGGTGGTGCCGATGCCGATGTAGCCACCGTTGGTCACGATAAGGTCAGTCTTGGTTGATGAGCCGATGACGAAGGACGGGCCGGTGATGTTGCTCGCATTGATGGAGAGGAGGCCCCAAGGAGTGGTAGAGGCGGTGGTGGAGGAGACGGAGAGGTAGTTGGTGAACTCTGCTTGAGCGAAGCGGGAGGTGGAGGAGGCGAAGAGGCCCGCTTGTGCCCAGAGTGCGGTGGTGGTAGCGGAGGTGTTCACACCGTAGTTGGTGAGCGGGGTGAAGGGGAAACTTCCTCCACCTCCACAGGCAGAGCCGGTGTTGGAAATCGTGCCATCTGCGGCGAAGGTGGCGCAGCCCGGTGTGCCGCCTGCACTTGAGACGATGAGAGCGGTGGTGGAGGCGGTGCCGCTCACGGTGAGTGCCGTGGTGGAAGCGTACGGGAAGGTGGAGGCGGTGGTGGTGGTGGCGGTGAAGTATGCCGCGACTGCTTGGCCGACGACCGAGAGAGCGGCGTATGGGCTGGTGGTGCCGATGCCGACGTTCTGATTGGTGTCAATGAAGAGTGAGGAGGTGGCGGTGAGGGTGTTGGTGCCGGAGAAGTATGGGAGTTGTCCGGTGGTGCCGGTATAGAGAGAGGAGGTGGCGAGGGTGAGTGACTGGGACGTACCAAGGGTGGTGAGTGATCCAGAGAGGCCGAGGCCAAGCGTGGCTGATGAGGTGGCGACGCCATAGACACCGGCTCCACCGTTTGATACGAGGAGGTTGGATGATGCTGGTTGAGATGTGGTGGCGAGGCCGGTGTAGGTGACTGCCCCATTCTTTAATACCCCGATAGGATCGGCGATGGTGAACGGGCCAGAGATGGAGAGCGATGTGGTCGCTATGCTATAGGCCGACCCTGCGCCAGCAGAGTTATAGACGAGGACTTGGTCGTTTGCCGTTGGGGACGAGGTGGAGAGGCCGGTTCCCCCGCCCGTCGAAGAGATGGTGATTGGAGAGGCGCCTATCACGGTAAAGGAGGTACAGGTCGTATTCCCCGAGCACGTCACGGAGGTGGTGGCAATACCGACGATGGCACCGTTAGAGTCAGTCGTGAGGAGGTTCGATGAAGGGATGCGGAAGAGGGTTGTGGAGCCGATGGAGTTGACCGAGAAGAGGGTTGAGG
>JBBTSV010000010.1:0-15605 GCA_038064595.1 Patescibacteria group bacterium
CACCCGCACCAGAACCGCACGCGGCCCGACCAGCGGTTACACCACCTCCGGCAGAACCGCCACCTCCACCACCCCCCGCACCAGAACCGCCACCACCAAAGCCAGCTGCACCGCCCCCGCCAGAGCCACCAGCTCCACCGCCTCCGGCTAAAGAGGAACCGAAAGAAGCTCCACCGACCCCGCCACTCCCTCGAAAAATACCCCCGGAGGACGCGCTCAAAACCTACTCAAACGACTTTTTAGAACGTGTTGAAAAGACCCACGCCTCAACGGCGACCATTCTTGCTGCTGAACAGGATGCAAAGCAGGGTGCACCAGAGATCGAGAAGCCCGAGACGACCAAAATTTCACGTAGCTCCATCATCTACAGTGTTGCGGGCGTGCTGCTGCTTCTGCTTGGTGGGGGAGGTGGGTATATCGCGTATACCGCCTCTGTCGAACGAAATCGCCCCATCGTCCCGACGGTGACCGTAAGCGCTCCGATCCCTGTTGACGATAAGGTGCGTCTCACGGGTGAAGGAGAGGCTCTCATGACTGCCGTCGCTGACGCAGCACGCACACCACTTGCAAACGGCTCCGTTCGTCTCCTCTACACCGATCGCTCTATCGCGCCGGCGAGCTCGTCGCCCGTAAGCGTCTTCGCTTCAATCAGCTCCCGCGCTCCCGCACCCCTCCTGCGCAACATCAATCCCGAGGGCAGCATGGCGGGCGTTGTCAATGTGAGTGGTGCGACGTCGGTATTTTTCATTCTCTCGGTTGCCTCCTACAGCGAGACATTTGCCGGGATGCTCGCGTGGGAGTCGTCGATGCGTCGCGACCTCGCAGCACTCTACCCAGAGATCGCATCGGTCGCCCTTTCCATAACCAACACACCATCAGCGACGAGCACTTCAGCCGCGTCGTCAACAAAGCCTGCGACTACAACAACGAAGTCTCCCGTTGTGGTGAATGCGCCACTGGCTTTTGTTGATGGCACGGTAGCGAGCCACGATGCTCGTATTTTAAAAGATGCCGAAGGCCGGACGCTCCTGCTCTATGGCTACTGGAACAGGACCACGCTCGTCGTCGCCAGAGATGCTGAAGCGTTCACCGATATTTTGGCGCGACTCGCCACCGCACGGGGAAGCTAGATCTGGTATCATCCCCTCATGAAAACAGAACACTACAAGGAGAAGCTCGAGGAAGAAAAGCGTCAACTCGAGCGAGAAATGAGCATGATTGGTCGCCGTAACCCCGCAGTGCCAAACGACTGGGAGCCGACGCCATCAGAGATTGGTATGGAAGCGGATATTGCTGATCAGGCTGATGTAGTATCAGATAGAGAAAACAGCACGGCGATTCTAGCTGATCTTGAAACACAGTATGACGCGGTACTTGAGGCGCTCTCGCGGATTGAAAAGAAGACGTATGGGGTATGTGAGGTCTGTCACGGACCGATTGAAGAAACACGCCTAGAGGCTGATCCAGCCGCCACGACCTGTATCAAACATCTCTAATCTCACCCATGCTTCATCCCGCGCCCCCTCCTCGCGAGACATCACACAAAAGCACCGTACGGGGAGTAAAGAGCATCACCAAGTCGTCGCAGCAAGTACTGCCAAAAACTGGCTATGCGAAGACGCTTGCCGCACAGCCGATCGGCTCCTCTGCCGAGCTCGTGAGTGTTGAGGCCGATCTCACGCGTGGACTGCACTCATTCTCAGTAGTGGGGCTCCCTGACAAGGCGGTTGAAGAGGCACGTGATCGGGTGAGTGCCGCCATCCGCCACTCTGGATATAAGCCACCAAAACAGCAGAACAAGCATATCGTTATCTCACTCTCGCCTGCAGATTTAAAAAAAGAGGGCTCACACTATGACCTCGCGCTCGCGCTCGCATATCTGGTTGCTGCCGGAGATCTCGCTGCCCCACCTGATCCTGTCCTTTATATAGGTGAGCTCGCGCTCGACGGATCGCTGCGTGCGGTGCGCGGGGTACTGCCGCAAGTGCTCGTTGCCAAGCGACACGGAGTGAAAACTATTTTTGTACCACCCGGGAACGCGCGGGAGGCGCTGCTCGCGGAGGGCGTCACTGTGTACGCACCGGCAACCCTTGCCGAGCTCCTTGACCACCTCGCAGGCGAGCAGCGCCTCCCGCGCCAGCTCCGCGATCGCTCTATCGCGCTCCCGCCACCCGCTCTCGATCTCGCAGAAATCAAGGGGCAGGAGAGCGCCAAACGGGCGCTCGAGATCGCTGCGGCGGGGCGCCACAATATCGTCTTTTATGGCCCACCCGGAACCGGGAAGACCATGCTCGCTCGCGCACTCGCCGGTATTCTCCCGCCACTCACTGACGACGAGATACTCGAGGTGACTGCGATTCACTCCACGGCCGGGTTATTACAGAAAAGTGAAGCAGTCTATTGGCCGCCGTTTCGCTCTCCACACCACTCGATCTCGCATGTCGCTATCGTGGGCGGTGGTGCCTTCCCAAAGGCGGGTGAAGTGACGCTCGCGCACAAGGGCGTGCTCTTTCTTGATGAATTCCCCGAATTCGATTCACGCACGCTTGAGGCACTGCGCCAGCCACTTGAAGACCGGGTAGTGACGGTCTCGCGCGCTCGCGCGACGATTACCTTTCCGGCTGACTGTATGATCGTCGCGGCGATGAACCCAGCGAGCACGCTCTCTGAAGATTCACGGGTCGCGGTTCGCGCCGCCGAGAAGCAGGCGCGGCGTATCTCGCGCCCGATCGTTGATCGCCTTGACCTCTGGATCGAGGTGCCACTCGTTCCGCATAGCACCCTCGCCGATCTTGCTACCGGTGAATCCTCACATAGCGTCCGCGAGCGCGTGGTCGCAGCGCGCGGACGCGCTGCGAAGCGGGTGGGGAAGCGCGGCGTCACCAACGCCGCACTCTCGGGCAAAGAGCTTGATGAAAAAAGTGGTTTCTCGCTTGCAGCAAAGGAGGCACTCACCACGGCCGCTGCGCGCCTCAACCTCTCGCCGCGCTCCTACCACCGCACGATGCGCGTCGCGCGCACCATCGCTGACCTCGCCGGTGCCGACGCGGTCACCCCCGCCTTTGTGCACGAAGCGCTCCAGTACCGTCCCCGCGGCCTCTTTGGGTTTGAATAAGTATCAGGGGAGGTGCAGTTTTCGTATATACCACACGGCTATCCACGGGAGCATAAAGGTACACGCATAATAGAGGTATGCATCGAGTTGATAATGTCCGTCTATGGGAGTGAAGAAGGTCAAAGATAGGTCGTCAAATACTATCGCGAGCGGCGTGACGATGATCGCCGCGAGAACCAGCTGCATAAAAAAAGCACTCTTCTCGCGCTGCAAAACGATCCACGCAAGAATAAGTATCCCGAGTGGTATGAGGACCCAAGGGTGGAGGTGGGGTGGCAGGAAGAGAAAGCACACTATTCCGAGCCCGTAGCCGATGAACCATGCGCCGACGATCTGCATCCCACGGTCTTTGACGAGAGCACGGATCATACCCTGATTGTACCGTGCGTTGCTATTGCGGAGAACAGGTGGAGTTTGTGCGGCAGGAGAGAAAGGGATTCGTCGCGCCACGAACTTCAAAGTGGAGATGCGGTCCGCTGCTGCGGCCAGTTGAGCCGACGTAGCCGATAATCTGACCATTGATGACCTGCTGTCCAGCCGAGACGATGGCTGAACGAAGATGAGAATACAGAGTCTGGGTGCCGTTCCCGTGAGTGATTACGATGTAGTTGCCGTAGCCGCCATTCCATCCGCCACCATTGCGGACGATGATAACGGTACCGTCAGCTGCGGCATGAATCGGCGTGCCCCGTGCCGCACCGATATCGACGGCATTCCATCCGTGGAGACCTTGGGTGATGACGGCACCGGGGAGCGGATTGCTAAAGTAGCCGGTGAGTAGTATGCCTCCGCCTCCACGATTCGGGTCTTGGCTTTGCAAACCAGGGCGCTTTACCGCTGGCTTCGGAGTGCCGGCGCCGAGCTCGCCGCCCGGAACAATCAGCTTCGAGCCTACGACCAGAGGATCGCCAGTGTCGAGACCGTTGTATTGGGCGATTTCATCAGCATCAGCACCATATTTTTTGGCAAGTGATTTGAGCGTGTCACCTTTCACCACTGCGTGCTCTACTCCCGAGACGGGGAGGATAATCAGCGTGTCTCCGGGGTGGACATCACCAGCACCGCGGAGATTATTTGCCCACACGATGGTGTTCACGGACACATTGAACATAGTGGCAATTTCACTCAGGGTGTCTCCAGGGCGTACAACGTAAATAGAGATTTGATCCGAAGGAGTTGAGCTCGCAACATCAGCGATGGTGCCAGACGGTCCGGCATACGCCAGAAGTGCCTTACCGCCACTCGTCTGGATCCCATCGCCGAGACCTTTGTTGGGATTTGGATCGACGTTGGTCGATGCGTGGAGGACAGGCGTAGAGGCTGCGGGGAGCGCAGCGCCTTGTGCCGCACTTGCATTGGTAGAAAAAGGCCAGAATGCATCGGCATGATTGGGCAAGGCCGTCACGAGTGAGACAGCAATTGCGAGCACGAGTATGAGATATGTTGGGTTGAGTTTAATAGAAAAACGGAGCGGGTCGGTGGGTCAGTCAGATACAAGAATGGCTTACATACTCTCGTATATAAGCCATTCCTTGAAGTCTTTCGTATCAGTCGATACCTCGAGTATAGCTGAGTGGAGGGGGGAGTCAACCGCCTCTGTCGGTAGCTGGGGAAAGCTCTTTTTAAGGTATAGTCCAGGAGTGACGTATCTCGACGGATTGAATGAAGCACAAAGACGAGCGGTCCTTGCTACAACCGGACCGGTCTCGGTCCTCGCGGGTGCCGGGAGCGGGAAAACGCGCGTTCTGACCACGCGCATCTACCACCTTATCCGCGAAGGAGTCCTCCCCGAGCGGATACTTGCGGTCACCTTCACCAACAAGGCAGCGCGTGAGATGCGTGAGCGCGTGCGTGGCATGCTGGGCGGCGACACGCCCACGGCATTGCCACTCATCGCAACCTTTCATGGGCTTGGTCGCGAGCTGCTTGAGAGTTACGGGAAGGTGATCGGGGTGCCGCGCTTTTTTAGTGTGTACGACCGCGACGACTCCGAGCGGGTAATCGCCACGGCACTCAAAGCGCTCGATGTGGGGACCAAAGAGCTCTCCCCTAGGACCGTCCTCGGGAGGATCTCGCGCGCGAAAAGCGAGGGGATGCAGGCGCGCGAGTTTTACGAGAAGCAGGGGCGCTCGGGCTTTGGCGCACGGATTGCGGCCGAGGTGTGGCTGCGCTATGAAAAGACGCTCAAAGAGGAGAAGGCGCTCGATTTCGACGATCTCATCGCGCTCCCCACGCGGCTTTTAGAGGAGTACGCCGACATCCGTGCGCAGGCGCAGGAACGGTGGCATTACCTGCACATTGATGAGTACCAAGACACCAACGCACTCCAAGGGCGCCTCGCGAACCTGCTCGCGGGTAAGTATCAGAATCTCTTTGTTGTCGGTGATATCGATCAGACGATCTATACCTGGCGTGGCGCGACGATCGAGAATTTGCTTGAATTTGAAAAAACGTATCCGGCGGCGCAGACGATTATTCTCGAACAGAACTACCGCTCAACCAAGACGCTCGTGGATGCGGCGAACACGGTCATCGAAAAGAATAAAAATCGTAAGGAGAAATACGCAACGACTGAGCGCGGAGCGGGAGAGCCGATTGGGGTACACATGGCAATCAATGCTGAAGACGAAGCGCGCTGGATTGCGATGAAAATACGGGAGCTGATGCACAAAGGAATGATCCCTGAAGATATTGCGATCTTGTTCCGCACCAATTTCCAATCACGTGCGCTCGAAGAAGGACTCTTGCGCGCTGGAGTGCCCTACAAACTGCTGGGCACTCACTTCTTTGCGCGCAAAGAAGTCAAAGATGCGCTCGCGTGGATGCGGCTCGCACTCGAGCCCTCGCGTGAAGCAGAGAAGGTGCGTGCGGCGGCGTCTCCACCGCGCGGGATCGGTAAAGTCACCCTCGGCAAGCTCGCGGCGGGACAGCGGAACTTACTCCGTGCAGGGGAACTCGCTAAGATCGAAGCGTTTGAACGCGTGGTAAGCGAGCTTGCCGCCGCTGCCGAGACACTGACCCCATCAGAGTTTGTGAAGCTCGTTGTCGAGAAGAGCGGAATGCGTAGAGCGCTTCTCGACGAGGGGAGTGCAGAAGATCGTGAACGTTTTGAGAACGTGGAGGAGCTTGCGTCGGTGGCAGCGCGCCACGACGCGGTGGTGGGGAAGGAGGGTATCGCGGCATTTCTCGCTGACGCGGCACTGGTGAGCGATCAAGACGAGATTGATCGTGGAGAAAAGACGGGTGTCACCCTCATGACCGTCCACGCGGCAAAAGGGCTTGAGTTTGACACGGTGTTTGTAAGCGGGATGGAAGAAGGGCTCTTCCCGCATCAGGGGATGGGAAACGACACCGACAGAGACGAAGAAGAAGAGCGCCGACTCTTCTATGTGGCGGTCACACGCGCCAAAGACCGCCTCTATCTCACGCTCGCGCGGGTGCGTAAAATCTACGGCAGCGACTTTGCAACAGAGCCCTCCTCTTTTCTTGCCGACATCGACAATTCACTACTTCTTCCCGATGAGTCGGATGCAGAGGTGATCCGGTTCTAAGTCATATGTGTGTATAATTGCGGACACTATGTCTCATGACCGACCTGTAGAAATAAAGACATTGCTTTTCATCTCTGGATTCACGATTCTCTCTCTTGAGATCCTCGGGATTCGAATTTTAGCGCCCTACATCGGGTCGACCATCCCAGTGTGGGCCGCGGTAGTCGGTATCCCTCTCTTTGGGAGTGCCGTAGGGTACTACGGGGGAGGCATTTTGGCGGACCGGGTACAAAGAAAAGAGATACTAGTATGGCTTGCAGCAGCCGCAAGCGTATATATCGCACTCATACCAGCACTCCGTGGAGTCGTTGGCATTGTCGCCCCCCATGTCTCGTATGGGGTGAGCGCAATTATCGGCGCCTCATCTTTATTTTTGGTACCAATCACACTCCTCAGCGCACTCACGGTCTACGTGATTCGCATATTTGTAAAAAGTCTCGATTCGATAGGGCAGACTCACGGTGACCTCTATGCTCTCGCTACAGTTGGCAGCGTTGTCGGTGTATTCGGTACGAGTTACCTCCTCATCCCCTTCTTTACCATCCCTCACATTCTCTATGCGCTTGGCGCACTCGTAGTGCTTTCGAGCCTTCGCGTGTACATGGCTCCTTATGGTGAGAGGTCTAAAACGAATGCAGGTTGACGAACATACTTGAGAAGTAATCGGTTGGAGCAAAATCATCGGTTAGGATTGACGTTTTTGGATCTATAGATCCATACCAGCGGTGTGTCAGTTGCTCGTTGATCTCGGAGTCGTCATTTGGTGTCGTGCGGATCGTCTCTTTATTTTTGAAAGCAACCATAATGATGTTTTGAACCCGCTCCTCTTCTTGAGGAGAGGTGACAGCGTATGCGTGCACCTCCGGGAATACTGATTGGTATGTCTTAAACTCTGCTTGGAAAAAGCCACTATACAAACCCGTGAGAGCAGCGGGGACGTTGGCAACTAGGACACCGTCTTTGTTCAGCATATTAAAAACCTTCCGTGTCGCCTCAAGGGTAGTGAGTTGCCAAGGGACGCCGTAGAAACTTTGGAATGCGTCCAGGTAGATTATGTCGTATGTCTCCTTCGAATGATTTAAGTAGGTACGCCCGTCTTCATGAAAAACTCTCAAGCGTGGGTCCTGACGATTGAGATGAAAGTATTTTTCTGAAAATTCTGTTGTACGCGGATCAATCTCTACCACGTCAAGTTCTTCAATTTGTTCATACCCATCGAGAAGGAACTCATCAAAATACCCATTCCCATTATCACGATGAAGCATTGGGAACAAAACTTCCCCTTCTCGTGCAGCACGATCGAGGGGTACGGTCACGTTGCTATTTTCTCCAGAGATGAGCTGGCTTTTCCCGATGATGGCCCGCGGGCGCTGCAGGTACCCCGTGAGGGGGATGTCGGCGCTAATCACTCGTCCGGGCGTGCCGTCATTCTTTATTTCATGGATGTGCACGTACCCAGCAGGATCGTCGAACCCCGTATCCAAAATGTCCGCCTCTTTCACCGTCACGCGATCTCCCGGCATCTGGTTATTCACGTCGAGCCGATTGAGCAACCCCTCAACCTGTCGCCCGACCGGCTCTGCATCCGATGCGTATACAAGAGATGGTTTCTCAACTCGCCGCGTGGAGTCGTATGAAAACAGGACCGGGAGACCGAGCGTCTTGCTGTTGTGGTAGAAGTTTCCGGTAAGTCTCCAAACCTTTTCTGTATCATAGAGTGGCGTGTCAGTCAGGAAGTAGTTGGCATATGAGTATGCTCCGCCACCGATAAGGAGAGCACGCTTTGCCGCAGGATTAAAATGGCCTCCCAAACGATTGTACCGCGCATACGCAAAGACCAGATCATTACTATCAAGATACGAGGCTGAATGGACCTCACCATTCACGAGCATGAACCGGATTGGTCTCTGTGACTCAAGTTCAACACCTTCGTATACCTGCAGGCGGCTGAATATGCTCGTTTTATCGGCCAGCTTTTTCCACTCGGACATATCGCTCTTTATTTTGCCGTCAGAAAAAATGCGCGTTTTATACGCGACGAAATCTGGTGGGGTTAGTCCAAGGAGCAAGACAAGCGAGAGTGCCGCTGTGGCTATGCTGTATCGGCGCGGTACGTTGAGGAACAGAGCCCCGAGCGCGAGGATGATTACGATGCTTGAAAGTGCAACCCCGTACTGAAATCGGGGAAGAATAAACAGCCCGATTACGAATGTTCCAAAAATGCTCCCTGCCGCAGAGAGTCCATACAGGACACCACTCGATCTTCCTGAGTGTGTGACATTTTGTGCATGGAGCTTGATGAGGTAGGGCAGCACCATGCCGAGCACGACGCTCGGAAGTGCAAACAGAAAGAGAGTTGCCAGAAGGGATCCGAGAGCGTTGGTGGGGGCCACCCATCCGATGAAGCTGCTCATCAGTCCTCTCCACGGGAAGATAAGGCCGACCCAGAGCGCGCTTATGCAGAGCATGGTTCCGACAGCGCGTTCGCTTGTATTGGGGAATATCCTCTCGAGGAGTTTCGGCGGAGGAGTATCTGCCAAGACTCCACCCAAGCGGTACCCGATCGCGAGTCCGACAAGGACGACACCTATGACGTTGGTCTGTATGAGGAGTGCCGTGCCGAAGTAGGGAGCGAGTATGCCAAGCCCTATCACCTCGAGCGCCATGATGGCTGCACCACTTGCACATGCTGCGTAGTAGAGTGCAAAGCGACGAGACATAGTGCTGTTATATCAAAAAATCGATAGAACCGCCTCACGCTATCCGCACAGATACTTCTCGCTGGAGGTGGTATGGTACGCCTATGGTGCATGCTAAAAAATCTCTCGGACAGAACTTCTTGATGCACGCGCGCATCGCGGAGCGGATCGTGCTCGTCGCCGAGCTTCAGCCCGACACAACGGTATTTGAGGTCGGGCCGGGGACAGGGATGCTCACCCGCGAGCTCGTGAAGAAAGTGAAAAAAGTAATTGCACTTGAGGCTGACGCGTCGCTCGTCGCAGAGTTGCAGGCTACGTTTGCTGATGAAATTCGCGAAGGACGACTCGAACTCATCCACGGTGACATTCGGGACATGTACCATAATTCACGCTATAGCGTAAATGAAGGTACATTTGAAAATGGTGCAGAAAATATGTGGGATCGTTTACCAAAAGGGTACGTGCTGGTAGCGAATATCCCGTACTATCTGACCGGAGAAATCTTTAGACTTTTTCTTGCGGCTGACAACCAGCCGCACAGTATGACGCTCTTGGTGCAGAAGGAAGTAGCGGAACGGGTTGCACGATCAAAAAAGGAGAGTATCTTCTCACTCTCGGTGAAGGCATACGGCACTCCGCACTACGAGTTCACGGTGCCGCGCGGGGCATTTACCCCCGCGCCCAAGGTCGATTCTGCAGTGCTTACGGTGCGTGATATCTCACGACGACGCTTCACCTCGCGCGCTCACGAGGAGCGATTCTTCTCCCTCCTCCACGCCGGCTTTGCCCACAAGCGCAAATTGCTCAAGAACAACCTCTCGAATCTCGTCCCGGAGAAGATGCTGCGGGATAGTGGAGTCTACGAAGGTGCCCGTGCTGAAGATCTCCCGCTTCTCGTGTGGTTAGGACTTGCGAGCATCCACAGTTCTTGACGTTTTTCACTAGGGAAGTGGTGCACAACTGGTATACTTTATCTGAATACTATGGGGAGGATTCTCGAAAATTGGCGCATCACCGCCGCGACCGTGTTCTCCGCGGTTCTTATCGTCTCGACGTACGTTTTTGTGCACGGTCTCGCCGCTCCGGCGCGCGTTGAAGCCTCTGAAGAGACGGAGCTCCTCAAGGCGATTGCAACCAGAGATTCTGACGGCGACGGTCTTGCTGACTGGGAGGAAGGGCTCTACGGCACCGACCCACACATGATCGACACATTTAAGCTTGGCATGACCGATGGCGAGGCAGTACTGAAGGGGCTCGTGGTGGCCAAGGCTCTCGCAGACGCGTCATTTACGAGTTCGACGAGCCCGGCATCAGTCGGGGTCGATGGGCTTCCGCCAGCGCCTGCCGAGGGGACTCTCACGGCGGCCTTTGCTCAGAGCTTCTTCACGCTCTACCTTGCGGCGAAGCAGGAGAATGGAGGTGCGGAATTGACCGAAGGACAGATGAGCGCGGTCGCCAACAAAGCAGTGAGTACGCTCGCAGCGACAACCGCTATTGCGCCTGACTTTAAAACCGCAGCAGAGGTGAAGGTTGTGGGCTCCGGCAGAGAAGCTCTCCTTGCCTACGCAGTAAGTGCGGAGGCAGTCATGACGAAAAATACGAATAGTGCTGGAGGCACACCACTCGTCCACCTCAGGCGAGTGGTCCAAGGAGGTGATGCCTCCGGAATCGACGCACTCGTCTCGATCTCAAAGATGTATCACGACTCGGCTGTCGGAGTTGCTGCGCTCCCCGTACCGGCGGAGGCTGCGGCAGCCGATCTGGGGCTCATGAATGCGCTCATGCGCATGAGCCAGATCTCGGCCGACTTCGCCCGAGTCAACGACGACCCGCTTGCGGCTATCCTTGCCCTTCAGCAGTATGTCGATGCAGCCCAGGCTCTGAGAAACGCCTTCATCGCGGTCGGGCAGATCTATGCCTCTGCGGGCATAACGCTCCCCTCGGGCGCGCCGGGCGCGACCTTCGTCAATCTCATTGCCGACGTGGCTAAGAGTCAGCAGGCGGTCTCGCAACCATGACGCATCGCCTTCTTTTTAAAGCGCTTGCGGTACTCCTCACGGTGAGCATTATCGCGCCCGCCGCGTTCCTGGTCGCCACTCCTCGTGCACACGCTATCCCAGTCACCGTGGTTGGTGATGGGGGGTGGCCCGCAATATTTAAAACTGCCGTCGAGAGTACGATCACTGCGGTGAAGTCGGTACTCATCGAGATACACGGTGCTACCACAGCGGTCGCCACGTACGCGGAATACCTTAATACCTATGTGCTTCAGCCGCTCGCCTTTGTCATGTCGGTCGGGCTGATGAAAATGATTACGGCGGGAGTGCTCGCCTTTGTGGTGGGGAAGGCCAACGGCACCGGCCGGCCCCAGTTTATCCAAAACTTAGAGAAGACACTCCAGTCTGCGGGTGACGTTCAGGCGCTCGCCTTCTTCGCCCAATACGGGAAGATATCAAACTCACCCTTCGCTGGCTCTATTAACTCCTCGCTCCGGAGCTCCTACCTCATGAACACGAGCCTTGCCGGCTTCTGGCAGAAGTATAAGTGTACCCTGCTCAAGGACTCACCCAATATCAATGCCTTTCTCGCTGGTCGGTGGGTCGAGGGCGGAGCCAAGACCTGGCTCTCACTCACGACCCAAACACAGAACAACCCCTATACGCTCTACCAGGCGTCACAGGCGCAGCTCGCCGGGCTCGTCTCTGGGAAGCAGGGGGTACTTACCAAGATCACCGACTGGGGGCAGGGCTTTATGTCGTGGTGCGGGTCAACGCAACAAACTGAACAAACAGACCCGGGGTTTATTGAGAGTGAACAAACGGGACAAGCGGCAGCAGGTGTGAATCCGGGAGAGCCGTGCACTAAGGAAGACGGCACACCGGGCGTCATCATGACCCCCGGCACGACCATCAGTGAGAGCCTTAACAAAGTGCTCGGCGGGACACAGGACAAGTTGGTGCAGATGGGGAGCTTGGCAAAGGAGGTCAACGGTATCTTGAGCGACCTCTCCAAGATATTTGCAACGGTGAACCTTGCGAAGGAGATTCTCGGTGGTGTTGGCTCGGGCGGGCTCGCCGGCTTCGGCTCTACCGGTGTCGCTGGGGCCGCCTCACCGCTCGATCAGTACAGCAGAAGCACCGTCTTTGGAGTAACGACAGACACGGTGTACCAAAATGCGGCAGGTATCCAAAATACGAGTGCCGATGCCTTTGAGAGCCGGGTAGCGAAGTATGAAGCTGCGTGGAGCACGATCAGGGGATCTGCTAATGCGGCGTCAACAGCGCTCACAGAGCTCGCGAGCACCTGCTCGCCGCACGCAAGCACAGCGCAAACAGCTTTGACGAGTCTCGTGAATCCAGTCCTGGCACGCGCCACTACTGCCGCAACAACTATCGCGACCGCACGTGCGTTTATCGCTAAGATAAGGAGCGAGCAGAACTTGACCGACGAAACGTCGCGGGCGAGCTTTGTCGCTGATACACAAGCACTCCAGACAATGGCCCCAACTAATTCTGATGCGGCAAATGCTGAGCAGGATGCAATTGTCACGGACAGTCCACCGGGATCCGTTTCCGGCATTGGCGCACAAGCGAGCCCACCCGGCTCACTCAACGTCTCGGGAGGCTCGCTCGTCGATCAGATGAATCTCATAGGGACGAACGCCAATGCATTGAAGGCGGCGTGTGTGTCAACGATTCCTTCGTGTGTGGGAGAAAGTTGCCCATGAAACGCTTTCTCGTCGCCGCACTCTTCATAACCTCTCTCGCGGTCTTTGCGTCAGCACCGCTCGTGCACGCCGAGACATTTTATGACGCATTCGGGAACGAATATCCAACGAAAGAGGCTGCGTCTGCTGCTGATGCTAAAGGCAATGCTGCCGCCCAAGCAGCTCTTCCGGCAGCCCAAAATACGCCGACCCCTAACCCCCCACCGCTCCCGGATCCAAACGACGGTACCAAGGGTGTCATGGGGAGCATTCTCTCAATGTTTGCGTGGCTCGTTGGTGTTGCCGCGCTCGCACTTGACGCCGCGGTCTACTACACCGTGGTCACGATGGGCAACTATGTCTCCCAGCTCTCGGCGGTGGGTGTCACGTGGCGCATCCTGCGCGATATCGCCAACATCATGTTCATCTTCGGCTTTCTCGGGGTAGGGATAGCGACCATCCTGAACGTGGAGAAGTTTGGCTGGGGCAAGAAGATGCTCCCGATGCTTGTTGTGGGGGCTGTCTTCCTCAATTTCTCGCTCTTCATAACCGAGGCGGTGATTGACGGGACGAATCTCTTTGCGACCCAGTTCTACACCCAGATAAACGGCGGCAAGCCGGCCGGGAAGCTCGACTTCGACTCGGTGGCGCCCAAGCCGGACGGCATCGCGGGCAAGATATTAAGCCAGATCGGTCTCGCGCAGGTGTATAACAGCGGGAGAATTAATACCAAAGTGTTTGACTCGTCTAACTCGATACTCGTTTTCTTCATGGGGATTATCCTCTTTCTCGTTACGGCCTTTGTGCTCTTCTCACTCGCATTTATCCTCATTGCGCGCTTTGTCGCGCTCATCTTCTATATCATCCTGTCTCCCGTCGGCTTTATGGGTCTCGCCTTGCCCCAGATGCAGGCGAGAGCGGCCCAGTGGTGGAGCAAGTTTTTTGAACAAGCCATTACCGCGCCGATCCTCATGCTCCTCCTCTACGTCGCGCTTGCGGTGATTACCGACGCCAGCTTCCTCAAGTTTGGCAACACGAGTCCCAACTGGACCGGCTTCGTGCCGAAGGCTGACGGGTCGACTGAGCTGGTCGCCTTCGCGGGCACCCTCCTCTCCTTCTTGGTCGGGATGGGGCTCCTCCTCGTGGTCGTCATCAAGGCCAAGAGCATGAGCGCGTTTGGCGCGAAGCAAGCCGGAGCTCTTGCCGGCAAGCTCACGTTCGGTCTCACTGCCGTTGGTCTCCGAACAGGCGTTGGTATGCCCGCGCAGTATCTTTCTCGCAAGGTACGATCGAGCAATTTTGGCGCGACAAAAACAGGTCGCATATTTGCACAAACACTTGACCGGGGTGCCAAGGCAAGCTTCGATCTTCGCGGCACCTCAGCCCTCAGTGGGGCAGATACACTGAAATTCGATGCCGGGAAACCACAAGAGGGTGGTTATCGTGCGCGCCAGGAGAAGTCAGTAAAGGAGCACCAAGCATATGCTGATTCTCTACAGGGTAACGAAAAGAAGGAGAATACCAGAGAACAAAATCAACAAATTAAACAGGCGGAAATCAAACTCGCTACCGCACAATTTGCCAGAAATGACGCAGCGCTCGTCAATAAAAAAGCAACAGAAGAACTCGCCCTGCACAAATCTGAACTTGAAGCTATTGAGGCCGAAAAGAAGAAGGACAAGTACTGGGTGACAGATCCCAAGAACGAGCAGCGTTTGGAGGCTGCTCAAAAGGCGGTAGCCGACAGTGAGATTGCATCAACCACCGCAACTAAAAATCTAACTACAGCAGAAGAAGAACTTGCTGCAGCAATCAAAGGAAAGAAGGAAACTGTCGATAAGATTGATGCTGCTAACAAAAACACGATTGGCGTGATAGGAGCAAAGGAGCGTCGTGAGCAGTATGCAGAAAATATCAAAGGCCCCTTCTTTGGAAGTTCAATACCAGGCTGGGCGCTCTTTGGTCCTGGGGGCGGCATAGCGGCCAAGAAGATTAAAACCGCCAAGCCGCCCAAGGATCAGCTTTTCGATTTGATTACCAAAGCAGCTAAAGAGGCTGAAGGGCCGGCACCTGCGCCAGCCACCACGCCTGCCGCACCTGCGGCAGGCTCAGCTGCCCCTGCGGCGCACTAGTCTATGGAAATGAATCCGCAAGACCAGGATCTAGAACAGAGTGTAAGGGAGGTGATGCAGACACTCCCGACGATTCTCCGCAACTATTTGGTACAGAAAAGATACACATCGGTCGTACAGAATCTCATGACCAAGTTTAATCTGCATATTGATCAAGCTGGAATTCTCGAGCGCGAGATTATGTTGCTCTTGATGGGTGTTGAGAATCCAGATGAATTTATGCAGGCGCTGGCGAGTGACGCACAGCTTGATCAGGCGACGATAACGAGCATCGTCCAGGAGGTGAATAATCAGATATTTATCCCGCTGCGGCAGGAGATGGAGCATGGGGGAGCAGGAGCAGGAGCAGCGGCGCCCGCGCCCCCCGCGTCGTCGTGGACGATGGCCATGGCGTTGACGAAG
>JBBTSV010000010.1:15615-21802 GCA_038064595.1 Patescibacteria group bacterium
CGGCTTTTCTTCCCGTTTTTCAGGCGTCGTCCGGCCGCGTCCCGCGCCTGTCATGCCCGCACCACAACCGCGACCCACCCCACAGCCGGTCGCGCAGCCAGTAGCGCAACCGCTCCCGCCGCCCGCCCCAAAGCCGATACCACCTCCGGCGCCCGAGCCAGCAGTCATTTTCACCCCGCCACCGGCGCCAAAGCCTGTGGGCGCGCCCGCATACATCCCCGAGTATCCGGCCGGGACTTATGCACCGCCGCCGCAGTCGCCACGCTACCCTAACCAAGAGAGCGCCAACCTCGGCGCCTACCTGCGTCCGGTGCAGCCACAACAGGCACCACAAACTGTTAACAGGATTCCCCCACCTTTCCATAACCCTCCTACCCCACGGGCCACACCTCCCGTTCCTGCACAGAGGCCGCAGGCGCCGCGCGTCACCGACGCGGCGCATATGCTTGAAGACCATGAAGAGCCGCACATTGATCTCGGCGGTGCGGTGCGGCGCGCTCTCGCTACCGCGCCCGAGCCAGCGCGTGAGCCCTTAACCGTTATTCTTCCCCCAGATTTCCCCCCAGTGAGGCTCCCCGGCCAGATGCCACCAAGCGGCATGGCTGAGGTGCGTCCCTCGCTCCGGCCAAACGGTGCCCCCGCCCCCCGCCCATACGGAGTTGACCCGTATCACGAGCCGATAGATGAGGGCCCAGTTGGTAGCTAGGAGGCTCCGACCGTAAGCGTCGGAGTTGCATTCCTGCCGTTATTCCTTTATATTGCGTGTGACCCTCTCGGGTCTTCTTTTTCTAAATGGCCACCATCAATCAGCTCTCCAAGAAAGGGCGCAAGACTAAGTCGTCTAAGACGAGCGTGCCTGCCTTGGCTCGTGGCTTTAACGCACTCAAGAATCGCCCGACCTTCTACGCCTCGCCGTTTAAGCGCGGCGTCTGCACCAAGGTGACCACCAAGACCCCGAGAAAGCCGAACTCCGCTATCCGCAAGATCGCCCGCGTCCGCCTCACCAATGGGATGGAAGTTACGGCCTATATCCCCGGCGAGAGCCACAACCTGCAGGAGCACTCGGTGGTAATGCTCCGTGGCGGGCGCGTTAAGGATATCGGTGTGCAGTACACCATCGTCCGCGGCAAGCTCGACACCGCCGGTCTCGAGAAGCGCCGCACGAGCCGCTCTCGCTACGGTGCGAAGCGCCCGTCAGCTGCTAAATAATATGCGTCGTCCTCTCAAGAAGAAGCGAGTCTGGCGCCCTGATCTCAAATACGGATCAGAGACCTTGACCCGTTTTATCAATACGCTCATGTGGAATGGCAAGAAGGATGTCGCCCGCGCGGTGGTCTATGATGCCCTCGCAAGTATCGAAAAGGGTGGCGAGAACCCGCTTGAGACCTTTGAGGCAGCGCTCCGGAACGTCTCGCCGCTCCTTGAGGTGCGCTCGCGTCGTGTCGGCGGTGCCAACTACCAGGTCCCCCGCGAGGTGCCGCAGAACCGCCGTCTCGCCCTCTCCTTCCGCTGGCTCATCACCGCAGCTCGCAACAAGAAGGGAAAGCCGATGGCCGAGAAGCTCGCCGCCGAGCTCCTCCTCGCCGCCAAGAATGAGGGAGACGCTATTAAGAAGAAGGAGGAGATGCACCGCATGGCCGACGCCAACAAGGCCTTCGCCCACTTCGCGTGGTAATCGTCGCCTGGCAGGTTTGCCTATTTCAATAAAGCGAGTAGAGTAGTCCCGGGTCGCCCGGGATTATTCTTTTCTGGGCGGGTGTACGGATTCCTTAACGGAGACGGGTATGATTATGATTAGGAAATTGGTTAAGATGGTGCGAGCACGCACCATTCGGCGCACTGTTCACAAGGCCGCGCTCGCGCCAGACGAGAGAGAGTTTCTCGTAAACTGGCATGCGGACGGAGCATGGACGGCGGCCAATTTCAAGATTTTCGTCCGACATTTCCGGCGAGGATTGGCGGCGACGACTGAGTCACTGGGTCGGTTCAATAAGACGCCGTTCCTTCCCCGACTCACCGGGAAAGGTGACATTGAGATCTATCGGGAGTCTGACCAGCTGGTTGTCGCTCGCGTCTGGGTCGACGCACAGCAGAGCGTCGCGGATCGGATCCATATCGCGTACCTCGATGCCGACAAGTGGCATGTTGTACGGGAGCTCTGCGAGATCAACCTCGCCCTGCGACCGCTGCAGTTCCACCATCTCAAGCCATGAGCGCAGGGGGCAACGGGCGGCGCACGCGAGTGCGCCGCTTGTCTTTTTATCCAAGTGAGCTA
The DNA here is from genome assembly GCA_038064595.1 of Patescibacteria group bacterium. Taxonomy (GTDB): domain Bacteria; phylum Patescibacteriota; class Minisyncoccia; order Phycocordibacterales; family Phycocordibacteraceae; genus C7867-001. The sequence goes on from JBBTSV010000010.1 coordinate 17,891, forward strand.
TTCTTGAACAAACGCCTCCTAAGTCATGCGAAGCATGACCGGACGAGCACCTCCGGTGCTGTAGTCGGCGCCTTTTATTTTTATCCATTCTTTATGAACCGCGACTATCCTCTCGAGAAAGTACGTAACTTCGGCATCATCGCCCACATCGACGCTGGCAAGACGACCACCAGCGAGCGCGTCCTCTACTACACCGGCAGCCAGCACAAGATCGGCGAGGTGCACGATGGCAGCACCACCACCGACTGGATGGAGCAGGAGCGCGAGCGCGGGATCACCATCACTGCGGCCGCCATCACCTGCTTCTGGACCAAGACCGGCGAGAAGGATAAGAAGGATACCGCCAAGAAGTTTCGCTTCAATGTCATCGACACCCCGGGACACATCGACTTCACTGCCGAGGTGAAGCGCTCGATGCGTGTGCTCGACGGCGCTATCGTTGTCTTTGACGGAGTTGCGGGCGTGGAGCCGCAGAGTGAGACCAACTGGCGCTACGCCGACGAGGCCAAGGTGCCCCGCATCTGTTTCATCAACAAACTCGATCGCACGGGCGCGTCCTTTGAGAAGTCGTATGCGAGCATCCTCGACCGGCTCTCGGCAAAGGCGATCCGCATGCAGATCCCGATCGGTGAAGAGGCGGCTCACGAGGGCGCCGTCGACCTCTTGACGATGAAGGGCTACACCTATTCTGGCTCTATGGGCGAGGAGGTGATCGAGGGCGAAATTCCGGCAGCGCTTCTTGAAGATGCTAAGAAATATCGCGCCGCTTTGATCGAGCGCATCGTCGAGCAAGATGATACCGCGATGAGTGCCTATCTCGAGGGCAAGGAGCCCTCAGTTGAAGAGTTGAAGGCGATCCTCCGCAAGGCCGTGATGGCGAACGAAGTCTTCCCGGTCTACTGTGGCAGCGCCCTTAAGAATAAGGGCGTGCAGCTCGTTCTCGACGCGGTGGTGGACTACCTCCCCTCCCCCCTCGACCTCCCACCGGTCACCGGCAAGAACCCCAAGACTGACGAGCCGATTGAGCGTCATGCAAACGATGACGAGCCCTTCTGTGCTCTCGCCTTTAAGCTCCAGACTGACCCCTTCGTCGGCGCACTGACCTTCTTCCGCGTCTACTCGGGCACGCTCACCGCGGGCTCTTATGTATACAACTCAACGACCGGATCCAAAGAGCGCATCAGCCGCATCGTGCGGCTGCAGGCCGACAAGCGTGAAGAGGTTGAGAAGGTATTCACCGGAGAGATCGCCGCTGCGGTCGGCCTCAAAGACACCAAGACCTCGCACACACTCTGCGACGAAGCGAGTCCCATCATGCTTGAGGAGATTAAATTCCCCGAGCCGGTGGTCTCGCTCCGCATTGAGCCCAAGACCAAGGTTGATCAGGAGAAGATGGGCGTCGCGCTCCGCAAGCTCTCTGATGAAGACCCGACCTTCCGCATCACCTCTGACGAAGAGACGGGCGAGACGATTATCTCGGGCATGGGCGAGTTGCACTTGGAAATTTTGGTGGACAGAATGAAGCGTGAATTTAACGTGCTCGCTGATGTGGGCAAACCACAGGTCGCCTACCGCGAGACGATCCTCGGCTCTGCCGAGGCAGAAGGGAAGTACATCAAGCAGACCGGCGGTAAGGGTCAGTATGGCCACGTGAAGATCAAGATGAAGAAGATGGAGCCTGTTGATCCAGAGGCCAAGGTCGCCAAGAACGTCACCCGCGAAGACCACTTTGAGTTCATCAACAACATCAAGGGAGGCGCCATCCCGCAGGAGTTCATTGGTCCGGTGGAGAAGGGGCTCCGCGAGGCGATGGCGCGAGGATTCCTCGCTGGCTACCCGATGGTCGATATTTCAGTCGACCTCTACGACGGCTCGTATCACGATGTCGACTCGAGCGAAATCGCGTATAAGATCGCTGCCTCAATGGCCTTCCAGGAGGCTGCCGCCAAGGCCAAGGCCGTCATCCTCGAGCCGATTATGCGCGTGGAGGTGATTATGCCGGACCAGTTTATGGGCGACATCACCGGCAACCTCTCAGGGAAGCGCGCACAGATAGAGGGGATGGAGGAGCGCGGGATGAACAAGGTGGTGCACGCCAAGGTCCCGCTCTCTGAAATGTTCGGCTACACCACCACGCTCCGCTCGATGACCGAAGGTCGCGGCAGCATGACGATGGAGTTTGACCACTACGACACCGTCCCCTCCAACGTCGCCGCCGACATCATAGCCGCACGTAAGTAATACGCCACCGTTTGGAACAAGGTTTAACCTTGTCAGAAGCACAAGGCCGCCCGGAGGGCGACCTGTGTGTTGCGCGGTGAGAGCGCGAGTGATACTTTCTCTGGAGAACAAGAGCAGTAGCAGTACTTACAATCAACCTAGCCCTGAAAGGGGGACACATGGACATCGTATACTATGCGACGCGAGTCGTGCTGCCTCCACTCTTCGCGCGAATGGAGGTCGAGGGGCGTGAGAACGTCCCCAAGGGCGCATGTATCTTCATTGCCAACCACGAGACTGTCTGGGACGCGTGGAAGGTGGTGCAGGCAGCAGGAGTGTGGACACCTGTCCACTGGGTGACTGGTACCTGCTTCTTCGACCCGGCTGCCGCTGGGGCGAAGTGCTTCCCGCATCTCCCGCCCTTCGTCCAACGCTGCCTCGGCTTCCTCGCGAGTACCCTCATCAGGTACTCCAAGGCGATCCCGTATCAGCGCGTGGGCGACCCGCCGATCCGGGGGAGAAGCATGGAGGAGACGAATCGGGACACCTTCAAGCGGGTGGCGCGGACACTCCAGGCGGGAGAGAGCGTCGGCATCTTCCCGGAAGGGCGACGGAGCAGCTTGTGGGTGACGAGTAGTTTCATTCGCATGGCGCTGACCGCTGGCGTGCCGGTGGTGCCGATCAAGCTCCCCCGCAAAGGGGAGCCGAATATGGTGCGGATCTTCCCGCCACTCCGCTATGCGCGGATGCCTCGCGAGGCGATTGATCGCGAGGCTGAGCGCGTGATGATTGCGCTCACTGGTCGGGCCGTCACCGTCTCGCGCTGACTGTTTCTCCAAGCTCTTTCAAAGGCCGCCCTCCGGGGCGGCTTTTTCGCATCCTTCTGGGTGAAGGCTGTCTTGCATTTCTTACACGCTTTGCGTATAGTCTCTATAACGCATCTTGGCGTCGCTCTTTGGCTTGTCTGCTTTTGTGAGTCGGCACGCCTTTGAGTTTGTTCCGACTCACGTCGGATTAATTCGTGATTTATTAGCATTATCCGAAACTACTATGGCAGAATTTACTCGCAGTAAGCCACACATGAACGTTGGCACCATCGGCCACGTTGACCACGGCAAGACGACCCTGACCGCCAGCATCCTCCACGTCCTCGATATGCTCAAGGGCGAGGGCTACGGTGCCCGTGTTGAAGGCGTCGACAAGATCGACAGTGCTCCTGAAGAGAAGGCGCGTGGTATCACTATCGCGCTCCACCACTCGGAGTATGAGACCCCCAACCGTCACTACGCACACATCGATGCGCCGGGACACGCTGACTACATCAAGAACATGATCACCGGTGCCGCCCAGATGGACGGCGCAGTGCTCGTGGTCGCCGCCACTGACGGCGTGATGCCTCAGACGCGTGAGCACATCCTCCTCGCTAAGCAGGTCGGCCTCAAGAAGCTCATTATCTTCCTCAACAAGGTAGACATGGTGGCCGAGGCAGACCTTATCGACCTCGTCGAAGAGGAGATCCGCGAGCTCCTCACCAAGCAGGGTTACGATGGCGTCAATACGCCGATTATCCGTGGTTCTGGCCTCAAGGCGCTTGAGGCTTCGGCAGCGACCGAAGAGTATGCACTCAAGGTCAAGGAGCTCGTCGACACGATGGACACCTACTTCGACATGCCAGAGCGCGAGCTCACGAAG
>JBBTSV010000011.1:0-28059 GCA_038064595.1 Patescibacteria group bacterium
GCACCCCACCGATCTACACCCAGAAGCTGACCTCGATCATGATTGAGCGCCGTCAAGAAGAGTATCCGGATGTTCCAAAGTCAGAAATGGTAGTTGTCGAGACGGGTCAGTCGGTAGTGATTGGTAGCACGCGAGTCAAATTCTTTCCCGTCACCCACTCGATCCCCGACTCTATGGGCTGCTCGGTTGAAACGCCACAAGGAAATGTCGTCGTCTCTGGTGATCTCAAGCTCGACCACGAAGACGGCATTCCGTCAGAACGTGAGGTCAAGACCTGGGGCGAGATCGGCAAAGATAAGAATATCTTTCTCGTCGCTGACTCCACCAACGCAGAGAAAGACGGTTTCTCTATTCCCGAGTCCCGCGTCATTCAGACCCTTGAAGACATTATAAAGACTGTTTCGGGGCGCCTCATCATCGGCACCTTTGCTTCCCAGTTTGAGCGCATGGTGCACATAATGGAAGCCGCCGAGAAATACGGAAAGAAGATTGTGACTGAAGGGCGCTCGATTAAGACTAACCTCGAGATCGCAGAGAAAACCGGGCTCATCAAGGTCAAGAAGGAGACCTTTATCCAGGCTCAAGACATTGCTAACTATCCACCCGACAAGGTGGTGATTCTCTCTACCGGAGCGCAGGGCGAAGAGTTTGCGGCCTTGATGCGCATCGCGACCAAGCAGCACAAGTACATCACGCTGAATGAGCGCGATACGATCGTCCTCTCCTCCTCCGTCATCCCGGGCAACGAGATCGCGGTGCAGAAACTGAAGGACAATCTCTACCGCCATAACGTGACCCTTATCCACTACCGCAGTAGCGACGTCCACTCGACCGGACACGGCAACACCGGAGAACTCGTATGGATCAATAAGCAGGTGCACCCGAACTTCTTCATGCCGGGCTATGGCTACCGCTCAATGACCACCTGCCACGCCAAGGCGGTCGAGCAGTCGGGCTTCCCGCGCGAAAATATCATCGTCGCGGACAACGGTACCGTTATCGATATCGAAGAAGGCAGTCGCCTCAATGTGCATAAGCAGCGGGTCCCCTCTTCTCCAATGGTCGTCGACGGCTTCACCATCGGCGACATGCAGGAGGTGGTCATCCGTGATCGCCAGTCACTCGCCAAGGACGGCATGTTCGTCATCATCGCGAGCGTCAACCTCAAGACCGGCAAGCTCCGCAAGAGCCCCGACATCATCAGCCGCGGCTTTGTCTATCTGCGTGAGTCGCAGGACCTCCTCAACGAGGGTCGCGTACTGATTAAAAAGACGATCGAAGACTCGACCAAGAACATGAACCCTATCGACCTCGACTATGTGAAGAACAATCTCACCGACGTCATGGCGGGCTTCCTCTTCCAGCGCACCAACAAAGCCCCGATGGTCATCCCTGTCCTCATTGGGATGTAGCCGTACTGAAACACCACCCGCGCCCCGGAAGGGGCGCGGGTGGTGTGCTATGCTCGGGAGAAATGAGTTCGCGGGTGATTATTTTTTTTGGTAATTTCTTTTTCTCGGTCTCTACCGCGCTCTCGATCTACGTGCTGCTCCCCTACCTCACGACCTATATGTCAGAGGCCTACACTGGCTTGGTGATCGCCACAGGAGGATTCGTCGCACTTATTCTCTTCTTCTTGTTACCTAAATGGGAGGGACGCTATGGAGCACAGCAGTTGGTACTCGGGCTTGCGGCTCTTGAAATGTTCTCCTTCCTCGCCCTTGCAGTGGCACCAAGTGCCTTCGCAGGGACACTCTTTGTAATCAGCGCATTCGCGCTTCAGCCCTGCGTCTTCTATGGGCTTGACCTCCTCCTTGAGGCGACTGGCTCTGACGTGAGCGACACTGGCCGTGTCCGCACCGCCTTCCTTACCGCGTGGAATATTGGCGCCCTCACCGCCCCGCTGCTCCTCTCTGCGGTCTTGATCAACTCCAACGATTACGGCCGTGTCTTTGTAGTCGCGGCGGGAATGCTCGTCCCCTTCATCGTACTCCTGGCCGCCCAAAAGCTTCCACAGATCGCCCGTGGACACGCAGTCACATCAATGAAAAAAACGCTTGTGTGTATTAGCCACGACCGCGACTTCTCTGCCGTCACCTTTGCTCACTTTCTGCTCTATCTTTTTTATATCTGGGCACCACTGTATACCCCGATGTATCTCCACAGTGTCTTGGGTTTCCCGTGGTCGAGTCTCGGATGGATCTTCGCAATCATGCTGATCCCATATGTTGTCCTCGAGTATCCAGCCGGGTGGCTCGCTGACCGCTACCTCGGTGATAAAGAGATGATGTTTGTCGGGTTTGTACTTGCAGGGGGCTCGCTCGCCGCGCTCAGTGTGCTTACCCCCGACTCGTCGATCTACCTCGTTCTGGGCATCCTCTTTCTCTCACGGGTCGGCGCGGCACTCGTGGAGGGGATGACCGAGGGGCACTTCTTCCGTCGTATGACGGCTACCGACATTAACTCGATGAGTTTTTTCCGGGGTGTGTGGCCGCTGGCCTTCACTATTGGTCCTCTCGTCGCGAGCCTCATCTTCTTCTTTGGTAACTTCCAACTCTTCTTTATTCTCACCGGATGTTTCATCATGATCACAGGTGTCGTGACGACGCTTCTGATTAAAGACTTCCGCTAATCAGCCCTTCTTTCTGGAGGGCGCTGAGGGCGCGTCGCATCTGTGCGGTGCGCGATGGACCGAGAAGAGTGATGAGTTTAATTCGCGAGGTCACCCCTTGCAGAGAAGCACGGAGAAGAGCACCACGGGCCTCACGCAGTGATCCCGAGAACCGTGCCTGCTTCGCATACGTTTTACTTTTTGTATTGTGCGAGATGCCTGAACGTTTGAGGTATGCACCATAGTCCATGAGCGCGGCATACCATTCTCGCGCACGCCCTTTCGGTAAACATTTCTCAAGAATTGCCCCGATCTCCGCGTCTGAAATTTTGCCGTCGCTGGTATGATATATCATACCCCTTGTGTCGCGCGCTGGTGCAGAAAAGAAATGGTGGATGATCACCGTGCGGATATTCGTCTCGATACACACGACGTCCTGATTCCAGGCGAAGGCGGCCACCGCGCGCGCCGTGTAGGGCCCCACACCCGGCAACTCCTCCAACTTTTCAACAAGGTTAAACCTTGTTCTAAACGGAGGCGTAGATACGAGCCGCTGCGCCGCCTGATGCAGCAGCTTGGCGCGACGATTGTAGCCGAGTCCTTGCCACGCCTTCAATACCTCTGAGAGCGGCGCGGCGGCGAGTTTCTTCGCGGTTGGAAACTTTTTGAGGAAGCTTTTATAGAATGGTAGTACCCGCTCTACCTGCGTCTGCTGTAGCATCACTTCAGAGACCAGTACGCGATAGAGGGTCGGTTTCTTCCTCCACGGGAGGTCATGTCGCCCATGTACACGATAGTACGCCCAAACTTTTTTACGAAAAGAATGTATTACTTTGCTGTGGGCCATCGTTTTGCGGCAAGAGGATAGATGCGCGTGAGCGGGTGAGCGGTGCAGTCGTGCGGGCGAGCGGGACACATATAACGGCCGTAGAGAACGAAGCCATTGTTGACATACTTCCAGTCTTTTTTTGGCACGAGCTGCTCGAGGTCTTTTGAGATTTTGGTGAGGTCGGTTTGGTCGGTAAGATCAAAGCGCTGTGCAAAGCGCTTCACGTGCGTGTCGGTGGGTATCCCCTCAAAAATCCCGTGCAGCTCTCCGAGGATCACGTGTGCCGTCTTATACCCCACCCCAGGCAGGGTGACGAGCTCCTTCTCGGTCATTGGCACCTTTCCACCATATGTTTCTTGCACCCTCTTCGCGGCAGCGATGATCGCCTTGGCTTTATTACGATAGAACGTAACTGAAGAGATCTCTTTCACAAATGTCGCCGGTTTAGCCCGAGCGAAGTCGAGGGCCGTTTTATATTTCGTAAAAAGAGTCGCGGTGAGTTTGTTCACCGCCTTGTCGGTACACTGCGCCGAGAGAATCACTGCGACAACAAACTGAAACGGGGTGTGGAACATCAGCTCGCTCGCGGGCTCGGGATACGTTTTCTTCAGATACGCGACGATCTTCTTTGCGCGTGCCGTGCGCTCGGCAAACTTCGCGGGAGTCATGGGGGCACTATACCATTTCGATGGTTCGTGACTCGCTCGGGAATGCAAAGGAGAAGAAAATCTGAAGGAGTGCACCTGCAGTAAAAGTGACAGCGGCAAAAATAATCACCGCTCCAATAAATGGCACAAGAGTGAGGAGTGAGAGTAGGAGCATGCCAATCACACCATCGCGCCAAAGCACGGTATCGCGATGAATATAGGAGCGCGCAAAAAGCCCGCCGATCAAAATGCCCGCATAGAGAAATGCACAGATGATGAGCATTACGTAAGTCACGAGGAGGAATACTGCAAGACCGATACCAACAAACGTGAGAAGAAGAAGGATGAGGAGGATGGGCGTTGCGACCATAATGGCGAACCCAAGAAGCATGGTCAGGAGAATATTCCGCACCCGCGCATGTGAGGCATGCTCCACGAGAGCGTCAGCAAGACGAGGAAAGAGACCTGCGAGAAGACCCGCGAGCAAGAGTGCACCAAGAAGACGTACGAAGATAAAGAACCCCATGTTGATGAGCGCGAGAATACGCGATGTACCGATGTTGGGGAGATAGGACGCACTTGTGTATTTCACCCCTCCGGAAACCGTTACGGAGTGGGGTATGTTCGCTGGCTCAGGCGATTCATAGGAGAGCTTCCCTTGAATGGTGGTGCTCGCGGCAAGCGTGATCCGTCCACTCGAGTAAATCGTCACGTCATCGGCAAAATCGCCCGAGAGACGGACAGAGTTTCCATAAATCGTCACTGGCCCGGTAGCGCCGCCGATGAGTGACACATTCACTCCCCCAAGGAAAACGCTCCCCCCCACGGTGCCACTACTCTCAACCGCATAGCCAAATGCGACCAGATCACCCCGAACAGACTCGTCGATCGTCACGGTGCCCCCAAAGGCGCGCGCGTCGCCCATGATCGGAGCACGTATGTGGAGCGAGCCGGCACCAAGGAGACTATCACCTGTGACCGAAGCGGCAGTGATCACGGAGCCGCCGACTGCAGAAAAATCACCCGCAACAGGTGCCGTGAGAACTACCGAGACACCTACGGTGTAGGCGTTACCCGGAAAAGAGCTCGAGGCATGAAGTGATTCAGCCGCAGAGAAGTGTGCTGGAGGTGTGTACGCACCAGCGACAAACGGGACACTGAGAGTAAGAAGACACAGAAGGATGATACCCCGGGAGGACATACGATTAAGTCGGAGGCATCGTGAGCGTATCCCGGAGAAAATTGGTGCCCGGCGATACGGGCTCGAGCTCGGGCGTCAATTCGGGCGCTATGCGACGTAACGGCTCAAGAAAAATAGCAATGATGAAGATTATGAGCATGATCATTCCCGATGCAAGACAGTAGATGCAGAGCGCCTTAATCACAAAAACCTGCACGATTGCTAAAAAGATAGACATGCATACACCGAGTGTTGCGCCAACCTGGAGGACCCTTCGTAAAAGTCGATCGGAGAAGATAAGCTCGAGTGCCGCGATCACAAACAAGCTCGCAAAAAAGAGGACCCCTGCGTCTGCAATCGGCAGGCCGAAAATACGTGAATACTCACTATTGGCCACAACGTTGCACCCCGTCAAGTTTTGCACATTGCAGATAAGCGGATCTCCTGTGATTTTGTGCTCGGCGAGGTATAGACTGTCAGCAAGCCCTGCAAAAGCAAGGAGGAGAATGAGAACGGTCCCGAGACGTTTCATGTCCGTAGAATACGCGCTTTACTGGAGACGCGCAAATGACTGTGGGTTACCTTACACCGACACATCTGATAGACTAACGAGCACGTCTATGTTCTCATATCTCTCCTCAATTATCGGCAACGAGGTCGGCAGTACCGTTTTTCTCATATTCGCAATTGGAGCCTGCGCATTTTTCTTTGAGGATCTCACCTCCATCATTGTTGGTGTGCTTGCAGCAGAAGGGTATGTACCAGTTTCTCTCTCCCTCTGTGCTCTCTATCTCGGTATTATGCTGGGCGACACAGCCCTCTACGCAGTCGGGGCGCTGGCGAGGACTCGCCCCGCGCTCGCGCGTTATATCAACCACGATTTTACCGCATCGTTTCGTACCTGGCTTGAAACACACTATGTGCCCATTATCCTTGCCGGACACTTCGTCCCCGGGCTCCGTTTTACAACCTATATTGCAAGTGGCTTCTTCCGTCGCCCCATCCCACTCTTTGCCGTATCGGCAATCGTGAGCGGCCTGGTCCTTGGGATATTTCTCTTCTCCCTCTCTTACTGGTTCGGGAGCGCAACAGTAACGTGGATGCGTCCCGTGCGTTGGTTTATCGTGATCCTATTCATTGGTACACTAATGCTCATCAGTCGACAAGGTATGCGCACGTACCGTGCCATGACATCCTCCCCCTAAGCAATGCGTCGTGATATTTTGGTAACCGTATACTGAAGCAATGTCCCAAAAAGCTCTCCGCGTCGTGGTCGCACTCATCCTGGTATGTGCCGGGGGTGGAATCGGCTACCAGCTCGGGAAGGAGTCGGTGCCGTCTGCAGTGCATATCCCCTCCACGACTGTCGTCGCGCCGCCTCTAAGCAGTGTCCGAGTTGTCTACAGTCTCGATCAAAAACAGAACGATAAAGAAATTATCGCGCTTGTCGATGGTGCGCAAAGCCGTATCTACTTTGCGATCTACACCTTTACCCTCCCCTCTATTGCCGACGCGCTTGTCGCCGCCAAGAAGCGCGGCATTGATGTGCGTGGGATCGTAGATTCAGAGCAGAGTCGGAGTAGTTACAGTGCTCCGATTATACAAAAACTACTCGCGGCGGGTATCCCGGTGGTCACCGAGAAACACGCGAGCGGGAACGGAATCATGCATCTGAAAATAATCGTTACCGATTCGGCCTACGCCCACGGCAGCTATAACTGGACAAACTCGGCGACGACCATCAACGATGAGATCCTCGAGATCGGGACCGACCCGACGTTGCGGCAGACGTATGAAAACATTTTGACAAAACTCCTCACTGCCTATCGTGGCAACAGCGCGGCCGCGGGAGCGGCCGCGCTCATTTCCATCGGCACTATCAACTACACCGAGGCGCCAAAACATATCGGCGCCTACGCCTCGGTGCGTGGTACCCTGGTCGATGCTTACACATCAAAAACAGGCACGGTCTTTCTCGATTTCTGCCAGAGCTACAAAACCTGCCCCTTCTCAGGGGTCATCTTCGCCGACGACGTCAAGAGGTTCGGCGATCTCACCCGCTATGTGGGCACCATCGTAACCCTCACGGGAAAAATCTCCTCCTATCAGGGCAGAGCCGAGATCGTCCTCTCCTCCCCCACGCAACTCGCACCCTAGAGCTTTTTATGCTATAGTGGGAGTACTTCCAGTGGCTACCGACCGAATCCGCATTAATAACGAGATCCACGCGCAGGAGATGCGCGTTATTACTGCTGACGGGTCGAACCTCGGCATTCTCACGCTTGAGGCCGCCCTGGCAGCTGCCAAGCAGGCCGGGCAGGACTTGATAGAGATTTCTCCCTCGGCGGTGCCGCCCATTGCGAAGATCATGGATTATGGTAAATTTGAGTACGAGCGGAGCAAGAAGGAGAAGGTCGCCAAAGCCAAGGTCAAGGTCTCCGAGACCAAAGAGGTCCAGATTAAGGTCGGGACCGGTGATAACGACATGGCGCTCAAGGCTAAGAAGGCAGCCGAATGGCTCGCTGAAGGTCACCGAGTCCGCGCCGAGCTCTTCCTCAAGGGTCGCTATAAGGGTATGGAAGAGAAGTTTCTCAAGGAACGCCTCGAACGATTCCTCCTCCGTATCCCCTACGCGTACAAGGTCGCTGAACCGATAGCGCGCAGCCCCAAGGGCTTTGCCGGAGTGATCGAGCGAGACCTCGTCGCCCAGGCCAAGCGTGAGAAGGAACAGCCCAAAGCTATGCCGCAAGAAACACCACAAAATGAAAACTAACAAATCATACTCAAAGAGAATTCGCGTTACCCGCAACGGGAAGCTTGTTGCGCGCGCGAAGGGTCAGAACCATTTCAATGCAAAGCAGAGTGGTAGTAAGCGCAGCGGCAAGCGCCGCCCCGTCACGCTCACCATGACGGCCAAGGTGCGCGCTCGCTTCCTCCCCGGCACCGGTGCCAAGTAATCAGTTGTAATTATTTACCTATGACACGAATCAAAGGAGGAGTTCTCGCCAACAAGCGCCGCAAGAATATGCTCGAGCGCGCCAAGGGCTACCGCGGCGTCCGCTCGAAGAAGCTCAACTTTGCCAACGAGGCACTCATGCGCGCGGGCCGCTACGCCTTCGCCCACCGCCGCGATAAAAAGACGGTCTTCCGCCAGTTGTGGATCGTCCGCCTCAACGCCGCCGTGCGCGAGCTCGGGCACAAGTCCTACAGCGTCTTTATCGGCAAGGTGAAGAAGTCCGGCATCGGCCTCGACCGCAAGGTCCTCGCCGAATTTGCCGCCGAGCGCCCCGAGATCTTCGAGCGCATCAGCAAGAAGGTTTCCTAACTCCACCCCCTTCCCTTCAATACTCCTTCAGCCGCCCCTCCGGGGCGGTTGTCATTTTTGCAGCATGAAGGCCGCCCGGGGGCGGCCTTCTTCAGTGTGTGCTACCAAGTCGAGGCTCGATCTCGTAAGCCACACATCGGTGCCTCGCGAACACCGCAACCCAAACCTCTGCTGCGGTTGAATTGAAAATCGTCTCGGGGGCTTCCTCAACCAACATGCCCGGGAGGATCTTCGCGTATCGACTGAAGAAGTCGAGCGAGACGCATTCGAGAATGTGAACCGGGTCCCCACAAATGGTCCGTCTTAACCGTTTGTCAGGTACAAAGGCCTCGATGAGGAGCCGGTACTGAGGCGAGTCGGGCGTGACAAAGATCAACATCATTTCGTTCGGCGGTTGATTCTCACGCAGGACCTTCTGGCCAGCGAGCTCCTCGATCTCTGCGCGATGCCGCATGAACACGTAATCGACGTGCCGCCGGTATAGGCATTGGCCAAGCACTTTTGTCTGTACAGGCATACTGCCTCCTCGACACGACGACCAAGAGCCCACCACGGGTTCTTTTCAGTCTGAGATTAGCCTAGCACGTTTCGTTCATATCTTCTTCACACTTGTTGTGGTGATCTCATAAGTGTCACCCTGGTCGGGGACAATGGCGCGGGCGCCGAGGTAGTCGTGCACGCGCTGCGCGAGAAAGCGCTCCGCAGAGGGCTCACCGATGGCAGTGAAGATCGCCTTGGGCCGCTTGTCTTTAAGCGCTGCTTCGGCAAATTGGATGAGCTCGTCGCGGTCGGCGTGTGCTGACCAGCCCGCAAGGTTCTCGATCTTCGCCTTCACCTTCACCTCCTCTCCACTAATCTTGATCGACGAGGCGCCCTCGAGAAGGCGCCGCCCCGGGGTGCCGGGCGCCTGATAGCCCACAATGATAAGCGTGGTGGTAGGGTCAGGGAGATACTTCTGCTCCCAGCGACCGATACGCCCGCCGTGACTCATCCCTGCCCCTGCGATGATAATCTTTGGATTTGCTTCTTTCTCGATCGAGCTTGAGTCTTCTCGCGAGAGCGTCTGGGTGAGAAATGGGAACTGGAATATGCTCCCCTCACGCTTCATCTCTGCCTCGGTTTCTGGCTTGAAGTACGTCGCCCCCCACTTCTCATAGACCGCGGTGACGTGGATAGCCAAGGGCGAGTCGAGGAAGACGGGGACCTTGGGGATCTCACCGGCGTCAAAGAAATTGGAGAGCTCGTAGAGCATGAGCTGGGTGCGCTCGAGCGAGAACGCCGGGATAAGGATCGCCCCGCCGCGCGCTATCGCCTGCTTAAGCGTATCGCGCAGCTGCGTCACCCTCTCCACCGCGTGAGGGTGATTGCGGTCGCCATACACACTTTCCATCACAAGCGCATCAACGTCGGGCACCGGCTCCCAGTCAGGCAGAAGTGGTGAGGGTGAATTGCCGATGTCGCCCGTGACTGCCACCGCGACTCCGTCTTGGTCGGTGATCCGCACACTCGCAGAGCCGAGGATGTGTCCGGTGTTGCGCAGATACGCCGTGAGACCTGGCGCAACCTCCTGCTCGGTGTGATAGTCGAGTGTCTCGATAAGCGAGAACGCGACCTCGACATCCTGCTCCTCGTAGAGGGGTCCTATGCCTTGGCGCGCCGCCTCTTGGGCGAGGATACCCACCGAGTCTTGCATGATGAGCCCGGCGAGGTCTTTTGTGGGAGGCGTCATGAAGATTTTGCCCCTGAAGCCATCTTTGACCAGTTTTGGTATCCGCCCTACGTGGTCGAGGTGCGCGTGGGTGAGCACGAGCGCATCGATGGTCGACGGGTCGTAGGGGAAGGGACCATAGACCTCCTCAACGGCAAAGTCGCCCCCCTGCTCGATCCCGCAATCGATCAAAACCCTGCCCCTAGACGCTTCGCTTCGCGAAGCGTCGGGCGAACCGCCTTCGGCGGTTTTAGCCTTCGCGCTTTCTATTAAAAAGTTTGAGCCCGTCACCTTCCCTGCTCCACCAAAGAAACTCAATCGCAACGCCATTCCGGACAGTATAACGCCAATCGGCCTGTTTCCGAAGAAACAGGCCGATTGGCGGAGCCATTCCCGACTGCAACTCTAATACCTAAGTGGGTCTCCTGCGCGATAGTCCAGGAGCGAGAAGCTCGCTCACATCGCTACCGACGACTCCGGAATCCCGAGTTGTAGTCAAGTTGCGTTTTGAAGAACAGCTCCAGGATTAATTATACACCCACCCTTCGGGGGTCCTGTGGATAGCGGTTAGTGCTCCCCGTGACGCTTATAACGATGACTTTCTTTTTGCCCAAACCAGTGCGCAATCTCGTGTTCAGCTTCTTGTGGTGTTTCTGAAGCGTGCATGATATTGGCAACCGCGCGTTTCTCGGCGTTGGCGAGTGCCGGAGAGTCGTTCGAATAATCCCCACGGATGGTTCCCATATCGGCAAGGTATGGGAATGTCGGACCCGCAATCTTACGCACCATATCGACCGCGTGGGTACCCTCGACAATCATTTTCACGAGCGGGGCGGAGAGCATGAAGTCGATGAGCCATTTGCGAATCTCGGGACCGATTTTTTCTGCATCCGTGGTACCAAAGTCCTCCATTAGATCAAAAGCGTACTTGCTGTAAGTACCAATCGTTTTCTCCCCGAGACGCGTGATCCATGCATCGTCTTTTGGATAGTGGTTATCGATTTCTTCATGGGTGGGCTGAAACATCTCGAGCGCAACAATCTTGAGGTCGCGCTGTTCAAACCGACGGATCACTTCTCCGATGAGTCCCTTCTTCACGCCATCGGGCTTAATCAGCACAAACGTACGTTCATCTTTTGGGTTCTTATTTGCCATAGTTATAAAATAAAATCGCCTGCGGCGGTTACCTCATCAGTATAGCGAAGATACAATCTTGAGCAAGCTTCTTGTCTCACACTGACGACACAATGTCTTCCTATACACCTTACCTTGTCGTAACCTATAGGACATAATAAGGTAAATCATAGGGTCGTGGACTCATTGAGGATTCAGAGTCTGAAATGTTCTCTCAAGCTTTTATCAGACTCAAGCGCTTCCGCAACAAAGAAACGTATCTCCCCGACACCGCTCTTGAGGTGTGCCCGCACCAGAGAAATAAATTCATCGCAGGAATACGGGTAGACCCACACACTATCTTGAATTCTGACAAACCCTACACCTCCGAGCAATCTACGGAGTTGACTACGTATGCGTCGTCGCTTCTCCTTAATGTCGAATATGAGCACGCGCCACTTCCCGTCCCAAAACGCAGGTTCAGGTATCACATATTCGCCAAATTCGATCCGCTCGAGCATCTTCCGTCCTTTTTCCGTAATGCGAATACGCCGCTTCCCATAGCCACCCGAGACGACAACCATACCCTCCTGCTCCAACCGAGCGAGCCCTTGTGTAATGCGTCGATACAGTTGAGCACGGCTAGTGGCAGGACGGTCTAGTTTTTTGAGAATCTTCGTCATCTGGGGCGCTATAAGAGCAACACTAAGTACTCCACCAATCGCGAGTGAACGCAGCAGCAGATTTCTCATCCGCACCCTCTTCGGCTGTTTCTTTTTCACTTTACCTTATTTTATCCTATAGACGATGCTAAGGTAAAGTACCTACGGTAATCAGTTGTGAATTATTACGCAGCAAGTGTAAGCACCGACTCAAGGACAATGGGAAGCTCGAGACAACCACTCGATTCATTAAAGTGATTCATACCGTGCTCGACGATAATTTCAGAACCTAGCTTGTCTCTGAAGTCGTCTTGATTACGTAGTGGGACCCATGGGTCATCGTCTGAAAAAAGAGCGACGCTTTTGGGTGAGCAGGCACGGACACGAGCAAAATCTAGTGGGGGTATTTTCCATTCGTTCCACACCTTCTCGTCCTCATCGGTGTCGAGTGCGAGTGAACTAAAGAATCCGGCAACGTATACCACCCCTCCGACCGTTACTGAATCGTCGAGTCCTTCGAGGTAGCGCGCTATCGTTTGGCAGCCCATCGAATGCCCGACAAAGTACGTGTCTCGGTCAGCAACCCCTACTGCGGCTGCGAGTGCTGGTACCCACGTGTGGGGGCTTGGAACATTTGCGTCAGGAAGCTGCGGCACAAAGACTTGAAAGCCTCTGTTCTCGAGCTCGGTGCGTAACCACGGGAACCATCCCTCCTGTGGAGTCCCCGCCCAGCCATGGACTATAAAAACTCGCTTCATGTTATTTATTGCGTCACAACCAGTGCCCCGCCTTTCTCGAGCAAGATGGTGTGCTCGAAGTGGGCCGAGCGGGAGCCATCCTTGGTGCGGAAGGTGTAGCCGTCGGGGGCGAGGATGACAGAGGCCTTGCCCGCGCTACTGATCGGCTCGAGGGCGAGCACCATACCCTCCAAGAGAAGCTCGCCCTGCCCCGGGCGGCCAAAGTTGGGGATAAAGGGCTCCTCGTGCACCCGCTCCCCCACCCCATGCCCCCCGAGCTCCTTGACCACCGTGAAGCCTGCACCCTCAATCACCGTTTGTATTGCGTGCGAGATGTCACCCACGTGCTTCCCGGGTACAGCCGCGGCGACTCCTGCCGCGAGCGCCGCCTCGGTCGCGCGCATGAGCTTTGTGCTCTCCTCACTCACCTTCCCCACCGCGACCGTGATCGCCGCATCGACAATCATCCCCTCGTGGCGGAGCCCAAGGTCGAGGCCGACGATGTCGCCCTCCTTAAGCGTCCGCGCAGTCTCGTTCGGGATACCATGCACCACCTCGTCGTTGATAGAGACACAGAGCGTGGCCGGGTAGGGCCTGCCTGCGCCATCGGGTGTGTAACCCAAGAAGCAGGGCTCGTCACCGCCGTCGCGGATGAGCTCTTCGGCCAAATCGTCGAGCTCCTCACTCGTGACTCCGGGCGCCACCTTCGCCTCAAGCGCACGGAGCACAGCGGCAAGACGCTTTCCTGCTTCAATTAGATGCTCCCGCTCCCTATCGGTCGTGATGATCATTTAAATCTTGAGTGCCGCGTTAACCTCGAGCGCAATTTCTTCGGGAGTCTGTTCGCCATTGACCTCGATAAGCGTACCCTCGCGACGAAAGAGCTCGATCGCCGGTGCGGTGTATTCTCGATATTCTTTGAGCCGCTCGTCTACCGCATTATCGTCGGCACGGCCTTCGACCACCTTGCGCCCGGCGAGGCGCCGCTCAACCTCAGTATCAGACACAACGATATGAATCACGACAAACGGTCGCCCAAGCCACGTGAGCGACGAGACCACGAGCTCGGCCTCGGGTACCTTACGGTTAAACCCATCAAAAATAATTGGGGCATCAGTACCAACGGCGAAGAGCGCCTTCAGGTAGAGATACATCGCAAACCAGTGGGGAGCTAGGTCACCTGCATTTATCTCTGACTTAATCTTGCGCCCCACGGGCGTATCCTCTGCTGCGAGCGCGCGGAACTGGCTCCCGGCAGAAATGACTTGCCAGCCCATCTTTTCAGACAGGAGCTTGGCCTGGGTCCCCTTCCCGCATCCGGGCTTCCCGATGAAGAATATCGTTCTCGTGTCGTTCATCGGTTTACTCTATCACTTTTCTTAATACTCGCGCAGCGATACTTGGGCGTCGATTTTGCGCGCGAGGTCGAGTGCGACCTGGACCGCAATAAGGAGCGCGGTGCCGCCAAGGATCAGTGTGGTGACGCCGGTGAGACCCTGGATGATAGATGGAGAGACAGCGAGAAGGCCGAGGAAGAAGGCTCCGGGGAGAGTGACGCGATTGACTACCTTGCCGATATACTC
Organism: Patescibacteria group bacterium; assembly: GCA_038064595.1. GTDB lineage: Bacteria > Patescibacteriota > Minisyncoccia > Phycocordibacterales > Phycocordibacteraceae > C7867-001. Next base: position 14,396 of record JBBTSV010000011.1, read on the forward strand.
CTCGGTCTCGCGGCCCGGGCGCACGCCAGGGACAAAGGCGCCTGTCTTCTGGAGATTCTCGGCGACGCGATGCGGCTCAAAGGTGACCGCGGTATAGAAGTAGGTAAAGAGAACGACAAAAAGGAAATAGGCAAAGCCATACTGCCACGGGTTAGAGAGGAAGGCGGTATACCAGAGCGCGGCGCTTGACGCAAAGGAGATTTTGAGAGCAGAGAGAGCCGAGAGGACCATCTGCGGGAGAAGCAGGAGTGAAAGGGCGAAGATGATTGGGATCACACCCGCCTGCAAGAGACGTATCGGGAGGTAGGTCGCTGCACCCTGCGAGAGGGCTGCACCGCGCACCGCGCGCGCGTACGCAATCGGGATCGAGCGCTCCGCGTCAGAAACCACCACCACGGCATAGATCATTGCAAGTCCAAGAACGAGGAAGCCGAGATATGCCGGAATATTGGCAGCGGTGGCGGCAAAAAGCGCTTGAGAAATGCTTGCGGGCAGGCCAGAGAGGATGCCGGCGAGGATGATGAGCGACACGCCGTTGCCAATGCCAAACTCGGTCACGAGCTCACCGATCCACATAAGGAGGAGCGAGCCCGCGGCGATAATCGCAATGTTAGCCACCAGCGCTACCGTGCCTAGGTGTGCGATAACTCCCTGGCTCTCGAGGAGAAAGAGAAATGCGATACCCTGCAGAATGGCGATCGGGATGGTGAGCAGACGGCTCCAGCCGATAAACTTCGCACGCCCGGCCTCCCCTTCTTCAGAGTAGGCCTGCTTGATTTGTGGAAAGATAATCGTCCCGAGTTGCATGATAATCGAGGCGGTGATGTAGGGGCCCACACCAAGCATCGCAATAGAGAGTTGGGAAAGTCCCCCGCCAGAAAAAATATTCAGGAGGCCAAAAAACTGGTTGTTGGCAAAGAAGGCTGCAAGTGCATTTTTGTCGACCCCCGGAATCGGTATCGATGCGAGGAGCCTAAAGAGTGCGAGCGCTCCGATGATGAAGAAGATGCGAAAACGGATTTCACTGTCGCCAAAAGCGAGCTTGAGTTTATGAATAAAGGTATTAAGCATGGCTCTTTCCCTGTTCTGAAATAGTACCACCAGCTTTCGTGATCGCGGTGCGTGCAGTCACCGAGAGTGTGCAGCCTGCAATCGTGAGCGCCTTGGTAAGCGTACCGGTACCCAGAAGCTTCACCGCTGGTGCGCGACCCTTGGCTCGACGGACCACCCCTCTCGCGAGAAGGGTCGCCGGAGAGACCGTTTCTCCCGCCTTAAAGTTGAGCTCAAGCGCGTCGAGGTTAACCGCGGAAAACGGGATACGGTTGGTGCGCACGGTGCGCGCACGGTTCTTGCCGTGGCCCCGACGCTTCGGCAACTTCTTGATCAGGTCGCGGACTTCTGGGCGGATGTGGTGCCCCGCGCGTGCCGTCTGCCCCTTGCCGCCACGCCCCGAGGTCTTGCCACGCTTGCCGCCACGCCCGACAGCGGGGCGCTTAGTGTTCTTGGTACGGGGTGAAAGTGCGTTGAGTTGCATACAAAATATTACGCGCTGCTCACCTGCGAAGGCAAACGGAGCTTCTTAAGTGCCTCTACCGTCGCGCGTGCAATCGTAAGCTTATTCTTTGAACGAGTGTGGATCTTGGTCACGACATCGGTCACGCCCGCGAGGTCAAGCACGGTACGCATCGCCGAGCCAGCAACGAGACCGCGACCTTTTGACGGGATAATCTCAATCGTTGAGGAGGCATACTTTGCGCTGACTTGGTGCGGAATAGAGCCAGACGCTGTGCGCACTACCGTAATCAGATGCTTTTTTGCATCGCGAGTCGCCTTGTCGATCGCGAGCGCCGTGTCAACGCCCTTCCCAAGGCCAACCCCGACGCGCCCTTTCTTGTCACCAATCACCACCACGAGGCTGAAGTTGAAGCGACGGCCGCCGGCCATCACACGTGCTACGCGCCGCGCATCAATCGTCACCTGCTCAAACTCTCCACGCTCTCGCGGAGGACGGGTACGGCTCCCGCCACGCGACGAACGGCCACGGATCGCCCCGCGCGAGGGCGCGCGTGGCGTAGCATCGGCCGTCTCCGTCACTGCCGCCTCTACAGGAATGTCTTCGACCGGTATCACCTCCTCGGGCGTGATTTCGATCTCCGGCAGTGTCTCTTGTTCCATTGTGGTAGCCATACTATTAAAAGATGAGTCCCTTTTCGCGCGCTGCGTCAGCAAGCGTCTTGATCTGTCCTGCGTAGCGATATCCTCCGCGATCAAACACGACAGACGTGATGCCCGCATTCTTTGCGAGTTGTGCGATTGCAGCCCCGACCTCCTTGGCCTGTGCTGACTGTGTACCGGCAAACGCGCGGCCGTGCGCCGCAGCCACGGTCTTCCCTGCACTGTCGTCAATCAGCTGCGCAGAAATAAATCGGTTGGAGCGGAAGACCGCCAAGCGGGGGCGCTGCGCAGTCCCGATCACGCGCGCGCGCACGCGCGCATGACGGCGGACGCGGAGTTCTCTGGTGGTGGTCGGTTTGTGGTTCATAAGTTAGACGGCCTTCTTGCCCTGCTTGCGGCGGATCACCTCACCCTCGTAGTGAAATCCTTTTCCGAGGTACGGTTCTGGCGGCTTCACCCGGCGAATATCGGCGGCAAACTGCCCGAGCGACTCTTTATTAATACTCTCGAGCTTTATCACGTTCTTCTCGACCACGGCGGTCACGTCTTCAGGGATCGCAAGAGGAACCGTGTGGGAGAAGCCGACCGTAAGAACGACGTCCTTCCCCTTTACCTCCATCTTGTAGCCAACACCATCGAGAATCAGCTTCTTCATGTAAGGAGTCTCGACACCCTGAACCATGTTTTTCACGTGCGAGGCATAGGTGCCGGTGAGTGCTTTCGCGAGACGCGAGTGATCATTTGGCGTCACCATGACGCCCGTGGAATCAACCACAAGTGAGACAGCGGGATGCACACGCTTCGTGAGTGTGCCTTTAGCGCCTTTAACTGTCAGCTCGCCACCCGCCACCGACACGGTGGTCTTTCCGACAGCGATTGGCTTTTTTGCGAGGCGAGACATAAGTAATTATTTATAGTGAGCGTAGTCGAACTACCATATCTCAAAAAGATCTTCTCCTCCGACGTGCTGCTTACGCGCCTCACGGTCCGATAGGATTCCTGCTGGACTCGAGATGAGACGTGCGCCCGTGCCACCCTTCACGGTATGCGCGGTAACAGCGGTGGTGTAGAGGCGGCGTCCCGGCTTGCTGATGCGTTTTACTCCACGGAGTTTTGCGTGTCCCTCTTTATCGTAGGCGAGCGCCGCAACAAAAGTTTTTTTCACTGCATTGGCATCCTCGACCTTTACGCTTGAGAGAAAGCCGAGCTCCTTCAGCTTCTCGGCGATGGCGAAAAGGTGGTTCGAGTACGGCATAGAGACAGACGCCTTGCCGATCATCGCAGCATTCTGCAGACGGATAATGAAGTCGCCGACGCGGTCAGTTACCATGATGCTTTCTTAACTCCCGGAATCTTGCCCTCGCGTGCGAGCTCGCGAAACTTAATGCGCGAGAGGCCAAAGACCCTCATATAGCCGCGGGAGCGGCCAGTGATCTCACAGCGATTCTTGAGCCGGACGGGAGAGGAATTACGGGGGAGTTTCTGGAGTCCAGCCGAGTCACCAGCAGCCTTAAGCGCCGCGCGCTTAGCGGCGTACTTTTTGACGAGTTTCGTCTTTTTGACGAGTCGCGCGAGCTGGGACTTTTTAGCCATAAGGTTAAGAGTATCCGGAAGTAAAAATTAAAGCCCCCGAGGAGCGTGTAAATAATGTATCACCTAGGCCCTAGGGCGTCAAACCGCTGTACAGGCGACCAGGACCTGCTAGACTCCGAGCCAGATCCACTAGGCAAAAGGAGCCTACTCATGAACCGTCGTCGTATCACTCGACTCGCCACGCTCTTGTTGAAGGTAGACATCGTCCAGGTGGTCGAGCACTACCTGGGCAAGGTTCTGGTCCAGAAGGGTCAGAACAAGGGCGCGTACGTGACGATCTGCCCTTTCCATAACGAGAAGTCGCCCTCTCTTGCTGTAATCCGGAACCAGTTCTTTGCCCCCCACGGCTTCTTCCACTGTCTTGGGTGCGGCATACACGGTAACGCAATTACCTTCGTCATGGAGAGGACTGGACTCTCCAAGAAGGACGCCATAGACGCAGTGATGAAAATCACCAAAGTCACCGTTCCCCGTGGCTCGACCGACCCTGTACGAGGGCGGCGCAGGCAACGGGATGGGAGGCGTCGACTCCTCGCCGCAAGGAATAAGAAGGCGCAGGATCAGAAGGAGCGCCGTAATCACAGAGGACGATTGCACACCGCAACGAGCAATCAAGGGCCCGTCGAGGACAGGGATGATGACATCCCGTTCTGACTGGAAAAGAAGAAGGCCGGCGCCAGGGTTAGCAACCCCAGCGACGGCCTCGCTCTTTTGGGGGGTGATCCCCCATCAGGCGGCCCTGACGCCCTCGACTAATTTTGGATAGCCATGTCTGTCGCTCAAATCTATCCGCGGCTGTTTCCGATCACGGCTGGTGAACGGTCAATTGCCCAGGCTGCATTGCGGTATCGGTGATCTGCCGATTCCTCATACAACGAAATAGACCCTGCTCCCACGTACTATCTGCCATCGCATCAAGATTTTCTACCTCACGATTTTTCACGCGAGCATAGCGTCGACATTTAGGACTATGGGGGTGCGAAGCTGGCGAAGGGTCTTAACCGCCAACTTATGCCTCACCTCCATATTTCCGCCTCAGAAGGCAGGGTCCTGCGCTGGATACTAGCACTATCGCAAATAGACGCAATAAAGACCCCCGCGGCGCCTTAGCGCCGCGGGGTTTTTGCGAGAACGAATTGAAACTATTTCTTCGCTGCCTCGACGATGAGCGGGAAGCCGAGCGTGAGGGACACGGCGTGTCCATCAAATTATTTTAGCCCGCGATAGGTGCGCTCGTTGCGGAGGCGTACGTCGACAAGCTCAACCCTCGACGCTTTCTGGGTGAAAATGATCCGGTAGCGCCCGACGTGAATACGGAATAGTGCGCCTACATCTGACAGTTTTTCAGGCTGAAGTCGCAGCCGACAATCCTCATCCTGTAGACAGGCAAGGACGGTGAGTATCTGGGCGCGATGCTTGGGCTGAACTCGACGAAGAAGCTTCTCGAGGTGCTCCATGCGCTACGCGCGCGACCAGAGATCTTCGCGTTCCAATTTCTGCAAAATGCGAATGAATTTCTCAACTGGGACACCCTTCCCCCCGTTATCACGGGTAGCATTAAATATGACCGTGTCGCGCGGATTGACCGCAGCACGGCGCCACGCTGCTGCATCGCGCTTCAGTTCATCATATTTCTCCTTGCTGATGGTCACTTTCGTGTTCATGGGTGCAGTATATCATAATGCAAAATCCCGCGACCACTACTGTGGTCGCGGGATTTTGCGTATCAAACTACTTCTTAACTGCGTCAACGATGAGCGGGAAGCCGAGGTGGCGGAAGAAGGCCTCGGCCTCCTCCTTCCCCTTCGCGGTCGTGACAACCGTCACCGCGAGACCAAAGACGTCTTTAAGGTCTTCGTCGGCAGTCTCAGGGAAGATGGTGTGCTCCTTGATCCCGATGGTCATGTTGCCCATCGAGTCGATGGTACTCGCCTTGAGGCCGCGGAAGTCGCGCGTGCGCGGGAGCGTGATGTGCACCAGCTTGTCGAGAAAGTCATACATCCGCGCACCCCGGAGCGTAACCTGGAGCCCCACCGTGTCGCCCTCGCGCACCTTAAAGGAGGCGACCGACTGCTTAGCCGCACGCGCCACCGACTGCTGCCCCGTGATCTTGGCGAGACGATCCTGAATCAGCTCGAGCTGCTTCTTGTCGCGCTTCTTACCCACGCCGCTTGAGACGACCACCTTCATAATCCGCGGGCCCTGCATGGGGCTCGTGTAGTGGAAGGTTTCTTTAAGCGCGAGGAAGGCCTCCTGCTGACGTTGTTTAGTGAGAGACATATTATGAAACTTTAACGACGTTCGACGCATTAATCGGGCGCGGGCGCTCGACGATCCGCCCGACCTTACCCTGCGCCCCTTTTATGTGACGCTTCGTCATCGCAACGCCTTCGACCACGACCGCATTCTCCTTGGGCAATGCACGAACGATCACCCCGGACTTGCCCTTGTCCTTGCCGGTAAGCACTTTGACCTTGTCTCCTTTTTTGACTTTCATACTAAAATATTAGACGACCTCGGGAGCCAAGGAGACGATCGAGTGCCACCCGCGCTCGTCAAGCTCGCGCGGGACCGGTCCGAAGATGCGGTTCCCCTTCGGTCCCATCTCCTTACCCTGCTTCTCGATGAGCACTATCGCGTTCTCGTCGAAGCGGATATAAGAACCGTCCTTACGGCCAAAGGGCTTTACCTGACGGACAACTACCGCGCGGAAGATATCCTTTTTCTTTACCGCCTTGCGCGGCGCGGCAGTCTGAATAGAAACGACCACCGTGTCGCCGATCTGGGCGTAGCGACGTTTGCTTCCACCAAGCACCTTGAAGATCCGGGCGACCTGCCCGCCAGAGTTATCGGCTACGGTGACGATGGATTGGGGTTGCAACATACTCTATTTTATTCGGCACTCTCGGCAGAGACCGTCTTCGCCGGATCAATCATGAAGTGCTTGAGCTTAGAAATCGGGCGTGTCGCGACAATCGTCACGGTGTCCCCCACTTTCACCGTATTGCCCGGATCGTGCGCGAGGTAGTTCTTGGAACGAGTGCGGTACTTCTTGTACTTGGCGTTCTTGACGTAGCGATCGACCCGCACGGTGGCCGTATCCTTCATGGCCGTCTTCACGACGACCCCGACAAAACTCTGGCGAAGCGTAGATTCCATATTAGATAGCGAGAGCGGATCCCGACGTTTCCGGTCGAGAAGCCGACTCCAAAAGACGTCGGTTTTGTTCAGTGAGAACTCGTGCGACGGTTGCCCGAAGTTTGCCCGCGGCTGTGCTGTCTTTAGCGCGGGCGCCGGCAGCAGAAAAACGCTCGGTGCGGAGCGTCGCGCGCGCGTCAGAGAGGAGCTTAATGAGCTCCTGGTCTGTCTTTGTCTTCATATGCTCTCTTTTTGCCATAGTATTGAAATTAAAGCAATTTAGCTGCGCGCGACGATGGTCGTTTTCACGGGGAGCTTCATACCTGCCTGGCGCAGGTGTGCACGAGCGATCTTCTCATCGACCCCGTCGATCTCAAAAAGGATGCGACCCGGACGGACCTGGAAGACATAGTGCTTTGGGTCACCCTTACCACTGCCCATACCCACCTCGGCTGGCTTAGCGGTGACCGGGCGGTCGGGGAAGATACGGATCCAGAGTTTGCCAGTTTTAGCAGTTGCGCGCGTGAGCACCTTGCGCGCAGCCTCGATCTGGTTGCTTGTGACACGTGCCGGCGTAAGCGCCTTCATCGCAAAGGAGCCAAAGGCCATAGTGATACCGCGCGTGTCGGGGCGGTTGAGAGTCTTCGGTGACATGCGCTGGGTCTGCCACTTGCGATGCTTCACTTTTTTAGGAAACAACATACAAAAATATTAGTTTCGAGCTTCCGGTATCGCGACCGTAGTCTTCTTGTCCTGGTAGACATTGCCGCGGAAGATCCACACCTTGATCCCGATCACGCCATAGGGGAGGTACGCCTGCTCGTGGGCGAAGTCGATGTCGGCACGGAAAGTCTGGAGCGGGATGCGCCCCTTCTTGACCTCCTCCTTACGGCTCATCTCGGCCCCGCCAAGGCGGCCGGAGACCGCGATGCGCACACCCTCGACCTCACGGGCGGCGATTACCTTCTCGACCGTCTGCTTGAGCACACGGCGAAACGGCATACGCTTCTCAAGACCCTCGGCTACCATGTAGGCGACTACTGCGGCGTCGGTCTCTGGCTGGCGGATCTCGTTGATGTCAATCTTGATCTTCTTCCCTACGGGAAGGGCGGTGCTTGAAGCCTCTTTGACCACCACCGTGAGCTCGTCACGCAGCTTCACCGCATTCTCTCCCGAGCGGCCGATGACGAGGCCGGGGCGCGCAGTCGAGAGTATCACGCGCAGCTCGCTCTGTGAGCGTTCGATGTCGATGCCGCTTGTATAGGTGCCACGAAGCCGCTTCGTAAGGAAATTGCGGATCGTCTCATCCACCTTGATATTGTCGCGGTACTGCTTCTTGTCTGCAGCAAACCAACGACTCTTCCAGTCACGGATGATGCCGAGACGGTGAGCGTAAGGATGGACAGTGTGGGTCATAGTATGAAATTACGCGAGGGTCACCTTGACACGACTCTTGCGGCGGCGGATGAGTGAGGCGCGACCAAAGGCGCGCGGCATATATTTCTTCAGCATCCCAGCACTCTCGACCACGATCGACTGCACCTTAAGCTCTTCCACCTCCTGGCCTTTCTCCTTCGCGTTTGCGGCGGCGCTTTTGATCAGTTTAGCAATAGGTTCGGCCGCGCGGCGCGGGAGAAAGGCGAGCTCTTGAAGCGCCTGGGTGACTGACTTCCCCTTCACGAGGTCAGAGACCAGGCGAACTTTGCGTGGAGTCTGATTATGACTTTTGAGTGAAGCGTTGGACATATATTATTTCTTGGGCTTCGCCGGAGCCTCCTTGGCTGCCTTCGCTGAGGCGATTTCAGCCTGCTGTTTCTTGGCCTCCATCTCTTTCTGCATCTTGCCGCCATGACGGACGAACTTCTTGGTCGGAGAGAACTCCCCGAGACGGTGCCCCACCATCTCTTCAGAGATCGTCACTTCGACATGCGACTTGCCGTTATGGACCCCAAAGGTAAATCCAATCATCTCCGGACTTACCTGGCTACGGCGTGCCCACGTTTTAATAACCCCAGCAGAGGCTGGTTTAGTGTTGACTACCTTCTTCAGGAGCTTGACGTCCACGAAGGGTCCTTTCTTGAGTGAGCGTGACATGAAAGTAATGAAAAACCCGCTCGGCGGGATGCCTCCAAGATACCGCACCTGCCCTGAATCGTCAAACTGCTTGTGCGGCCTGGATTTTGGTACACTAGAGACACATGAATAAAGATACTTTGGTGGGTGGTGGAGTGCTGCTTCTCGTTGTCGTGGGGCTAGTGATCTATGCGGCGACCAAGCCGGTACCGGCCAAGGCACCGGTGACTGAAACACCTCCATTCACGCTCCCTGAGAGCTCCTTCGTTGAGCGCACCGCCTCCTACGATATCGAGGCATACTATGCCTCGAGTACCCCCCTTGTGGGTGCGGCGAACGAAGCCGCCGTGTCTCTCATGAAGGATTTCATTCGTGAGTACGTGGTCGAGTTTAGGAACCCATCTGAAATGGCCGACACCGAAAATCCTTTTCAGCTCAAGATTGTCTACCTAACTGCATCATCGACTCGTGCCGTGGCGTATGTGTATACGATCTACACCTTTACCGGTGGCGCACACGGAAATATGGAGTTCAGGACCTTCACCTTCGACACGACGAGCGGCAAGTTGCTCGCGCTTGCCGACCTCTTCACCTCTGGGAGCGACTACCTCGGTACCCTCTCGCAGCTCGCTCGCGCGCGCCTGTCAGCAGTTATCGGCGAAGGATATGACCAGACTTCTATCAAAGACGGTACAGAGCCCACCGGGGAGAACTTCCAAAACTTTTTCTTCGACAATAACGAGCTCGTCATCCTCTTCCCTCCGTACCAAGTCGCCGCGTATGCTGCCGGCCCGCAGACGCTCCGCCTCCCCCTCTCGCTGCTCTCCAAAGTCCTCAAGAGCGAGTACCGGTAGAAACAAAAACAGCCGCCCCCTTGGGGGCGGCTGTTTTTGTTTTAACCCTTGCGCTTTTTGCCGACTTTGCGACGCGAGACGATGAAGACGTTTGAGTACTTCTTGGGGGTACGGGTCTTCTGGCCCTTGCCGGTCGGCTTGCCCCACTTACTCTTGGCGCGGCGGAGCCCGCGGCCTTGGCGCCCTTCACCACCGCCGTGCGGGTGATCAACTGGGTTCATCGCAGTACCGCGAACCGTCGGGCGCTTGCCGAGCCAACGGCTGCGGCCTGCCTTGCCGATCACGACGAGGTTGTACTCCTCATTGCCCACGGCACCAATTGAGGCCCACGCAAGATCAGAGATCTTGCGAATCTCGGTCGAAGGGAGCTTCACCTGCGCATAGCCCGCGTCGTGAGCCACCACTTCAGCATACGTACCGGCTGAGCGCACAAGCGAGGATCCTGAGAGTGGCGCGATCTCAACGTTGTAGATAAAGGTGCCCACCGGGATCTTGCCGATAGGGAGACGATTGCCCGGGGTAAGCGGCGCCGTCTCTGAAACGATAAAGGTGTCACCAACCGCAGTCCCCTTCGGCACGATGACGTAGCGGCGTTCACCATCACGGTAGAGCGCGAGACCGATGAAGGCCGAACGATACGGATCATACTCGATCGTCTCGAACTTGGCCGGGATGTTCTTCTTGTTGTAGCTGAAATCGATATCACGGAACTGACGCTTATGCCCCCCTCCTTGATGACGGGTCGTGATACGGCCGAAGGCGTTGCGTCCGCCCTGACGCTTCTTGGAGCCAACAAGTGGCTTATGGGGCTCGTCGCCCGAGAGGAGCTCCTTGTAGGGGAGCGTGGTCATGTGGCGACGACTCTTGCTGGTAGGTTTGTAGGTCTTCATATTAAAAGATTAGGCAAACTGGATCGTGTCCCCTGCATTGAGATACACATACGCCTTGCGGCGCGCAGCGCGCTGCCCCACCCCGCGCTTGGTGCGCATCGCCTTCTTCTTGCCTGGCAGATTAACGATGTGGACCATGCGCGGCTGCACATTGTAAACTTCTTTAATCGCGCCAGCGACCTCGGCCTTGGTCGCGCGTGCAGGCACGGCAAACGCATAGACCCCCTTCTCGGTCTGCAAGAGCGCCTTCTCTGAGAACCACGGCGCGCGGATCAGGTCGTGCGCAGCACCACCCTCCGCCATCTTCACACGCGCATGAGTCTTTCGGGCTCCTGCCTTCTGCTCCTGCTTACTGCCTCCTTTTTTAGTGAATAGTGCCATAGCAGTTTATTTAACAGCGACGCGCTTTGCGAGAGCGGCGAAGGCCTGCTCCGGCTTCTCGATCACGAGGTACTTGTGCGAGAGGATCGCAACCGGGTTAAGGTTGCGCAGTTCCTCGGTGCCGATATTGCCGAAGTTGGCGAAACTCTTGATCGTGTTCGTGTTGTAGCTCTCGAGCGCGAGGAGGGCGGCATTCTTCTTCTTGCTTACGAGCTGCACTGCCCCGGTGCCCTTAGCGAGCGCCGCAAGCGTCGTCTTGGCGACTGCCGTTTTGGGTGCAGCAAACGTGAGTGAGTCGACAAGGATAATCTCCCCGTCCTTCGCTTTGCGCGAAAGTGCCGAGAGCAGTGCGCCCACGCGCATCTTCTTGTTGATCTTCTCGCTATAGTCGCGCGTCGATCGGGGGCCGAAGGTGATACCGCCGTGGCGCCAGATCGGTGAGCGGGTCGAGGAGTGGCGCGCCTGACCGGTGCCCTTCTGCTTCCACGGCTTCTTACCGCCACCCGAGACTTCCGAGCGATCCTTGGTGTGGGCGCGGTTCTGACGCAGGTTGGCCTGCATCGCGGTGGTCACTTGGTGGACGAGATCGGCCCTCCACGGTTGGCCAAAGAGGTTCTCCGGGAGCGTGATTGCACCCACCTTCTTCCCTTCCATAGAGAAGACAGGCAGCTCGATAGCGACCGGTGCTTTCTTCTCCTTTGTTATTTTTTTCGCAGTAGCCATAGTATAAAAATTACCCGCTCACTACTTCCAGCATCGTGCCACGGCGACCCGGGACGGCACCCGAGACGATAATCTCACCCTGCTTTACATCGATCGCGAGGACCTTGAGGTTGGCGACCGTGACCCGGTCAGAGCCCATGCGGCCGGCCATACGCTTGCCCTTGGCGACACGGCCGCCGGCGCGGGCGCCCGAGCCACCGATGGAGCCCGGGGAGCGCTCGGTATGCTTCTGGCCGTGAGAGCGCGGGCCACCGTGGAAGCCGTGGCGCTTCACCACGCCGGCGAAGCCCTTGCCCTTGGAGATCCCCGAGACCTTCACCTCGTCGCCGACCTCAAAAACCGACGCATCGATCGTGGCACCGACTTCTGCAGCATCGGTGGTGCGGAATTCGCGGAGCGCCTTGTACCCGTTACCCTTAGTGTGGCCAAGGACCGGCTTAGAGATGTTCTTGGGGTTGCGCGCGCCAAAGCCGAGCTGGACAGCCGCGTAGCCGTCCTTGCCTTCCTTTGTCTTCACTGCCGTGACCATCACCGGATCAGCCTTTAGGATCGTCGCTGCACGGGCACGACCATCAGACCCGAAGACGCGGGTCATGCCGACTTTGCTGGCGAGAATGAATTTCATGTGAAGGGTAAAGCAGAACGCGCGATGCAGAGACGCATCGCGCGTTCTGCCATAGGTCCCGCTCTTTCTCCGAGAAAGGGCGGGACGTAGCGTTAAAAACACTCTACCCTACCCCCCAAAAAGATGCAAGAAAAAGCAAAGCGCCCCCGGGAGGGGGCGCTTTGCTTTTTCTTGGCGATCTTAGTTACACCATCTTCACATCTATGGTCACACCACTGGGGAGGTTGAGGTTCGTGAGGGCCTCGATCACCTTGGGCGACGGGTTCCGGATGTCGATCAGGCGCTTGTGAATTCGCATTTCGAACTGCTCGCGCGCGTCCTTGTGGACGAAGGTTGAGCGGTTGACCGTCCACCGCTTGATCTCGGTGGGCAAGGGCACCGGGCCCACGACGACCGCGTCGAAGCGGGCGGCGGTGTCCATGATCTGCTTCACCGAGAGATCGAGGATCTTATGCTCATACGCCTTCACGCGGATCCGAAGCTTGTGTTCAGCTGCCGCAGGCGCGGCAGACTTCTTCGTCGCGCGCTTGGGAGCAGCGGCTTTCTTTTTTGTGGTTGCTTTTGCCTCGGTTGGCATACGAGTAAGGTGAGAACGAGGTTTAGGCAGTGATCTTGGTCACAACACCGGCGCCCACTGTCTTACCGCCTTCGCGAATGGCGAAGCGCTGTTGCTCTTCAAGTGCGACTGGCGCAACGAGCTTCACCGTGAAGGTGACCGTGTCGCCCGGCATTACCATCTCCTTCCCTTCTGGGAGCGTCACTTCACCCGTGACGTCGGTGGTGCGGATATAGAACTGCGGCTTGTAGCCAGAGAAGAACGGCGTGTGACGCCCGCCCTCGTCCTTACCAAGGATGTACACCTCGGCATTAAAGTCAGTGTGCGGCGTGACTGAGCCCACCTTAGCGAGCACTTGGCCACGGTGCACATCTTCTTTCTTGGTGCCACGGAGGAGGATGCCGGCGTTGTCGCCTGCCTGCCCTTCCTGGAGCTGCTTGTTGAACATCTCGATACCGGTGACGGTCGTCTTGGCCGTTGCCTTGATACCGACGATCTCGACTTCCTCACCGACCTTGACCTGACCGCGCTCGATGCGGCCCGTGACCACCGTCCCGCGACCTTCAATCGAGAAGATGTCCTCGATAGGCATAAGAAACGGCTTCGTGAGCTCGCGCTCTGGCATGTCGAAGTAGGTGTCCATCGTGTCGACGAGC
>JBBTSV010000012.1:0-27456 GCA_038064595.1 Patescibacteria group bacterium
GACCCAGCCGGTTTCGAACCGGCTACCTCCTCATTGCAAATGAGGCGCTCTACCAACTGAGCTATGGGCCCAACGTTTTCTACTCTACCGCGACTGAGCGAGATTGACTAGATGGGAAAAGAACTCTGAGAGTGAGATACCTACCGCGGCAAGCGAGCGCGGGAGGAGCGACTCGTCGGTAAGGCCGACCGCGGGCGCGCTGTTGGTCTCGAGGAAGTAGATCCCCTTGGGGGTCACGATGAAATCACTCCGCGAGAAGTGTCTCTGCTCGAGCGCGCGATGCATCACCTTGGCCATGTGTTGGAGCTCCTCGGTCTCGACTCGGGAGAAATTGCCCGGACAAATCTCGCGCGTTTCTCCGTTATACTTGGCGTGCGCAGTAAAGAATTCTGCCTCTGGTGGCGGGATGATCTCGATGGTGGGCAGCGCATACAAACGCTCACCGCGAAGTTCCTCAACGACGCCGACGGTTGCCTCACGTCCTCGAATCCTATCTTCAACAAGCACGCCCTCTGCCCCATCGGCAAAGAGCTGTTCAATGGCCGCGAGCACGAGCGCATAACCGCCGACGAGCGATACTCCTGCCGACGACCCCCAGCCGACCGGTTTTACCATCACCGGCTGATGCAGCGTGCGGATAATGTCGTGCGTTTGCTGCTCTGCGTCTTCAACGCGTTCGATATAAACAGAGGTGGGGGTACGGAATCCTGCCTCATGTGCTTTTGCTTTAGCAATCACCTTGTGGCGCGCGAGGTGAGCGCCGTAGGCATCGGGGCCGCAGTAGGGGACGCCAAACTGTGCCAAAAGCCGCTGCACCTCCCCCTGCTCTCCGAATTCACCGTGGAGCGGGAGGAGCGCGACATCGATCTGACGCAGCACGCGATCGGGCGCGACGGGACGCCCGCGGTCATGCCACACGCCCTGCTTGTCGATATAGATATCGCGCGCACTAAAGCGCTCACCAGGCAGATTGGCGAGGATCGTCGCGCCTGATTGAAGCGAAATATCATGCTCGTGTGAGGGCCCGCCGCGCAACACCCCGACAATGGTTTGCATCGCTCCAGTATAGCAAACGCGAGGGAGCGGAATATGTGCGAGAAGTGAGTCTCGCAGCGCGGTGGCGCGAGAGGAGGCGATTTTCTAGCAAGAAAATACGCCGCTCACTTCGAGCGTATATTCCGCGACCGGGCCGCGCGGTGGCGAGAGAGGGAGAAGCGATGGGCCTCGGCGTTAGCGAGGACCGCGTCGGCCTCACTCACTCCTGCACGACGCGCGCCGAGCACCTCGCGCGGGCGGTGCCGCTCATCCTTAACCACGGCCGCGACGCCAATTGAAAGACCTGCCGCGGCAATGACGCTCTCTGCCGCGCGCTTCTGCGGCGCACCGCCGTCGACCACGATCGCGGCGGGGAACGGCCACTCCGGGTGATTGAAGCGCCGAATGAGAATTTCTTTGAGCGATCCGACATCATCGTTCTTTTTCACTCCGCGAATACGGAAAGTGCGATACTCCCGCTTCACTGGCACACCATCCTCTACCACCACCATCACCCCGATCGCGTTGGTGCCCGCCAAGTGCGCTGTATCATACGCCTCAATCCGGTATCCAAGCTTTGTCTCTATAGAGACATACTGTTGATACCTGTTTTCATCTTTGATGAGTGAGACGTCCTGGATGTGGTCGAGGGCGAAGAGCTGGCGGCGCGCCTCTGCTGCGTCTTCAAATCGCTCTTCGGCCGCAGCGCTTTTCATCTCTCGCTCAAGCATATGCCGCAGCTCCTTGGTCTTTCCTCCCAAAAACAGGGCAACTCGTTTTATCGTCCGGCGATACCTTTTGAGGTTTACCTTATTTTCTCCTATAGACGAAGTTAAGGTAAACCTCATATCGCGTGGATACTGCTCGATCTGGGTATTAAATTCTATGCGCGCCTGCTGGTGCTTACTCTTCTGCCCCACCGGTCGTGGCGTGTCGAAGAAGGGGAAGATTTTGCGGATGAGCCGCAGCCCCTCGCGCAGCTGCGGCCCACTCGGGAAGGGGCCAAAAATAGAAAGCAGTTTGCAGGAGGCAGGAGGCAGGAATGCTGTTTTGTTCTCAAAATCAATATCCTTGCCACGGATTGCGAGCACGCGTGGAATCTCTTCGTCAGTAATCACGGCGTAGAGAAAAGTTTTATCATCTTTGCCGTCGCTGTTAGCCGGCGGCATATACTTTTTAATCAGTGCGGCCTCCTTCACCAAAGCTTCCAGAACGGTGGGGGTGGTATGATATATCATACCTTTTGCTTGTGTGACCATATCGACAATGCGCGGCCCTCGGGTGGCGATCAGGTCATCGTCAAAGTAGGAGCGCACGCGATCCCGCAGGCTCGTCGCCTTGCCGACGTACAGGACCTTCCTGCCCTGCTTAAACAGGTACACCCCCGGCACATCAGGGAGCTGGAACTTACTTAGGTCGCTTCTTTGCATGGCGTTTGAGAGCCTTCGCCAAGTATTCGCCGGTGTAGGAGCCCCTGGTGTCGGCGACCTCTTCAGGCGTGCCCTTGGCCACCACCTTGCCGCCGCCCGTTCCGCCATCGGGGCCAAAGTCGACGAGATAATCGGCTGATTTAATCACATCGAGATTGTGCTCGATCACGACCACGGTGTTACCGCGGCGCACGAGCTCTTGGAGGATCTCAATCAGCTTCTTCACGTCTTCATAGTGGAGGCCCACCGTGGGCTCGTCGAGCAGGTAAATCGTCTTCATCGTCTGCGAGCGGTAGAGCTCGCTCGCGATCTTGACCCGCTGTGCCTCGCCGCCCGAGAGGGTGGTCGCGCTCTGCCCGAGCGTGAGGTACTGGAGCCCGGTCGAGTTGAGGCTCATGAGCCGCTCGCTAATCGCCGGGATGTCAGCAAAGAAAATCTCGGCCTCTTCAATCGTCATCTGGAGCACGTCATAGATACTCTTGCCGCGGAAGGTGACCTCAAGCGTCTCCTTCATAAAGCGCTTCCCCATACAAATGTCACAGGTCACGTAGACCGTCGGCAAGAAGTGCATCTCGACCGCGATGGAGCCGTTCCCTTGGCAGGCCTCGCAGCGGCCGCCCGCGACATTGAAGGAGAAGCGCCCCGGCTTCCAGCCGCGCGCCCGTGCCTCACTCGTTGCCGCGAAAAGGTCGCGGATGTGGGTGAAGGCGCCGGTGTAGGTGGCCGGGTTAGAGCGCGGCGTACGGCCAATGGGCGACTGGTCGAGGAGCACTGCCCTTCCCACATACTCGGTACCCGTGCGCGAAGCGACGTGCTCGAGTGTGGCTTCGCGGCGCGCGAAGCGCGCCGCGATATTACGATGCAGAATGTCGTAGAGAAAGGTGGACTTACCGCTCCCCGAGACACCCGTGATGCACACGAGCTTACCGAGCGGGATGTCGACGTTCTGATTCTTGAGGTTGTGGAGCGTGGCGCCGCGCACCTTGATCCATCCTTTCTCGCTCGTGCGCCGCTCCTCGGGGATCTCGATCGCTGTCTCCTCGCGCAGATAGCTGAGCGTGAGCGACTTGCTCTCGTTCGACTTCGCGGTCAACAGATCGTCGAGCCAGCCCGCGGCAACGACATTCCCACCGTGGACGCCGGCACCCGGGCCAATGTCTATCAAGTAGTCGGCAGCGTAAATCGTGTCCTCATCGTGCTCCACGACGACGATCGTGTTGCCCAAGTCTTTCAGTACCAAAAGGGTCTCAATGAGTCGTGCGTTGTCTCGCTGATGGAGCCCGATCGTCGGCTCATCGAGGACGTAGAGCGCGCCCGTGAGCCCGCTCCCGAGCTGTGATGCAAGTCTGATTCTCTGCGCTTCGCCCCCTGAGAGCGTCGCGGCGGAGCGGTTGAGGGTGAGGTAGTCGAGCCCCACGTTAAGCATAAAGGAGAGCCGCGCGTCGATCTCTTTCAATATCGGCTGCGCGATATCCTTCTTCATCTCAGACAGTTCTATAGTATCGACAAAATCTTTTGCTTCTTGGATCGACATGCTGGCGAAGTCGACGATACTCTTGCCGAGTGTTTTGTCTTTTTTACTTTTCAAAAAGACACGCAGCGCCTCGGGCCGCAAACGCCTGCCCTCACACACCGGGCACGGCGTCTCGGAGAAGAGCGACTCTGTCCCGAGCCCATGACACTCCGGACATGCGCCGTAGGGAGAGTTGAAGGAGAAGAGTCGCGGCTCCACCTCGGGGAATGATGCGCCGTCTTCAGGGCAAATAAACCGAGACGAGAGCGTCTCAATGGTGCCGTCGGCGTGCTTGATCTTCACGAGGCCATCGGCCTCTTTAAGCGCGAGCTCAAGCGCCTCGGAGAGGCGCTCACGCGCCCCCGCAGTCGTGCGCGCGAATTCAGAGACGAAGATAGAGTCGACCACGGCGTCGATACTGTGCTGCTTATTCCTGT
The DNA here is from genome assembly GCA_038064595.1 of Patescibacteria group bacterium. Classification (GTDB taxonomy): domain Bacteria; phylum Patescibacteriota; class Minisyncoccia; order Phycocordibacterales; family Phycocordibacteraceae; genus C7867-001. The sequence continues at coordinate 4,416 of JBBTSV010000012.1, forward strand.
CGAGATCGATCTTCTCGCGCAGCGACTGCGGCTTACCGTCGATCACGACGCGCTCATACCCCTTGCCCAAGAGATCATAGAGGAGCTGATAATATTCACCCTTGCGCCCCACCACCACCGGCGCGTAGATGGTGACGGCAGTCTTGTCGACCGCGACGCCCATCACCTTCTCGCTCGTTCCCTTACGCTTTTCATCAACGCGCTGAAAGACCATCTTGATCATCTCCTCCTTAGAGAGGCGGACGATAGGCACGTCGTGGTGGATACAGTACGGCTGGCCGGCGCGCGCATAGAGCACGCGGAGGTAGTCATAGATCTCGGTTACGGTGGCGACTGTTGAGCGCGGGTTGTTGGAGCGGCTCTTCTGATCAATAGAGATCGCAGGAGAGAGGCCGGTGATCTCATCCACATCGGGCTTCGCCATTTGATTCAAAAACTGACGTGCGTATGCAGAAAGAGATTCAACATAACGCCGCTGCCCTTCGGCAAAGATGGTATCAAAGGCGAGCGACGACTTGCCCGAGCCTGAGAGACCGGTGATCACCGTCATCGCGCCACGCGGCATATCCACCGAGATATTCTTGAGGTTATGGGTACGCGCACCCTTCACAGAGAGCCAATCGCTCCCGTGTCGGTGGGCGTTCGACCTCAGAGGTCGTTCATCAAATGAAAGACCTCGGAGGTCTTTCATGGGTTTGGTGGGTTTTTTCATGCAAAATCCCTGCCCGTGGCGGGGCAGGTACGGTGTGGATTATATCATTCAATCTAGCCTCCCGATAGAGGTTTGCGGGTGCGGGGTTTACGGGCTTTGGGGCCGGTGCCTTCGAGTTTGTAAATTTCGTCGCGGATAATTGCCGCGATCTCAAAGTCGAGCTGCTCGACTGCATCGGCCATCTCTTCTCGCTTGCGCTTAATAAACTCCTTCGGGTCTTCTTTATACGCGAGAGTGTCGAGCACCAGCAGCTCGTCGATCGTGCGTTGGTGCTCCGTGCGCATACTGGCCGCGATATCACGGATCTCTTTTTTAATCGTGAGCGGAGTGATGCCGTGCTTCTGGTTATACGCCATCTGGAGCGCGCGGCGACGGTTGGTCTCGCTAATGGCCCGATCGAGTGAGCCGGTCATAACGTCGGCATAGAGAATAACGCGGCCGAGCACATTGCGCGCTGCACGGCCGATGGTCTGGATGAGCGAGGTCTCACTCCGGAGAAACCCTTCTTTGTCGGCGTCGAGGATACCCACGAGCTCGACCTCGGGCAGGTCGAGCCCCTCGCGCAGCAGATTGACCCCCACGAGAATGTCGAAGTCGCCTTGACGAAACTTGGTGAGGATATCGATACGGTCTATGGTCTTCACGTCAGAGTGGAGATATTCGGCCTTCATTCCCTTCTCGCGCAGGAACGAAGCGAGGTCTTCAGCCATCTGCTTGGTGAGGGTGGTGGCGAGCGCGCGGCCGCCGCGCTTGATCACAATCTCTGCTTCAGTAATAAAATCGGCTATCTGTCCGCGATACTCTCCAGTGTCGCTCACGCCGCGCACCGTGAGCTCTGGGTCGATAAGCCCAGTAGGGCGAATAACTTGCTCCACGATTTGTTCGGAATGCTCCTTTTCATAGGCTCCCGGAGTCGCGCTCGTGTAGAGCACCTGTCCCACACGCTCCTCAAACTCTTCAAACCGCAGCGGCCTGTTGTCGCGTGCCGACGGGAGTCTGAAGCCGTACTCAACCAAGTTGTCCTTGCGCGACTTGTCGCCCGCATACATCCCGCCGATCTGGGGGACGGTGACGTGCGACTCATCGATCACCGTGAGGAAGTCTGGTGAGCCATCTTTGTGGTGCGGAAAATACGAGAGCAAGGTGTGCGGCGGCTCACCCGGAGCGCGCCCGTCGAAGTGGCGGGAGTAGTTCTCGATCCCGCTCGTGTAGCCGAGCTCGCGGATAAGAGCGAGGTCGTGGAGCGTGCGGCGCTTCAACCGTTCGGCCTCTAAGGGCTTCTCCTCACGCTTAAACTTCGCGAGCTGCTCTTCGAGCTCGAGCTTAATGTCCTCGATAGCGCGCAAGCGCTCCTCCTCGTTTGTCACGAAGTGCTTGGCCGGGAAGACGAAGACGGATGATGGTTCGCTCACTTTGGCGCGCGAGACCGGGTCAAGCTGCTCGATACGCGCCACGACGTCGCCATCGAAGATGACCTTGTACATCACCCGCTCGTTGACCGGCATAAACTCAAGCGAGTTCCCCACCGCGCGCAGCTGGCCTGGGTTGAGGTCGGCCGTCGTGCGTTCAAAGTAGATCCCCACGAGCTTGCGGATGAGCGCTGCCCTATTCTCGACCCCGCCCTGCTCGATCTTCACGTGCACTTTCTCATATTCTTCTGGCGAACCGAGACCATAAATTGCCGAGACTGAAGCGACAATGATGACATCTTTGCGCGTCAGAAGCGCCTGCGTCGCCGCGTGGCGGAGTCGGTCAATCTCAGCATTGATCATCGCCTCTTTCTCAATATAGGTGTCCGAGTGCGCAATGTATGCCTCCGGCTGATAGTAGTCGTAGTAAGAGACGAAGTAGTGCACTGCGTTCTTTGGGAAAAATTCCCGATACTCCTGCGCGAGCTGCGCCGCAAGCGTCTTATTGTGCGCAAGAACGAGGGTAGGTTTATCGTATCGCGCGATCACATTCGCAACGGTAAAGGTCTTACCCGAGCCCGTGACGCCAAAGAGCGTCTGGTGACGCATGCCCTTTTCAAGCCCTTCTGCGAGCTTCAGAATCGCCTGCGGCTGATCGCCAGCGGGCTCAAAAGGGAGATGCAATTTAAAATTAGCCATGGTAATAGTCGCGAACAAAGTTGGCACGATACTCGTCAAAACGTCCATCGAGGATCGCTTGGCGCGCGCCGTCGACGAGCGCGAGGATGAAGCCGACGTTGTGCATCGAACAGATGATCGAACCGAGCATCTCTTTAGAGCGGATCAGGTGCGCCACGTATGCGCGCGTGAATCCAGAAGTTAGGACACTGGGTGTCCTAACTTCTGGATCGAGGGGGCCGAAGTCGTCTCTAAACTTCTCTCCCGTGAGGTGGATGATGCCGCGCGTGGTGTAGATCGAGCCGTGGCGACCAATCCGGGTGGGTGCGACACAGTCAAAGAGATCCATCCCGTTCGCGATACCTTCAAGAATATCTCCGGGCTCACCGATACCAAGGAAATGTCTTGGGAGCTCCTCGGGAAGCTCGCTCATCGCGGCGCCCAGGGCGCCGCGCATATCTGCCTTTGAGAACGAGCCGCCGATGCCGATGCCGTCAAAGCCCAAGGAGGCGATCTCTTTGGCCGAGGCCTTACGCAGATCTTCATGGCGCCCGCCCTGCACGATACCGAAAATTGCCTGCTTTTGGTTGGCCTCAATATTGTGACGGTGGGTGTCGAGGCTGCGCTTGGCCCAGCGGTGTGTGCGCTCCATCGCCTCTTTCTGATACTCATACGGCTCAGTCGGCGAGGTGCACTCGTCAAAAGCAAAGAAGAGATCAGCGCCAAGCGCGTGCTGGATCTCCACCGAACGCTCAGGGGTGAAGCGGTGCAACGAGCCGTCGTGATGCGAGGTGAAGGTGACCCCCTCGTCGTCTACTATCGCAAGCTGTCCATGTTGACTTGCCACTTCAGGGTCATAAATTGACGGCGTAGGTACGGGCTCATTTTCGACAAGGTTTAACCTTGTTTCTTTTGTAAATTTTGAGATGGTTTTTCCAAATGCTGCGCCGAGCGAGAAGACCTGGAAACCACCCGAGTCGGTCATGGTGGGGCCCTTCCAATTCATAAACTGCGCGAGCCCTCCTGCCTGCTTCACGATCGCTTCGCCGGGCTGCAGGTACAGGTGGTAGGTGTTGGCCAAGACCACCTGTGCACCGAGTGTCTCAAGCGCAGCTGGAAGGATCCCCTTCACGTCGGCCTTGGTACCGACAGGGACAAAGGCTGGCGTGGTGATGGCACCATGCGCGGTAGTGAGTAAACCAGCACGCGCGCCCCCCTGGGGCGCGCGTGCCTGGATCTGAAAGGAGAGTGCGCCCATCCCTTCGTTCTACCTTATCTGCTCCCTTTCTGCACCTTGAGAAGCTCTACTTCAAAAATGAGCGCGGAGTTTGCCGGGATCACGTTTCCTACCGCCTGACTGCCGTATGCCAAGTCAGCCGGGATCATGAGCACCCGCTTCCCGCCCACCTTCATCCCCGCGATACCCTGATCCCACCCCTTGATCACTTGACCGGCACCCAGCGTAAAGGTGAAGCCGTCGCCACCATGATTCGCTGAGGCATCAAAGACGGTGCCGTTCGTAAGCGCACCAACATAATTGACGGTCACGGTGTCGCCCGCTGCAGCAGTGTCACCGGTACCAACTGCCGTATCTTGCATCATCAGCTGCGTAATGTCTTGTCCGTCGGTTGGCATGGTAGGTGTTGTTTGATCAGTAGGTAATGTTGACAAAGCGTCGTCCACTGCGGCTGTCTGTGCTTGCTCTGTCGCCGCGTGACGAAACGGTGAAAGGCCCGGGAACATGAAGAAGGCGACGATAACGACAAGAGCGAGTGCGGTAGCGATTCCAGTTTGGGTAGGTTGCATGGCTTTAGGATTATAGGAAAAGTATACTATAAAAGCTACGGGGCCTGAAACTCTTTAAAACGCTTCATTTCTTCGGCAACCGCCGCCTTGGCGAGCTCCTCGTGGTTGGGTACGGCTGCATCGAGAAACGTCTTGATCGCCGCTGCATCTCCTGCCTCGGCGAGCTTCATAAACTCCATCTGCTGCTCCGGAGTGAGCTTACTCACTACGCTCATGGTGGCCGCCTTGAGCGCGACTTCACCAAACTGCGCGATAAGCGACTTCTGTTCATCAGCACCCAAACTATCAATACCGAGATCTTTTGCGATCTGCGCGGTTATTTCGTCAGGCATACAGGATAGATTAGCATGTTAAGTAACTACTTTCTTGAAATCCTCTGGCCCCGGGGGATCAGCGAACGTCTTAAAGAGCCCGAGAAAGCCGCTTACGCGGATCGGCTGACTCGCAACCGGCTTCCCCTCGACGAGATGCCACGCAACACGATGATCTCCTGAAGCGTCCGCACTTAAAACAGCCGTGTGTGGATTCTCGGTTAGATATGTCTGGATGAGTGCCATTTGTTCGTTCTGTGTCCCGCCATATACAAATATCTGGTGCGCATCCGCCCCAGCATAGAGGTGCGGCTCGCCTGTCGGAATACTCAACTCCGCCCGCACATCGGACGCGTCGACTGGAGACTTTTCGAGCGGTGTCCCACTCTCCGGAGCATCGGGAATCGCAGTGTTGGGGAATGCTTCTACTTTTTCTACAATCGGAGACTGCTCGACGAACGTAGTCGATGCTTCAGCATGAACGGGCGTGGTAGACATATCTTCTGCTGCGCGAACCATATCGGGGTGTGCTGCATCAGAGAGATGAAGCTGTCCATCAGCATTAATGCTCAACTGTGCTGACATATCTATCTTCACGCTCGTCCCGTCAGCATTGAAAAATCCATGGGACGGATCTGTCGCGATCTGGTGCACAACCTTGTCGATCGAACTTGCATCGGCTTCGAGTAATCGACGGATATCGCTCCCTTCGGCAAACTTCGTCGGGTCGATGCCCTGCTGTTGTTGGAGCTGCTCCCATACACGCTTCATCATCCACTCATAGCCGTGGCCAGGCGAAGCGTTCACTGTTACTTCTAGTATCGGTGGCCGTGTATGTTCTGCAGCTCCGGGAGCTGCCGATCGTGTCTCTGATGTTGTTTCAGCGGGCACCGCTCCTGCGGCAGCTCGAGCTTCTTCAGTCGCTGGCGCCGTGTTCGCTACAGTTTCTGGAACTGACGTGGCTGGCGCCACATGGGGTGCGGCGGGATGCTCTACCTTCACTGCACTTGAACCAAACGGCCAGTGCTGTTTGAGCCACTCGGTACTCTCTCGTGCGCCCTCCATAAGAAGAAGCATCCCGCCCGTCATTACGGTAGCGTCACGCATCGCCTTGGCCATCGCTTTCTCCTTCTTCCACTTCCCTTCTTGCATCTGCTTCTCATATTTTATAAAAGCACCCGATAGACCCGCCACACGCTGTGCGGCAACACCCGAGAGACACGCGATAGCGGCAGGGATCGACGCGAACGAGAGCGCGACGCCCGAGCCGATACCGAGACTCACACCCACGGCGAGCTTCGATTTCCACCCCAGTTTGTTATAACGCTCACCCATCGCACGAAAATACTCCTCCACTTTCCCCATTTTTGCCGCTTCAGCATCAATCTCCTTGGAGCGTTCCTCTAGGTAGGGGTCTGGATGCTTGCCACTCTCACGTGAGGGTGGTCGGCTTCTTTTCAATTTCTTCGTCGCCTGTGTGACAACACGACGTAGACGCCCTCTCCAACGATCACGCCACTCTTTACTCCCGTCAGGCACCTCTGGAAAGTAATCGGTATCATCCTCACTGAGCACATCTGGTGGTACCGAGTCATACTCCCCATACCTCTGCGCCTCAAGCTCATAAATTCTTCTTGTGAGAGCCTCCCTTGCAGCACCTGTTGCGGCGTTGCGACGAGCCCACACTTTATCAAGTTCTGCATCAAGCTCAGCATCGGGCACGGTCTCTTTTGGTTCTCCTCCGGACCACGAGGGTCGAGGCTTTCCTTTAGCAAGCCACGCATACTCTTCTGGAATAGGTGGGTGTTGTGTACTCGCTGCATCAACACCAGTCTGTTCGACAGGCGGTGTGTCGACAAGGTCGGAGGAGGGATCTGCAGGTTGTGTGTCTTCAAAACCACGTGACCCAGTCTCCGATTCATCTATACCCGCAGGAAGCGTATCCGCAAACGCGTTTTGAGAAGGAATGTCTCTGAACGTAATATCTTCGGCTTGGTCTTTATGCCAACGAGGTTTTCCTTCTCTCATACCTACTTTGTGAGATACCGTTCGCGGATCATTGTCTCTACGGTAGCACGATCGCGCCCGTAGGTGAGGGCAGAGAGCTGCACAAGATCGTCAACTTGCGCATGATTGAGCGGCGGCAGGTCCGGCGTCTTCATATCAAAGGGCTTCTGCGGAACGCCGACAGCAAGAATCTTCACGTAGGCATTTCTGTTTTCTATATTCACAAAGTCGATTGTCTCAAACACCGGAGCGAACTGCTTGGCAAAGAACTCAGCATCCTCCTCACCAACGCGGAACACCGCCATATTCCCCACGTTGCCAAAGACGGCGTTACGCGTCTTCTCTTCGATCTGATTTAAGAATTGGTGCGCGACCGAGAGCCCGAGCTTATACTTGCGTGCTTCAGAAAGGATGCCGGGGATCGAGTCGCTGGTCATATTATGGAACTCGTCGATGTAGAGATAGAAGGGCGGGAAGGGGGTGCGAGGAGAATCAGCGCGCGAGAGCGCCGCCATAAAGAGCTTACCCACGATAATGAGGCCCAAAAGGTTAGCGTTCTTCTCTCCGAGGCGGCCTTTCGAGAGATTGACGATGAGGATCTTCTTGGTATCCATCACTTCGCGGAACTTGAAGGAGGACTGTTGTTGTCCGACGATCGGACGAATGAAGTCGTTCGCGGTGAAGTCGTCAAACTTATTGGTGATGTAGGGGACGATATTCTCGAGCGACGCTTCTCCTCCTGCCTTAGTCGCGATCTCATTCCAGAACTGATTCACGATCGGGTTCATGCTCCGCTCAAGCTTCATGCGGCGGAACTCGCTGTTTGAGAGTACCCGAGCAATATCGAGAATCGTCGAGCCGCTCGAGGGATCCTCCATTACGAGTTGGGTCGCGTTGCGGAAGTACTGCTCAAAGGCCGGGCCCATGCTCTCTGGCACGTCGCCATAGAGGCGACGAAAAATCATCAAGAGCTCGTTGACGATAAAAGTCTTCTGCTCCGGACGCGCCATATCATACTCGAGGAAGTTGAGCGCAAAGGGGCGTGAGAGATCTGCTGGATCAAAGTAGATCACGTCTTGGTAGCGCTCAGGCGGGACCGAGGCAAGAATATCAAAAACATCATTGCCGTGCGGATCGATGAAGCAACAACCTTCCCCATTTCTAATATCCTGAATAATCATCGACTTCATAAGTCCCGATTTGCCGGTACCGGTTTGACCGATCACATACAGGTGGCGGAGGCGATCTTCGGAGTCGAGATACACTGGGGTAGTCTGCCCTCGATGCACATTATTCCCGAGGAGAACGCCTGACGGCGAGAGCGAGAGCGGCGCGGCCGCGTGCGTAAAACGCGACTGCTTCAAGTGCGGCGAGGAGGCCATCCCGGACGGCGGGAAGTGGTAGAGGCTCGTGAGCTCGCGCAGAGAGAGCGGGAGCGCGTGAGCACTCGGGAGCCGGAAGGAGAACTCCTCAAGCGCGGCCTGTGCCTGCTTCCCTTCCACTCGAGTAAACGCGAATCGATTCCCTTGTGTGTTGCCTAATTGATTAAACGCTGACTCCACCTCGTCGAGGATCTGGGTCGCCTTCCGTGCGTCCTGCGATGAGCTCACGATGCGGATCGTCGCGCCAACGATTGGAGTCGCGATCTTTTTTTCTACCTGCTCGATATACGTCTTGTTGGCTTCGATCTGCCGCGTCTCGGCCTCCTTCGCTTTCTGCTCATCCTTTGGCTTACTCGAGAATATGGTCTTTGAGAAGTCGCGCGCAAACTCTCCGAGCGCTGTTTCGGGAGTGCTCAGGGCAGCCGAGTGTTTCTCTCCCTTACGAAGGGCGTTCAAAATCTTTTGGTAGTGCTTCACGTGCCGTGTCCCACGCGGCTCGACAATAATCTGGAGCGCAGCACCCTCGCCCACCTGTTCAATCTTTGTAAAAGCGTTGATAAGCGCATTGAGCGGATCGGTATCAAAGTCGGTGTAGTCCTTGAGGGGGAGTGCCGGATTCTCGGCGAGCCTTGCGAGTGATGTGAGAGTGATGCCGTGAGGTGAGAAAACGTTGTAGTCGGAGGGTTGCAGAACAAGATGTGCCCCAGGAAAGACCGCGAGGACCTGCTTTTCAAAAAGATTCTTTTTTGCATTTGGTACTGCTGCATAAAACTGCAACTCGGCGGTGTCGGCGGGTACCGCAAGCTCGAGCGCATAGCAGTGTGGCTCGCCGGCCGCAGCATCTTCTATCGAGAGGAGGCCGGCATAGAGCTGCTCCATCCCCGAGACAAGCTCTTTGAGCGTCTTTCTCTGTTGCTCTTCTCCTTTGGACTCCGGAAGCGCAATCTCATAGAGCGTCATCTGGAGCGCCTGAAAACTCGGCGACTTCTCTTCCCCGCCCTTAACCGGGAGCGCCGCCGCCACGTAGCGCACCAGATAGCGATGAAAGTCATCGACCACTCGTGGGTCGTGGAGCGCCTCGACCACCGTGAGCGCATTCTTGATCCCTTTTTCTGCAACGACGCGCTCCAGATTCTGGAGCGCTGCCTCACTGTCACCCACATTAAGCTCGGCAAGGATCGCAGCTGCTTCAGTGCGTGTGGTGGCCGCGTTTATTCTATAATCGTGAGCCAACACGGATGCGGGAGCCTTGTGGTGCTCGTGAATGTGTTCCGAGATAATCTGCACGTGCTCAAACGCGTTCGGCGCTGCGCCCTGCTTTGCAAGCTCTTCCTCTTTCCGTGCGACTTGAGCCCGCAGGTATGCGAGCTCTTCTTCTGGTGTCGACAACTGGTGCGCCGCTTCCATTTCATACAGTATACTGTATGAAATGCTCGATTTTATTTATGCCTGTATAAATCTTGACCCGATCGCTATAGCACAGACAGGGAGCTATATCGGCATCGCGCTCATTATTTTTGCCGAGAGCGGGCTTCTTCTTGGGATCTTCCTACCGGGTGACTCACTCCTCTTTGCTGCAGGACTTCTTGCTGCTGCAGGGTATTTCTCGCTCCCACCGCTCATCTTCTTTGTCGTTGCGGCAGCGATTATCGGCGATTCGGTGGGATATTGGTTCGGCGCCAATGTGGGGGTAAATTTCTTTAAACGAAAAGACTCCCTTTTCTTCAAACAGGAGTACCTCAAGCGCACCGAGCGCTTTTATCAAACCTACGGCGGACGCGCCGTGGTGCTTGCACGCTTTGTTCCGATTGTGCGTACACTCGCGCCGATCCTCGCCGGTATCGGCTCAATGAAGTATCACACGTTCCTACTCTGGAATGTGCTTGGGGGTGTGCTTTGGGGCATGAGCATGCCCCTCCTTGGGTACTCTATCGGCTCAGTTATTCCAAACAGCGAGCACTACATTCTCCCGATCTCGCTTGCTATTATCATTCTCTCTTTCTCCCCGATTCTCTTCAACGTGCTCCGCGGCAAGCGCGCCCTCTAAACGAAAAGGCGCTGTAAAAGCGCCTCCTCTTCGCCCGTGGTACAGGCGGTCATGCCGCCGGTACCGGCTGGTGTAGATCTGTCGTCTCCACAAAGCGCTCCACGCGACACGCATTCAGTAATGCGGACACGTACTGATCGCTCTCCACCCACCGCACTTTGAGTACGAGCTCCCCCTCTCCGAGCGCGACGTGAACGCATTCGGAATGAGGGGGCCGCCCATGCCCGTATCGGTTGTCGGAGTACAGGGAGACTGAACCGTAGTACCCCCTGAACATCGCCGTAACGGCATAGGCAAGCGTGTCAGCAAAGTGCTCTCGGCTGTGGTATCCCGCCTGCTGGATCGTGATGAAGCCAGGAGCCTTGTCGCCGAACGTCACTCCGATAACGTCTGGCTTCGATCGAGCATTCGCGATCCTGCCGTACTCCGGCTGAAGCGGGCGCCCAACAATGCGAACGGTGTTGGGGAAATCGAACCGATTGAGCTCGACTCCCGTATCGACCGCTACCGAATCGATCGGGATACGCGCATACCGCGGATCGGTAAGCCACGCTGCGAACTCCGCCTGAAACCACGGATTGCGATCCCGCGCGCTCACCCACACCCCGCCGACGATGGTGGTGAGCTGCCCGGCCAGCGTGTTGAGCTGGACTTGGTCGTCAAACCGAGCCCGCTTCAGAAAAAGAGCATTACTCATGGAACCCCCTATGTGTAGTTGAGTCACCATTGACCCGGATAAAAAATAGCACACCACCCCACCGTTGGGGAAATCAGAACCCGACACCCTGAAGGCTAGTGCCGTAGGTGGTAAGAAACTGCGGGATCGTAAAAGCAAGGCCGATCATCGGAATAATAATGAGCGCAGCGGTAACCACACTCGTCCAGAACATATGCTTCCTCACGCTCTCGGCAGCACGGTATGCCTTCTCCGCCTTCGCGCTTATCTCATCAAGCTTTGCTGCAAGTTCTGGGTCAATCATGGCTCTAGTGTACCAGAGTGACGACGTAGTAGATGACTCCGGCGCCGAGAAGCGTCATGACCGTGGTGAGTGCGCGCGGGTGACGGTGATGGCTCTCGGGGATGAGGTCGCTCGCGGAGAGATAGAGGAACGAGCCGGCGAACACGGCGAGCACCAGACCAATCGTTGACGGCGAGAGTACCAGAAAGAGTGTCGAGAAAGCACCCAAGACTGGTGCGAGTGCGGCAACGAAGAGCCAGCGCAGTGCGATCTTCCAGCTCCCGCCGCTGCGGAGAACGAGATTGACGGTATTAATCCCATCAGAGAAGTCGTGTGTGAGAACGGCAGCAGTGATGAGTAGGCCGGTCACTTCTCCAGCCTGAAAACCAACCCCGATCGCGACACCATCAAGGAAACTGTGCGCCGCGAGGGTGAGCGCGCCAAAGAAGCCCCGAGGATTCCCTTCATCCTCGTGAGTATGCGTATGTAAGAGGACGAGTCGATCGAGAATCAGATAGCCGAAGAAACCGAGCGCGACAAAGAGCGCGACAAACTGTGCCGAGTAGTACGGCATCCCAAGATCAATCGCTTCAGGGAGGAGGTCAAACATCGCAACCCCAGCGACCGCTCCCGCTGAAAAGCCGAGAATGAGATGGAGCTTGTCGCGGAAATGAAGAGCAAAAAGCCCTCCAATAAAGGTTGCGACCGAAGCTGCTAGAGAGATAACGAGGACATTCATGCGGGTATCATACACCATAGCAGAAACGCGCAGCCGACTGGCTGCGCGTTTCTGCTTTCTCCTGTCAGAGCGTCGTTACTTGATCAAGGGGTCAATCGCAGCCTTGAAGGTGGCGAAGGGGTACGCCCCTGCGATGACCTGCGTCCCGATCACAAACGAGGGGGTAGCATTAATTCCCGCCTTCTGCGCCTCCGCCTTGTCGGCGTCGATCATCGCTTGGTAGACGGCCGTGTTGGCCTTCACGTCAGCGGCGATCTTGGCGGCGTCGAGACCCGCAACGGTCGTGTTGAGCTTGTCGATTGAGCTGGCGTTGCCAAACCCTGCATGCTCTTCATCTTGAGCAACGTACATAGCCGTGCGCCATGCGAAGTACTGGCTCGGGTAGAGCTTCCATACCGAGCGGTTGTAGAGCGCCGCAGTGGTCGAGTCATTGCCGAGGAATGCAAAGTCCATCATAACAACCTTTACCTTGCCCGTATCGACATAGTCTTTGATAATCTGCGGGAAGGTGTCGAGCTCAAACCGCTTGCAGAACGGGCACTGGAAGTCGCTCCAAAACGCGATCGTCACGGGTGCCGATGCTTGACCAATGTAGGGAGCGCCGTCGGTCTTCACGTTTTTAATATTGGCAGTAGGAGTGGGCGCGGTACCGCCGGGCTGGGTACCGGCTGGAGCGGCGGGGCGTGAGCCATTCCACATGACGGCACCGGCGATCAAGAGGCCGGCGGCAATAACGGCGATGGGTAAAAAATACTTATTCCCGGTATCATTGGTGTTCATATACAGGCGATGATACCATACCCGTGGAATCCGCAACTAGGAGAAATCATGAAAATCGCAACGTTAGGAATCGTCCTCGCGGGCGGCACCGTCCTCCTCGGCGAGAAGAAGAAGGGAGAGATCGGCACCGGGGTGCTTTGTGGCCCGGGTGGCAAGCGCGATGAGGGCGAGACGCTCTCGGAGTGCCTCATCCGCGAGACGCGTGAGGAGCTCGAGGTGGAGCTCGACCCTACTTCGCTCGAGGAGGTCGCGCGGATAGACTTCTACGCCGCCGGCGAGATCGACTTCAGGGTCCATGTCTACCGCGCGAGGATCCTGTCGGGTGAACTCCACGAGACCGCGGACATGGTTCCGGCATGGTACCCGATCGATCAACTCCCGTTTGATCGGATGTACGACGCCGACCGGTACTGGTTTCCGAAGGCAGTGCGCGGCGAGAAGTTCAAAGCCAACGTGTTCTACAAGAGCCGCGCCCGCGACTTCGACCGCATCGAGTTTCTCCCGTACAACGGATAACTTGCCCTTTCTTCCCCACCCCTCCCCGGCCGCGCTCTCGCGCGGCTGGCGTTTTTTATGACCGTACGATTTGACAAGAAAGCGTTGATACGTTATGATATATTCCAGAAGTACCAGTTCCCTGCCTCACCGTAGGGTCATCGCAATATTGAATGAAAGGAGTCTGCATGGACTCAAACGTGTGGACCTGGCTGTCGGGACTCCTGGTTTCGATAAGCGGCATCTACTATGCCGTGCTAGTGTATCGCCGCGAGGCGCCCTGCAACCCGATCAGTTGGGCGGCATGGGGCATCGTCGGAGTGGCGATCTTCCTCACGTCGGAAACGACATTTGGAATGAACGCCATCACGTTCGGCGCCATCAACCCCTTCGCTGTTGCAGCAATCGGGGCCTGGCGACAACTCGAACGGGCGGAAACGCCTACGCGACGAGAAATCGTTAGCGGGCTACTCGCCCTGATCGCCATCGGCGCGTGGATCATATCGCGCACAGGGGGATACCCGAGCGAGTGGATACTTGGCCTATCGATTGCGGCCGACATGATCCCACTCTGGCCCATCCTCGTGGGCGCATGGACGAGACCACAGGATGACAAACCGTTTGCTTGGCTACTTTTCGGTGTTGGATTCGGAATCAGCAGCTTCGGCTTACATGAGATTTCGGTCTTTACGCTCGCAGTACCGGCGTATATGTTTGTCGGCTCCATGACCGTCGCCCTGCCGCTGGCGTCCTACCGGTGGCAACGCCGTGCGCCAATTCGCGAATGGGCGTAACAACCTATCTGCTCCTTCGAAGCTCCCGGTCTGATGCCGGGAGTTCGCGTTTTATACGGGTATCCAGAATACAGTGCGGCCGCATTGTGTTGTGGATACTTCCCATGCAACCACACACGCTACTGATACTGAATGTAGATCGGGGAGGGGGTGAGCGAGAAGACCTCGGCCGGAGTGAGGAGCCCGTCAGCGGGCGGGCGCACATCGTTTTTATAAAAGAGCTTGATGCCGGTAAATTGTACCGGCTCTGGCGCGACGACACGGTTGTAGGTGCCAAACTTCTTTGCCTTACTGCCAAAACCGTCCATATCGATCACAAACTGCACCTCGGGTAGAGGTTGTATTTTTTTATAATTCGTCATCATCGCGTGGGTAAAACGATGAATCACAAGAATCTTAGGAGGGAGGGCATTTTGCTGTACCAGCTGTGCGAGATAGCTCGCTGCATAGTTGATGTCCGCAGCATCGAAGGTTCCGATCACGGTGCCTGGTGCATTCCCAAACTTCATTGAAAATTCTGGATCGATTCCCAGATGCACGTGCGGGAGGCGCAGATATTTCTCGAGCTGCGGGAGCTCGTGCTCGAGGGTACTCTTCCCCACCTGCACATCAAGAAAGACAATGCCGTTGATGCGACTCGCCAAGGCGAGCGCGTGCTCGATCTGGTCATCGGGCATACGGAGGATATACTTCCCTTCTTTACCCGCGCTTGCCTGTGCCACCACAGCGATATAGTGGATCGCAGGGACCACTGGGGTTGCGGGGTCAGCAGCAGCCCACTCCTCGGTGGTGCTCGCGAGCATCGCAAGCATAGTGTCGGTCGGGTATTCACCAAGCACGCCCATACCTTTTGAGTAGAAGTTGCCGTAGTAGGCGACAATACGCTTAAAAGGGAGAATCGCGCCAACATTGGGGTAGACGGTAGCGACTGGCCAGAGCTTTCCTTCAACTGAGACACTGGTGGTCGCCGTAGAGAATGGAAGGATCGGTGGCGTGGTTGAAGCACTTGTCGTAGAGGTGGCGGTACTCGTCGCGATAACAGGAGCGACATAGTGCGCGAGCGCGAGCATCCGCGCGTTGTAGTCATCTTTGTCGAGCGTGGGGAGTGGGATTATGCCTGCGTCACTCGCGGCAGAACGATACTCGGTAGTAAAGAGGTGAGCGAGCCCGAGACCAGAACCGGCAACGAGCGCAAGCGTCCCGGCGCTAAGGTAGGCGAGTCTTTTCTTGACCGACATGTTCGGCTTAGTGTACCCGAATCCTCCCCAAAGCGCGAAGAAGCCTCGGCGTGTGTGCCGAGGCTTCTTCGCGCTTGAGCGTAAGGTACGTATCGTCTAAGGCATCGCGTCAGAAATTGAACCTCAATAGCCGAAGACGGCCGCGACACTTGCCCAGAAGGCAATGAACGCATGTCCGATCGTTGATAGAAAATCCATGCCTTACTTAAGAGAGTCGCTCGCTAGGATACCAGAACGCTGGAGCGGCGGCGGTCGCGCAGGAAGGAGAGGACTGCGAGTGTGGCGAAGATCCCAGGGATCCAGTAGCCCGGGAGGTAGAGGAGCGCCATCTCAAAGAGGCTTATCCACTGTAGCGAGATGGTGCCGTTCACCGTCGCTATGTTGGCAAGAAGAGTCTTGTCTTGCGTCTGCACCGCCTTCTGCCAGTCCTGCGCATATTTAATATTAGTATCAGCATAGCTCAATTGCTTCGTATACGAGGCGTTCTCGTTCACGAGCTGCTGCTGAAGTGAGGCTTTGTCGGCTGCGCTGGTCGCCGGATCGTTTATCTGCGCTTGGAGCGTCTGCACCACGCTCGTGTGGGCGGCCACGAGCCGCTGTCGCGCTGCCTTGTAGTCGGCGACAGAAGCGTCGGCCTGCTTCTGCTGTTCTTCAATACTTACCTTCTGTGGCAAGAAGTTCTGGGATGAAATATTCACCGTGAGGAATCGGCTCCCGACAAAACGCTCGACCTCGGTGCGAAACGCCTCATACTTGACCTGCGGCACCGAGAAGCTGACGGAGCCATATTTGGGTGCGACCGAGACCTGGTCGATGCGGCCGTCGTAGCCACGCACGGTCGTCTCGACACGGCGTGTGAGTGCCTGTACATCGCGCGTGAGGAGTGAGGCGTTGTAATACACCTTCATAAATTCTCGCGTGTCGGTTATCGGCACATCACCCGGGTAGGGATACGGGTACGGATAGTACATACCCGTCGCTCTATCGGGAGCACTGCCATCCTGCATCGGCATGCCGACAGAGATGGGGGGTACCGTACCGCCCCCCGACTCCATCACTCCAGTACCCATACGAGTCGGATAATAACGCATATCAGGGTTCGAAACGGCGATGAAAGTACCGATCGCTAGAAGCGCGAGCACGATAGTAAGCCACGATACATATCGAGGGAAGAAGCCCCACCCGGTGGATTGATTGTTCATAGGGCAATTCTACCACCAATGGTCACCTAGTGCTGGGGGACTTGGAATCGGACCAAGATTCTCAGCTTCAAAGGCTGGTGTCCTACCATTAGACGATCCCCCAATAGGGGCACTCTAACATTAATTATGGTCTGATTTAAGACCCGCAGAGGGTGCGGAGAGCGGAGAGGTCGGCGAGTGTGGGGGTCAGGTTGCCACTCTCATTTTTCTCATACATGATCGCGGCGGGGTCGCTGTTGTGACCGAGCCCGAGCGCGTGGCCAAACTCGTGGGCGAGCACTCGCGTGAGCTGCTCCATGCCGATAAATTCAAAAACCGTAATTCGTTCGCCATCCTTGTCTCGCACATAGGTCCCTCCCTCAAAAGGTTCTCCCACTGTTTGGTTATAGCTCTTTACGGTCGCGTTGAAGGCAGCCACCCGCGCATTATACCCGGCGACACGAGCTTGGAGTCCCACACACGTCGAGCGATCACTGCGGCAGAGAGCCTCTGCGTCCTCGATAGCGATCCGTTCGGCATCGAGACTTGTCTGCTCGCTCGCGATCGATCTCCCGTTCTGTGCGGTAGCCTGACGCTCGTCATAGACAAGGTTCACCGTGAGCTCGGCTGCGGGGTCGTAGGTGAAGAGGATTTTCCCCGCTGCCTTGTTCCAAATCTCTGTCGCGACCTTTGTGTTTTTAATGAGCGCCTCTCGGCTGATCTCAAAACGTGCGTCAATACTACCGATACTATACGCGATCGCTCGTGCGCAGGGGCGTGTCACTTCATAGTGATAATAGAGACCGCCACCCGCGCCAACAGCGATAAAGAGAAGTACTACCCAGCGAAAGCTGTTGCCGCTCATGCGTCGGCAAAAAGCTCAAAAACCGCGAGCTCCAAGGGGAGCGCGGGGATCGGCGCGTAGCGCACGCGCTCTGCCGCAGTAAGAAAGGCAAGCAAAGCTGTGTGATTAATGAAAGACCTCGGAGGTCTTTCATTTGGGTGGGAGAGCTTCTCGAGCGCGGAGAACTCGTCGGCTCCATGCTCGGCGAGAAGCGCGTCACGTAGATCGGGAGCGAAGCGGATGAGGAGGATGGCGCGCAGCGCCTCGAGCACGAGCTCGAGATAGAGGCGCATATCGACCCCCGCCTTGGCTGCTTTCTCGATAGCCGCGAGCGCCGCGCCGCGCTCGCCCTTGGCGAGCGCGGTCAACAGGGCGTGCACCTGCTCTTGCCGTGGCGCGCCGGTCGCTGCCTCGACCGCCTCACGCGAAAGTTTTTTATCACTCGTTCCCGCAAACACCTTTTGCAAAATTGACAGTGCGTCACGATATGAGCCCTCGGCCAAGAGCGCGATGAGATCTGCAGCCGCAGGCTCGAGGGTGTATCCCTCTTTCTTCGCAATAGCAGCCGTCATCGCGGCGAGCACACTGCGCGTTGGCTTCTTAAATTCAAACACTTGGCAACGCGACTGAACGGTTTCAGGAACTTTTTCAAGCTCCGTGGTCGCGAGGATGAAGACTGCGTGTGCGGGCGGCTCTTCAAGCGTTTTTAAGAATGCATTCCACGCGCCCTTAGAGAGCATATGCACCTCGTCGAGGATGTAGAGCTTATAAGGCGACTGCAAAGGGAGGGTGTAGACGCCCTCGGTCAAGGTACGGATGTCCTCGACGCTGTTATTGCTTGCAGCATCGATCTCATAGACGTCATTCTCATGACAGCCGATAGCCGCGGCGAAGATACGCGCCACCGAGGTCTTGCCCAAGCCACGGCTGCCCGCAAAGAGATACGCATGACCAACCTTCTTTGCCTTCACCGCCTCCTCAAGCGGCCTCGTCACCTGCTCCTGCCCCACCACGTCTGCAAACGTTGCAGGTCTATGTATCCTGTAGAGAGACTGATGCGCCATAGAATGATTATACGCGATAGTCGCGGATAGCGCGCTCAAGCTCAGAGGCGGAGGCGGTGTCCATAAGTCTAGAGCGAAGCTCTGCGGCGCCGGGAAAGTCAGTGACAAACGCTTTGATATGTTTCTTGAGTATGGAGAAGTTTTTCTTGGGGATGAGCTGCTCGAAGCTGTGTGCAAGCTCGATAAGGGCTTTGATCTTCTCGGCGAGCGGCGTGTCTTCAGGTTTTCTACCGGCGAAGACCCACGGGTTACCAAACATGCCGCGACCGATCATCGCACCGTCGCAGCCGCTCTCGGCGATCTTCTCGAGCGCATCCGCCTTGTCCTGCACATCACCGTTGCCAATCAAAAGCACCTTCGGGTTTACCCTATTGCGGATCTCGACCGCCTTCTGCATCAGCTCCCAGTGTGCCGGGACGAGCGACATCTCTTTGCGCGTGCGCAGGTGGAGCGTGATCGCGGCCGGATCTTCTTCAAGGAGCATCGGCAACCACTCTTCAAGTGACTCTTTGGTGTACCCCACGCGCGTCTTCACCGAGACCGGCAGGCTGCTCGCGCTCTTTGCCGCGCGTATAACCCTGCGGGCGATCTCCGGCGTCTTAATCATTGCTGCGCCACAGCCCTGCTTCTCGATCGCGCGATCGGGGCAGCCCATGTTTATATCGACCCCGTCAAAGCCAAGCTCGGCGATAAGCTTGGTCGCATACGTGATCATCTCCGGCTTACTTGAAAATATCTGTGCGACGATGGGCCGCTGCTCCTCACCAAACTGCAAGTCCCGTAAGAGCGGGTTGTCAGAGGTATGATATATCATACCTTTTGAATCTACGGACTTACGCTGTTCGTAATGTCCGTAGATTCCCTTTTCGATGGTGTGATAGAGACCGTCGGCCGAGACAAACTCGGTCCAGAAGACATCTGGCTTGCCGCGTGCGGCAACGAGTGCACGAAAAGCCGCGTCGGTGACATCAGCCATCGGCGCCATCACGACAAATGGCTTGGGGAGCGCGTGCCAAAACGACATGCTTAAACGGTATCACTTCTTCTCTCTGAAATATACCCGCCCGTCAAAGCGCAGGTCGACATACTCGACCGTGCCCTCCTGAATGGGGATCTGACCGCGCGCTGACGTGAGTGTGGTGAATGCACTCTGTTCGTCGCCGAGCACGTAGGTGACGCGGGTTCCGTTTTCAAGGAGGTTATCGACCTCTCCATCGCGGAAAATGATCGCACGCACCGGCGAGCCAAACGCGGCGAGCTGTCGAGCAAAGTCAAATGCCGCAGGCAGGAGGTCGGCACTCGGAAGCGTCGTCCCGATGTACGACTGAACCGCCGCGGCAGCCGGATGTGGCTCGTAGAACGTAAAAGAATTTACCACCTGCTCGCTGGTGGTAGTACCAAAGATCACCCCGCTGGCGTCAAAGAAATAGCAGTCTTCGATCACCGTAGGCGAGGAGCTCGCGAGCGTATGCGCGAGAGAGGTTTCTCCACACCACTGCGCAATCGGGATCCGATTCTGTATCTCTACCGTGAGGCCGGTGAGTCCGTCGCGGGAGAGCGAGACCGTGGCGATCTGTGGGTGGTGGTCGAGGAGAGCGGCACGGATCTTCCCGGCAGGGAAAAAGAGGATTGAGTCGTGCGGGATAAGGCCGAGAAAACTCCCCGTGAGGAGAGGGGTGACGAGATCGGCGAGCGACTGATCGGCACCCACGATCTGCACGCGCTTAATCCGTACAAAATCTTGATTGAGCTCATACAGAGCGGTAGCAAGCAGGAGCAGGAGCAGGAACCCCGTAGCGATACCAATGCGGCGGCGGCGCAGCCGCCGCCGCGTCTCAAAGCGATCGTTACCGCGCGGGGCCGATGAACTCTTTACCCACATACGGCGCCAGTGCGGCTGGGATTTTTATAGAACCGTCGGCCTGTTGGTAGTTCTCAACAATCGAGACGAGAATACGCGGTGTCGGGATCGCGGTCGAGTTGAGCGAGTGTGGAAAGCGCATCGTCCCGCTTTCGTCGCGATAACGGATATTGAGTCGTCGTGTCTGGAAGTCGTGGAAATAGGAGGCCGAGCTGATCTCACGATACGTCTTCTCGCCCGGGACCCACAACTCGATGTCGTATTTCTTCACCTGCCCCAGCCCAAGGTCGCCGCCGCAGTTGGCAACGGTGTGATACGGGATATTAAGGAGCTCGATAAACTCCTCGGTGTTACGGTTGATCCATTCGTGAACGCGCACAGACTCTGCGTGATCGGCTTTGCAAAGCACAACCTGCTCCCACTTGAAGAACTCGTGCACGCGAATGAGCCCACGAACATCTTTCCCGTGTGCCCCAGCCTCACGACGAAAGCATGGTGAGAAGGCAAGGAACTGGACCGGAAACTTCTCTGCCTCCAACACTTCATCCATGTAGTAGGCCATCGTCGCGACCTCGCCGGTGCCCGCGAGAAACTCGCCGTCTTGAGTTTTATATAAATCGTCTTCCCCTTGCGGGAGGTAGCCGGTACCGAGAAATGCCTCGCGACGCACCAAGCTCGGCACGCTCATGGGGAGCATCCCTTTTGCCGAGAAGTGTTTGAGTGCGAGCTGCCAGACCGCGTTCGCCAAGAGAACGCCGTCACCCTTGAGGAAGTAGCCCCGAAAGCCGGCCACCTTAGTCCCGCGCTCAAAGTCAGCAATGTCGAGCGTCGTCATAAGCTCGACATGCCCTTTCGGAGTAAACGAGAACTCGGTCGGAGTCCCCCATTTCTTTACCTCAAGATTCTCGGCGTCACTCTCGCCGTCGGGCACCGACATATCAGGAATGTTCGGCACCGTGAGCATGAGCTTCTGCCATTCGATCATGACCTCCTTGAGCCGTTCCTCGCCCTCAGCCATCCCGGCCTTGAGGTGCTGCATTTGCTCGATCAGTTTCTCGCGCTCGAGGTCCTTGGCAATCTGGATCTCATTGCTCCGACGATTCTGCTCTGCCTTCTTGGCCTCGAGCTCCTGACGCAGAAGCTTGCGCTCATCGTCGACCACAATGAGTCGGTCGAGATCAACGTCAATCTTCTTCTTCAACGCGCCTGCCTTGATCACCTCAAGATTTTCGCGAATAAATTTAATATCGAGCATAGTGCTCCGTATTATACTAAAGATATGGAGATACGGGAACTCACTCCCAAGGAGTGGCCGGCACAGCTGCGCGAGATCCCGCAGCCACCAAAGCAGCTCTGGCTGCGAGGAGCGCTCCCGCCACCGGGGACTAAGTTTCTTGCCGTGGTGGGGAGCCGCGCGATGACGCGCTACGGCCAAGAAGCGTGTGAAAAACTAATCAGCGGGCTTGCGGGCTACCCTATTTCAATAGTGAGTGGACTCGCGCTCGGGGTCGATACCTGCGCGCACAAGGCGGCCTTGTCCGCTGGTCTCCATACCCTCGCACTACCGGGCTCGGGCGTCGCCGACGAGGTGCTCTATCCACGGAGTAATCGCGGCTTTGCGAGAGAGATCGTTGAGAAAGGCGGCGGTCTTCTCTCTGAATATGCGCCTGATACGGCCTCTCGGGTCTACTTCTTCCCGGAGCGCAACCGACTCATGGTCGGGATCGCCGATGCGGTCCTTATTATTGAGGCGGGGCCCAAGTCGGGGACCCTCATCACCGCGCGACTCGCCGGAGAATATAATCGCGACCTTCTCGCGGTGCCGCACCGCATCGGCGACCCGCACGCCTTCGGCAGCCACCTCTTCATCCGCCTTGGCGCGGCGCTCGTCTCTGATCCCTTGCACATCCTTGAAGCACTCGGGATACCACCACGTGAATCAGGAGTCGCTGGAGAACCGCCTGCCGATCTTGAAGATACCGAGAAGGAGATTTGGCGCCTGCTTGAGGAGCCCAAGACTAGGGATGAGATTCTCCGCGCCGGCTCCGCCGGCGCGGGCGAACTTTTAACGTCACTCGTCGCGCTCGAGCTGCGCGGCCTCGTCAAAGAAGAGTTCGGTGCGTGGCATCGGCTATAATACAAACGAATGAAAATTTATTCCTGGAACATACTCTTCCGCAATAAAGAGTTCGATCGCGCATTCGAATTCATCCGCACGTCTGACTTCGATATCTTCTGCCTGCAAGAAGTGCCTGCCGATTTTCTCACACGCCTCGAAACACTGCCCTACCACTATGCTTCCACAATCGACGCCGAACGAATCGGTCGCGGCACGACACCAATCTATCTTGTTATTCTTTCGCGCTACCCCATTACCGGACAAAACATAGCCCATTTCCCCGAGTACTGGGCGCAGTGGCCGTGGCGCACACGGCTTTTCGTGCGCCTCATGCGCCCATTTCATTTTACAAAAATAAAAAACCGTCACGGTTTTTCCGTCGACATCACCATCGACGGTAGAACGTTCCACGTTTTTAACCTCCACCTAATTCTCGCGCATCCGGATTTGCGTCTCGCGGAATTCGAGCATGCGCTCGTGGAACGCGACCGCTCGCGGCCCGGGATTGTCTGCGGCGACTTCAACATTCTCGAGTCCCCGAAAATAACTCTTTTGAACTGGTTGCTCGGCGGCCGCGTAAGCGACATAATCCTCTGGATGCGCGAGCGAACCCAT
>JBBTSV010000013.1:0-6173 GCA_038064595.1 Patescibacteria group bacterium
AAAGGTCTGTGCCAAAGAAATCTTTGGCTCGAACCTGCTTCTTGGCGAAAAAACAATCCGTCCCGCCGAAGGCGGGACTCCGAATTCGTTTGGAAAAATGGGGGGAAATCAGTGGGACGCGCTTCGCGCGTCCCACCTTCTGGCTTCCAAAAAGCCGTTTAGTTCGTTTGTGGTGCCCCGACTGTGGTGCCCCGACCAGGAATCGAACCTGGACCGTCAGTTCCGAAGACTGATGTGATATCCGTTTCACCATCGGGGCGTGTAGGTATAGTACGGTACTGTGGTACGACCAAGCAAATAAGGAGTGCAGCAACTATATTTGCTGAAGTGCCCGTGTGGTACGATTTGGAAATGCAGTATCGGATACCGACAGAGGTCAAGAAGATCAGTGAGGGCCTACAGGAGGCAGGTTATGAGACATATCTGGTTGGTGGCTGCGTCCGTGATCTCGTCATCGGCCGCGAGCCCAAGGACTGGGACTTGACCACCAACGCCACCCCAGAGCAGATCCAGGCCGTCTTCCCCGACTCCTTCTACGAGAACGACTACGGCACAGTGGGCGTGAAGACCGGTTCAGAAGACCTGCGCCTCTCCATAGTCGAGGTGACGCCCTACCGCACAGAGTCCGGCTACTCAGACAAGCGTCGGCCAGACTCGGTGACCTTTGGCACTTCCCTACCCGAGGACTTGGCGCGCAGAGACTTCACCATCAATGCTATCGCCCTAGAATCGTCCACAGGGCACCTAATTGACCCGTACGACGGTCTAAAGGACATAAAGGACAAACTGGTGCGGGCCGTCGGTAACGCGCCTGAGCGCTTCAATGAAGACGCATTGCGCATGCTCCGCGCCGTGCGGCTCGTGGCCGAGCTTGGCTTTGGCATCGATGGCGCTACTGCCGCGGCGATAAGCGAAAATAGCAAGCATTTAAGCCACGTTTCACGTGAAAGGGTGCGTGACGAGCTCATACGAATTCTCAACTCCAAAGAACCTATGAATGCGCTCGTGCTTGCGCAGCGGCTCGGTATCCTTGAATACATATCGCCGGATCTCATACGTGGCGTCGGTGTCGAGCAGAATCAGGCCCACAGCTACGATGTCTTCGAGCACCTGATGCGTACCATGCAGCACGCGGCCGACAAGGAGTGGGACTTCGATATTCGTCTCGCAGGACTATTCCACGACGTCTCTAAGCCAGAGACGCGCCGCTGGTCAGACGAGAAGAAGGAGTGGACCTTCCACGGCCATGAGGTCGTTGGTTCACGTGTAACTCTTAAGGCACTTGAGGACCTCCGATTCCCCAGGGAGACTATCGATAAGGTGGTCAAGCTGGTCCGCTGGCATATGTTCTTCTCTGACCCGGATCAGATTACCCTATCGGCCGTGCGGAGGATGATAAAGAACGTTGGAGAGGAGAATATCTGGGACCTCCTCAATTTGCGTATCTGCGACCGTGTAGGAACTGGGCGGCCCAAGGAGCAGCCCTTCAGGTTCCGCAAGTACAAGGCGATGGTAGAGCAGGCACTCCGTGACCCCATCTCAGTGGGTATGCTCAAGACCGACGGCGCCCACATCATGGAGATGTTCCACGTGGAACCTGGCCCCAGGATAGGCTGGACTCTTAACGCGCTGCTCGAGGAGATTCTTGATGATTCCACCAAGAACACCAAGGATTATCTGGATAATCGCACAAGCGAGTTACTGGCCCTGCCAGAAGGTGAGCTTAAGCACCTAGGAGAGATGGGTAAGCAGAGGAGGGAGGCAGCAGAAGATGAGGAAATACGCCATATAATGGAGAAAAATCACGTGTGTTAAGACACGAAGTGACTAATCCCAGCCTGTCGCGGGACTAGCCAGACTGTTCCACGTGAACCGGTAGTATGTGAAATATGTTCGACATGTAACTTGGGGGTCGGACCCCCAAGTGATTTATATATAAACAACAAAGCCACCCAAGGTGGCAAGAGGCGAAAAGGAGAAAGGGCGTTGAATGGTGCCTCTAGTCCGAGAAATGAGGGCGGCTTTGAATTTTTATTCGGATGTGCTGAATGTGCATCTTCTGGCGCTTTTCAGATCAAACAGGGGAGCCGTGCCGTGGGGCTTGTATCGCGGATACGCCGCTGAGCGTGGGCAGGAACTCTGAAATCAAAGATAGCGCTCTGATGCCGATGTAAAGAGCCAGGAAAGAGCAACCCGTTGCGGTGAGCTGACTACTCGCCAACTACCGCTTCATTACTGATACTAGTGTACTCAAGGACATTGTAAAGGACACGCTGTGGATAACTGCCTGCACTGAGCGTACCGAAGTGTCCTTTATGAGAGTGTGATTGAAACAGGGCAGTGGTCAGAGCCGAAAATATCGGGGTGGATATCGGCCTTCTTGATGCGCGCGGCGAGCTTGCTTGAGGCAAAGAAATAGTCGATACGCCAGCCGACGTTTCTATCTCGCGCACGGGTCTTCATATCCCAATAGGAGTAGGCGTCCTTGGTGTGCGGATGGAGGTGACGGAAGGTGTCGACATAGCCGGCAGCAATGACTTCGTCGATCCACGCTCGCTCCTCGGGGAGAAAGCCCGTATTCTCCTCATTCTCCTTGGGCCGGGCGAGGTCTATCTCCTCGTGGGCGGTGTTCACGTCTCCGCAGAAAATGACAGGTTTCTCCTCGTGGAGCTTCTCAATGAAAGCAAGGAAGGCGTCATAAAAGCGCAGCTTATAGTCGAGGCGCTCGGGGCCCTGCCCGCCGTTGGGGAAGTAGACATTTATAAGCCAGAAGTCCTCAAATTCTCCACCCACAATGCGCCCCTCCTGATCGAACTCCTTGATCCCCATGCCATAGATCACCTTGAGGGGCTCGACTCTCGAGTAGAGGGCGACGCCGCTGTAGCCCTTCTTGGTCTGTGACGAAGAGAAGAAAGAGGAGAAGCCAAGCGGATTGAGGAGGGCAGGGGAGAGCTGCTCTGGAGTGGCCTTGGTCTCTTGGAGGCAGAATATGTCGGGCTTGGTCTCGCGCAGGAACGCCTCCCAGGTGCCACTTCTCTCAAGTGATCTGATCCCATTCACATTCCACGAGACAATCTTCATCCCCACATTCTACCAGTGAGGCGTATACTGTGACGAGCTTAGTCATAACCATTCAACCATGATCGCGCATGCTGGAGTGCTGACCAGAGACTATAAGAAAGCGAAGAAATTTTATGCCACCGTTTTGAAGACGCTGGGCTACAAGATGACGCAAGATTATCCCAAATATAAGGCAGCAGGCTTTAAGCAAGGAGGGAATACCGACTTCTGGCTACTGGAGCAGAAGAAGTTTGCCCCGACTCATCTCGCCTTTCTCGCGAAGAGTAAGCGGTCGGTGCAGGCCTTCTATAAGGCCGCGCTTGCTGCAGGCGGGAAGGATAACGGCGCACCCGGCTTTCGCACTCACTACAGCCCCGACTACTACGCGGCATTCGTCTACGATCAGGACGGCAACAATGTCGAGGCGTGCTACTTCGGCGAGAAGGCCCCCAAGGCGTAAATAATCACGAGGCTGTCCGGTGCCCTTGCGCAATGTGGGAAATAGTTGCATAAAAATGAAGCAAAAGGTAGACTCTTGGTAGAGGTTTCGGCGCCCTCATACAGCGTCGCTTTGTACAGGAGGGCCCCATGCGGGTACCTATCATCTTAGTCGCCCTGTGCTGGGTGACCTCGGCACTGGCTGCGGGCCTCTCCGGGCACGTGGAGAGGCTGAAGAAGCTCGCCGAGGGGGAGGAGTACTGCGGGCAGTACTTCGTGGGAGCCGCAGACCCGAGCCCGGAAATCCCGGTGCGCTTCTCGATCCAAACTGTCGTCGACTACGACGGCAAGAAGTTCGAGATGATCGCTCTCGTGGCGGTCGCTAAGAAGGACATAAAGGTCCGGATCGACGAGGGCAAGAAGACCCCGTGGGCGGAAGTGATTCCGGCGAACGGATTCGCCCAGATCCGGATCTACCTCTCGCCGGCCGATCTCGCCGTCGCCCGGTGTCTGCAGAAGATGCCGACCTGAAGAACCTGCCACCCAAGGTGCGAGTCGCCCTTGGGTGGCTCGATTTTATACTGAGCGGGATTTGCCGTGGAATTTTTTGTGGATTTCTCGGAGGTGACTATCCGTAATATGGGTATAAATTTGCGTCGTGTTGATAGAAGCGTGGCCGAGGAGCTGCTGCACCGAGCGGATATCGGCGCCGTTACTTAAGAGGTCGGTGGCGAAGGCGTGGCGAAGCGTGTGGGGCGTCACCACGTTCGTAATCCCTGATCGGGCGACGTACCCCTTGAGGTGACGCTGGATGTCACGGGGCGTGATGCGGTGAAGCGCGTTCGGCCGGCCATCGACAAAGAGCGCCTCCTCCATATCTTTGCGTGCCTTGAGATACGTCCTCACCGCCTCTTTGGCAGCAGGGGAGAGAAAGACGACCCGCACCTTCTCGCCCTTGCCGCGCACGGAGAGCTCGTCGCGCGAGAGGTCGAGGTCAGAGTTGAGCGCGCAGAGCTCGGAGACGCGCAGCCCGGTCGAGAAGAGAAGCTCGAGGATGGCGGTGTCGCGCAGATAATTCAGCATCTTCTGCTCGTTTTTCTCTTTAGCTGCAGCAGCGCGCGGCGCCTGCATGAGCCGCTCGAGCTCGGCGGGGGTGATGAGGTCGAGTTGGCGCTCGGGGAGCTTGGCGAGCTCTATCTTCTCGGGGCTGATCGCCTCGATGTCCCGCTTGCGCAAGAACTTGAGGAAGGCGCGCAAGGCGATCATGTAGTAGTTCTGGGTGCGGCGCTTCATCGAGTCGGCGCCGGTGCCCTGCTGCCTGTTGAGCCAGAGGCGGAACTCGCGCACCTTCTGCTCGCTGATGTCGCCCACATCCCTAATCTGCATCTGGGTGAAGAAGCGCGTGAGGTAGCGGTCATAATTCTCTATCGTCTTTACCGCGCGCCCGCGCTCGATCTCGATATATTCAAGAAATTGCCGCTTGGCATCCTCCGCTTTCATGCATGTAGTGTACCACTCAAGTGCGCACATTCTTCTCCGCATCTCCCGACGCGAGATTCCACAACACTTGCGCAATTCGGCAAGACGTGGTAAGGTAGGGGCACATGCTTACCACGAAGAAAAAGGCGGTTCTCATCAAGAAAATCGCTCGCCACGATACTGACACCGGCTCGGCCGATGTGCAGGTCGCGCTTCTCTCCAAGCAGATCGACGAGCTCGCCAAGCATTTGAAGAAGAATCCCAAGGATTTCCATTCACGCCGCGGACTCCTCCAGATGGTGGCTGATCGCCGCAATCACCTGCGCTACCTCGAGACCAATAACAAGCGCCATTACAATTCTTTGATCAAAAAGTTGGGGCTCAAGAAGTAAGGGAGGGAGGTGGTATCATGGGAGTAATTCGCATTGGCGAATTGCCGTATTTCATTATTTTTGTTTTTCATAATTTATTTTTATGGCCGTTATCAAACATCCAGCCCAACGTGTCGGGGTCTTTATCGACACCCAGAATCTCTATCACAGTGCCAAGCACCTCTATAAAGCGCGGGTCAACTTCGGCGCTATTCTCGAAGAGGCGGTTGGTGGTCGCACCCTCGTGCGCGCTATCGCCTACGTGATCTCCACCGAGAGCGGTGACGAGAAGAACTTCTTTGAAGCGCTCACCAAGATGGGTATCGAGACCAAGGTCAAAGATCTCCAGATCTTTGCCGATGGCGCCAAGAAGGCTGACTGGGACGTGGGGCTTGCAATCGACGCGGTCAAGCTCGCGCCGAAACTCGACA
This sequence comes from Patescibacteria group bacterium, assembly GCA_038064595.1. Lineage (GTDB taxonomy): Bacteria > Patescibacteriota > Minisyncoccia > Phycocordibacterales > Phycocordibacteraceae > C7867-001. Next base: position 5,780 of record JBBTSV010000013.1, read on the forward strand.
CCGTGGTCTTGGTCACCGGCGACGGCGACTTTATCCCCCTCATCCAGTACCTCGATATGAACGAGGGGTGCCAGGTCGAGGTGATCTCATTTGGCAAGTCATCCTCGGGTAAGTTGAAAGAAGTCGCACACGCCTTCACCGACATGTGCGACGATCCACAACGATTCACCATTTCTGCACGCTAACACCTTCTCTCTCGCTAGCAGTATGGGGTAGTATAGGAGCAATGACTGATGAGCAGCCGAAGAAGTATATCCGTACTTACCAAGACGATGTCCAGACGGTGCAGAAGGGTGGAGCACCGGATCTTAAACCTTTTGTACCGACCCCTGCGACTCCGGAAAAAGTACCTGAACCACCGGCACCCGCACCAGAACCGCCCCCCCCCCCCCCC
>JBBTSV010000014.1:0-54326 GCA_038064595.1 Patescibacteria group bacterium
TCGCCATGCGATCCGAGCATCTAGTTGGTGCCTCTTGGAATAGAGAAGTCCAACCACGCCGTGGCGGCGTGAAGCGAAATCGCAGCGTTGAATCCGCGAGGGTTAACGTGAAGGGTGAAAGTAGCAGTATGTAGCGTGAACGCCAGTTTGTGGCACCTAGAGTGGGAGATCCCGCGAGTACAGGGAGAATCCAGCCACACCAAAGCTCTAGGTGTGTAGTGGCGTCGCGATACCTATACACAGATGTTCGGGTTACCGTGGGAGATCTGAAATGTTCCTCGGGGTATACTAACCTCGAGGTATGTGGATAAGTAATTATCACAAATGACATGTCAGAAGTCAGCAGAGGTCGTAGTACTCCGGTATGAAAGGAAAGCGCAATCCGCGCCTCCTCGAGCCAGTGGGGAAGGACCGAATTCGTAGAGAGCCGCTCGATGGCGCCTATGTTGCCGGATTTATTGATGGAGAAGGTTCCTTTTCTATCAGTATCGGCAAACATAAAACGCTGTCGAGAGGACTTGAAGTGCGTCCAGAATTTGAAATTGAATTACGTGCGGATGATCGAGAAATTCTCGAGCGGATCGTCGTAAGTATTGGCTGTGGGAAAATCTATGACTGCTCGTATGAGCGGTACGGATGGTACCCGCATGTTAAATACAAGGTTATGAGTACGCGTGAGATGGAAGAGATTCTCTTCCCGTTTCTCGATTCTCATCCGCTCCAAGCGAAGAAAGCGAAGTCGTATGTTCTCTTCAAAGAGATCGTACTCTCGTATCGGCGCAAGGAGCATCTCACTGATGCCGGGTTCAACAAGATTCTGTCGATGCGCGATCAATTACGAGCTCTCGGTAAGAAAGCTCGTACCTACGGAAACCGCTAGGGTGCAGGAAAGCTGCTTGCCCAGTGGTGTGAGTGATTGTGATTATACAATGAAAATCACAACTAGTCAATACCGCCCGTCAAGTCAAGGGAGCTGGGGGTGCCCGAAGGTCTGCCTCGCGCAGGACTACGGCAAATTCAGTGACAAGGACTAAGTCGTAACAAGGCACGGGTAGCGGAAGCTGTTCGTGGAACATATCCAATTGGAACCGATGTCGCTCGAAAGGCACATCATGTCGATACCCGCCCTTTCTCCAAGAAAGGGCGGGTGAGAAATAGTAGTCATCTCTAACTGCTACTCGAGTGCCGGCCTAAACCAATTGCTTGCAATTGGTCGGCCCGAACACGTGCAAACGTGTTTAGGGGGAACGTAATCCGGCGGTTGCTTGAAGGCCACACGTGAGCCTTCAAGTGAGACAGAATAGGCGGAACAAAAGGCATCTCACATCTTTTTCTCATACTCAAGCAAAACGCCCCGACAGGGGTGTTTTGTGCTTGTTGCAAAGCATTACTATTAGGTGTAGAGTCCGCGACGGACCCTCAACCAAACTAGGAGCAACGTCCATGCCGCAGATCATCAACACCGCCCTGCTTCATGCCCTCAATCCCGACTACGCAGATGCCATCGCGCGAGGCGAGCCGTGGGCGATCAAACACGCCATGCGGGTCGACTCGATCAACCGTGGCGAGCCCGAACGGATGCGTCGCGAGTTCGACGGCCAGCCAAGGAAATGGTGCGGCGAGGCTTGTGGAAGCCCCGAAGGGTGCATCGTGTGCACTCTTCCGGAGAAGCCAGATGTGGCGCGCACCAACCGTCGCTACAAGCCCGACTAGGGCGGTGAGACCACCGCAGTGCGAGGCCCGGGAGCGATCCCGGGCCGTCGTTTTTACAGGTGGAAGAAATACGAGTTTTTTGGTACTATACTCATGTTCCACCAATGCACGCTTAGCTCAGCCCCGACGCCATCAGATGGAGTCGGGGAGCCGACCGGAGCGTCGGCTTTGGTAGAGCAAAATGTGCGAATGCACGCTTAGCTCAGTTGGTAGAGCACCCGACTGATACTCGGGCGGTCCTAGGTTCGACTCCTAGAGCGTGCACAATAAAAAGCAGATCAGTCAGAAGACCATAATGGGGGTAAGTGCACCTGTACCCTATTCTTATCTTATACTAGGCATAGTATCCACTACCCATAACCTCACAGTCCTCTATGGAAGAAAAGTCCAGCACACAGTCTTGGGAAGGAAGGTTCGCGTGGATGAAACAGCGTATCCCGACCCCAGACGGTCTCGTAATCATTCTGTTGTTTTTTGTCGGCGCGCTGCTTTCTATACGTACGATGAACTCGTTTGAGCCTGCCTTGGTTATCTATGGAGTTAGCGCGGCAGATGAGTCAGCCGCCGCTATCCCAAGAGGCGGGGTCACCGACCGTGCCACCGACCGCATTCTCGTGAAGTTTAAGAAAAGTCTCCCCGAGCAGGCACAGTCGGCGATCCTTGCGCGCTATAACTTAAGTGAGAAATCAAACCTCCCTCATATTGGGGTGAAGATTATCTCGATCCCTTCAGGCACGACTCCCGAGGCAGCGATCGAAGGTCTGAAGCAAAATGAAAAAAATAATGTTGATTTCGCTGAGGTTGACGCACTCCTAGAGCCAGATTACATCCCGAGTGACCCGCTCGTGGGCTCGGAGTGGCATATTAGTAAAATTGTTGCTCCAAACGCGTGGGATAGCGCAAAGGGATCCGGAGTAACGATCGCCATTCTCGATACGGGCATTGACTGCACCCATCCAGACCTAGCGGCAAACTGTGTACCCGGACGGAATGTTGTCAGTAATAATAGCGATACGGGTCCTGTCCACCCCCACGGAACATACACAGCGGGGACGGCGGCAGCAGTGGGGGACAATCTGAATCAAATGGCGGGAGTCACCTATACGTCTAAAATTATGCCCGTCCGTATCACCAATGATTCAACAGGTTATGCGTACTGGTCGGATATTGCCAATGGGGTCATTTGGGCAGCCGATCATGGCGCAAAGGTGGTAACCAATAGCTATGGTTCTCATGTGAGCAGTACGGTGCAAAGTGCAGCATCCTACCTCAACTCGAAGGGGGGCCTCATGTTTAATTCGGCCATGAACAGTGCAACTCTTATGACCCAGGACAATCCACCCTCTATGGTCACCGTTTCAGCGACCGACCAGAATGACTCCTTAGCCAGTTTCTCTAACTATGGAACACCGATCGATCTTTCAGCACCGGGGGTCAGTGTTATGTGTACGACGCCTGGAGGGGGGATAGGCTCGTGTTCAGGGACATCGTTTTCAGCACCGATAGCCGCAGCTACGGCTGCTTTAGTATGGTCAGTTAAACCGTCACTCTCACCGAGTCAAGTAGAGAGTATATTAAAATCGACAGCTCAAGACCTTGGGTCTACTGGTTGGGACCAGTATTACGGATGGGGAAGAATTCACGCCGGGAGGGCAGTACAGGCGGCACTTGGTACGGCCTCCGATACGACACCGCCATCTGCGCCGACTGGTTTAGGTACCTCCACGTCAGACTCGAGTTCCGTTACGCTTTCTTGGACAGCGTCAACCGATAATGTTGCTGTCGGTGGGTATGCCATCTTCCGTAATAACACCAAGATTGGCACTACCGCAAACGTCTCGTATACTGACACCTCTGTTACCGCTGGAGCGACCTACACCTATGTGGTTTCCGCATATGACTCGTCGAACAATGTTTCTCCTAGCAGCAATACCCTTTCGGTGACCATCCCGATGCCACCTCAAACCCTTTCAGTCTCAACCGTCTCGGCGATAACACAGAAAACCTCCGCCACGGTGAGTTGGAATACGAATGTGACCTCGGTCGGTACTGTCTACTATGGTACAAGTGCTGGAAACCTGACGCTAACCGGAACTGATACTACTAAATCAACCGCGCACTCGATCCTCCTGACCGGGCTCGATGCGAAAAAGCAGTACTACTATCAAGTCCGTGCCACGACCCCCGACAGTGGCTTGAGCGCGAATTCTGGCGTACAGAGCTTCAGAACAAGAAACCGCTAACTCGGCCATTTGAGACGTAGAGGGCGCGCGTGCACAAGACGTGCTGGTGCGCTAGATTTAGCCTATGGACGCTCCCACACACTTCCGCGGCAAGCGTATCACCCTTATGCGGATCGGGCTTTTGGGCCGTGGGATAGGGGACGCTGCCTATCTGGCAGAGTGCGGCGCTGACGTTTTGGTGGTTGATGATGCCTCACAGGAGGTGATGCAACCCGCGGTCGATGCGTTGAAAGCGTTCAAAAATATTACATTCAAATTTGGCCCGTACGACCTCAACGATTTTAAAAATTGTGACCTCGTACTCAAAGGTGCGGGCACTCCAATCGACTCTCCTGAAATTGCAGAGGCGAAGAAAAATGATATTCCCGTGCGGATGAGCGCCGATCTCTTTCTAGAATCGTCAGGCGTTACGTGTGTGGGCGTCACGGGCACGCGCGGTAAGTCGACCGTGACGCACATGATTTTCGCAATTTTGAAAGAAGCAGGGAAGAAGGTGTTGCTCGGAGGCAACATTCGTGGCGTCTCCAATCTCGAGTTGCTTAAAGAAGTGACGCCAGAGCATGTTGCCGTCCTCGAGCTTGATAGCTGGCAGTGTCAGGGCTTCGGTGAGGCGCAGATGAGCCCGCACACTGCAGTCTTCACGACCCTCTTCGCCGACCACATGAATTATTACAAGGAGGACTTGAATGCGTATCTCGCGGACAAGGCGAATATATTTCTCTACCAGCACGAAGAGGACACGCTTATACTCGGCAAGCAGTGCGCGCCCATTGTTATCGACCGCTATGGCGAGCAGATCGAGGCGCAGACGCAGGTGATCGACGAGACCAAGCTCCCGGACACGTGGATACTGAAAGTCCCAGGAATGCACAACCGCTATAACGCTGCCCTGGCGCTCGCTGCCGCTCGCGCGCTCGGCGTCGCTGACGAGGTGAGCCGCGCGGCGCTCGCGGCCTTCAGTGGCGTCCCGGGCCGCCTCGAGCTCGTGCGGGAGGTCAACGGGGTGAAGATCTACAACGACACCACAGCGACCACGCCCGAGGCGACCCTCGTCGCGCTTGCCGCGCTCGGCACCGAGCGCACGGTACTCATCATGGGTGGCAACGACAAAAATCTCGACATGACCGCGCTCATCGAGAAGGTGAAGGAGGTTAAGCACCTCGTCCTACTCGCCGGCACCGGCACGGAGCGCATTAAAGATCAGCTCGATGCAAAAGGTATGATATATCATACCTTTGCGGAAGCGGTGGCAGACGCGGTGAAGGCCGCCGCGCCGGGCGACACGATCCTCTTCTCGCCCGCCTTCACCTCGTTTGGTATGTTTAAAAACGAGTTCGACCGCGGCGACCAGTTCAATGCCCTCGTCAATGCACTATGAATGAAGTTGATACCAACGCGAAGATTATTTGGGACTACATGCTCATGCATCATGAGCTGCGACCGATGGATGCAATCTTTGGACTCGGGACGCACACCACGCTGGTTGCAGAGCGTGCCGTAGATCTTTTCCTTGCCGGGTACGGTAACTACCTGATCTTTGCCGGTGAAAGCGGTGAGAAACACGGCAAGACACGTCATTTTGATAAACCTGAAGCAGAGGTATATGCGGACATTGCTCTCCAGCGCGGTGTTCCCAAGGAGAAAATTATCATCGAAAATAAATCCACCAGCACTGGCGAAAATATACTCTTCGTCAAAAAGCTACTTGAGGATAAGAATCTCGATATACACTCATTTATTCTTGTGCAGGAACCATATATGGAGCGACGCACCTATGCGACTTTTAAGAAGCAGTGGCCAGAAGCTGAATGTGTAGTCACTTCACCAAAGATGTCATACGAATCTTGGGCCACTGAAGCTCGAAGCAAAGATCGTTTTATTGATACGATGGTAGGCGATTTACAAAGAATAAAAGAATACTCAACTCAAGGTTTTCAGATACCCCAAGAAATTCCTAACGAAGTATGGAGAGCATTTGAATATCTGGTCGCGCAAGGTTTTACTCGTCGGCTGATCAAACCGTAATATGAAAAAGATTCATTTTGTGGGGGTTGGAGGGATCGGGATGAGTGCTTTGGCGCAGTACTATGCTGATCATGGAGCGGAGGTGACGGGGTCAGACCGGGAGGCGAGTCCGGTGACGGAGCTGCTTCAGAAGAAGGAGATCAGGGTGGTTATCGGCCAGCAGGCAGACAACGTTCCCGCCGATGCTGAGCTGCTGGTCTACAGCGATGCGGTGCCGCCTGAGAATAGCGAGCGCGCGCGAGCGCGCGAGCTCGGGATTACCGAGCAGTCGTACTTTCAGGCGCTTGGGGCGGTGACGAAAGAGAAGAAGACCATCGCGGTCGCGGGGACCCATGGCAAGACGACCACTACGGGGATGATCGCCAAAATCCTCGCCGACGCAGGAGGGTCGCCGACCGCGATCGTCGGGTCTATTGTCAAAGACTTCGGCAGCAACTACCTGCATGGGGATTCTGAACTCTTTGTCGTTGAGGCCGACGAATATAAGGCGCATCTTCTGGAGCTCTCGCCGACTATCCTCGTGATAAATAACCTCGAGTGGGATCATACCGACTTCTACCCCTCACTCGCAGCGATGCAGGAGACGTTTAAACAGGCGATCGAGAAGGTACCCTCTGAGGGCGTCATCGTGACGAACCCTACGAATCCAAACATCGCGCCTCTTCTCGTGAATGCGAATGCAAAGGTTGTTGACTACACCAAGGAACCCTCCTACACGCTGCGGCTCCCGGGGGAATTTAATCAGAGTAATGCACGGGCGGCCGCAGCGGCCGCCCGTGCGGCGTACCCAGAAATCACTGAAGATTCTATCGCGACCTCACTCTCCCACTTCCACGGCACGTGGCGTCGTTTTGAATATAAAGGTAAGACCGCCAAGGGTGCCGAGGTCTACGACGACTACGCGCACCACCCGACCGCTGTGCGCGAGACACTCCACGCGCTTCGCGCAAAAACAGAAGGTAAGATTATTGTCGCCTTCCACCCCCACCTCTACTCGCGCACGCGCGATCTGCTCGATGAGTTCGCCACCGCCTTTACCGATGCCGACACCGTGCTCATCGCGCCCATCTACGCAGCGCGCGAGGTCGACGACGGCAGCATCTCGAGCGAGATTCTCGCCGCGCGCATCAGTGCGACTGGCGTTGACGCACAGGCAATGAGCTTCGACGATATCGAGAAAACACTCCAAGAAGTGCCCGCAGGCGACACCATCATGACCATGGGTGCCGGCGACATCTACAAAGTCGCCGACGATCTCGTCGCACAAAAGTAATATGGGTAAGCTCTCAATCGTCGCGACACCGATAGGGAATATGGAGGACATCACGCTGCGCGCTCTGCGGACGCTCAAGGAGTGTGATGTTATTTATGCCGAGGACACGCGCGTCATTTCTAAACTCCTTACGAAATACGGACATCGTAAGTCCGTATTTCGGCTTGATGCCGCAACGGAAGTAAAAAAAGCAGAAGAGATTATTGCGCGGCTCGAGGCAGGGGAGCACGTTGTTTATGTCTCTGACGCCGGCACGCCGGGAATAAGTGATCCGGGCGCGCGCCTTGTGGCGCGGGGCCCCCCCGCGAAGCGGGCGCGACCATCGAAGCGATCCCGGGCGCTTCGGCGCTTACCGCCGCGCTTTCCATTGCTGGACTCGACACGGACCACTTCACCTTTCTTGGCTTTCTCCCACACAAAAAAGGGAGACAGACGGCGCTTGCGGCCCTCGCCGATAGCAAGATCCCCGTTGTCCTCTATGAGTCCCCGCACCGCATTTTGAAACTCTTGGAGGAGTTATCGCTTCTGGGCGAACAACGTCGCGTTGTTATAGCCCGTGAGCTCACCAAGGTGCATGAAGAAGTGCTCACGGGCACGCCTGCCGAGCTCCTCGCGCACTTCACTGCGCACCCTGACACCGTCCGCGGCGAGTTTGTGGTCATCGTGACCCCCTGATATACTTGGCTCATGTCACGTACTAGTACCCTTATTCTTCTTGGCGTTTTGATTATCCTCACTCCCTATTCAGGTCTGCCGATCGCGATCCGCACCCTGCTTGAAGTCGTCTTTGGTGCGCTGGTTGCCGGTATCGGTCTCCTCATACGCACCCGTGAGATACAGAACGTGGCCTCCGCCGAGCCGCCAGCTCCCGCTCCAGAGAGCGAACGAGCCGAGCTCGAGGCGCTGCCCCAGAGCGTTTCTCCCATTTGATTTGATATACTAAGCGCAATGGAGAATCCAGAGCGCGTCACTTACTTCGCCGCGACCGACAGCCGCGGGAAGTTTGTCCCGTTCGGCATTAAGTCAAAGGACCGTGACCGTCACATGTACGTGATCGGGAAAACCGGCATGGGCAAGTCGACCATGCTTGAGAACATGGCGATCCAAGATATTCGAAATGGTGAAGGACTCGCGTTCATCGACCCGCACGGTGGGACTATTGAGCGCCTGCTCGACTATATCCCGGAAGACCGCATCACTGATGTGGTCTACTTCGCTCCGTTCGACATGGATCACCCCATCGCGTTCAATGTGATGGAGGACGTGGGCTATGATCGCCGCCACCTCGTGGTCTCTGGCCTCATGGCCACGTTTAAGAAGATCTGGGAAGACGCGTGGAGCGCGCGTATGGAGTACATCCTCACCAACACGCTTCTGGCTCTCCTCGAGTACCCGGGCGCAACGCTCCTTGGTGTGAACCGCATGTACACCGACAAGGAGTACCGCACCAAGGTGATCGACAATGTGAAGGATCCGGTGGTCAAAGATTTCTGGCTCAAAGAGTTTGCCAATTATGGCGACCGTTATACACAAGAAGCGACTCCTGCTATCCAAAATAAAGTCGGCCAATTTACCGGCAACCCGCTCATCCGCAACATTATCGGGCAACCCAAGTCCTCCTTTGACATTCGTACGATGATGGATGAACGCAAGATCCTCCTCATCAACCTCTCAAAAGGGCTCATCGGAGAGACCAACATGAACCTCCTCGGCTCGATGCTCACCACCCGACTCTTCCTCGCGGCGATGAGCCGTGCTAATGCGCCCGCTGCCGAGCTCGCCAAGCTCCCGCACTTCTACTTCTATGTGGATGAGTTCCAAAACTTTGCCAATAAGACCTTTGCCGAGATTCTTTCCGAATCCCGCAAGTATAAGCTCAATCTCGTCATCACCCACCAGTACATCGAGCAGATGGAGGAGGAGGTGCGTGATGCGGTTTTTGGCAACGTGGGGACCACGGTCGTCTTTCGCGTTGGTCCGTTTGATGCCGAAGTCTTGGAGACGATCTTTATGCCCAAATTCACCAAAGAAGATATTGTGATTCTTGATCGACGCCAGGTCTATATCACCCTCATGATCGACGGCGTGGGCTCGGCACCCTTCTCGGCAGTGACCATTCCACCCATTGAGCCGCCGTCCGTTTCTTACGCCAAGCAGGTCAAGGAGGCGTCGCGCGCCCACTACACCACCGCGCGTGCCACGATTGAGAACGCCATCCTTGAAGAGCTCGCGACGAGTACGGCGGCACCTGCGCCCTTCGACGCACGAATGAAGAAGAAGCCGGTGAGCAATCAAGCGTCCGCGTCACACCCTCCGTCGGTGCGCCGCCCCGAGGCGCGCCCACCCCAGCAGCACCAGACACCTCAACCAAAGCGGCAGGAGTCGCCTCCGCGTGAGTACCCGCCTGCTCCGGCAACCAAGAGCGCTGAAGACCTGAAGGCCATTCTTCGCGCCATGACCGAGAAGCACTCGGGAGAAAAGGAGAAGCGAGAGAGCGCCCAGAAGAGCGAGCTCAAGCACACTCTGGTGGAGGTGGTTCATAAGAATCCGCCCCCCCTAGACAATCCGCCAAGCGGATTGTCGGGCGAGCGTTCTGCACCGCAGAACGCTATAGCCGCGCCCAAGCCCGTACCGGCCGCCGCGCAGACGCCACCCCCCGAACCTGTCTTTGAGGCAGAGCGACCATTTGAAGTCCCTGAAGAGAAGCTGAAGAAAGTGCTCAAGGGAGAGGCATAAGAGCCCATGCGCGCCCTCACCCTCCTCGCGCTCACACTCCTCACCCCCAGCATCGCGTTTGCCGCCCTCGTTAATATCAATACCGCTGACGTGGAGCTCCTCGACACGCTCCCGGGTATCGGACCCGCCAAGGCAGCGGCGATTATCGACTACCGCACGCAGCATGGTCCTTTTGCAAAAATTGAAGACATCCAAAATGTGAGCGGCATTGGCCCGAGCACCTTCGCTGAGATCAAGCCCTTCATCACCGTCGGTGACAGTGGCAGCGTGCCGCTACCAACGGCGAGCTCGACTCCTACGGGCGGCGGCGGGAGTACCTACGTGCCACCGCCCTCGGCAATTACGGCCACCTTGTACGGCCCTCATGATGTGTTCGTGCACGTACCGTTTCGGCTCCACGCGCAAGTGACTGTCAAGGGAGGCGGAGTCGACCCGCTGGCCCAGATCGCGTGGAGCTTTGGAGACGGATCGTCACAGACCGGGACCGAAGTCGAGAAGGTCTATCACTACCCGGGTACGTACCTCATCACGATGCATGCACGTGATGGGGGCGCCAAGGCAAGTGACGAGCTTCTCGTCACCGTCCGTACAGCCTTGGTCGAGCTGCGTACGTCTGGAGAGGGAATCACGCTAGTCAACAATACTGACGAGCGGATCGACCTTTCGGGCTGGCGCCTGCGCGCCGACTCGAGCTCCTTCCGTATCCCTGACGGGACGATCCTCATGCCCCACCTAGGCACCTTGTTCCCTACGAGTATCACCAATCTCCCGGTGGTCGCTGATGTGACGTTACTCTACCCAAGTGAGGTTGTCGCTGCCGTGGGTGTGCAACCTTCTCCTGTGGTGACGCGTTCTCAATTAGTACAGACAGAAATTACCAACGTAGCTCCAGCTCCCCATGTTAAACCAGTGATTGCCCCCGCAGCGGCGAATGAACTCGCAGCTGCGGGGGCCCTCGTTGCTCCTCCTGACGAATCGGCCGCGACCGAGACGCCCACGAGCTCCACAGAACCCTTCCGATCGCCTCTGGTTGTGGGACTGCTCGCGGTGATTGCGGTCGCGGGCGGGGCATTTATTTTTTCTCCAAGCTCGCATAAACCATAGTTTTACCGTACTCTCTACCCATGTCTGACTCAAAAACCATACTTGTCACTGGCGGTGCGGGCTTTATCGGCTCGCATCTCTGTGAGCGCCTGCATACCGAAGGGCACCGGGTCATCTCGCTCGACAACTACTTCACCGGGAGCCGCGAGAATCATGTCTCGGGGGTCGAGTATCGCGAGGGACATGCTAAAGATATTGCACAGCTCATTCCCGAGACACCTGATCTGGTATATCACCTCGGTGAATATTCGCGCGTTGCACAAAGCAAGGAAGAACCAGATGTCGTGTGGGATCTCAATCTTGTTGGTACCACTGCAGTTCTTGAATACTGTCGCAAGAAAAAGGTAAAGCTCGTGTATGCGGGCTCTTCGACTAAGTTTGCTAATGAGCGCGCTGATGGCACCGCCGGCCGCGACCTCTCGCCCTATACGTGGGCAAAGGCGGTCAACACCGAGCTCGTGAAGAATTATGGCGCGTGGTATGACGTGCCCTACGCGACCGCCTATTTCTATAATGTCTATGGTCCGCGCGAGCTCTCTGGGAAGTACGGCACCGTGATCGAGCTCTTCAAGCAGAAGTATCTCGCGGGCGAACCGCTCCCGGTCAACAGCCCGGGCACTCAGACGCGCACCTACACCCACGTACTCGATACGATCGATGCGCTTATGCTCATTGGTAAGCACGGCGCGAGTGAGGAGTACGGCATCTCTTCAGACGACACCTACTCGACAAGAGAAGTTGCGGATCTCTTTGGTGGCGAGATCGTGATGATGCCAGCACGCGCAACTAGCCGCCCCTCTACCCCGACCGATAATAGCGCCGCGCGCGCACTCGGCTGGGTACCGAAGCGCTCCCTCAAGGAGTATATCGAGGCGTGCAAAGTGGCCCGGGCATGAAGCGGGTCTTGATCTTCTCGCTCGCATACTACCCATCTCATGTGAGTGGAGCAGAGGTTGCGGTCAAGGAGATCACCGATCGGGTAGACCCCGGCGACATCGAGTTCTCGATGGTCACGCATCGCTTCAGTGCCGACGCACCGTCTGAAGAGCAGATCGGGAATGTGCACGTATATCGCGTCGGTATCGGCCCGAGTTATCTCTCCAAGATACTCTTTATCCCGCTTGCGGCGCTCAAGGCGCGCGCGCTCCACCGTGTGCACCCCTTCGACGGGGCGTGGGTGATGATGACCTATATGCTCCTCCCGCTCATGGTTGCCCGTATGAAAGGCGTGCGTGTCCCGTATCTACTCACGCTCCAGGACGGCGACCCGTATGAGAAAGTCTTTGGGCGATGGTTTGTCCGCCCACTTGCACCCCTTTTAAACGCCGGGTTTCGCAAGGCGACCGTGATCCAGGCCATCTCGCACTCTCTCGCAGAGTGGCCCGCGCGCCGAGGCTCCACACGGCCGGTCGTCGTGATCCCAAACGGAGCGTCGACCGGGTCGGCACGCGTCTACCCACAAGCCGAGCTCGATGCGCTCGCGCACTCGCTCAATAAAAAAGAAGGGGACGTCTTTCTTCTCACCATCGGGCGGCTGGTTCATCAGAAAGCAACCGATGTGATTATCCGCGCTTTGCCGCTTCTGCCCGCGCAGGTGCACTTGGTGGTGGTCGGGAGTGGGAGCAGTGGGCAGCGACTTGAAGAGCTCGCGCAGGAACTAGGAGTCGCGTCGCGGGTGCGTTTTGTGGGACAGGTAGATCGCAACGAGACCGCCAAGTACAGAAAGGTCTGTGACCTCTTTGTACTCCCAAGTCGCTCGGAGGGGCAGGGGATCTCAATCATCTCCTCCATGCTCGCGGGGATACCAGTGATTGCCACCCAGGTTGGGGGTATCGCCGATTTTCTCTTTGACGCCAAGCGCAACCCAGAGAAGCCCTCCACCGGCTGGGCCGTCGACCCTGATAGCCCTGAGCAGATAGCCGAAGCGGTGCAGTACATCATCTCGCACCCTGAAGAAGCGCGCGCTGTCGCCGAGACCGCCACGAGAATGGTTGAGGAGCGATATGACTGGGACGTACTCGTCCCCACCCTCCGCACCGAGGCCTTCGGCCCGGTATTGCAGGATAGATAGTTTTATGTTTTAATATTTTTGGATTCAGGACCCTCCTGTTCCGCTTTGTGCAACTAGACTAGATTGGAGGGCATATATATGCCACGGATTTTGACGAGTGAAGAGTGCGTCGCGCGCGGTGTCGAACCACGCAGTCGCCTGATGGAAAACGGAGAATATCGCGACAGCCTGACTGTTGGCGGCAATCATGGAATTGGCTACATCCTCACAACGATGCCGTCGGACTCAGGCGGCGGGTGGCAGAACGCCCACTTCCACGTGAAGGCCAGGGAGACCTACGTCGTGCAGAAGGGTTGGATCGCAAGCGCCCTGCTTCTTGTTCCGGGCGGTGAACCGATCTACCGTATCTTTCGGGAAGGCGGCGTGTTCACAACTCAGCCGATGCAGGCGCACAACGTCTACATGCCGGCCGGCGCAGTGATCCACACCGTTCGTCACGGTGACGTCACTGGTGAGAAGGACTGGTTCGCGAGCGAAGAGCTTGATCGACTGAGCAAGCGACTCGCCGAGGCCGACATCCTCCGTTTGGCTGCCGAGTGAAGCATGATTGGGGCGCGACTTCGCAGTCGCGCCCCACGTTTTTTCATAGTAAGCTTGCCGTATGAATCCCTACGACTTTTGTATACAGAAGGTGAAGGAGGCGGGGGAGCTGTTACTTCAAGTGCGGGAGAAGGGTTTTGAGGTCGCAACCAAGGGCGGGAACGCGCGCGACATCATCACGAGCGTTGATCGTGACGTGAATGAGTTTCTTATTGCGGCAATTAAAAAAGAATTCCCCACGCATTGGATTTATTCTGAGGAGGGAGCAGGAGCAGGTGTAGAGAGCGAGTACGAGTGGATGATTGACCCGATCGATGGTTCATCCAACTTCTCGCGCGGCATCCCGCACTTTGCCGTATGCCTTGGGCTCGTACAGGGCGGCGCGCCGGTGGTGGGAGCGGTCTATAACCCCGTCACGCGCGAGCTCTTTAGTTTTGAAAAGGGCAGAGGCGCATTTCTAAACGGGACCCCGATACACGTCTCTACCGTGAGCGAGCTCGCGCAGGCGCAGGTCGTCTTTAGCCCGGGCTCACGCAAGCGAGAACTCTGGGATTGGGCAGCGGCCTCCTATCGGACCCTGCTCGAACACGCCCTCAAGCGCGGTATGTACGGCTCTTCTGCGCTCGATCTCTGCTACATCGCCTCTGGCCGCGCCGATGCGGGAGTGTATGGGACGCTTACGACGCGCGACATTGCTGCCGCGCTCGGAATTCTTACCGAGGCGGGTGGCGCGGCCATAAACGCTCTCGGCGAGCCGGTTGCGCTTTTAGGCGAGCCGCAGAAAGTGTTTATGGGCAATAGCGTGAGGATGGCAGAGGAGATCCGCGTTTTGCTCGAGGGCTAGTGGAGCGCTGCCTGGCGCTTTTTTTCTTCCTCACTACGAAGCAGGTCGCGATCTCTCTGGTAACGTACAATGACCGCATCATCGAGCGGTTTGTCATCAAGCAGAGACTCAAGCACCGCAAGCCAAAAGGTGACCCGAGTCCGGCTCAACTCTGCGACGTCACCGCTTGCCGCAGCTGCGGCGCCCACGTGGTACTCGAGAAGTTTCCCAAGCTTGTAGATACGCATGAGGCGGAGCGACAGCACCTCTTCAGGAGTGCGATTATCACTGACGTACTGAATGAGCGCTGCCTCAAGCGGGCGGTTGTAGAGCAGCATAAAGTTTGTAAAGCGTCCCCAGCTTTCGTATTTATTCCCAAAATGAAGTGACGCCGCATCGAGCAAAAATACATGCCCATCGTTTACGCGGATGTTGTGCGGGACAAAATCGGCATGGGTGAGAAAGCCGCAGTACTGCTCGATAGTCTCTCGATGCGTGGCAAGTTCTGCGCGGGCTCGCTCGAGGGTCTGTGCAAGTGCATCCTGTTCTAGACCATGACGACGTACGTTAGTGACGAACGTTTCAAACGAACGGAGGTAGTCAGGCGCGGCGAAGCTTCCAAAGATCTGCTCCACCTCGCGCGCATGTGCAGAGGTAGTTGCATGGATACTCTCCTGTGCTTTGAGTGCGCGAAGCGCAAGTGCAAACTGCTCGGGGAGCGGACGACTGATAAACGTGCGTTCTTGTTCAATACAGTCGGTGATGAAGATCCGGTATCCGTCGAGGACGGTGAAGAGAAGCTCGGTCGGGACCGTGATGGTTTGGTAGGCAAACGGGAGGGAGCGCACGGTCTCTCTCGCGCGCCGCTCGGTCTCGATCTCACGGATACCGTTGCGCTCGCTGCTTGCCTTGATAACCACGCGACGTCCGTCGTGGGCGCGACTCCCAAGCAGTACGAGCTTGTAGCCGCCTCCACCCACATCACGTTCGCCGGCCATGAGGAAGCGCTCGCCCAAGAGATGTGGCTGTTCGACATCAAGCACAAAACCGAGCCGCGCGAGCACGGGCGTGGCTCGCGCGAGCTCGTGACGTTGGTAAGTCTCCCACGCTGGTGCGGTACTAGGCATGGGTGAAGGTGTCATGGAGGAGCTCGAGATGCTCACTCCATGAGTGCTCGTAGCTCGAGAAGGCGATCGACGGATAGGGCTCAAAGGGAATGATCTCCGGGCGTGGGAAGGGGAAGGTGTGTATGCACGCACGAGCGCGTGATTGCGCGAGGTGTGCCACCAATCGTGCAAGCCATCTCGTCTGTGCTTGCCGAACGGCGACAGGGTCAGAACAAGCGAGTACGACTTGTCGGTGGGGAAGGAAAGAGGTGAGGAATACGGGAAGCTCCACCGACATGCCGTTCATCGCATAGATCATATCTGCGTTTCTCGACGCGCGTGAGAGAGCGAAAAAGAATGAGAGGAGGCGGAGCGGGAGCACACGCCGCTTCTCGACCGTGAGCATACGCACCCCCGGGACCTTTTCTGGGAGATGGGTGTACGCGAGGAGGGTGACCTCATGCTGGGCCGCAAGGCGCGTCACGAGCTCCTTCACGTAGGGGGCTGGCTCCGCGATTTCAGGCGGGTAGAGGGGGGTAACGACCAGGATACGCATAGGGGAAATCTACCATATCTGTAACCTGTGCCTGCGACGATTAGATGCAGAAACGGGTTAGAATAGGGGTATGCGTCTCGTGATAGCGACCCCCCTCTACCCGCCTGACATTGGCGGTCCTGCTACCTATGCCAGGCTACTGGAGGCAGGGCTACCCGCACACGGTATTGACGTGGAGCTCGTAAAATTCAGCGAGGTACGGCGTCTGCCGAAGCTCATCCGGCACTATGTGTACTACCGCCGCGTACTGCGAGCAGCGCGAACGGCAGACCTCGTACTCGCCCTCGACCCAGTCTCAGTCGGCCTCCCCGCGATGAAGGCGGCGCAAAGGGCCTGCAAACCTCTCGTGGTGAAGGTTGTCGGCGACTATGCGTGGGAACAGGGGCAGCAGCGGTTCGGCATCACCCAAACGCTTGATGAGTTCGTACGGACAGCGCAGGTGCCATTTCTGGCTCGTGTTCTCCGCAGAATACAGACCCGTGTCGCACAGAGCGCAACGCGAGTGATTGTGCCGAGTACCTACCTGAAAGGCATCGTCACCGCATGGGGAATCCCGGAAGAAAAAATCACGGTTATCTACAATGCCGTGTCTCTGGGAGAAATCGGAACAGTGCCTGAAGCAGTCGCACGGTTGCCGCGACCCCTGGTCGTGACTGCGGGGAGACTCGTCCCCTGGAAGCATATCGACACCGTGATTGATGCCGTCGCGGGCACATCTGGCATCTCACTCGCGATAGTGGGAGACGGGCCAGAACGTGCGGCGCTTGCGCGCCGTGCTCAAGAAAAATTGGCGGCTCGTGCTGTGTTTACGGGACAGGTGCCGCATGAAGATATGCTCGCGGTGATGAAATTCGCCGATGTATTCGTACTCAACTCGTCCTATGAGGGTCTCTCTCATCTCCTTATTGAAGCACTTGTGCTTGGCGTGCCGACCATCGCCACTAACGTCGGCGGTAATCCTGAAGTCATCACTGACCGCGCCGATGGTTTTTTGATTCCGCCCCACGACACTCGAGCGCTCGCGAATGCACTTGCCCGGATGATCGGTGACGATAGCGTTCGCGCACACCTGAAAGAAAAAGCAAAGGAATCAGGAAAGCGTTTTTCAACAGAGGCCATGCTACGAGAAACGGCCGCATTTTTGACCTCACTATGAAGGTACTGATGATTAGCGGAGACCAGAAGCTTCTTCGAGAAGGAAGCGAGGAGCACGCACGGTTGCAACTGCAGCGAAGCCGCGTCGAACGGCTTGATGTCTTTGTCTGGCCGCACGTGCATTCAGTGGTGGAGATAGGGCGTGCGGCACGCGCACATCACTACGATGTTATAACGACGCAAGACCCGTTTTGGCGTGGACTGCTCGGCCTCACACTGTCATGGCTTACGAGAGCGAGACTCAACGTGCAGGTGCATGCCGATATTGCCGGACAGTCTGTTATCAAACGCGTTCTCGCGCGGATTGTGTTGCGACAGGCAGACTCGGTTCGGGTCGTTTCAGAAAAACTGAAGCGTCAAGTGCTACACATCGTACCGAACGTAACGGTAACTCTATTGCCCCTATACATTGATATCTCAAAATTCTCTTCGATATATCGAAGGCCGCACTCCGGAAAGAATGTGCTATGGATGGGACGATTTGAAAGAGAGAAAGATCCGCTCGAAGCGATTCACGTTCTGAAAGAAGTGCTGAAAGAAATCCCCGACGCAACGCTCACTATGATAGGCGACGGCAGCTTGCGGCATCACCTTTCAGCTGCGGCAGCTGATTTGCCGGTACACCTGCCTTCAGGTTGGCAAGATCCACTCGTCTATCTCGACACTGCCGACGTGCTTCTCTCGACCTCGCCGTATGAAAGTTGGGGGGCCGTTTTTGTTGAGGCGCTTGCTGCTGGTGTGCCGGTTGTCGCACCGGACGTCGGCATCGCAAGAGAAGCGGGTGCGATTGTCGTACCCCGCTCCAAACTCGCATCGGCGGTGGTCAAGGTGCTACAGTCTGGCGAACAGGGTGTGCTGAAACTACCGCTGCCAAGCGCCGAAGAGTGGGCGAGGCAGTGGCGAGAATCGCTCATATGAAATTACTTATTACCACACAAGCGGTAGACAACACCGACTCTGATCTCGGATTTTTTGTGCGGTGGATAGAAGAATTTGCGCGTCACTGTGAGCAGGTGACGGTGATTTGTATCCGAGAAGGACCACACGAGCTGCCCACGAACGTGACGGTCATACCGCTCGGGAAGACTTCTCGCGCCTCGCGAGCGCTAAGCCTCTGGCGCCTCTCTGTGTCTCATCGCTCTGCGTATGATGCTGTCTTTGTGCATATGAATCCCGAGTATATCGTTGCAGCGGGCATCCTCTGGCGACTGATGAAGAAGCGTACTGCCCTGTGGTATACGCACAAGAGCGTCGACATGAAGCTCCGCGTCGCAACGCTTCTCGCGGACATCATCTTCACCGCGTCAAAGGAAAGTTTCAGGTTGCGCACCAGGAAACTGCACGTGATGGGGCACGGTATTGATACGGATTTCTTTTCTCCCGACCCGAACGTTGCTCGCGGTGACTGGGCACTCTCGGTGGGGCGTCTGATGCCAAGCAAGCGCCATGACCTCGCTATTGAGGAGGCCGTGAATGAAGGGAGGGAGCTGCGCATTGCGGGCGAGGGGCCCGAGCGTGAACACCTCGTCGCGTTCGCGCGCGCTCTCGGCGCGAAGGTGCATTTTTTGGGGCCGCTCACTCAAGAACACCTGCGCAGTGAGTACCGCCGGGCGAGAATCCTTATCCATACCAGCCAAACGGGAAGTCTGGACAAGGTCGTTCTCGAGGCGCTCGCCTGCGGTCTTCCGGTCCGTACCCATGACCCAGCGCTTACCTCAATCGAAAACGCCGACCCAGAGTACGTACGGAAGCACCATTCGCTCACGACACTCATCTCGCGTATTATAGAGGCCTATGTACATCCTCGCGTATAAAGACGGACACGACCCGGCGGCGTGTCTTATGGAAGACGGGGTGCTCATTGCCGCCGTTGAGGAGGAGCGTTTTACGAGGAAGAAACATGCGCCGAGCGTTTTTCCGACCGAGTCCATCCGCTATTGTCTTAAGGAGGCCGGTATTACTGAATCAGACGTAACGCACGTCGTCTACGCACGCCTGAAGCCGATCCCGACGGCGTTTGTGGTGTTGTGGTATTACCTCACGCACCCACCGCGTACGCGCATAGCGCTGCGCTATGCGCGTACACACCTTCTCGTGCAAGTGCGAGGTGCGCTACAGGAGATGCTCGGACGAGCAGGTTACCAAAAAATTCGCCGCGCATTTCCGCACCTCCCTAAGAAGATATGGAGCTTTAATCACCATCTCTGTCATGCGGCGAGCGCCTTTTTCTTTTCATCTTTCGATAAGGCTCTTGTTATAACCTGGGATGGAAAAGGGGAAGCGACGTCGCTCACGATAAGTGAAGGGGCTGGTGCGCGCATGTCTGTGCGTGAGCGGCGCGGCATATTTCAATCGCTCGGGCTGTGGTTTTCAGGCATCACCCAGTTCTTGGGATTTACGCCGAACGATGGTGAATATAAGGTGATGGGGCTCGCTCCCTACGGAACTCCCGGGGTAGACCTCTCAAGCATGGTGGCGCCAGACGAGCAGCGCGGATTTCGTATAAGTGCTGATTACGCGCTCTATCCCGCTTCTGCTAACGCGTTTGTGCGAGCGCTTGGTGAGCCACGCATGCGCGAAGCAGAGCTCACTGAGCGTTATAAAGACATAGGACGCGCCGCGCAGGACGCGCTTGAGACTGCAGGTCTCTCTTTTCTGCAGTATGCAAAGCGGCTTGTGCCAGCGGAGAATCTCTGTCTCGCCGGTGGCGTTGCACTCAATGTAAAGCTCAACAAGGTGTTGTGGGAATCTGGTTTGTGCAAACGATTGTTCATACAACCAGCTTCTGGAGATGACGGTCTTCCGCTTGGTGCCGCAGCGCTTCTCTCTGCACAACTCACGGGAAAGCGTCCTGCGCCGCTTTCCCACCTCTATCTCGGACCATCCTATTCTAACGAAGAAGTAGAGATGGCTTTACGTGCGCGCGGCGTCGTGTACAAAAAAAGCGCTGATGTGGAGAACGAAACAGCAGCACTCATCGCGGAGGGGAAGGTGGTCGGCTGGTTCCAGGGTCGTATGGAATTTGGACCTCGCGCACTCGGCAATCGTTCCGTGCTCGCGCACCCGAGTTTCCCGGACATGAAGGAAATCATCAATGCAAAAATAAAATTTCGCGAATCGTTTCGACCATTCTGCCCCTCTATTCTCGAAGAAAAGGTACGTGACTTTTGCGTGAATTACACAGAATCCCCCTACATGGTTTCGTCTTTTACTGTTGTACCCAGTGCGGCGGAGGCAATTGCGGCAACCGTGCACGTGGATGGAACTATTCGCCCGCAAGCAGTTTCAAAAAAGACAAACGAGAGATACCATCGGCTCATCGAGGCATTTGAGAAGAAAACGGGGATCCCGGCACTCCTTAACACCTCAATGAACATTCGTGGAGAGCCAATCGTTTGCACACCGAACGACTTTATTGATTTTTTCCAAAAAACAAATGTAGATGCGGTCGTGGCAGGAGATCTCATCGCTTTGCGCGCTGATCAGTCTCCGACCTTCTTCCAGACGCTCTCGCGTGAGAAGCTGCACACGCACTACTGATCCCGACACAGGTATGAAGATTGTGTATATAGCGAATATCCGCCTCCCGACCGAGAAGGCGCACGGAGTGCAGATCATGAAGATGTGCGAGGCGTTTGCCCTACTCGGTCACGACATCGAACTCGTCGTGCCGGATCGAGAATCAAAGATCTCCGAAGATCCATTTTCGTACTACGGACTCACGAAACATTTTCCTATACATCGCCTCCCCGTGAGCGACACGATTGGTGGGTATGGTGCGTTCGGATTTCTTGTCGAGTCGCTTTCTTTTGTCTACGCTGTGCGTCGCTACCTTCGCGACGCCTCGTTTGATGTTCTCTACGGAAGGGATGAACACATTCTCGCGTGCTTACCCGGGCCGTTTGTATGGGAGTCGCACACGGGTGCGTGGAATAGTGCGGCACGCATCGTCGCACGTCGCGCGAGACGCCTCGTGGTCATTTCACACGGTCTCAAGGCGTTATATGTTGCAAAGGGTATCCCTACGGAGAAAATAGCTGTTGCTCACGACGGCGTTGACCTTGAAGACTTTGCACACCCCCAGTCAAAGAGGGAGGCACGCATACGGCTCAATCTTCCTCTAGATACAAAAATCGCTCTCTATATAGGGCGCCTTGATGGCTGGAAGGGAGTCGAGACCCTCCTTGAGGCATCGAACCTTTTTGCCAGTGACGTCGTACTCGCTGTTATGGGTGGCGAGGCAGCACAGGTAGAGAAGCTCTCCCGTCAGTATCCGCTGGTACGGTTTCTTGGTTTTCATCCATACCGAGAACTGCCGGATAATATGGCAGCAGCCGATGTGCTCGTGTTACCCAATACGGGAAAGAGCGATGTGTCAGCGAGGTTTACCTCCCCACTCAAACTGTTCGCCTATATGGCAAGCGGTGTTCCTATTGTCGCGAGTGATTTGCCAAGCATCCGTGAAGTGCTCGATGAACAGTCTGCCTTTTTCTTCACGCCGGACGACGCGACAGCTCTCGCAACAAGCGTGCACCGAGCACTTGAAAATGGCAGTGCGCAGGCCAAACATGCGCGTTCGCTGGTGGAGGAATACACGTGGAGGCACCGTGCAGAGTACATACTCGCCGCGTGTGCGAGCGCGTGAAGTACTCACGCCGGTCACCGTATGAAATACAAAGCTCCGAGGTACGAGGCGGCGGTAACGCACTTGCTTATCAAGGACGCGACGATGGCGCCCATGATGCCGTAGGTGGGGATGAGCACCACAAAGAGTCCAATGGCGATCACGGGCTGTATGTTGGAGAGTGTATATTGTAGAGCCGTCTTTTGTTGAGCAGAGAAGATGGCGATGGGAATGGACGCGACATTTGTAATCAGAGCGAGCGCATAGAGCTGGGAGTACGAAACGCTCATGACGTATTGTGGGAAGACGAGAGCGAACAGGTAGGGAGCAGCGGCGACATAGATGAGTGACAGGCCGAGGAGTCCCAGTGCATACAGTGCAATCTTGCGCCACAGAGCTGGAAGATTTTCTCTAATCTGTTCAGGGGTTTGTGCGGCAAATTTTGGAAAGGCGAGTTCGCCGATGCCCTTCAGTGGACCCTTGAACTGCTCGGGAATCGCAAGGGCGAACGTATAGATGGCGACCTGCGCTGGACCGAGGAATTTCCATATAAGAACCTTATCGATCTCGCCTGCCACCATGCCGAGAACCTGCATCGCCGTGAGATGCTTGCCATAGCGAATCGTGTCCCCGTCTTCTTCGGTGTGTGTGCGCGGGATGGTGCGCACGACATAGAGATACTGTGCAGCGCGCACGAGCGTGAGCGGTATGAAATAGGCGAGAAGAATGAAAATGAGGTTATCGGTAACAAGGAGTGTCCCGACGAGCGCGAACACACTGATGACTTGAGTCGCCGCATAATATTTTGTCCGTAGATCAAAGCGTCGCTTGCCAACGAAATAAAAGAGATACGACGTGAGGGTATCAAAGAGAGGCAGTGCGGCCGCTATGACAAGAAGAGCGAGAGAGAGCTCCACGTTCCCTTTCAGGAGGTAATACGCGCTTCCGGCAAGCGCGATGATGCTCCCAACACATGCGTGAACAACCCGAGAGCGCGTGGCGGTATGCACGACAGAGTCGTGTCCACGCGCAACGGCGCGCGCGATCGCAGTGTTTATACCCGGGAGCGAAACGATTGCGAAGATGCCAGCGAGTGACAGGATGTACTTATATGTCCCGTACACTTCTGGGGGTACAAGGTTCGCAAATGCAATAGCAAGCGCGAGTGCAGAGAGGGAAGCCACCACCTGCCCAACGATGTACCAGAAGCTACCCGATACGAGATACAGCATATCGGTTTTCGTATAGCGCTCGCTCCAGCGCAGCACACGAATAGGCCAGCTCGTCAACCCCCTCAGCGTATTCATCTACCTATGGTACTGGTTACCTGCCGCTTCTGCCAGTGCCCCTCGACGAGGGGTGCGCGGCTTTCAAAAACGAGCGAAGAGGTATACTATGCGACCTAATGAAGGACTCGGCAAAGCCAGAGATATCGGTTGTTGTTCCTGTGTATGGATCTGACAAGGTGCTCCATGAGCTCTATCGACGCACGATGGCGGCGCTTGAGCCGATTACGCACAACGTTGAACTCATTCTCGTCAACGACGCGAGCCCTGACACTGCGTGGGAAGTGATACAGGAGCTCGCCAAGGAAGATGCGCGCGTGCGTGGCCTGAATCTCTCGCGCAACTTTGGTCAATATGCCGCGCTCACGGCAGGCCTGCAGGCCTCGCGTGGCGAGTGGGTCGTCGTTATGGACTGCGACCTCCAAGATCAGCCCGAGGCGATAGGAGCGATGTATCGCAAAGCGCAGGAGGGCTACTTTGTGGTCGTTGGGTCGCGCACGGTCCGGCACGACAGCGCGCTACGGACCTTTTTCTCAGTCGCGTTTTATACCCTCTTTGGTTATCTCGCGGGGAGAAAGCAGGATCGCACACTCACCAACTTTGGCATCTATCATCGGCGCGTCATTGATGCGATTCTGTCCATCCAGGTGCGCATGCGGTTCTTCTCGGTCATGGTGCGCTGGGCGGGCTTTCGTACTGCGACGATACCGGTGGAGCATGCGCCTCGCCAAGGTGGCAAGTCGGGATATTCTCTCCGAAAGCTGTTCAGCCTAGCGATAGATATCATCCTTGCTTATTCTGAAAGGCCACTTCGGATTATCGTTAAAATCGGAGGGATTGTGGTCGTTGTTTCTGGTCTCTATTTTGTGTTCATCATCGGGCGTGGCATCCTTGCTGAACCGGCCTCCTCTTTGGAGCTCATTATGGGCTCACTGTGGTTTATCTTTGGGGCGCTCTCCACGATGCTCGGCGTTGTCGCGCTCTACCTCGGCAAGACGTTCGAGGAGGTGAAACAACGCCCGATTTACATCGTGCAGGATGAGATTTAGAATACGGGAAATATGACAAAACAGAACGTGCGGCGGGGCACACCAAACAAGACGTTAAACGGCCAAACCGTACTTGTGTGGGGCGGCGCCGGGTTTATTGGGTCAAACTTCATACACTATATTCTTGAAAAATATCCAAAGGTACGGATCATCAATGTTGACAAGCTGACCTACTCGGGCAACCTCGACAACCTTCGCACGGTCGCCAAGGACCCTCGCTACACATTTGTGCGTGGCGATGTCGCTGATAAAAAGAAGGTCGATGCAGTACTTAAGAAATATCGTCCAGACTACCTGATCAACTTTGCCGCCGAGACGCACGTCGATCGCAGTATCCACGTCGGCGCACTCGAATTCATTAACACCAACGTTGTCGGGGTATTCAATCTTCTTGAGGCGGTAAAGGCTGTCGACACCGTACGTTCGTACGTACAGGTCTCGACTGATGAAGTTTATGGCTCTCTCGATCTAAACTCGAAAGCACTGTTTACAGAAACCACAGCATTCGCGCCGAACGTCCCGTACGCTGCGACCAAAGCTGGCGGCGATATGCTCTGCCGCGCTTATCACAACACGTGGGGCGTGCCGGTTGTTGTGACGCACTGCTCAAACAACTACGGCCCCCGCCAGTATCCGGAGAAACTTATCCCGTTCTTTGTCTTGCGCATGCTCGAAGGCAAGACACTCCCGCTCTACGGCGATGGCAAGAATGTCCGCGACTGGATCCACGTACTCGATCACTGTGCGGCACTCGAGAAGTGTCTCTTACAGGGTACGCCCGGAGCCGTCTATAACATTGGTGCTGATAATGAGCTCAATAACCGCGAGATAGCGAAGCTCATTCTTGCGCATTTCAAAAAAGACGAGTCTTGTATCGAGTTTGTGGGAGACCGCCCCGGGCATGACCGACGGTACGCAATCGACGCATCACGCATCCATAAGGAACTCGGGTGGAAGCCGACGCGGTCGTTTAAGAAGGGACTCACTGAAACGATCGAGTGGTACGTGAATAATCCAGAGTGGATTAATAAAATTCGAGTAAAGACTGGCGTATTTAATCCTCATATAGACCTATGGCGCGCGCACCACGTAAAAAAGTAAGGGGTGTGATTCTTGCGGGTGGCTTGGGTACTCGCCTTGCACCACTAACGAAGATCACCAACAAGCATCTGCTCCCGATATACGACAAGCCGATGATTCTCTACCCGCTCGAGACACTCAAAAAGTCTGGCGTCGTTGACATCATGGTAGTGACAGGGCGCGAGCACGCAAGCCACTTCATGAACTTCCTCGGATCGGGTAAAGAACTGGGTGTCTCCATTTCATACGCGATTCAAGACAGGAACAACGGCGGCATTGCTGACGCTCTTAGATATGCAGAAGACTTCTCTCGAGGCGACCCAGTCGCCGTGATTCTTGGTGACAACATCTTCGAGCAGCACTTCAAGAAGGAGGTCGCCGCCTTTACCAAAGGAGCCATGATGTTTTTTAAAGAGGTGGAGGACCCGACACGTTTTGGCGTCCCCGTGTTCGATAAGAGTGGCACGCGCATTGTCCGGATAGAGGAAAAACCAAAAGAGCCAAAGTCAATGTACGCACAGGCGGGGTTTTATCTCTACGACGCGAAGATCTTTGCTGATATCAAGAAGCTCAAGCCCTCCGGCCGAGGTGAGCTTGAAATCACTGACGTGAATAATAAATATCTCCAGAGAGGGGAGCTATCGTTCGCCTATATAAAGGGGTTTTGGTCGGATGCGGGCACCTTCGAGTCTCTCTTGAAAGCGAGTATGGAACAAGCACGCAGATATGGCGCAGTTTGACTTCGAAAAAGTGCTCACCATAGGTGCGAGCGGGATGATAGGGTCATACGTCGACTTCGGCATGCGTCCGGGGCATGCCGAGTGCGACATTACCGACGAGGAGTCGGTCGCGCGATATGTCGCACGCTCCCGACCAAGCACGATACTCTACCTCGCAGGCGCCACCGACATGGTGCGCGCGGAGAGCGAGCCGGCGTATGCGTACGCACTGAATGTCCAGGGCACCCATGCGGTCGCGCGTGCTGCGCGTGAAGCAGGAGCAACGATGGTATACGTTTCAACCTCGCGCGTATTTCGGGGCGACAAAGAAGTCCCGTATAGCGAGGAAGATACTCCGGATCCAGAGACGCATTATGGAATGACAAAGTATGCCGGAGAACTCATTACGGCGGCCACGGTTCCGGAGTACATCATTGCCCGCACGTCGTGGGTGTTTGGCGGCGGCCCTAAGCGGGACAATAAGTTCTACGGCAAAGTTTTAAAACAACTGCAGTCAGGCGTACCGGAGATCGTCGCGCTTGCGGACGTGCAGGGCTCACCGACCTATGCAAAGGATTTTATCTCAACGATTAAGGATCTACTTGCGCGGGGAGAGCGCGGCGTATTCCATATTGCCAACGCTGGTGTCGCAACACGCTTCGAGCTCGCGAAAGCGATGACGGCACAGGTACACTCGAGCATCCCCGTGCGCGGTGTCGACCGGAGTTTCTTTCAGTCGGGCAGCACCTTGCCAGCCAATGAGTCAATCTCTTCACAGCGTTGCGCACTGCGACCGTGGCAAGAAGCACTGTGGGAATATATCGATACCGAATGGATCAGCGCTTTTCCTTCAAAAACATAAGCACGGCACCTTGTTTCAAGCCCATGGAAAATACGATTGACGCTCAACATCCCGACGAGATACACAAAACGCTCGCACGTCTCGTCACGAGCCCTCCCGATGCGTTTTTTGTACTCGCCGGGGCCATGACATATGACGAGACCAAGGGTGAGTACGTAACTGGATCTTTTGATACGCTCGATGAGAATAGTACGTCGGCGCTCGGAGTAGCACTTCCCTCTGGCGGCAGAGATCGAGTGCTTGCAGCTTTCGAAATGCACAAAGCGTTTCCTGAGGCATACCTCGTTACTATGTCCAAGACACGAGATGGAAACAAACCAACGTACGCATCTGTCGCAAGAAAAGAGCTCGTAGAAAAGGGTGTTGATCAAAATCGAATCCTACTGAGCGAGGCTTCTGTGGATACCATCACCGAGCTTAAGGAAGCCATTCGTCTCTCCAGAGAGCGTGGGTGGCGACACATCGTACTTATCGTAGGTGAGTGGCAGAGACCCCGCGCAGAAGCACTTCTTAATCATATTGAGGATTTTGTCGAAAAAGAGGAGGAGAAGTTTTTTTCATCTTTTGTCAGTGCGATTACAACCGGAGCACTCGCGGTACACTTTTTAGATACCACCACCATTCTCTCAGCGGTAGACGATACTCATAAACGATTCTTTGAGGAAACGCTTGGTGCTCATCCTGGGATGCAGGCCCGTATCATTGCCGAAGCAAACGGTGTGCGACAGATCGCGGAGGGAACCTATGGCGGTAGGAAGCTCACGCATAAAATGTGGAAAGAAAAGCCCTAACAGGGCGTAGCATCGAAAGGTGAGTGGACAGTGTATCCCCCATCATTTAGACTCACGTCATGGGCCACACACACAAAGATACCTGCCGGATTTGTAAAGGAAGTGATTTGGTGCGTGTGCTTTCTTTGGGCGAGCACCCGCCAGTCGACAATTTCGTCGCTCCAGATGCGGTGGGAGAGGAGAAGCGGTATCCGCTCGACGTGTATTTCTGTCGCGCGTGCAGCCTGGTGCAGCTGGTTGACGTGGTTCCGCCCACCGAGCTCTTTCACAACGCCTATGCATACTTTTCGTCAGCGTCGGTGCCACTCGTCCGCCATTTTGAATCGTATGCGAAGCAAATAAAAGAGAAGTACCTTTCGCCGGGTGATTTTGTCGTCGATATCGGGAGTAATGATGGCGTACTGCTTCAGTTCTTCCTTCCCGAACATCGAGTGCTGGGCATTGAACCCTCGAGCAATGTCGCCGAAGTTGCGCGCGAACAGGGCATCGAGACACTCATTGAATTTTTTGACGAAAAACTCGCGCAACGTATTGTCGAGACACACGGCAAAGCAAAAGTGATAACAGCCAATAACGTGTTCGCGCACATCGATGATCTGGACGAAATCGTGCGAGGCGTGAAGACGCTCCTCACGGACGACGGGGTCTTTGTGTCTGAGTCGCACTATCTCCTCGATCTGGTGGAGCACATGGAGTTTGATACCATCTACCACGAGCACCTCTGCTACTACACCGTGAAGCCCCTCCAGCATTTGTTTAATCGCTTTGACATGGAGGTATTCGATGTCGAACGAGTGGCGCAACATGGCGGATCTATTCGAGTCTTTGCACGAAAGCGCTCTACAGAGCCGCTATCACCCCGAGTCAAAGAACTTTTGGATCTAGAAGAAAAAAACGGGCTGTATACACCCGATACCTTTCTTGGGCTAGAGGAGCGTGTCAAAGGCGTGCGTGAGAAGCTTGTCTCAATGGTGCGCGAGCTTCGTCACGAAGGGAAGAAGGTAATAGGATACGGTGCGCCCGCGAAGAGCGGCACTCTGCTCAATTATTGCGGGTTCACTGCTGATGATCTCTCCTACATCACCGACACGACACCCCACAAGGTGGGTAAGCTCACTCCCGGGAGCCATATCCCGGTTGTCTCGCCGGATATTTTGAAAACGGAGACCCCCGACTACATCCTCCTGCTTTCTTGGAACTATCGCGACTTTATTTTAGAGAAGGAGAAGGATGTGCGTGCG
Organism: Patescibacteria group bacterium; assembly: GCA_038064595.1. Lineage (GTDB taxonomy): Bacteria > Patescibacteriota > Minisyncoccia > Phycocordibacterales > Phycocordibacteraceae > C7867-001. The sequence continues at coordinate 28,998 of JBBTSV010000014.1, forward strand.
CGCGGCGCGAAATTTATTATCCCGGTACCAAAAGTCGAAATCGTATGAATCTAAAAGAAGAAGTGCTCACAGTTGTCTCTCGTGCCGGACACCACATCTCACCGGAGGTGGAGCGTGTCGTCGAGTCACTCGAGGAGCTGGTGCGCGCCGAACGCGAGTCAGACATTGAGCCAATCCTTGCGTGGCTTAAGAAACGGCGAGACGAGTATCCTGCCGAGGTGACTGAAATCCCTCTAAAGGAGGTTGCGGGGTGGAGTGCGGATGCCGAAACGGGCAACATCAACCACCAATCGGGGGGCTTCTTCTCGGTGATCGGCGTACGGACCACGGGGGCAGGGGAGCGAGAGGTCGCCTCGTGGGACCAGCCCATCGTGAAGCAAATGAAGAGCAGTATCTCTGGGGTGCTCTGCCAGCGCCGAAACGGCATCATGCATTACCTCTTTCATGGCAAGTTCGAGCCGGGTAATCTCCACAAGATTCAGATCTCTCCGGCGCTCCAAGCTACCCCAAGCAATCTCGAGCGCACGCACACTGGGAGGCGGCCTCGGCTCGCTGAATATTTCGCAGATGAGGGCAAAGGAAGGTTGGTGACCATGGTCGAAGGGGCCGAAGATGGCGGGCGATTTTTCAAAAAGACTATCCGAAATATGTTGGTTGAAGTCGACGAGACGGAAGACGTGCCTATCACGAACGAGTATATCTGGCTGACTCGACCGCAGATTATGAAATTGCTCATGGTCGATGGAGCCATGAATTCGCTCTCGCGCAGCGTGTGCGTTCTCCTATGAGTACCCCGAGGGTGGTCACCGTAGGCATTCTTGGTACAGCCGATATCGCGGCACGATATGCGATCCCCGCTTTCCAATCGCTACCACATACGAAGCTCGTTGCTATTGCAAGTAGAAATAAGGACAGGGCAGAGGAGTGGGCAAAAAAATATTCCCTTGATGCAGAGTCTTACGAATCCTTACTTGCGCGAGAAGATATCGAGGTCATCTACAGCCCACTCCCCGTAGGAGTACAGGAAGAATGGGCCATCAAAGCTATGGCGATGGGGAAGCATGTGATATGCGAGAAGTCTATCACCTACAGTTTAGAGTCGGCACAGCGAATGGTAGACGCCGCCGGGGAAGCGGGTGTGGCTCTCTACGAAAACTTTGTCCCTGAATTTCATCCACAACACGCACGCATACTCGCTCTCATAAAAGAGGGGAGAATAGGTGAGCCGCGTGTGTGGATCGGCACATACGGGTACCCGTTCCTACCAAAAAATGATATTCGCTACCGAGCAGATTTGAAAGGGGGCGAATTGAACTATTGCGGATGTTATACCGCGTTTATGGCGCGCAAGATCATGCAGCAGGAGCCGGTGGCGGTGACGTGTGCGCTTCGCACCGATGGACGCGAGGTTGATATCTACGGATCGGCATTCTTTGAATTTGAGAGGGGGACCGCGCACATGTCGTTTGGCTTTGACTATCTGTACCAAAATACCTACACGGTGTGGGGATCGAGGGGACTGCTGCGGACCGACCGCGCATTTGCGCTCCCGCCGACTCTGGCACCCACGGTCGAGCTCATCACCAACAACGGCAAAGCGGAACAGCGCGAACCCATCGACGTCTCTGCCGCGAATCAATTTGCACTAAGCTTTGACTTCTTTTGTTCGGCCGTTGCCGCCGGTGACCGCGTTCAGTTTCAGGATATGTACCACCGCATCACGAGCCAAGCCCGCGTTCTTGAGGCAATGCGCACCTCTGCGCGCGAGGGTAGACGGGTCGAGCTTTAGCTCCGGCTCTCAAACCACGTGAGAACTTTTTCAAGCTCCGCCTCCGTATCAACTCCCCGTTCTTCTGCAAGAATGAGCGCATCAGCGATAATCGCGCCGATCGAGTGATTCACGTCTTTGTGTGCCAGGTGACTGCTTTTAGCCCGCCCCTCCTCGACAGAGAGCGCCACCTCGACGTCGTCTACTTGGCGGTAGACTGATGCGACACGGTCTTGAACCCCCCAGCTACTCTTTGGGAATTTGTGGTCCGCCCCCGCCTTCAGCGCCTTTTGCCATTCGGTAATACTCCTCATATCGATAGTATATCCTACATTTTTCGATATTTTGCAACATTTCTTTTTTAACGACGCCTGCTATACTGTCCCCATGTCAAAGGAAGACTGGGCAAAGAACACCCTACCGGTCTTGCTGGGAGACGCAGGACTGTGGCCGTGGAAGGAGGGTGAGATCGTTTCAGTTCTCGACGTGGCGTGTGGTCTCTCGCTTAAATCGAAGTACATCCCCGCACAGATACGGGTCGGGGTTGACATTCATGAACCCTATTTTAGTCACATCGAGACCGATGTGCCGTATGTCGTGATGAAGTACGACATCCGTAAGCTGCGCGAGATTTTCGTCCCGAAGAGCTTCGATCTCGTCATCGCCGTCGATATTATCGAGCACATAACGAAGGAGGAGGGGCTACAGCTCATGCGTGACTGTGAGGAGATCGCCCGCAAAGCGGTCATCTTCGAGACCCCAAAGGGATACGTGCCCCAGAATATCGACATCCAGGGCTACGGCGGTGACGAGTGGCAGACGCACCGTTCAGGCTGGGATGTAACCGATTTCACCGAACACGGGTATAAGGTACTAGAGCGTGACTACAAAATGTCAGACGCAAAGCGTCATACTGAACTCGAAGTCGAGCGAGATGTAACTCTTATCGACGCGATAAAGTTCTTATAGGTATGCGAGTCCTCATCACTGGCGGTACAGGCTCATTCGGCCACACTGCAGTTGAGCGCTTTTTGAAACGCTCGGAGGTTGAACAGGTGGTCGTTTTTAGTCGTGATGAAAAAAAGCAGCACGATATGCGCCATGCGTTCAAAAACAATGACCGCCTCACATTTATTGTCGGTGATGTGCGTGACCGCGGCTCGCTCCGGCACGCGATGCGGTCGGTCGATGTCGTATTTCATGCCGCGGCGCTAAAGCAGGTCCCGACAGGAGAATTTTTTCCTTGGGAAATGATTAAGACTAATGTAGTCGGTTCGCACAATGTCGCGGATATAGCTGAGCAGACAGGAGTTAAGAAGGTGATCTTCCTCAGTACAGACAAAGCCGTGCATCCTATCAACGCCATGGGTATGTCAAAGGCGCTCGCAGAGAAGACGATGACGGCGTTCTCCCGCACCGCCCAAAAGACGGTATTCTGTGCCGTCAGATACGGAAATGTCGCGGCATCGCGGGGCTCGGTCATCCCGCTGTTCGTCGACTGCATCAAAGCCCACAAGCCGCTGCCGATCACTGTCCGGCACATGACGCGCTTCTTGCTCTCGCTTGACGATGCGGTCAATCTTGTCGAGCTCGCGGTCGATAAGGGCGAGCAGGGCAATATTTTTATTAAAAAATCTCCGGCGGCGACGGTTCAGGATCTCGCGCAGGCAATCAAAGAGCTGTTTAATGCATCGGAGCCTATAGAAATTGTCGGGATCCGCGAAGGCGAGAAGATCCATGAGATTCTCGCCCATAACCTCGAAATAATGAACGCGGAAGATATGGGAGGATTTTTCCGTATATACACTGATCGAAAGTTCGATTACGAGAAGTATTTTGAAGAAGGGGGAGGCACTCTACCAGAAAAAGAACACTACGCCTCCAACACCACACAGCAGCTCACGGTGCCGGAGATCAAAGATTTCCTCCGTACGCTGCCCTATATCCAAGAAGAACTGCGACTGCGCGCATGAAAATAGCAATAACCGGTGCAAGTGGCTTTCTCGGGCAGCATGTCCGGTTCTACCTGTTGCCGTTTGAAAAACAGGGAGAGCATAGTGTTGTTGTCGTACCGAAGGGGGCGTTTGGAAACGTTGAGAAACTTCGCGAGTTAGTCGCGCCGTGTGATGCGGTGATCCACCTTGCTGGCATGAACCAGGGTGACGATGCAGACGTCTACGAGACAAATGTTCGTCTCGCCCGCACGCTCGCCGAGGCGTGCGGGGGTGCGCGCCCCCACATCGTGCTTGCGTCGTCGACGCACATCGAACGCGATACAGCCTACGGCACGTCGAAAAAAGAGGCGGGGGACATACTGCAGGCGTGGGGTGCAAAAAATAATGCACGGGTTTCGATAGCCGTCCTACCGCATGTTTTTGGGGAGTTTGCGAAGCCGTTTTACAATTCTGGCGTCGCCACGCTCTGTCACCAGATCGCGCAGGATCTCCCGCCGAAGCTCAACCCAGAGGCATGGGTTGAGCTCATCCATGCTCGCGACGTGGCCCATCGTCTCATAGACATGCTCAAGACAGAAGGCGGCGTCACACGTCTCGAAGGGCGCCCGATTGCGCTCAGCGCGGTATATGAGATGCTGGCGCTCTGGGCGCAGCAGTATCGGAGCGGCGTCATACCGATGCTCAGTGATCGCTTCGAAACGGCGCTGTTCATGACGCTCCATTCGCACCTTTTCCCCACCATGTTTCCCCGCTCGCTCGAGGTGAAGTCTGACGATCGAGGAAGCCTGTTTGAGGTTGTGCGGAGCGCCAAGCCCGACCTTGTGTTTTTTTCGACTACGGTCCCTGGGGCGACACGAGGCAGCCACTACCACACGCGAAAGTTTGAGCGCTTCTGTGTGGTGCGAGGCGAGGGGCGGATTTCCCTACGGAAACTCCTGACCAACGAGATTAGAACGTACGACGTCTCAGGCGAGAAGCCCGTTGTCATCGATATGCCGACCTACTGGACGCACGCGCTCACCAACACTGGCACAGGCGACCTGAGTGCGGTATTTTGGATAAGTGAGCATCTTGATCCAAGTGACCCCGACACATACCATGAACCAGTATAAAAACATCAAGGTGGTGACGATTGTCGGGACGCGGCCGGAAATCATACGGCTTTCTGAAGTGATTAAAGAGCTCGACGCGACCACGAACCATATTCTTGTCCATACTGGGCAGAATTATGATTATGATCTCAATGAAATATTCTTTAGTGATTTAAATCTCCGCAAGCCTGACTATTTTCTAGCAGCGGCGGGGAAGACGCCCGTTCAGACTGTCGCTCAAGTGCTGGCGAAGGTTGACGAGGTGCTTGAAAGGGAAAAGCCGGATGCGGTGCTCGTGCTCGGCGATACCAACAGCGCGCTGGCACTCTATGCGGCAAAACGTCGTAAGATCCCGACCTTCCATATGGAGGCAGGGAACCGCTGCTTTGACGAACGCGTCCCGGAAGAGATAAACCGCCGCATCGTCGACCACATGAGTGATATCAATTTCGTTTACAGTGAACGGGCGCGCGATTATCTTCTGCGCGAGAATATGCCACCGGATCGTGTGATCAAAACCGGCTCCCCGCTCTTTGAGGTGCTCGCGGCGAACAAGAAAGCTATCGATGCGTCCTCCATCCTCACTACGCTCGGTCTCGAGAAGGGGAAGTATTTCGTGGCGAGCTTCCACCGCGAGGAAAACATCTCGAGCGACCGCGCGCTCGACGGAATCCTCGAAGGGCTGTCGCTCGTTGCAAAGGCACATGGATTGCCAGTCGTCATCTCGACGCATCCACGTACAAAAAAACGCATGGATGAGCGCAAGATCAAAGCACCCGAGCAACTGCGTTTTCTAAAGCCGCTGGGATTTCATGATTACGTCAAGCTCCAGATTGAGGCGGCTTGTGTTATTTCTGACAGCGGAACTATCAGCGAAGAATCCTCTATCCTAAATCTTACCGCGGTTATGCTCCGAGAGGCTCACGAGCGTCCGGAAGCCTCCGATGAGGCCACGATTATCATGGCGGGTGTTTCGCCAGAGAGGATTGTGCAGTCGGTTGCGCTTGCGATACGGCACGCCAACCCGGATCGACCGTTTCGACTGGTGAGCGATTACTCTATGCCGAATGTCTCAAAAAAGATCGTGCGTCTTATTCTCGGCTATACGGACTATGTCCGTCGACGAGTGTGGATGCAGCATGAGTAGGGTTCTTTTTCTTTGTGATATAGAGCTCGCAGACGCGAAACGAGGGACGCCCATTCATGTGGCACGCCTGCTCACAGAACTGCGCCGCGAACACGACATGATAGTCTGCGCCGCATCGGTACCAGAAGCACTTCAAGACGTGTTTGTGCCGTATCCGCAAGAGAAGGGGATGGGTAAGCTTCGTGCACTCCTTCGGATAGTCGACCAGTACAAACCGAAGACCGTTTTCACCATAGGTCAGGTCGGACTCATGGGCCCGATTCTCCTCAAACTTTTTCGCGGTGTCCGCATTGTCACTGAATTGCAGGGTGTGGAATATATCGAGAAATATGCGATGGGTCACATCGGGCTTCTTGAGTCCTACGTCTGGAAGTATAAGTCGATGCTCCTGTTGCCTTTCTATGACGTCGTCATCGCTTTTACGAGGCGCACAGCCTCGCTGTACCCCTTTCTACGAAAGATCGCCATCATCTTCCCGGGTATTGACCTAGAGACCCTTCCACAAGCCACGTGTCGCGCCATACCTCCTCTCGTTGTCGGCTATTCTGGCAATACGGATGCCTATCAGGGACTCACACATATCATCGAGGCTGTCGCACTGGTTCGAAAAAAGGGAATCGATGTGCGGCTTCACCTCGTCTTAAGCGGCACTGACGCCAAAGTTCGCCCGACCCTCGATCTTATCGAGGCGCAGGGTCTTACCAGCGTGACGACCATCTTGCGCAATCTGTCGCACAAGGAATCAATCACAGAGATGTTGACGGCGTCAGTACTCCCGATACCTCGCACGAGAGCGCTCGAATCGGTGTACGGCTTCCCCTCAAAACTGCCAGAGTCTCTCGCTCTCGGCGTCCCCGTCATCACGACGAACGTGGGCGCTGTGCCAGAACTCATGCCCGATCTTGGTAATCACGCAACGGTTATTCCCGCCGAAGGCATTACGCAGAATCTTGCAGATGCGCTTATGCGAGTCGCGCATATGAGTATTGAGGAGCGAGAAGTGCGAGGCGCGGCTGCACGCGAATATGCTAAGCGCTTTAGCTGGGAGCGGGCTACTCAAATCGCGAGTGAGACGTTGTAGGGGCGCCGTTGTTACTTTCAGTGAGTTGTAGACGTTATACTAAGGGCTATGTGCGGCATAATCGGCATTGTGGGGGGTGACACAAAAACGCGTGAAGACGCTGTCGTGCGGGCGATCCCCACCTTGTCGCGTCGCGGTCCAGACGGTCATGGAAGCATGTTCTTCTCTCGTGCGGCACTCGGGCACACTCGTCTTGCGATTATCGACCTCGCGACCGGTACCCAGCCCATGAAAGATACCACGCGCAACATCGCCATCTCCTTTAATGGCGAGATATTCAATTATCGAGAACTACGCCGAGAGCTTGAAATGCGTGGACATCATTTTGCCACCACGTCGGATACGGAGGTTATCCTAAAAGCATATAGCGAATATGGTGACCGATGCCCGGAATATCTCGACGGTCAATTTGCTTTTGCGATATGGGACAATGAACGGTCGCGACTGTTTATGGCGCGCGATCGGTTTGGAGAAAAACCGTTTTTTTATAGCCATCGCGACAACACGTTTCTTTTTGCGTCTGAAATTAAGGCATTGCGTGCGACGGGGATGGTGCGTGACGAGCTCGATCTCGTGTCGATCGACAATTATCTCGCATTGTATTTCATACCACCGTGGCGGACCATGTATCGCGATATCACCCCCCTACTTCCCGCACATCGAGCGGTATTTGAAGCAGGGAAGTTTACCACCGAGCGCTATTGGTCACTCAAGCGTTCCCCCGCCACCCTCTCGTTTGACGACGCGGCTTCACGCGTACGCGACCTGCTCTCTGCATCAGTCAAGAGTCGGCTGATCGCTGATGTTGAAGTGGGAGTGTTTCTTTCGGGCGGCATTGATTCAAGCATTGTTACTGCACTCGCGCGCGCACACACCTCAGCATCGCTCAAATCGTTTTCGGCAGGATTTGATGAATATCGAAATGAATTACCCTATGCGCGTGAAGTGGCGGAGCATGTGGGTACCGATCATCACGAACGAAACATATCCGTCTCGCTCGACGCTATTCGCGCGGTTACGCGCTACTATGACGAACCTCTTGGCGATTCTTCAAACATACCAACCGCGCTTATCGCTCAATTGGCGCGGGAGAAAGTGACCGTAGCCCTTTCCGGAGACGGGGGAGATGAGCTCTTTTTTGGGTATGGCCATTACCGCGCACACTGGCATCTGCCTGCCTATAAGAAGATACTCGCGCAGGTACTCGGCTACACTCCTGATCGGCTCTTCATACGCAGTCATCTCACCATGTTCTCAGTAGGTGAGCGGCAGCGGCTCTGGAAAGATGGAGCAGTCATCGAACGCGACCTTACGGCACGGATCGATCTTGGAGAGGCTGAGACACCGCTCCAGCGTCTCAATCTTTTGGACTTCTATCTTAAACTTCCCGGCGACATGCTTACCAAGGTAGACCGCTCGTCCATGATGCACTCCTTGGAGGTGCGCAGCCCGTTTCTCAATCATGAGCTCGCAGAGTTTGCTTTTAACCTGCCTGACGCATACAAAACCAATCACACACAAGGCAAGATTATATTGGAAAAGGCGTTTAGTAACTTGCTCCCGGCCACGGTGTTTGCGAGAAAGAAACAAGGATTCGGCGCGCCGGTAAAAGACTGGCTCAAAGAAGCATCAATTCGCACGGCGCTCCACGATATGTTTAGAGATCCGCGCGTTGGCACCCTTCTTGAGGGTGATGCGGTGCGCTCCTATATCGATGCTTTTTATAACGGGGACGAACACTTAAGTTACAAACTCTGGATGCTCTTTACGCTCGAGCTGTGGATGCGCGAGCACGAGGGCGAGTACACCGTGAGTTAGCGTGCACTGGCGTGAGTCGAGCTGGCCGTAAAGACATAACCAAGCGGGAATCGGACGCGTGAGGCGGGACGCAGAAACAGAAACAGTCGATCTAGGAGTGCGTAGGGGATATACAGAAGGGGGCGCACAAGACGGGGGAAAGAGAGCACCACGGTATTAAAATTAGCTATGAAAGGGCCGCCCCCTATACGCGTAATAGTGACATCCTTAAAACCTGCTTCGGCAAACATCTTGAATAACGCTTCGTGTGTGTAGCGGAAGTAGTCGTGCGGGTCTGGATGGTATCCAGCCCAGAACGGAACAAAGCCGATGATTCTGCCGTCGGGTCGTAAGATTCTGTGCGTTTCTCCGATAAGGTGGGTATATCGGTAAATATGTTCGAGGACGTTACAGAGGAGTACGGTATCGATTGACCCCGATGCATACGGCAAAGGGTCTTTCTCAAAATCAATAGGGCTTGATGAAAGGTCAGATACTTCAACTGCTGTGCCGCTCTCACTCTGCAGGTAAGAGAAATAGTCAGGGGAGCGGCCACCCCCCACGTCGACGACGTGACCCCGTATTGTCTCATGGGTGAGTGCGCGGTTCATGAGTATCCGGCACAAAGACTGACCGGCGTAGAGCTTTCGCAGGGTGTGACCGATTCCGTACTTTTTCATACGGACGGTGATTGTGTGCGTGCGCTAGTGGGCATACGGCGTCGGATATGGGTAAGCATATAGGTACCGCCAACCGTCGCAAGTGCGATAAAAATCGGGTCAATGGGTAGCCGATAACGGGGATTAGTACCGAAGGCCGCAGGGATACTCGTCAGTGCGAAGTATGCGACCAGAAGGACAAGGAACACTGCGCGGAGTGAGCGTTCGGTGAATATGAAAAAGGCGGCCCCAATGAACGCGGCAAGCGTAATCGCGATCCACAGAAGTCGTGCGATTACCAACAGGGGCAGGTACTCGCGCGGTTCATAGCCGCTACGGGCGAGAAGCGTGTACATACCGTCGTTGGTGAAGAAGGTAAAGAGTGATTTACCGGCAACAAATAGTGTCGCATCGGGGTGTGCACGCACCACTTCGAGAGCGCGTGCCGTATAGACATCGCCATTCGCGAGCGTTATCGCGTCACCACGGAATTCTTCTTTCGTCAGGAATGCCTGCAGCTCATCGGCGAGTGTGGTGCCATTGGCTACGGAGCGCACCGCCGGGGCGAGATTGGTATAGAGCACAAAGGGTGCCTGTGCGGAGAGACCGGGGACGCTAAACACGAGCGTGTTACGTATGATCCATGGCGCGACGAGTGCCCCCACGAAAAGCAGATAGATACTCGCGTGCGCTACGCCACGCCGCCAGTCTACGGTGCCATGCTGCCACAGAACAAATGCGACGAATAGGAAAGGTATATACTGCACGCTTGCTTTGACGAGTATCGCGCAGCCAAGCAGCAGTGCCCCCATGATAAGTGAAGAGATGGTGCGCTTTTCGAGGTAGCGTAGGGACGCAAGTATCCAAAGAAAGAAGAGCAGGAGAAAGAGTGTTTCGGTATAAAACTGGAATGAGAGCAGGGCAAGCGTTGGATCAAGAGCGAGAATAGCTCCCACGGCAATACTCATTTTCCGCGAACGGGTCATGCGCTCCGCTATTTGCATACCGAGTGGTGGCAGTACGGACGCGGCGAGCATCTGGATACCTATCGCTCCACCGATACCGAACAGACCGATAAGGAGGGCGAGCACATAACTATAGCCGGGAGTTCGCAGTGGGTTCGGCGCATAAGGAGGTGATGAGCTCCACGAAAACCCGTTTCCGGCGAGGATGTTTTCGGCAAGCTCATAAAAACCGTCGTCACCGCGGACCGCGTTTAGAATATGCCCGTCGTTTGCGTGGACAACAAACAGAAAGCACCCAAGGTGCACCACCAGCGCTACGACGGCGAGGATGAGCTCTACTCGGTATCTTCTGATAACGGTCATACCGCGGGAACACGCTCACGAAATACAAAATGCTGATACGCGAAGTAGCCGACAACGGCGACGGTGCCGGTCGCAAGTACTTGTGCAAAGAGGTACCAGAGACCGATTTTTTCGATCAAAAGGTACATGACCACCGTATTGAGTATCAGATTACAAAACACCACCATACTGTACCGGACAAACTGTGGTTGAACGTCGTAGATGGGCTTGTCCTGAAAGGTCCAGAATTTTTGTAGGGAAAACGAAACCACCATGGACAGTACAAACGCGATTACCGATGCGTGAAGGTAATACACACGGCCAAAATGGACGAGAATAAACACGATGGCCAAATTGCTCGCCGCCGCCGCTGTACCAGACATGAGGTAACGAAGCAGGCGGTACATGCGTGGACCAAGGACATCCTCGGTTACTGTGTGGATTCTCAGGAGCCACCCCATAGGGAACAGTATAGCGTTTCGTGAGAAGAAGCTCTATCTTTGGGAGTATACTACCTCCTAATGAAAGAGGCGTTGTACAGACTGATCCGACACCTGTCAGTCGAAACGGTTCTCGTTGCCCTTTTTGGGTTGAGCTTTTTCATCGGCATTTGGTATGCGCTCCCGATGGTAAACACGGTTACCGACGTGTGGGCATTTGGTGGGGGTGTTCTGCGGGCGATGGAAGACCATTCGTTACTTCCCGGTTATGGCGTTGCCTATGGGACACTCTCGTTTTACCAAAATTATATAGCGATGGTGGTGGTGCTTCTTTTCGCCCTGCCTTTTTTCGGTTTTAACTTTGCCGCGTTAAAAACGGCACTCATTCTTAATCCGTCATACACACTGCTGGTGCCGCGTATGGTGTCCGCAGTGACCGCGGTAGTATTTTTGGGCGTCGTTTACCACTTTCTCAAGCGTGAAGTCCCTTCAGTATCCTGGCGAGTTGCACTGCTTGTGCTTGCGTTCGGTAACGTCCTGGCTACGATTTTGGTGCGTTCAGGAAAGATGTGGATTCTATCAACTACCCTCTGCATCGTGTCTTTTATATATGCGTATCGAGCTATTACGGAGGAAGCCCCCAAGGGCAAACCGGGTGTTTTTTCTGTGGTGTCCATATTTTCAGCGTTTCTCGCAGCCGCAAATTTTGCATTCGCCGGCCTCTTCCTTATCAACCTACCCATTTTTATATATGTATTTCCGAAGACACGAGAGGTGTTCATACGGCTCGCTACAGCCGTCGCTGGTGGGGTAGCTCTCTTTGTAGCGATATCCGCGCTGAACGCCGCGAATGTCATAGAACAAGTCTCTGCGTTTGCCGGTTCGCTTTTGGGAACACCGGGAAATATCGGAAATGGCGTGACGATGTTGTCATTTACTGAGGCATTTGCGGTAAATGCACGCCAAGCAATCGAGGCATTCCCGCTCCTTCTGGTCGCCCTCGTGGTTGTGGCATGGTATGGCGTACGCAATAAGACGCTCGCTCTTCTTGCGGCGCTATACGCCGTGTTGTATATGTTAGCCCTCTCTGCTGTTTTTCGAGTTGATGACGGAGTCGCGCTCAATATACGACATGTGTTTCCGGTGGGCTTTTTTCTCATGTGTATACTCGCGTCATGTAGGCCCCCCGCAAGATTCATTTCTTACGTTTTTGCCACCGTTGGACTAGTTGTATACGTATACAGCGTTATGCTCCTCTCATTTCCGACGACCTATAACCGCATGCTAGACCATGTCGTCAGTCGTTATAGCGATGCTCATATCAGAATAGACGAAAGCGTGTTTGAGCTGACGCTACCGATGAACAAGGAATCATACCTGCTTCACGGCACCTCTTCGTGTGGTTCTGCATGCACGCACGCCCTCGCATTGCCGAGAGATATAGCTTTTAGCCCTATTGTCGTTACGCATGATGCGGATCCTGAACGAGTAGCTCTCATACCACACCCAGATCTGTTTATCTCTTCGTCCGGTATTGATGGGTGCACCCCTCTCGCTCGTTTCGGCAACGAAGTCTCAGATGATGCTGTTTTTGACATAGACATCAATCTCGGACGCATGTTGATGCCTGAATTCTATGGGCTACGTATGCTGGGGAAGAACTTATATCTCTATGATGCACACTCGTGCACCCCACCGCCGTATGCCGTGCGACAGTGAGTGAGGGAGCTGAACGCCGTTGTCTTGTGGGGCGGGAGCGAGCACTCTGTGCTATAGTGCTCCCTACGATGAAGCAGACAAAGGTTGAGGAGGTATCGGTTGATACGACTGCAAAAAATGTCGCGCGCTGGGTCGCGCTCGGGGCGCTGTTCCTTCTCCCACTCATGCCGCTTATGGTGGCCAACTCCTACTTCTTCCCGTTCATCACCGGCAAGGCGTTTTATTTCCGCATTCTGGTTGAGATAGCGTTTGCCGCATGGGTAGTGCTCGCCTTTTTGGATAAGGCGTATCGTCCGCGCTTCTCCTGGGTTGGGACCTTGGTGCTCGCCTTTGTCGTGTGGATGGGTATCGCTGACGCATTTGCCATAAATGCCCAGAAGGCATTCTGGAGCAACTTCGAGCGTATGGAGGGGTGGGTCCTTCTGGTACACGCACTCGGTTTCTTTGTCGCGGCGGGTGCCGTGCTGCGGGTGGAGGAAAAGTGGCGAGCATGGTTTCTCACCATGCTCGGTGTCTCTTCGGTCATTGTTATCTATGCGCTCTTTCAAATCAATGGCTCTCTCGCGATTCATCAAGGGTCAACACGCATTGATGCTACCCTTGGCAACTCGTCATATCTCGCGGTCTACTTGTTGCTCAGCGTGGGGATCGCGGTATGGCTCGCTCTTACCGAGCAGCGTCACTGGCTCCGTTGGCTTCTTATAGGTTTGGCAACCATTGAAGGAGTCTTGGTGATTTTTACTGAAACGCGCGGAGCGGTGATTGGGCTTGCCGTGGGACTCGCGCTCGCGGCAATACTTACCGCGCTTACCGCGGGGAAACAGGCGCGTCGAGTGGCGGTCGTTGGCCTGCTTATGCTGACGGTTGTGGTCGGGGGGCTGTACGTTGCGCGTAACTCCGATGCCGTAAAGAACAATTCAACACTGCGGCGTGTCACCTCTATCTCGCTTAATGACGGAGCGACGCGCTTCACACTCTGGAACATGGCATGGCAAGGTACGCTCGAGCGGCCACTTATTGGGTGGGGGCAGGAGGGGTACAACTATATATTCAATAAGTACTACGAGCCAAGTTTGTATAAACAGGAGCAGTGGTTTGATCGTGCCCACAACACATTTATTGATTGGCTCGTTGCGGGCGGATTCCCTGCATTCTTCCTCTACATCGCACTCTTTGTCTCGGCGATGATCGCGCTCTGGCGGCACTCAAACCTCTCGCGACCCGAGCGGATCGTGCTTACCGCCGCTCTGGTGGGGTACGCAATCCACAATTTCTTTGTGTTCGATAATCTGGTCTCCTATCTCTATTTCTTTGCGATTCTCGCACTCATTGACTCTCAAGTTGCACGTCCTTTTCCTCGTCTTGAGAGAGCACCGACTCTTGCAGGGGAGGCAGGGCTTACCATGGCGCTCCCGGTGGCGACCGTTCTCCTCATTGTCACGGTATGGGTTGTTAATGTACCGGGGATGCAGGTGGCGGGTAAAATCATCACGGCACTCTCCTCACAGCAGGTTGAAACCATTACGGCAACGTTCCAAGATCTTGCGCTCAATCCTGCGTTTGCAGCGCAAGAGGTGCGCGAGCAGATTGTGAACTTCGCCGCATCAGCTGCGCAGAGCACCCAGCTCTCGGATGAACAGAAACAGCAGATAGCCGCACTGGCGGTGACCGAGATACAGAAACAAATTAAAGCGTATCCGCTCGACGCACGACAACACCTTCAGCTCGCGTACGTGTACCGTTCATTTGGCGTCTATGATGAGGCACTGAAAGCTATGGAACAGGCGAACGCCCTGTCACCTAAAAAGATTGATATGTACCTTCTACGAGGGATCACCGCGTGGGATAAGGGGGACACCCAGTTCGCCAGAGAGATGTTTACCACCGCGTATACACTCGCACCGCAGTTTACCGACCTCGCCGAGTACGCTGCCGCGGGGGAGCTTGCTGCGGGCAACGTTACCGCCGCCGACGCTATTTTAACCACCGCATTCGGGACCACCACAGTCGACAGTAATATACTGGCGACTGCGTACTACCGCGCTCGCAACTGGCCTCGCCTTATCGCACTCTGGGAGCGTCGGGTCGCTGCGCCGGACGCGACGGTACAACACTGGTTCTCACTTGCCGCCGCCTACTACACGGCGGGAGCCAACGCGCAAGCTATTGCGATACTTACCGAGGCAGGGAAGCGGTTCCCTGATGCTGCTGAATCCGTACGTGAGGCAATCAAGCAGGTGCAGGGTGCAGCGAATGTTCAATGACCGTTCTTGAGCGCGCACCCCTTGCTCCTCGTACCACTCTCGGCGTTGGCGGTACCGCACGATTTTTAGTTACCGTCGAAGGTGACGACGATGTACGTACGGCGATAGCGTTTGCACAGAAACAGGCGCTCCCGCTGCGGGTGCTCGGCGCAGGGAGTAATGTATTGATTCCAGACACCATGCTTGATGCCGTTGTGGTGCAGCTCACACTCACGGATATCACTATCACCGATGAAGGAGAGACCGTGCTCGTGCATGCGGCTGCTGGTGCACTCTGGGAGTCGGTGGTGATGCTGTGTGAGGAGCATGCACTATGGGGCATTGAAAATCTCGCAGGTATCCCCGGATCGGTTGGTGGCGCCGCAGTGCAGAACATTGGTGCGTATGGCGCTGAATTGAGTTCAGTATTTCTATACGCGGACACGATTGACAGCGCAACGGGTACCACTGCACGGATACTTCATGAGCATGCTGCGCTCGCGTATCGTTCCAGTTTTTTCAAAACACACCCAGCGCTCGTGATCACGCACGTGGGGCTCAGGCTCGCAAAACACGCCCTCCCAAATCTCTCCTACCCTGACCTCCTTCGGCTGCACGATACGGGTGCGGTGCTCTCCACTCCGAGAGAGATAGCGCAGGCAGTGCGCATGATTCGTGCAAATAAATTCCCGGCCAACTCAGGCATGGGAACGGCGGGCTCGTTTTTCAAGAACCCCGTGGTGGACGCGACCTTGGCAGCGCACCTCGCCGAGCTCCACCCTGGGCTCCCTCAATTCCCGCAAGCCGACGGGAGAGTAAAACTCCCACTCGCCTGGATCCTCGATCACATTCTCGGTCTCAAGGGATACGCGTATGGATCGGTGCGCCTCTTCGAGAAGCAGCCTATGGTGATTGTCGCGGAGCGCGGAGCAACGGCGACTGAGGTCGATGCATTGGTTACCATGGTATGTGATCGTGTGTATGAGTCGATAGGGATCACGATTGAACGTGAGGTAGAAACATTTACGGTGTGATGCGCAAAAAATTTCATACTCGACGCAAAGTTATCCACACGTTTTATTTTTTTCACACACAAAAATTTTTTTACGCGCGATAATGATCGTTAGAAACGTTTGAGTGTTGTTCACTCAACACACAGACGGGTCGACATATCAGCCATCATTTAATTCGCAACCACCATGGCAGCAAAGAAGCGAAAGACCGCAAAAAAGGCAACGAAGAAGCGCAAGGCAGCAAAGAAGCGCGGCTAGTTCCAAAGGAAAAACCCCGCTCCGGCGGGGTTTTTCCTTTTTCGACCAGTGAGAACGAAAATGCTATAGTGGCTAGCGATGCTCGGACTCTCCCGCCTTTTCTCGAAGAATCAGTCGGCTGCGTTTATCCGTGCCGCCGCGCCGGTTGTGGATGCTGTCCGCACACACGGCGAAGAGCTTGTCGGCCTCTCCCAGGAGACGCTGAAAGAGCGTCTCGCAGTTGTGCGGGCGCGAACACAGCAAGCAGGGGCTCCTCGTGAGGAGGACCTCCCGCTCGTTTTTGCTCTGGTACGTGAGGCGGCAAAGCGGACACGTCGTGAAGAACATTTTGACGTTCAGATCATTGGCGGACTCGCGATGGCGCAGGGCAAAATCGCCGAGATGCGCACCGGAGAAGGGAAGACCTTGGTCGCGACCTTACCCGCAACCTACCATGCACTTGCTGGGAAAGGCGTGCACGTGGTGACGGTGAACGATTACCTTGCACGTCGCGATACAACATGGATGGGGCAGGTCTACGAGTATCTCGGTCTTACCGTTGGCGTGGTGACCTCAACCGGATCATATCGATACGATGCGTCGCATGTCGCACCAACCGAAGATACAGAGCGTGACAACGAGGGTTCATTTAAGGTGTTCTATGATTACTTACGTCCGGCGACAAAGCAGGAGGCGTATGCTGCCGATATCACCTACGTGACAAACAACGAGCTCGGATTTGACTATCTTCGTGACAATACTGCCTACCTTCCCTCTCAGATTGTGCAGCGCAGCCATGCCTACGCGATTATCGACGAGGTTGACTCAATCCTGATCGATGAGGCGCGTACCCCGCTGATTATTTCAGGCCCAGCTGGCGACTCACAAAACCTCTACGAACGTTTTGCGCAGATTGTAGCCTCATTTGTAGCCACAGAGGACTACACGGTCGACGAAAAACAGAAGGCCATCCAGATCACCGAGGCCGGTATGCACAAGGCAGAGACTGCGCTGGGTCTTGAAAATCTATATACCGAAGGGGGGATGAAGTATGCCCACCATCTTGAGACGGCGGTGCGCGCGCTCGCACTGTTCCAGAAAGATAAGGAGTATGTGGTGCAGAACAATGAAGTGGTTATTGTGGATGAGTTTACGGGAAGAATGCAGCCGGGGCGACGCTGGTCGGAGGGGCTTCACCAGGCGATCGAGGCGAAGGAGGGGGTTCGTGTTCAGGAGGAGACGCGGACGTTTGCGACCGTTACCTTTCAGAACCTCTTTCGTATGTATGAGCGTCTTGCGGGTATGACCGGCACAGCTCTCTCCTCCGAAGAAGAGTTTTATACCGTCTATAAACTGGAGGTCGTCGCTATACCAACGAATAAGCCGTCAGCCCGCAAAGATCACGATGATCTCATTTTTCAAACGGCGGCAGGGAAGTACCGTGCCGTTGCGCGCGCCGTTGCTGAGCGACACACTCGTGGTCAGCCCGTTCTTGTGGGTACTGTTTCGATTGAAGATAATGAAACGGTGAGTGCGTATCTCGCGGAAGCGGGTATTCCCCATGAAGTGCTGAACGCGAAGAATCATGAACGAGAGGGAGAGATCATAGCTGAAGCAGGGAAGGAGGGTCGGGTGACCGTAGCGACTAATCTCGCTGGTCGCGGTGTCGATATTAAGCTCGGGGGCGCGCTCGCGACGGCCGAAGAGCGTGCCGCGGTGGTGGCTTCGGGAGGGCTCTCGGTCGTTGGGACCGAGCGTCATGATGCGCGCCGCATCGATAACCAGTTGCGCGGTCGCTCGGGACGGCAAGGAGATCCCGGCGAGACGAGATTCTATGTCTCTCTTGAGGATAAGCTCATGCGTGTCTTTGCGTCGGATACATTGAAGCGGGTCATGGGCCGATTCGGTATCCCTGAAGATGAGCCGATTGAGAGCGCCCTTATTACACGCTCCCTCGAGACGGCTCAAGGGCGTATCGAAGGGTTCAATTTTGATGCACGCAAGCAGGTGCTTGCCTACGACAATGTGATGAATACCCAGCGCATCGCCATGTACGCGCGTCGCCGTGCGGCGCTTGTCGGATCACCAGACGAAGTAGAGACATTGGTGCGTACTTTGATCAGTTCAATCCCTGATGCATCAGCGGTTATGGATACAAAGAAGAGTGAGCTCGGGGAGGCCTTCCCTGACCACCTGCGTCGTCTCGTACTCCAGATTATTGACACATTCTGGCTTGAGCACCTCGAGACGATGGATTATCTCCGCCGTTCAGTCTCTCTCCGGGCCTATGGACAGCGTGATCCGTTAATTGAGTACCGTCGTGAAGGGTTGGTGCGGTTCCGTCTTCTTGAGGAACAGATCACACAAGCGATCGCTGCGGCGTTGCCACACATGCATGCAACCGACACAACGGGTATGCGCCCTGAAGAGGAGAAGATTCGTGCGGCCGCAGTTAATGCGGGGAAAGAGGAACAGGGTAGTGCCCCAATCGTCAAAACAGCGGGGTATGGACGAAACGATTTTGTAACAATCAGCAACGGCGAGGAGACCAAGACCGTGAAATTTAAAAAAGCAGAGCCACTTATTGCACAGGGGTGGGAAATCGTTCGCGGTGTCTAATTGGCAGCAGTAGAGTTTTGTGTCGAAATGTGATACGCTAGAGCGTAATGGCATTTGTCGATGAGGCGACTATTCACGTTGCGGCTGGAAACGGCGGTGATGGTGTGATTCGTTGGTTGCGCACAAAAGAGACTGCGCGGGGTGGACCATCGGGCGGAGACGGAGGTCGTGGTGGGGATGTGATACTTGTGGGAGTGCGTGATCTCGCCGCGCTCGCACGCTATCGCTACGAGAAAAAATTTCATGCTGAGCATGGAGAAGCGGGAAAGGGAGAGCTCAAGCACGGCAGCAATGGCGCGGACCTTCTTCTGTCGGTGCCTGTTGGCACGCTTGTGCGCAAGATTGAAACGGGAGAAGAATATGAGATTACGCAAGAAGATGAACGTCTCCCTCTTTTTCGTGGGGGGTATGGAGGACTTGGCAATGCGCGCTTTAAAAGCTCAACGAACCAGAACCCTTTTCAGCAGACCAAAGGAAAAAAGGGGAAGGGTGGGGATATCCACCTGACACTCAAGATTATCGCCGACGCAGGACTTGTCGGGCTTCCGAACGCTGGAAAGTCATCTCTCATCAACGCGCTTACCCGAGCCAAGTCCAAGGTAGGTGCCTATCCCTTCACCACGCTTGAGCCGCACCTCGGAGAGTTCCATGGATACATTCTCGCCGATATCCCCGGTCTTATAGAGGGAGCATCGAGCGGTCGCGGACTTGGCACCAAATTTCTCAAACATGTTGAAAGGACAGGTTTTTTGCTACATCTTGTCTCGGCTGAACAAGATGACCCGTATCAAGCATATAGGGAAGTGCGCAAAGAGCTTGAATCCTCCACAGGAGATCTCACTGCCAAGCGGGAAATCATTATCCTCTCAAAAGTAGACCTTATCTCTCCTCAGGAAGCCAAGACGAGGGCTACCCTCCTTGAAAAAGAGACCGGGAGGGAAGTACTCATGGTCACCACGGAGGACCCGGTGATTCTCAAGAAGTTTGCAGATCGACTCTCACAAATTCTCGCCGCATAAATCACACCGCTTGCAGTTTTACTCCTAAAGCTGCAAGCTAGAGTAAATGGCTTACTATCCAACCATCGGACTTGAGATTCACGCTGAGCTCAAGACGCAGACCAAGATGTTTTGCGATTCGCGGAATGATCCGGACGAAACGCGCCCAAACGTTAACGTATGTCCCGTGTGCCTTGCCCACCCAGGGACGCTCCCTGTTATCAATCAAGTCGCGGTACACCACGTACTACGGATCGGTGCGGCAGTCGGAGGGACACGTGCCGACTTCAGCGAGTTCGATCGAAAGAGCTACTTTTATCCTGATATCCCAAAGGGGTATCAGATCAGTCAGTATGAGCATCCCCTTGTGAAGGGCGGCACGCTTGCTGGAGTTGCGATCACACGGGTTCATCTCGAAGAGGATACCGCACGTTCCACTCACGCTGGCGGAGAGAGTCTTGTCGATTTCAATCGTGCGGGCATTCCGCTCATGGAGTTGGTAACCGAGCCGGTCATTCATGACCCAGAGACGGCGGGTCATTTCGCGCGTGAGCTGCAACTTCTCCTGAGAACGCTCGGAGCGAGTGAGGCCAATCTCGAGAAAGGGGAGATGCGTATCGAAGCAAATATCTCTGTTTCTCCGGGGGAAAGCACGTTTGGTACAAAAGTAGAGATCAAGAATTTGAACTCGTTCCGTTCGGTTGAACGGGCGATCGCCTTCGAGATCGAACGTCAAAGCACGCTCATCGACGAAGGGGGTACGGTGGTACAAGAGACCCGGGGCTGGGACGAAAGCAAGCAGGTTACCTTTCACCAGCGGTTTAAAGAAGGGAGCGCGGACTATCGTTATTTTCCAGAGCCAGACCTGCCGAAGCTTCGCCTCTCCGAGATGTCTATATTTACCCATGAGGCGCTTCGAGCATCGCTCCCAGAACTTCCCGAAGAACGTCGTGCACGGTATGCTCGCGAGTACCAGTTGCGTGAGAGTGATATCGATTACCTCACTGCAACACCTGAACGCGCGGCGTTTTTTGACGCAGTGGCGTCAGCGCTCGCGCCCGATACGACGACGCTCGCGCTCGCGGCTAATTATGTTGTATCGGACCTGGCCGGGATCTATACCAAAAAGGGGAGCGAAGCGTATGCCACACTTGACCCGCATGCTTTCGCAAAACTCATCATGCTCGCTAAGGGTCAAAAAGTGTCTTCCCGGGGCGCAAAGGACACCCTTGTACTTCTGGTTGAACACGGAGGCGATCCAGAAAAACTTGCTGAAGAAGCTGGTCTCATGCAGTCGCATGATAGCGAACACCTGCGAGCGGTCGTACGTACTGTTCTAGTAGAGGAGCAGAAGGCAGTTGCCGAGTATCATAGCGGCAAGGAGGCCGCTATCCAGTACCTTGTTGGAAAGTGCATGAAAGCAACTAAAGGCTCTGGGAACCCGACCCTCCTACGAGACCTTATTCTTAGTGAGATATAGAAGTGGATGGTTGTGAGTTATGCGCGTTATGCACCACTTTAAATCAAAGCTCTTCCAAACAAGCCGAGATATGACTATACTAAAGCCATGGACGAGATTCTTATAGACGAAAGAAAATATGTATCGTCAAAGCGAGCCGCAAAAATAACCGGTTACGCAAAGGACTATATAGGGCAACTTTGTAGAGAAGGCCGAGTCCCCGCACGTCTTGTTGGTCGGAGTTGGTATGTCCTCGAGTCTGCCATAGAGGACCATCGATTTGGTGAAAAAGTAGAGAGAGAGCCACAGATAAAGGAAATGAAAGAAAAAAGTGATGAAAGTCTCACGCTACGCTCGACCTGGGAGTCCCCGCATTATGAGGCAACTCAAACCGAAGTACTTCCGTCAATCAATCGACTGAAAAATCCACCCACAACCCCTCCAGAAGGCTCAAAAATGCCCCAGGAAACGATTGAAGATCAAAGAGGTGTTATAGAGCACCTCCAAAACTCATGGAAAGAGTGGTTTGATCGAACGGTCAAAGATGAAGAAGTTCAAGAACAACAATATGATTCAAGACCTGACGAACTATCTGTAGAGCAGACGACACCAACACACCCAGAAATGGGCGTCATAATGGACGAAGGGGAAGTCGCCATACCGGTGCATACAATCTATGATCTCCCACCGCAAGATTTGCTCCCTCACCACAGCAGTCGGATAGAAATAGTGGAACCTGAGGAGATCTCAAAGCCCGCAGAGCCAGAGCTCGCACCGGTCCAGAGGAGAAAATTTAAGCGTGGAGCCCTCTATCGTGCATTTATAACTTTCGTTCTCTTGGCAACATTCGCTATCGCAGGGATCTCGGTGCTTGGATCCGGTTTTATAGATTACATTTTATTCTCGCACACACGCGCTGGCTATATTTCTGGTTTTTCAGTCTACATAAAATAATATAAATAAAACATATCTCGTCTCGTTATATCGAGATGACCAATATATACTGCTTGCACTGGAGAGCTGATCATCTGCGAGCCATAAAAGCCTCATCAAGTGCGTATTAAGTGCTGGAAGTCGTGTCTAAGAGGGCAGTATAAGGCATTTTGCGTATACTGAAGGTTTTTAGAGGTTAAAATAACTACGCACAATATTTTTCAATATTGTGCGTAGTTATTTTAGTAACGCGCATACCTTTATATAGGTCTATTGCGACTACCATAGTGGCGCCAGTATCGATATATGCCGCATAGACGACTTATCTAGCATCTACAACCAAATTTCTGGCTCAAGTGATAGCCAAGTCGCGCTCGGCATTTTAAATCTAAGCCATTTACAGACTGCCTCTCTGCTCAAGTGTGAATATTTACAGGTAAAAAGTAGATCGAGGTGGTTTATTAACGTTTCTAATCGTATTTATAACGATTTTTGGCACTCCGTATGATGAATTTTGGCATAGTGGGAGCATGTAGTACTGATAAAGTCTGATAATCTCTGTGTCTGCATACGAGCCTGCTATTGGGTGACCTGTGATTATTCGTTCGAGTATCATCGGTGAACGCCGCAAAAAAATTTCTTGTTCATCTTATCCACATATTTGTTTAGGATATCACCGGAATATTGGTTATTATTTAGTTAATTCGGTTATCCGACATGGATCCTTTACCTGAAAAAAATTACGTTTCAACGAAAGAGGCTAGTGAACTTTTTGGCTACACTTCGGATTACCTAGCACGACTCGCACGCTCGGGAAAAGTAAGAGGGAAGCGCATTGGTCACAGTTGGTTTATCGAGCAGAACTCTCTCGAGGCGTTTTTCAATCATCAGAGCGATCGTAAGATTGATCGCGCACGCGCGCTCGCGCACGCGCGCGAAGAAGAGTATCGCTCTCATCGCTCACTCCGCGTGCGAGTGATGACGTCTTTGACAAAAACAATTTCAATTTCACAACTCGATACTGAGAAGACGCGCCCAACAGATACCGCATTTTTCTCTCCGCAACAATCGCTCCGCTCGCACATCACTGCCTCACTCGTGGCGGTTGTAGTGTTGCTCGTAAGTAGCGTTGGAGCTCGTGCCGCATTTATCCCCGACGGTGCAGCACACGCCGCAACGATTGCAGGAGAGGTTGCTCTCGGATTCTCATCGATCTTGAACGAAGTGCCGATGCGTATTGCACTCCGTCTGCAAGACGCCGCACAACGTGCCGATGTACATCACACGCACGTCGCAACCATGCTCGGTGAATTTTCAAACGATCTTGCTCGAGCGTCGCTTATTCATCTCTCGACAGAGTCGCTTGCTGTCTTTGCACAGAATGAGATGCAGATGGAAGTACCACGTCAACGTACGACACCTGTTGCGAGCAGCGCATCCGCACCTCCACAAACTTCACTCTCACTGCGTGACGGAGCACGTGGAATCATCACAGCGTTGACGCACCCGCACCATCTCATGGCCGCTGCACAGGAGGGGTATCACTCTGTCGGCTCGAGTACGTACGGTGCTATCGTGCATGCCCTCGAGCAGTACCGCCAGTTTGTTGCGGTTGCCGGAGAGCAAGCACTCGAGCTCGCCGACAGGACACGGAACGCTTTTGGCACTTTGCCGCAGATGGTACACACCATCACCCTAGCGCTTGGAAATGGAGTGATTAACACAACGCACAAACTCATTCAGGCGGACGTCTCAATCGCGTATGGACTTTCTGCAGCAGCACCTGAGAGCGCGCGTGTGACCACAGCGTTCGTGAGTGGAATCGGAGGTCATCTCGCGCGTGTGGCGGAAGCAACTCCCGCGCTCGCGGTAGACACGTTCAGGCAGGTCACCACAGTTCCAGCGACACTTGCCCCACAGATCGCGGCGGCGGTTTTTGACGTTGAGTATGCGGGCGCCACGCATTTTGTCGCGGCTACTCGTTTTGTTGGGACGCAGTACCTTGCTGCCGTAGGTGGTATAGGCCACGCCGGCGCTACAGTGGTCGGAGAGGTCACTGACCAGGTCAAGACCGTGCAGCGCTCGATTGCTATGATGCCGGCGCGAATTGAAGACACGTATCTCGGCGTTCTTGGTAAGAGCGCTCTTACACTAGAGCAGCTGACTCACTCATCGGGGATTGCAACAGTTCTTGACGCCGTCGAGAAACAGTCTGGTTCGTTATTCGCTGCAGCTGCTCCCGCACTCTCTACAGGAGAAAAGATCGCGTTCACGACCTACACTACCATTCACGGTTTCTTCGAGTCGGTCAACCGTACCCTTGCCTCCCTCCTTGGCCCACCGCCAACGATCACGATCGCGCGCGGAACTCCGCGCGTTACGGGCGGTTCGACGACAAAAATCACTACACGCCCGACGAGCGTGTCGAACGTTTCAGTAAGCACCCCGACGTACAACACCATTGTGCGCGGTGTGTCAGAAACTTTTGTAAATCAGTCACTCGCGGCACTGCGCGAGAATATTTTGGCGACGGTCGCTGGGATGGTCCAACCAATGTCGAATCAGATCGCGACGAATTCAACGACCATTCAGTACGTGAACATGATTCAGGATCTCTCCAATCTTATCGTGCGCAACGGTCGCTTTATCGGCGGTAACTTTGACGGTGGAACATTGACCAACGGTATCTCTGTTCGGGCAACGACCGGTATTTTTGATAATTTGACGGGGGGAAATACCACACTCGCCACGACGACCATCACGGGACCTCTTGTAGTAAATGGGGTAACGATTACTGGAAGTGGGGGTGGTGGTGCGGGAACCTTCGCCACCTCCACCGCATACGGCTCCGTCCTCAACAACT